>NZ_CP026304.1:7750246-8396100 GCF_003054555.1 Streptomyces lunaelactis | reverse complement strand
TGCTCATGCCAACGGCCTGCTTGCGGGCCGGCCTGTCGCTCACCCGGTTCAGCGAAGCTGAACCCAATTCCCTCCGCTTCGCTGCGGGAATTGAAAACGTGTCAGCCCTCGCTCCGCTCGGACTGGAGGCCTCACTTCGCTCGAGCCTCGGGACTTGACGCTACGTCACTCCGTCGGCGGAGCAGCTCGATTGAACTCCTCCGCTCCGCTCCGGAGTCAACTAGCAGACTGTGAGGAGCGCCCAGTCAGGCACGAGAGGTCCACGGCGACATGGGCGAGAGATTGCGGGCGATGCTTCAAAAGGAGTAAGAGATAGATACTGGAATGAAATTAGCTCAGTGCTTTAGGGGTAAATGGCACGTGTCCCGTCTCCGTCGATCTGGTCCCAGTCTCAAATGGTCTGGTCCGATTCGCTCGGCGTCTCAGATGATCTGGTCCGCCAGGGCTGCCAGCAGGTGTCAGAATCCGGGCAGTTCCATGGGGTGCGGGTCGCGGGAGTCTCCACGCATGGAGCGTGCAAGCTCGGAGACGTGTCGTGCCTGGGCGGCGGACAGACGCCGCCCCTCCCACAGCAGTGCTGCGGCATCCACGGCCGCCGGGGGCGGAGGCGGTGGCGGCTCACGCAGAATGACGCCCGTCAGCGCGGCCAGGTCGCGGGCGTCGATCGCCAGCAGGGCAGCGAAGTCCGTCACCAAGCGCGGGGTCAGCTCCTTGCGATCAGAGCCGATCACACCGTAAGTGGCTGCCGACAGGTATGTGGGCGTCACGACCGCAAGCGTCATCGCCATTCCCGTCCAGTTCAGGTTGCGGTACTGGAGCATGCGGATGACCCAAGCGCCGGGACCGCCGGCGAGGGGCATGAGCGGCTTCGGGGCGAAGCTGGAACGCCGCATCTCCTGCGGCAGTGAACGGATCAGCTGCAGGAGCTCACGGCGTCCCGCTGCGGGGAGACGCACCGCATCCGTCACCGTGCTCTTCACCCACATCGCGGCCGTGGCGTCCAACGGCGCCATGTCGTCCGGGACCGGCAGCCTCGCGAGGATGAACAGATCGACGGCGTGGAAACCTAGTGCGGGCGCAAGTCGTCGGAGCAGTTCCTCGCCGGGGGTGTCCCCTGCGATCACTGCGCGGACCTCGTCTGCGTTCAGCCCAGCGCGGTCGGCCAACTCCTGCGCGCCGAGCTCTCTGTGCTCTAGCAGCCATGCCAGCATCGCGCCGAACCCGGGGTGCTCTGTCATGCCCGCAGATTAGCCAGAAGCGCGAGTTCGGCGTCGGGGTCGACCGGGATTTGTGCAGGAACGTGCGGACGGGACACCCGTCGGCGGGGGACGGCGTCAAGTCCCTGCTGGCCTGCGTCGACCAGACTGTTTGAGACGGGTTGTCACCTTTTCGAGTGACGGAAACCGGCTCTCTGTCATGGGCGTCCTTGGGGTGCATCACCCTCGCGATGAAGGGGAGATAGCGGCTGGGGTGTCGGTGGACGGTTCGGCGTTGAGGGTCTCTGCCGGGGAGTATGCCTCGGGCGTCGAGGTCGGGTTCGTCGACGCCGACGGTGTCGAGCGTTCCGGGCCGTTGGCGTGCTGGTGGGGGGGAGCCCTTCGAGTTGGCGTCGCCGGTGCGGTCGTTCGGCTCGTTCAAGGGGCAGAAGAACTTCACTGGTGAGTACTGGGCGGCGACCTCGCGGACCCAGGTGGGCTACGAGTCCTGGGTGGAGCGGGACGCGGCGATGGCGCTGGATTTCGATCCCGCTGTCGTACCCAGGCACCTCGCAGAGGACATCGGCCTAGCCTGCCGGACGGTGGAAAACGTCAGGTGGACCGCGGGGGCGATTCTCATCGATCTGTCCACATGGATTCTTATCAGCGTGTCCAGTCCTCGACTGAGAACGGGACAGCTCCCTGAGATTCGAAGGCTGTCCTGTACTAGGTTCGGGCTGAGCACGCTGGGGAGCGTGACAACGATGGGGGTATCGGTGGACTTGCGCAGGTCGTGGTCGCAGATGCCGTCGGCAAGCCGCAAGGTCTGCGCAGCGATGTTCCCGTTGGGCCTGCTGCTGGTCATGGTGGGCGTTCTAGGCGATCTTGCGGGCTGGTGGGGTGATTTCGCCTTCGCCACGAACGTACTGTCGAGTTTGGCCGGTGTATTGCTGGGTGTCCCTTTCGCGCTCTTGTTTATTGACCAGTTGACGGTTGCCCGCACCGAGCTCACCGAGCAGCGGGCAGCGAGCCAACGCGCTGCTCTCGCGGCAGACGGCCTTGGGGAAGCTGTGGCTCTCGCTCTCCGCGAGGAGCACCAGCAATCCGCTTCCGAACATCTGCAGCGTCTTGTGGCCACCACCATGGCAGCCCATCAGGTCCTGAAGACACAGCGCAGGCGGCTTGGCGACGAACTGTGCCAGTTCGTGGAAGACCCAGACCCGTTCATGGTCCTTAGTTTTGAGGCTGGCCTTGTGAGCAGGGGGGTCGTCGAGCGGGCGGAGGAGCGATATCTTGCGAGCGAGCCGGATTTGAGCAGCATCATTAATGCTGTCGTGACAGAATTCGACAAATGCGACAACGAGCTTCGAAGTGCGATTTTTCCTGCGAGCGAGGAAGTCTGGCGGCGCTGGCACGAGCATGTCGAATTCGAGTGGCAGGCTCTTGAGCGGGATAACCGTCCACGCCTGCAAGCGGCGGGCCTCCAATGGCTTCCACTTGGACGGGTTGCCTCTGTGCGTGCTGCGCTGAAGGGCATTGGGGATACAAGATTTATCGTGGCGATCGATTCCACTGACTGGAGCGATGGGGCCGTTTGGGAGGAGCGTCTGGTGGCTGGCCAGGTGTATCGAACCTTTGATCAACTGCTTGCCATCGTAGCCGATGCACGGGATTGGGCGGAGAATGTTGCCAGCCTGGTGGAGAACGCCGAGTGGGCAGCAGGATTCTTCAGGCAACAGACACCAGAAAACGTCTGAGGTGGCCCTTATGTTGCCCGATGCCTCAGGTGATGCGCCGTATTAGCTGCGTCCGTTGAAGTCGCCGCCATAGCCGTAATCTGCACCGGCCGAGCGGAAGAACACCGTTTCCGCTGGCATCACTAGCGAAAGCGGACGCGGTTCTCAATCTTTCTATCCGGGCATGTTTCCTTGGGGTGGAAGTCCGGGTTGGCTTCTCGGTGATTTCTTCGTGATCTTCCTCATTAGCCTCGATCGTTCATGAGTCCTCGTCGGTGTTCTGACGCGGGCTGTGTGCGTGTGGGCTGCCGTTTTGTTGGGGCGGGGCAGGCTGATGGCCCGGTTGTCGCGTCGGGTGTGCGCCGGGTTCCACTTTCCCGGTGTGGTGGTGCGGATCGTTGGGGCGGTTGACGTGGCTGGTCAGCCGGGGCTCGGCAAGGCCTTGAGCTGGTCGATTGCCCGGGTGATCTCGTCGGTCCAGGGCCATCGGGCGGTGAAGCGGAGCCAGCGGCGGCGGCCGGTGTTCACGAGCTGGGCGGCAGCGGAGAACAGCCGCAGGCGGAGCTTCTTGGGCTCCCAACGGCGGGTCTTGCCGGTCAGGGCGAGCATCGGCAGCCAGGCAAGGATGTCGAGCGCGAGGGAGACGATCTCCAGCCAGATCCGGTTCTGGGCGGTGTCGTGCAGGGGCAGGTTGCGCAGGCCGGTGTCGCGGGCGTTTCGGATGCGGTCCTCGCAGCGGGCCCGCCGTCGGTGACGCAGTTCCAGATCGGCGAGCTGGCGGCCTGTTGTGTTGGTCGCGAAGCAGGTCAGCCGCAGTCCGTCGAGGTCGGTGAAGCGCAGCTGGGCGCCGGGGTGCGGGCGTTCCTTGCGGACGATCAGCCGCATTCCCTTCGGCCAGGTGGTCAGGTCGGGCATGTCGGTGATCTCCGCGACCCAGGCGCCGGGCCGCTCGGTGCCGCCTGCGTCGTAGGCCGGCGTCCATGCCTTCTTCGGGATCTTCAGCACGGCCTGGTGGATGGTGTCGGTGATGGTCATTCCGACGGAATACGACAGCCACCGGCCCGGCTTGGAGAGCCAGTCGAGGAAGGCATGGGTGCCGTCGGCGGAGTCGGTGCGGATCAGTGTCCGCCGTCCCCGCCGCAGGTGCTTTGGCAGTTGGGCCAGGGCGAGTTGGGCGGTGGTGATGTGGTCGGCGGCGGTGTTGGAGCCTGCGTTGCCGGGCCGCAGCAGGGCGGCCACCGGCTCCCCGGACCCGGCCGAGCCGTGGTCGACGAACGCGACGAGCGGGTGGTGGCCGAAGGTCTTCTTCCAGGTCGCGGTGGCGTCCTGCTTCTCGGAGTGCGCGAGGACCAGCACCCCGTCGATGTCCACGATCACGCTCGTCGGCGGCCGGACTGTTCGCGCCGGCCATCTCCCAGACCCGTGTCCGCACTTGGGAACGTGCGCCCCGGATCGCCGCAAGGGCCTTCGGTCCGGACGCGGCGAGAGCGTCGATCAGACGGGAGACCGTCGGATCGGAGGCCACCGGGCCGAACACGTCGGGTTCGGCCCGCAGTATGCCGACGTCAGCCAGGCAGTCCCCGCCCAGAGCCGTCGCGAGCGCGATATCCAGCAGGATCTTGCCCGGATCGTGCACCGCCCGCGGCCTGCGCCACGACGTGAGTGCCGCCGATATCGCAGTGTCCAGGCCGGACTTGCGGACCGTCTCGACCAGCAGCACCGCCCCAGCCTGCGAGACCACCCCAACGCCGCCGCCCTCGACACGGACACGTGGATACGACCCGCTACGCTTCTTCACCTGGAGAGTGCTTCTTTCCTTGCAGCTGACAGGACCCTCGACAAGTCCCATCGTTGCAGGTCAGCAGCACTCTCCACTTATTTGATCAAGACCCGGACAGGCCCACTCGCGAAAGCCCGAGGCTAGTGTTGCGGGTCCACTGCGGCCCGGTGGCGCAGAAGCTCTTCCTTGAGGTGCGATGCCAGCCGCTGAGGAGTGTCCTGTTCGAACAGGAGCGCCGCAGGGAGGCGTAGCCCCGTGGTCTCCCGCAGCCGGTTGCGCAGGGCGAAGGCAGTCAGCGAGTTGAGCCCGATCTCCCTGAACGCCCGTGTCATCTCCACCGCGTCGGACGACGGGTACTCCAGTACGGTCGCCACGTCCGCCCGTACGAGGTCCATCAGCAGGGAGTCCCGCTCGGGGTCGGGCAGACCCGCCAGACGTCGCTTGAGGAGGCTGAGAACTCCCGACGGACTGCCCGGCTGCCCCGCGGAGCGCCGGGTCGGCGTCCGCAGCAGACCGCGGAGCAGAGCGGAACCCTCCCCGGTGACCTCCTCCGGGTCGAGGACCGCGAGGTCGAACCGCACGGGCGCGACGGCTGCCGTGTCGAGACGGCAGGCTGTGTCGAACAGGTCCAGGCCCTCCGCCCAGGACAGCTCGGCCAGGCCTGCCTGACGCGCCCTGCGCGGTTCTACGCCCGTCGGCTCCGCTCCGTCCCCCGCGTCCCACGGACCCCAGCCCAGCGAAAGCCCGGCGCGGCCGCCCGCCCGCCGGTGCTGCGCCAGTGCGTCCAGGAAGGCGCTGAGTGCCGCGTGGCCGCCCCGGCCGAGAGCCCCCAGCGTCGCACCCGGGATCTCATCCACGACGCCGGAGTCCTTACGGCACTCCACACCCCGCGTCTGCTCCTCCAGATCCTTCGTCGAGAACCGCCGCTTCGCCGCATTCCGGCTCATCTTCCGACCCGCCCCGTGCGAAGCCGAGTTGAACGACTTCGGGTTACCCAGACCACGGACGATGTACGAGCCAGTGCCCATCGAGCCCGGGATGATCCCCCACTCACCCGACCCCGCACTGATCGCCCCCTTACGCGTGACCAGCAGATCCATCCCCTCGTACCGCTCTTCACTGACATAGTTGTTCCCGCGCGCACGCGAGGGCCAGCTTGCCTGGGCGTACCAATCGGACGTAGTCACGGCCGGTGGCGACGCAGGTGCTTGGCAGCTCTCCGCTGCTGGCCCTTGTCCACGTCCGGGTCAGTCGCAAGGCTCTCCACGATGTCGAGTGCGCGGGGATCGTCGAGGCTGAGGAGGAGTTTCGCTGCGTCAACCCGCGCTTTGCTCCAGTGCCTCGATTCGGTTGCGATGTCCACCAGCGCATCGATGCACAGCGAGTCGGGGTTGACCAGGAGTCGGCAGCAATCACGCGATGCTCGGCAAGGAGGTCGATGTCGGCACCAGTGACGAGGGCGCTCAGCAAGGCAGCGGCGCGAGAGTCACCCAGCATGCCAAGGGTCGCAGCTGCCTCCACCCTCTGCAGGCCGCACACCTGTGATCCGTAGTAGGTAGCGGCCATGCTGTGCCGCTGCGGGTGATCAAAGAAGTACGTAGCCATCATGTGTGCTGTTTTCGTGCGCCGCCTGTCCAGTTTGCCCGTGCTCAGGTTGGCTCGACCCGAGGCGAGCTCGGCCAGGATGTCCAGGCCTCGTGGATCACCCAGGACCGCGAGTCTGCGGGCTGCGTCCACACGGAGGGGGCCCGTAAGCCCGAGACCTGCGGCGAAGTCGGCGAGGTGGTCCCTGCCGCGTGGATCTCCGAGAACCGAGAGCATCTGGGCTGCGTCTACTCGCCGGCGTCGATCCCTCCGTGCCCGGGATGGCTCTGGATCCCAGCGCTCCCAGCTTCGTATCGCTGGTTCCACCGAGCGAAGATCTGCCACTGTTGCCGCTCCAGCGCAAACAGGGCCTCGCTCACGGGCCACACACAGTACTCGTCAGGCGCTCGGGTGATGTCGACGTCGTAACACTGGAAGTAGTGAGCCACTCCATCGATGTCGACGAGTCCGACGCGGGGGCCGTCGTACCAATCCAACTCGACACAAACATGCGCAAATCCATCTGCGATCAGCTGCTGTTCGTCCCAGGTCTCAGCCACGCGGGCAGGCTACTGGCGATACTTACCTCCGAGTAAATGACCACGATCTACAGCTGGGGTACGTACGACCGGCAGGGCAGGCAGACGTAGAAGGTCTTCGCGTGGGCCATGCGGTCATAGGTAGGCTCCCGCACCCGGTCAAGGCCGCGTATCACGCCTGATGCGGGTGTAGCGTCCCAGCATGCCGTGGTTTTCGACCGGTGCGGCCGCTGCACTTCTGGCAGCAGCGCTGGTGTTCTTCATTGCTGCCGGGCTCCTGATGCTGCGCACCGTCGGCAAGCGGCAGTTCCTCGGCACGGCCCAGGAGCAGGCGACGTACGAGACACTGCACACCGCCTCGCTCGCGGCACCCCCGCTGCGGGCCACGCTGAACGCGGACAGCGCGCGACGGGCCGGGCGGCATCTGCGGGCGCTGCTCGATGTACCCGCGCTGGCCATGACGGACGCCTCCGGCACCGTGCTGGCCTGGGACGGGTCCGCGCCGGAGCCGGGGCACGACCACAGGGCAGCCGTGCCCGAGCACGCGGGGCGGGCCCTCGCCGCCGGACGCACCGAGGTCATCGGCCCCGGCGATCCACCCTGCAACAGGGCCGACTGTCCGCTGCGGCAGGGCGTGGTCGTGCCGCTGATCGTGGCCGGCCGACCGGAGGGTGCGCTCGCGGTATACGCGACCAATGCCTCCACCGGCCTGGTCCGAGCCACCACGGAAGTCGCGCGCTGGGTGTCGACCCAGCTGGAGCTGGCCGAGCTCGACCGCTCGCGCGCGGCCGTCGCGGAGGCGGAGGTGCGCGCACTGCGGGCCCAGATCTCGCCTCACTTCATCTACAACTCGCTGTCGGCCATCGCCTCCTTCGTCCGAACCGATCCGGCACGGGCCAGGGAGCTGCTGGTGGAGTTCGCGGAGTTCACCCGGTACTCGTTCCGCCAGCACGGTGACTTCACCTCCCTTGCCGAGGAACTGCGCTGCATCGACCGTTACCTGCTGCTGGAGCGCGCTCGGTTCGGCGGCCGCCTTCAGGTCTCACTGCGCGTGGCACCCGAGGTGCTCTCCGTGGTGGTGCCCTTCCTTTGCCTGCAGCCCCTCGTCGAGAACGCGGTCCGCCACGGCCTGGAGCGCCGCGCTGGCACCGGTCACCTGGTGATCACGGCGGAGGACGTCGGCAGCGAGGCGTGGATCAGCGTGGAGGACGACGGCACGGGGATGGATCCCGAGCAGTTGGCCGAGACCCTGAAGGGCGAGACGCGGGACTCCGCGACGGAGCCGCCCGGCTCCGAGCCTCGGCGTGAGCCGGGGATCGGGCTGCGCAACATCGACGCGCGATTGCGTCAGATCTATGGGGACGCGTACGGGTTGATCGTGGAGACCGCGCCCGGTGCTGGAACAAAGGTGCGGGTGCGGGTGCCGAAGTTTCACCCGCAGGCGGTCCAGAGCGGGCCCGGTCAGGACTGACAGCGATCGTGCACATCCGGTGCGTGTCGGGCGGGAGGAAGGCTCCACCGCATGTTGGGGAGCGTTAGCCTGGCCATATGCTCCACGTTCTCGCGGTGGACGACGAGGTACCGGCTCTGGAGGAGTTGGCGTACTTGCTTCGCCGCGACCCTCGCGTGGGCGAGGTGCGGACCGCAACTGACGGCGCACAGGCGCTTCTCGACATCGACCGGGCGCTGGAGGGGGGACGACCGCTCGACGCCGTCTTCCTCGACATCGGCATGCCCGGCCTGGACGGGGTGGCCCTCGCCCGCGTGGTCTCCCGTTTCGCCCGCCCGCCGGCGGTGGTGTTCGTGACTGCGCACGACGACTACGCGGTGGACGCATTCTCGCTGCATGCCGCCGACTACGTGCTCAAGCCGGTGCATCCGGAGCGGCTGGCTGAGGCGGTGCGCCGCGTCGCCGCCGCGTCGCACGGTGCAGGAGACACGGCGGAGCGGGCCACCGCGAGCCCGCCCGAGGAAGCGTCGCAGGCCGCTTCCGGCCCTCCTGACGAGGTCATCTGCGTGGAGTTGGCGGGGGTGACGCGCTTCGTCCGGCGAAGTGAGGTCCTCTACGCCGAGGCACACGGCGACTACGCGCGCCTGCACACCCTTTCGGCCACCCACCTGGTGCGGACATCCCTGGCCGCTTTGGAGGAGCGCTGGGGCGATGCCGGATTCGTCCGCATCCATCGCACCTATCTCGTCGCCCTGCGCCAGGTCCAGGAGCTGCGTATGGGGGCCGGACAGGCGTGTGTGCGCATTGGGGATGAGCTGCTGCCGATCAGTCGGCGCCACTTCCGTCAGGTCCGGGACCTTCTGGTACGGCACGCCGGGACCCGCCAGTCCGAGGGGCAGCGCCCCGGCGCGGTGCCCGCCACCGCGGCCCCGTCGCTTCCTCGCACCTCCCCCGACCGCCGAGGTGCGAAGTGACCGACGGCCCGGAACAGTCGCGCGGAGATCTGGGTGCGGACAGTGCTCCCATCCGCCGCGTCATCGTGGCCCACCCCCGGACGCTGGCCGCCCTCGGTGGCAGGCAGCTTCCGGCAGGCGGACGCGAACCGGTCACCGACGACCTCGGCCGGCAGACACCACTCGGCGACATCTATCTCCGCTCTCTCATGCGGGCCCAGCTCCGGCTCGGGCTCGCTGTCGTAGGGGTCCTCGTCGCCGTGCTCGGCGGCCTGCCTTTCCTGTTCCTGGCCGCGCCCGCCCTGCGGAACGCGATTGTGGCGGGAGTTCCCGCCCCATGGCTGATCATCGGCGTGGCCGTGCACCCGGTGATCCTCACACTCGCCTTCGTCTGCCTGCGCCACGCCGGGCGGAACGAGCACGACTTCACGGACCTTGTCGAGCGCTCATGAGGGGCATCTGCCGAAAGCGCGTCGTGGAGGCTGGAACCCCGTGAGCACCGCACCGCCCGTGGCAGCCGTGGCCGTGGTGTGCGTCGCTACCGCCCTGTTCAGCGTCTACGGCCTGCGCCCGGGCCGTGCCACATCGGACTTCTACGTCGCCTCGCGTGCCGTCTCGCCGCTGCGCAACGCTTCCGCGATCGGCGGCGAGTACCTTTCCGCGGCCTCGTTCCTGGGTATCGCGGGGCTCGTGCTGGCCTTCGGCGCCGACATGCTGTGGTACGGCGTCGGCTACACCGCCGGGTACCTGGTGCTCCTGGCGTTCGTCGCGGCCCCACTGCGCCGCTCCGGGGCGTACACCGTGCCGGACTTCGCCGAGGCGCGCCTCGAGTCCACCCGGGTGCGCCGCCTGACCGCCCTGCTGGTGGTGTTCACCGGCTGGCTGTATCTGCTGCCGCAACTGCAGGGCGCGGGCCTGACGCTGCGTACCGTGACCGCGGCCCCCCTGTGGGTGGGGCCGGTTGTCGTCACCGCCGTCGTGATGGTCACGGTTGCCTCCGGCGGAATGCGCAGCGTCACCTTCGTCCAGGCGTTCCAGTACTGGCTGAAGTTGACGGCACTCGCCGTGCCTGTGATCTTCCTGCTGTTGGCCTGGCGCGCGGACGGTGCGCCCTGGCCGGGTGGCGACACCCCGCCGCGGTTTCGCGAGGCGACGACCGTCTCCGTGCAGCAGAGCATGCGGGTACAGGTCGAGGAGCCCGTGACCGTCGCGGTGAGCGGCAGTCTCGACGCGCATCGCGTGGACGGCACACGGGTACGCCTCGAGCCGGGCGAGCACCGGATCGGCGAGGGCACACGCGTGGTGTTCCCGGCCGGGGCCGACGTTCCGCACCCGCAGGGGCAGCCCCCGCTCGACGGCCGGGACTGGTCACGCCCGCTGTCGGGCACCGACCACCCGGTGTACGGGACGTACTCGCTGCTCGTCGCCACCCTGCTGGGCACCATGGGGCTGCCTCATGTGATCGTGCGCTTCTACACCAACCCCGATGGAGTGGCCGCCCGCCGCACCACGTGGGCCGTGCTGTGGCTCCTCGCCGCGTTCTACATGCTACCCCCGGTGTACGGGGCGCTCAGCCGCCTGTACACCCCCGAACTGCTCATGACCGGCCGTACCGATGCGGCCGTACTGCTGCTACCCGACCGGCTGGTGGGCGGAACGGGCGGAGTACTGCTGGGCACGCTGCTGACCGCGGGCGCGTTCGCGGCGTTCCTGTCGACGGCATGCGGACTGACCGTCTCGGTGGCTGGAGTGCTCGGGCAGGAACTGGAGCGCATGTGGTCGGCTGCCAGGGCACGAGTGATACGGCGGCGCGGGCTGGTGAGCAGGCCGCGCCGCGCCGGGTCCGAGCGGCGGATCGAGGCCCGCGACGTGCTGCGCCTGCGTCTCGCGGGCGTGGCTGCGGCCATCGTGCCCTGCGTGCTGTCTCTCGTCGTCGTGCACCGGGCAGCGGCGGACGTCGTCGGGCTGGCGTTCGCGGTTGCCGCGTCATCGTTCTCCCCGTTGCTGCTCCTGGGCATCTGGTGGCGGCGACTCACCCCGCAGGGCGCGATGGCGGGCCTGCTGGTCGGCGGGGGAACGACCATCGGCGCGGTGGTCGTGACCATCGCCGGAGACCCGCCGGGAGGGTGGACCGGGACGTTGCTGAGCCGACCGGCGGCCTGGAGCGTGCCCCTGGCGTTCGCGGTGATGATCGGGACATCTTGGCTGACCCGTCGCAGCATCCCTCCCGGAACCGCACGTGCGCTGGCCCGGCTTCATGCCCCTGAGTCACTGGCCCCGTCGCGCCGACCGCGCTGAGTGGCCGTGCACCGTCGCCTACGGACGCCAGGCAGCTCCGGGCGTCAGCAGCTAAGGGCGTCAGGCAAGGGCCGGTGCCCATTGCGAGCCGGCGCAGCACGGTGATGGTGACAGCTCGGTTTCGTGCCCGTGATCAGGGGTTTTGACGGCGAGGGTGGCCCAGACGAGTTTCCCGCCGCGAGGCTTGGCCACGACACCCCAGCAGCTGGCCACGCACTGGAGGATGAGCAGGCCGCGGCCGTGTTCTTCCGCAGCTGCCGGGGAACAGGGGGCGGGCACGGCGGCAGGGGACTGGTCGGTGACGGCGATCAGCAGCTGCGGCTCCGCCAACGTGCCGCACTTGGCCAGGTGCACCGTGACGGTCTCGGTACGGCCGTAGAGCACCGCGTTGGTCACCAGCTCGGAGGTGATCAGGGCTGCGTCCGCTGCCAAGTGGCCCAGGTTCCAGCACCGCAGATGGGCGGTGACCTCCCGGCGTGCGGTGGCGATGTGCGCCGGGTCGGCGGCCAGGGCCAGGTCGACGCGGTTGCGGTGGGGGTTGGACGGCTCGCAACTGGAACTCGGAGCCCTGGCGGCCAGGCCCGATACCGGTGCGCGGGCGACGGTGGTAATCATGACCGGGTGCTTCCCTTCGGGCGCCACTGGACCGGGAGAAGTCCGTCGCGCCTCTGTTGGTGTCGCGGCCCTGCAAGGTCGGAGCCGCTGTCGCCCGTGTGGACGACGGTTCCTGCTGGTAGCGGCAGTCCCTGCATTTCCTGTCTACGCCGTCCGAGGCATGCCGTGTGCCCATCCGGACTCCAGACATGCCGAGCGGGCGGCCCGTTGCGACGGACGGATCGGTGAGCGCGGTGAGCGGCCGTGATGGCACGACGAACGGCACAAGGCACAGCCGCACGGGCCCGTTCGCGCTGATCAGCGGCCCGTGACACTGCCGTCTGCGCACTAGGACCTCTCGTGGGCCGTCGGGGGAGAAGCCAGGCCGGGCCATTGGGCGAGACCATCCAGCTCGGTACGGACCGTCTCCGACGCATCGACGGGTCGGCCGCGCTCGGCGGCCAGCGGTCGGAAGTTGGCGCAGTTGCGCATCCCGAGCAGACAGCCGAACGCGTCATAGTTCCGGGTGATGTTGAGGAAGAACCGGGCGATTGCAGCGCGCCAGACTGCGTCTTCCTCTTCCTCATGGAGGTGCCACGCTCGGCACTCGACGAATTGATATCGGTACCCGCGCGAAAACTCCCTGCCGGACAGTCGGTTCAGCGAGGAGGGGCCGCAGACCTCGCACAATGTGCGGAGTCCACGGCCCCTCGACGGTAGACGCCCTCAGCCCTTGACGCAGATGACCTGCTTGAGCTTGGCCACGACCTGCACCAGGTCCCGCTGCTGCTCCATCACCTTCTCGATCGGCTTGTACGCACCCGGGATCTCATCCACGACGCCGGAGTCCTTACGGCACTCCACACCCCGCGTCTGCTCCTCCAGGTCCTTCGTCGTGAACCGCGCGGGCGCGGACCTCGTGAGCGGCTGCGGGTGCTGGCTCACGCGCATCGACGCGATGGGCAAGCTGCTCTATCTGGCAGCGGCGGTCCCTCGCAACCCCGTTCAGCTCAAACTCCAGTCTGTTGGCTCGGTTGACCCCGGACTCCGGGCAGCATGTCGGACGGAGGATCGCGTGGAGCTGCGCCACGCGCCTGTCGATCTCCCCTTCGCCGGCGTCCCAGTCGGGGAGCGGGCCGTCCGCGATGACGGCTTGCCCTTCGGGTTCCATCCTCACGGGCTCAGTGCCTCGCCGCGTAGCGGCCGTACCGGTGCAGGCGCCGATCGAGTATCGCCCGCAGCCGGTCGATTCCGACTGGCGCGGACAGTGCCCGCTTCGGCAGGTAGAGCACCACCAGGCTGTGCGGGGCCGGGGCTAGCAGCACGAACCCTGCCGCCGTCTCCACGTAGCCGCCGAGGCTGCCCCAGCCCCGGCGGACTTCCATGTCGGTGCCCGCGAACCGTATCCCGTCGCCGGAGTCGGCGACGGTCGCTGTCCACGGCCCGAGCGGGGCGCCCGCCCTGGCCTGCCGAGCGGCCACAATGCCTCGCCTGAGCGGCAGGCCCAGCAACAGGCCGCAGAACGTGGCACCTGCGACCAGGCCGTTGCCGCTGAGGATGAACACCGCCGCCACGAGGAGCAGCGGGCCCAGGAGCCCGAGCAGCCGGGCCTTCGCTCCCTGCGGCACCTGAGCCCGGCCGCGGAACGCGTCCTGCCAGTCCGGCTGCCGCAGCTCAAATCTCAGCTCGACGACGCCGTTGGCATCCAAATCGTGCACCACGCCCGAACTCTCGGTCATGGCCCCTCCCAGTCCTCGGTGACGAACCGTGATCGTAACGCTGAGGTCAGACAGCAGGGCCGGTGGTGTCTCGGTGAGCACCGGAAGGATGGTGATCATCGGCGTTGGCGACTGAACCTAGAACCATTGCCCGCTTCGAGGGAGCAGCCGTCTTGGAGCCGACGCCTGGGGCCTGCCGGTGCGGCAGGCCCCAGGGCGCGCGGTGGGTCAGTGCTGTGTGACGGCGTCGAGCGCGTTGACGATGCCGTAACCGTAGAAGCCGTTGACCCGCTTGGAGCCCTTGCATGTGGAGTCTTCGATGCCGTTGCCGTCGGGGTCGTACAGGCCCGTCGGGCAACCCGGGTTGTCCGCCTGGGCCTTGAGCAGTGCCTGCAGGGCCAGCGGGCCGGCCCACGGGTGGGTGCTCTTGAGAAGCGCCGCGACACCGGCCACGTGCGGGCTTGCCATCGAGGTGCCCTGAAGGAAGGCGTACCCGTTGTTGGGCATGGTTGCAAGGATCCGCCCGTTCTTCGACGGGGTGTCCGGAATCTGGTACTTGTCGCCGCCCGGGGCCGCGACATCAACGACGCCGACTCCGTAGCTGGAGTAGTACGACTTCAGGTTCTGCACGCCGGTCGCGGAGACCGTGACGACACCCGGCAGCTGGGTCGGGATGTCGAAGCACTCGTGCGGGTCGATGGTCCGCGGGACCGGGGTGGTGTCGTCGGGGCTGGAGTCGTCGACGATCGCGTCGGAGTCCAGGTCGTCGTTGGAGTTGCCCGCGGACGCGACGTGCAGCGTGCCCTTGCTCTGCGCATACAGGGAGGCCCGGTTGACCGCGTCGACGATGGCCTTCTGGTCCGGGTCGTCCATGCAGTTGTAGAGCCACGGGTCGATGTAGTAGCTGTTGTTGGTTATCTCGACACCGTGGTCGGCGGCGAAGACGAACGCACAGACCACGCTCTCCGGGAAGAAGAGGCTGGTCGTCGGGTCGCTCACCTTGATCGAGGCGACCTTCACGCCCGGGGCGACACCGGCGACGCCGATGCCGTTACGGGCGGCGGCTATCTCACCCGCGACGTGCGTGCCGTGGTAGTCGTTCGCGGGGTCGTACGGACGCCAGGCGCCCTCGCTCGTGTCCGCGACGCCGCCCACACAGTTGGCGGACTGGCTCTTGGAGAAGTTCGCGGCGAGGTCGGGGTGGGTGTCGTCGACGCCGGTGTCGATCACGGCGACGGTGACCTTCCCGCTGCCCGGGTTGATCTTGGCGGCCTTGTCCGCGCCGATGGCGCGCAGGTCCCACTGGTCGGCCTCGAGCGGCTCGGCACCATCAGTGGAGGCCGTACCGGCCTGCGCCTTGGCGCTGTCCACGTACTCCGGGGCGCCGATCTCGGTGGTGCTCGCAGGGGCGAGTGCGGCGGTACGCGTGGCACCCGCGCTCTGTACGCCCTTGACCGTGCGCATCTGCTTGGCGAAGTCGGGGTTCGTCGAGTGGACGACGATGACGCCGATCTTCTCGTGGGTGATGACAATGGTGCCGCCGGCCGCGGCTATGGCCTTCTCAACGGCCTTGATGGTGCCGAGGTTCGCCCTGGTGTTGACCACGTACGAGAGCTTGGGACCCTCCGTGGCAGCCGTGGCAGGGGTGTCCTGAACGGCGGCCTGGGCGGTGCCCGGCAGAAAGCCGAGCGACGCGGTCAGCGCCAGACCGGCCGGCACCGCGAGGGCGGCGCGCAGGCGTCTGGAGCGCAGCTGAGCCATGAAGTACTCCACATCATGAGTGGGACCGCCCGAAGCGTGTACGCAGGGGCGGGGGTACGTGACGAAGAAAGCTAGCGTCGATCAACTGTGCGTATCAATGGCCAGCGACAACAGGCTTCTTCGTTTACTCCCGTCTCACCCGTAGACATTGCGCCCACGGTCTGGTGCGGAGCCGTCCATCTCTCGTCGGCCCGTCGCGCGGTCAGAGCTGTTCCGGCTCTGCCGCGGCCGGCCCCGGTGGTGTCCCGAGTTCGCGCAACAGTGTGCGGACCTGGTCCACGTCCTCTTCGGGAGGGTCGATTTCGAGGTAGATGGCGAGGGCCTGGTGCAGGGCCCTGTTGGCCTGTTCGAGAGATCCCGTCGCCCTTGGGTCTGGCTCAGGTGGACTGGGGTCTCGGCCTCGTTGTAGCGGTGGCCCAGCGCGCGGTTGAGGTTCAGGCCGCGCTCGTAGCAGTCAACGTCGGCCTGGGCGGCCGGGTCCCCGAGGCGGACCGCGGCGGCGAGGGCCGTGGTGTGGAAGGCGGCGACGTCGGCCCAACGTCCGTGCCGGGCAAGGAAGGTGGTGATCGCCCAGGCCAACTGCCATGCGTGGGAGTCCCGTCCGGTGCCTACGGCATGGTCGACGGTCGCGGCGAGCACCGTGTCCACAACGGCGAGTCGGTCAGCGCGCTTTTCGATGCCCCGTGACCGGCTGGAGGCCAGTGCCGTCGGACGGGCGGTGCCTCTGCGTGCTGCGTTCGTCGGCGGCGGAACCACACCGCGCTTGTCAACGTCCGTCCCAGCGTACGCAAGATCATGAACGCTGACGGAGGACTCGCCCATGACGGGAACAGCTGCCCGCTACCTCTACCTCGCTCGGCACGGTGAGGCCTCACCGGATGAGAGCAGGCTGACGGACAACGGCCGCCGACAAGCCGTACTGCTTGGGGAGCGGCTCCAGCGCAGCCCTCTCAAGGCTGTCCACCACGGCCCGCTCCCACGAGCGGAGCAGACTGCCCAGCTGGTCTGCGACCAGCTCGACGGCGTTCCCTTGCAGGTGTCGGAACCGGCCGGGGACTACATCCCCTACCTGCCTCAGCGAGGAGAGCTGCCTTCGGAATCGGCCGACGCCATGCTTGCCCGCCTGTCCCAGTTCCCGGCCGAAGAGCGCGAGCGGGGCCCGGAGTTGGCTCAGGCAGCTCTCGCGCAGTTCACCGGACCGGTCGACGGTGACGAGCCTCGCCACGAACTGATCGTCACCCACAACTTCCTCATTGGCTGGCTCGTCCGAGCGGCCCTCGACGCTCCGAAGTGGCGCTGGATGGGCCTCAGCCACGCAAACGCCGCGCTGACCGTCATCCGATACGCACCCGGCCGGCCCGCTTCGGTGCTCTTCTACAACGACACGGGGCACCTTCCCGCAGAGCTTCGCTGGACCGGCTTCCCGCCCGACCTCTGCATCTGAGGGCAGTGATCTACCAACGCGATTCGGGGATGCACAAGGCGATCGAAGTGGGCTCTTCGGCCTTGTGCAGTCGTACAGCCAATGGCTCCCCCATCTCAGACACAGGGACGAGCACACGCGCGGACCACGCCTCTAGCGTTCTCACCACCTGAGAGGCGAGGGAGTGCATACACGATGCCCGAGAACGCAGCGCCACAGCAGTACTACGTGGTCATCGGCAGCGACATGGCGCGCAGAGTCTGCGGTCTGCTGCAGTCGGCCGGGCACCTCGTGCGCCACCTCGACCGTCCCACGGACGAGGATCTGCGCCGGGCGCTGCGTCGGGAGGTGGCGGGCGTCGCGGTGCTGCTCGACGACGACGTCGAGTCGTTGCGTTACGCGCTCGCCGTCGAGCACATCCGCCCCAGCCTCAAGCTGGTCGTGACCGTCTTCGACCGGACGGTCGGCGAGCAACTCCTGCGCGTACTCCCGAACTGCCAGGTCACCTCGCCGGCCGATGTCGCCGCACCCGTGCTCCTGGCCGCCTGCCTCCAGCCGGGTCTGCTGAGCCTCAACCGGACACCCGCGGGCCACATAGGCGCCCGCTGGCAGGACGACGCCGTGCACGAGGAGCCGTGGCAGCCGCCTCGCTCGCTGCGGTGCCGGGCCAGGCTGGGCAGGATCCGCGGGCAGCTGCGACCGCACGACGGCAGTTCGCGGATCATGCTGACGGGTCTGGCCGGGCTGCTCACGGTGCTGCTGGCCGACTGGGCCTGGGCCGTGGCTTTCCTCCACCGCCCGCCGGTCCAGGCGCTGTTCGAGGCGGCGCGCACCGTGTCCGCCGTCGGCCCGGCAGCCGCCCATGGCTCGGACGGCTATCTGGCGTTCTCCGCCGTCGCGATGCTTGTCACCATTGTCTTCACCGCGGTCTTCACAGCGGGCATGGTCGATCGTCTGCTGGGACCGCGCGCGGTCGGCATCGTAGGGTCCCGGGCCCTGCCGCGGGCGGGGCATGTGGTGGTCGTCGGGCTCGGACAGGTCGGCCTGCGTCTGTGCACCCAGCTGCAGGCTCTGGGCATCGGCGTGATCGCGGTCGAGCGGAATCCGGCGGCGCCGAACCTGCGGCTGGCCAGGGCACTTGGTGTGCCCGTGGTCGTAGCCGATGCGACCGACCGGTTCGTGCTGAGCACGCTCGGTCTGCGGCAGGCGCAGGCGCTGGCCGCCGTGGCCTCCGACGACCTGGACAACATCGCCGTATCGGTGACGGCCCTGGCAGTCGCGCCCGAGTTGCGTGTGATCATGCGCGCGGGCGAGCACGAGGCCATCGCCGAGACCCGCTCCCTGTTCCGGATCGGTGACGTCCACGATCTCAACAGCCTGACCGCCGCGTATACGACCGCGAGTCTGAGCGGGCTGCGACCGCGGGGCGTCGTGGCACACGGCAAGCAGCTGCTGGTGCAGTGCGGGGACGGGGCCTTCGTACCGTGGCCCGTGGCGGACCGCTGCGATCACCCGCAGGAAGGCGACGCCCGCACGGAGATCGCCGCCGCGCATCTCCCGGGCTGACTCCGCTGCACACCTACGACCGCGTTTGAGCATTTGTACGAACCGGGCTCCGGCGCGCGTGACATCTGTCCATGGTGGCGCGGTCGCGTTCGCTCCTACCTTCTGCGTACCCCGATTCCGCGCGCCGGGTCACCCCTGGCGTTCCATACGGTCACGTGTCCTCGCCCCCGGCGGCTCGAAGTACGCGAGCCCGATGCGCCGGGCGGCCGTCCTCACCCGACCCGTGGGCACCGGCAACGGCGAGCAGGCCGCGAACAGGCAGCCCTGCTCCAGCGAATCGGCATTCCGGCCTCCCCCTGTGGTCGTACACACCGTTGTCCCACCCCTGCTCGGCATGTGGACGACCCACAGGCCGGTCCCCCGTTCCCCCCTGTAAGGACTGAGCATGAGCGCGCAACCCTCGAACACCGACGTGGCTTCGCCACCCCGTGAGAGCGGGCAGACGCCTTCCGCGGACGGCCTCCAGGCCGGGCTCAAGAACCGTCATCTGTCGATGATCGCGATCGGCGGTGTGATCGGCGCGGGCCTGTTCGTCGGTTCCGCCTCCGGCATCGCGGCCGCCGGACCCGGCATCCTGCTCTCGTACGCCCTGGTCGGCGCGATGGTCGTCTTTGTCATGCGGATGCTCGGCGAGATGGCCGCGGCCCACCCCACCTCCGGCTCCTTCTCCGCCTACGCCGACCGGGCACTCGGCCGCTGGGCCGGCTTCTCCATCGGCTGGCTGTACTGGTTCTTCTGGGTCGTGGTCCTGGCCGTCGAGGCCACCGCCGGCGGGAAGATCCTCGAGGGATGGATCCCGGCGGTCCCGCAGTGGGGCTGGGCCCTCATCGTCATGGTGGTCCTCACGGCGACCAACCTGGTCTCGGTCGGCTCCTACGGCGAGTTCGAGTTCTGGTTCGCCGGGATCAAGGTCGTCGCCATCGCCGCGTTCATCGTGATCGGCGGGCTCGCGGTGTTCGGCGTACTGCCCGGCTCCGGCCACGAAGCCGTGGGCCTGGCCAATCTGACCGGCCACGGTGGGTTCCTGCCCAACGGGCCCGGAGCGATCCTCACCGGCATCCTGATGGTCGTCTTCTCCTTCATGGGAAGCGAGATCGTCACCCTCGCCGCCGGCGAGTCCGAGGACCCGCGACGTGCTGTCACCAAGGCCACCAACAGCGTGATCTGGCGGATCGGCGTCTTCTACCTCGGCTCGATCCTGGTCGTGGTGTCCCTGCTCCGGTGGGACGATCCTGCGATCAAGGAGAACGGCTCGTACGTAGCGGCGCTGGAGACGATCGGCATCCCGCACGCCGGCCAGATCATGAACGTCATCGTCCTCACCGCAGTGCTCTCCTGCCTCAACTCCGGCCTGTACACCGCCTCCCGTATGGCTTTCTCGCTCGGCGAGCGCGGCGACGCGCCCAAGCCGTTCGCCCGCACGAACAGCCGCGGCGTGCCTCAGGCTGCCATTCTGGGGTCGGTCGTCTTCGGCTTCGTCGCGGTGTTCTTCAACTACCAGTGGCCCGACACGGTGTTCCTCTTCCTGCTGAACTCCTCAGGTGCGGTTGCCCTGCTCGTCTGGCTGGTCATCTGCTTCACCCAGCTGAAGATGCGCGCCATCCTGCTGCGCGAGTCGCCGGACAAGCTCGTCGTACGGATGTGGCTCTTCCCGTACCTGACGTGGGCGACGATCGCGATGATCTCGTTCGTCCTGGTCTACATGCTGACCGACGACGCCGGACGGGATCAGGTGATCCTCTCCGTACTGGTGGCGGCGCTGGTCGTGGCGATCTCGGTGGTCCGGGACCGACTGCGCGCGGACACCGGGGACGCGCTCACGAGGCGGTAGTTCGCCCACTGCACCGCTCGGGCTGGTGCGGACCGGACCTGCCCGGGCGGTATGCGGACTGCGGTCGCCCGCCGGTAAGTTGATCAGATGCAGTTCGCCGCCGAGGGCGCGCACGATGAAGCACTATGGCGGTTCCCTGCGAGGCGGATCAGGGAGGCTCAGCCGTCCACCGGCAGACCGTGAGGCTCCTTGATCCGCTTCATGATGATCTGCGAGTTGACCTCAGTAACGCCGGACAGCGAGGTCAGCTTCTCGATCCACAGCCGCTCGTACGCACGCAGGTCCTCGACCGCGATACGCAGCAGGCATCCCGGGCTGCCGAAGAGCCGGTACGACGTTGCTGTCTTGTCTCTCACCGGGTGACCGCAGGCAGTGCACACGCGTGAGCAGGTGATGCACCGGCCGGTGTCCGCCTGGAGGACGCGCTGCTGGCCGCAGCGGGGGCAAGCGGCCCTGGCCGCTGCTTCCTTCTGCCGGGCCGTGCAGCGACAGCAGTACTGCCGGTCGATGAAGCCGACCGGGGCCCCGCAGCCGATGCAGTCGCTCTGTTTGACGCCCACGATGCCACCCGGGTCAGAGCGGCGGCATCGAACGGCCGCGGGCGGAGGCCGTCTTGGGCAGGTCAGCGACGGGCCGCGGTGGGGCGGCAGGACGCCCGACGGGGGTGGTGTCGACCTCGAACAGGTCGTTGGGAGTGCATTCCAGCGCGGTGCACAACGCGATCAGGGTGGACATCTTCACCTGGGAGGGCTCTTTGGTGAACAGCGCGGACACCGACGCGGAGGACATCTGCAAGCCGGCGCGTTCGGCCAGAAGGCGCTGCAGCTGGGTGCCAGTCCAGACCTCACGCTGGGCGGCGGCCATCCGCAGGCGCCATCGGATCTTCATGCGGGACCGCCTTCCTCGGCGGTGAGTTCGCCCAGCGTGGTGGTCACCGCGCGGCGATACGCGTCCTCGATGAACGTCGCGGACGGCCGGACGTATCTCATGGTCGAGCTGACCGTCCAGTGACCGAGGAGCTGCTGGATCGCCACGAGGTCCACGCCGCGTTCGTAGTTGTGGGTCGCGCAGGCCCGCCGCAGGGCATGCGGGCTGAACCTGTCGGTGGCCGGGCGTCCTTCGAGTTCCATGAGATAGCGCAGGCGGTTGCGGATCGTCCCGCGGTGCAGGCTGCCGCCGGATTCGTCCGCGAACAGCGCCGGTGAGTTGGGGAACTTGCCCCGCACGTCGTCGAGGAACCAGTGGAGGACGAGGTCGAGGCCGTCCAGCATGGGCACCCAGCGCGGCCTGGGGCCGGAAGTGCGGGCGCCTTTGCCGAATCGCACGTGGAGTTTTCCGAACGGGCCGCGCGAGAAGTGGGCGTCGGGACGGTCCAGCAGGGAGGCCTCTTCCGAGCGCAGGCCAGCGTGATAGAGGGTCCGGAACATTGCATAGTCCCTGGCGGCGGGTCCGTACTTGCGAGCGGTGGCGATCCGGGCCTTGAGGAAGTCGAAGAACTCCGCGACTCGTTCCGGGGTCGGTGGCGGCAGCTGGGCCGGAGAGTCGTCCCCGACATGCCGTGAGGAGTTGAACTCGTCCACCGGGCAGACCAGACGGACACCGAACCCCGCTTCAATCTCAACAGCCTTGCGGACCTGCAGGAACCGGTGGAAGCCCTTGAAGATCTGCACATACTCGCGCCGGGTCGATGCCGCCCGCCCGGCGAGGGCCAGGTCGCCGACGACTCGGTCGATGTCCTCCGGGGTGACGTCCCATGCAGGTCGGCCCAGCGCAGTGAGCGTTCGTTCCAGCAGGCCAATGTCGTTCTCGACCGTCACCGGGCTGAACCCGCGGGCCCGCCACGAGGCGACGAACGCCTCGACACACTCGGCCTGGAACTCCCACGGATCGGCGGTCACCGGCTCCAGCGGGACGGCACCACCCTCGATCACCCGCAACTGGGATGTCACCGGCACACCTTCCTCGCACCTGACCGATCAAGGCAGCACCTGGAGAATCCGAGTGCCACCGTGAAGACCAACGAGGACCGCGGGAGATAGATACGGGCCGGTGGTGGCAGCGATCCTCGAAAAGGAACATGTGCCAGCCCCAGATGATTGGGCAGGCGCCTTCGGCGACGCGACCGTCGCCGCCGCGATGCTCGACCGGCTCCTTCACCGAGCCGCCGTAGTCGGCATCGACGGACCGTCCTACCGCCTCCGCTCGCACCAGTCCCACTCCGACAACCTCCGCAAAGGGGTGACCGGACGTGCTGGTTGAACTCCGGGCCTGCCCCATCTGCTGGACCCAGTTCCAGGTCAACCCCCAGGCAACCCGCCATACCTACTGCACCCCCCGCTGCAAAGCCGAAGCAGCCAGGCGACGACGCCGTGAACGCGACGAAGCCATCAACACAGCGGAAACCGACGTGGTCACGCGGCAGTCGCCGGCACCCACACCCCTGACGCCCACAGCTATCCGCAACTGCCCGCACTGCGACAAACCCGTCACCATCGTCGCGCTTCTCGCCACCCCCGAGGCCGCGCGGCCCACCATCCCCGCAGCAAGTCCGACGTCATCCCAATGCGCCGCAGCTGAGCGACCGCACGTCACTGACCTTGTCGGCCCCAGGCGGCGGCAGGGTCAGCCGGCGTTTCCGAACGAGGCGCCGTTGTTGTTCCACATGAAGGCGTCCTTCCAATCCGGGCGCCCGTTGGCCCAGCCGCTCAGGGCGACGATCACCTTTTCCTGGGAGATCGTCCGGGTCTGGTAGTGCTCTGCCGCCGTCCCGTCACGGAACTCCAGCTGATAGGTGTTGTCGTCCCTCAGCCACACCTGCACATACCAATCACCGGCCGCCTCATCGTCGACTCGCTCGACGATCACGAAGGCGTTGCCCCGGCCGAGGTTCGCCACCATCCGACTCAAGGCCGTGGGCCCCGGATTCCTCACCTGACGACCGTGCTCGTCTCTCGCTTGAAGCATGGCCCGATCATCCCCCACAGCTCTGACACCCGTCGAAGAGTAGCCACGTCACGCCCGCGCTCGCTCCCCACGTTCCCCAGTTGGTTCACTCCGTGAACCAACTGGGGCGAAGAGTAGCTCTGAGGAAAATTCGGGATCGGCATCACTCCCAGGTGACCGAGCTGGACTGTACGGCCATCGGCACGGAAGACTGCTGCATCAGGGCCTCCTGCTGCTCGGTGATTCGACACCAACGAGCTGTTCAGGAGGCCCTGTCCGTATGCACCAAGCGCCCCACGATCACCCAATCGGGACTCCCGTTCGACGCGCATCTCTCAAGATCGGAAAGACAACAACTACTCACAGTCCCCTACTTGCCGTAGACCTGGAGTTCGTAGAGGGAGATTCCATAGGGGGTGGCGCGGGTCTGGCCGAGGATTCGGACGTAGCGGCCCTGGCCGTTGACGTCGAGGGTCTGGGTGCCCCCGGTGCCGTTGGAGGTGGTGTAGAGGTCCTTCCAGGTTCCGAAGTCGGGGTCGTCGGAGACCTGGACCTTGAAGCCCTTGGCGTAGGCCCCTTCCCACTTCAGGACCACCTTGGAAAGGGTCTTGGAGGAGCCGAGGTCGACGTTGATCCACTGGTTGTCCTGGAAGGCACTGCTCCAGCGGGTGTCGCCCTTGCCGTCGACCGCGAGCTCAGGACCTGAGCCGCCGTTCTCCGTGGAGGAGGCCCAGGCGCGCTTGCCCTGCGAGAGCGGGGTCTCTCCGGGGTTGCCGGTCTCGGTGGTGGCCGAGACGGGTGCGGAAGCGGCCGAGATGTTCCCGGCCACGTCACGGGCCTTCACCGTGTAGGTGTAGGTGGTGCCCGCGCTCAGGCCTGTGTCGGTGTACGTCGTGCCGGTCGGGGTGGCGACCTGCACTCCATTTCGGAAGACCTGGTAGCCCGCGATTCCGCTGCCGCCGGTGTTGTCGCTGGAGGCGGTCCAGGACAGCGTGACCGAGGAGGTGGTCTTGCCGGTCGTGTTCAGCCCGCCCGGTACCGAGGGCGCGGTGGTGTCCGATCCGCCGCCGGTCTCGGTGGTCGCCGAGAGCGGTGCGGAGCCTGCGGAGATGTTGCCGGCGGCGTCTCGGGCCTTGACGGTGTAGGTGTAGGTGGTGCCCGCGCTCAGCCCGGTATCGGTGAAGGAGGCGGAGACCGAGGTGCCAGCCTTCACACCGCCACGGTAGATGTCGTACCCCGTCACAGCGGTGTCGTCCGACGAAGCCGTCCAGCTCAGAGCGACAGTGGTCGACGTCTTCGCGGACACCTTCACACCCGACGGCGCACTCGGAGCCTGCGTGTCCTGGCCCGGTCCCTCGCCGCCGTACAGGTCGGCGAGGCTGAGCCCGGTGGTGCTGGCGGCTCCGCCGAGCTTGACCTGGTGGTCGAGGCTGACGAACTTGCCGCCGCTCTGCCACAGGGCCGGCTTCAGGAGGGAGTACTTGGCCTCGTCCCAGGTCTTCCAGTCGTTGTTGAGAAGGCCGCCGGTGTCGCCGGAGTTAGGGTTGATGCACCAGAAGGTCTGGTGGATCTTGTTCTCCACGATGAGGTCGCGCAGCGCCGTCATCCACTTCTGGTTGGGGCCGTTGTCGAGCATGCCGCCCCATTCACCGATGAGCAGCGGTGCGGTGTTCGACTTGTGGAGGTAGAGCCAGTTGGGGTCCCAGACGTCCCGCTCCAGCGTGGTGCGGTTCCAGTCGCCCTCGAACCAGGGCTGCTGGTAGACCAGCGGTCCGTAGTCGTGCGGGGAGTACACGAGCTGGTCCTGCTGGTCACCGAGGTCGACCGGGTGGTCCTTGGCGCCGCGGAGGTTTCCGCCCCACCAGTTGAAGTCGTAGTCGGCCTCAGTCGTCGAGGTCCAGTTGATTCCGTCCTTGGGGTAGATCTCGATTCCCTCGCACATGACGAGGACGTTGGGGTTGATGGCGAGGATCCGCCGGCCCGCCGTCTGGCAGGCGTACTTGAAGTTGTCCTGGTCGGTGGAACCGTCCCACTTCGCCCGGGGACTTTCGGTCTGCTTGCCGTGGGGCTCGTTCTTGACGTCCATCGCCACGATCGTGTCGTTGGTCTTGTAGCGGTCGGTGACCCATTCCCAGGCCGAGTAGAACTGCTCGCTGGTGATGGAACCCTTCCACCAGACGGGGTAGATGTGACCGGAGTTGTCGGCCTCGGCGCTGTGGACGTCGAGCATGACCTTCATGCCGTACTTCTCCGCCATGGCGAGGAAGGCGTCGAAGATCTGCAGGCTCGTCTTGTCCTTCAGCTCGGGGTTCTCGTAGTAGTTGACCCCGTTGGGGACCGCGGCCCTGCCCTCCTTCCACTCCAGCAGCAGCTGGGTGGATATCGGCACGCGCAGGGTGTTGATGCCCCGCTGGGACATCTCCTTGGTGATGGTCTCCATGTTGGCCGACCACAGACCGTGGAAGACCCGCTCGCTGGCGTTGAAGCCGAACCAGTTGGCCCCGGTCAGCCAGACCTTGTTGCCGTTCTCGTCCACGATCTGGTTGCCCGCGGTGTGGAGCCAGTCCTTGCCCGAGCCGGATGCGACCGGCTTCGTCCGGGCGGTGATCTGCGTCGAGGCGCCGGAGACGTTGCCCGCGGCGTCACGTGCCTTGACCGTATAGGTGTAGTCCTTGTCGGCCTGCAGCCCGGTGTCGGTGTATCCCGTCGTCGTCACCGGAGCGGCGTTGACCTTCGTGGCACCGCGGTAGACGTCGTATCCGGTCACGCCGGTATCGTCGCTGGAGGCCGTCCACGCCAGGGATGCCGTGCTGGTCGTCGTGGCTGTGGACGTCACACCCGTCGGCACGGTGGGTGCCTGGGTGTCCTGGCCACCGCCGCCGGCGTCCGTGGTGACGGCGAGACCCGATGACGCGGCGGAGGAATTGCCCGCCTTGTCGCGTGCTTTGACGGTGTAGGTGTACGCCGTGGAGGCCTTCAGACCGCTGTCGGTGTACACCGTGCCGGTGACCGCCGCCGAGTTGACCTTCGTACCGTTGCGGTAGACGTCGTATCCGGTCACGCCGATGTTGTCCGTGGCAGCGGCCCATGAGAGGGACACGCTGGTGGCCGTCTTGCCCGTGGAGGTCACTCCCGCGGGCGCCGAGGGAGCCTCGCTGTCGCCCGCGCCCGCCTCGGGGATGGCCGGGTAGGCGTTCTTCACGAGCATCTCGAACTGGTCGTGGAACCAGTGCCCCGCGAGCGGGGCGTTCGGCAGCGCGCCCGTCTTGTTGTTGCCGCCCGCCGGCGCCGAGAACGTCGGATCACACATCGGGTCCTGGCGCTTGCCCTCGTCGTTCTCGATGTCCTCGCTAGCCCCGTCCGACTCGCCCGGCGGCTTCACCCACAGGAAGGCGTCAATGTACGAGTCGGGGTTGCCCACAGGACTCGACTGCGGGGGCGCACCGATCCCCGCACCGCTGACGTTGCACCACAAGCCGCGGTGCGCACGCCGGTCGACCTTGGACTCACTGACCCAGGTGTCGAGCGTGGTACTGGTACTCGCGACCGACGGGCGCGCCGCTCCTCCCCATCCGTTGCGCGAGGTGTCGATTACCATGCCCGTCGAGGTGGGCCACCCCTGCGTCACCAGCTCCTTGTGAACGTTCTTCGTGAAGTCCGCCTCGTCGAAGTTCGGGTTCCACTCGTAATATTTGCTGCCCTTGACCTGCGCCCCTCCGATCATCTTGTCCGGATCGGTGACGAACGGTTCCGTCAGCGGCGTGTAGTTCGCGACATTGGTGATCAGACCGTCAACGCTGGCCAGACCCGCCGGGGTGCCCTTGGCCACGTCGGTGTAGAGCTGGACCGTCTGCTTGAGGTTGTTGTCCCAGCCGAGCCAGCCCGAGTGAGCGAAGTCCATGTAGGTGTAGACGTTCGCAATACCGTGCAGCTTCTCCAGGGCGTACTGCACCGCCTTGACCTGTATGCCACTGGACTTGGCCTGCTGGCACTCGGGGTCACTGGCGGCGTTCGTCACCAGGTTCGGGAGGCCGTCGGGCTCAATCACCGTCGTGATGCGGATGTCCGCGTACTTCGCGTCCTTGAAGACGTCCGAGATCGCGTCGATGTACTCGGACTTGTACCGGTTAAGGCCGGCCTGCGTCAGGGGCAGCTCTCCGTTGGACGCCAGCGCCGCGCAGTCCCGGCCGGGGAGGTCGTAGACGACGAACGTCGCGGTGAGGGGCTGTCCCTGCTTCTTCTGGGCCAAGGCCAGGTCCAGATGATCGCGCAGGCTCTTGCGCCCAGCGTTGGCGTCACCCCCGTGGACGGCCGCTATCCGGTCCAGCCACACCGCGGTGGGGTAGGTCTGGACCGTCTCCATCTTCGCCTTTACGGACGCGTCGTCCGTCTGACTGATCGAGTCGTCGACGAGTTCGGCGTAATCCGGATTCACGTACGCCGAAGCGCGGGCGAACGGATTGTCCACATGCGCTTCGGCCGCTACCGCTGCTGCCGGCGCCGAAGGCACCGCCGCCGAAATCGCAGCCAATAAACCCGTCGCAGCTACGGCAGCGACTGCTGCCGTAGCTGCACGAGCCCTTCTGACGTACTGCATGAACCTTCTCCTTCCGATACATGGGAGCGCTCCCACGTTGCGCAAAGCGCCGGCATGTCAGTGATCCGGAGATGGGAGCGCTCCCAAATTGCACACGAGTGGGACCGAAGGGACAACCCTCCGACCCGATGTGTGACGTCGGAGCGTGAAAGCCACTTCTGCCAACGTGGCGCCGCGACCAATGAAGCGGCGATCGGGCCATGTCGTCAAGAGCCACGGCAAGAGTTTCCTTAAACCCCCTCGTCACCCAGAGGAAACGTGTAGACAACACTTTCCAGGCGCGGGTTGCCTTGGCCGATGGAAAGCAACGTCTGGGATCTGCACGGCACTTGACGGGTGCGCTCGTCCGTGGTCCGCTCGTTGCCACGCGGCCTGCGGGGTCGAAGCCGCACGTCTGAGCCGAGCTCCCCCGTCGGCCTACGAGTGCTGGCGGGTGCGTTCATCCTGTCTGTAAACGGGTCGAACCGTCGCGTGGCCGCGTCAAAGTTCGCCGGCCTTCATGGCCAGTCGTTGAGGAACGGGCGAAACCAGTACCGGCGTCCACCCACCGACCTCGGACAGACACGCGGGGCTCACGGAACCAAGGGGTTCCGTGAGGCCCCGGGCCGAGCGGGCGGTTCAGGAGGAACCGCGCGCGATCAGCTCGGTCGGGAGGATCCGGCGCACCTCCTGAGCCGGCGCGGGACCGGCTTCGGACGGTCCCATCACCCTCTGGAGCAGCAGCCGGGTCATGGTGCGGCCCATCTCCTCGATCGGCTGACGCACACTCGTCAGAGGAGGGTCCATCAGGTGGGCCACCGCCGAGTCGTCGACCCCCACGAGAGCCACGTCATCGGGGACCCGCCGCCCGGCCTCACGCAGCACACCGCGCGCACCGGCGGCCATCACGTCGGAGGCCGCGAAGACCGCGTCCAGGTCCGGGCTGCGCTCCAGGATCTCCAGCATGGCCCGTCGGCCTCCGCCCTCGGTGAAGTCCCCGGTCGCCACCAGCGAGTCGTCTAGGGCCTGTGTGGAGTTGTGATCTCGTGGGCCCCCGGCCCGGGAGGGTCGGGGGCCTTGGAGTACAACGGTGGGGTGTCTCGACCTCAACTTTCGGATGCCGAGTGGGAGTTCGTCTCCCCATTTCTGCCGGTCGGTGAGTACGGGCCGTACCCGGAGAACCTGCGGGCGCACTTCGAGGGCGTCGTGTGGCGGTTCAGGAACGGGGCGAAATGGCGGGAGTTGCCCGAACGATTCGGGCACTGGTCCACCATTTACGGCCGGTTTCGGCAGTGGCGGGATGCTGGGGTGTTCACCGCGGTGTTCCAGGGTGCGATCGCCGAGGCGGCGAAGCGGGGCCTGGTGGACTTGTCGCTGGTCAGCGTGGACTCGACCACAGTCCGGGCCCGTCATGATGCTGCCGGGATGATCGTGGAGCCCGAGACCCTGGACGCGTTGGAGAAGGCCGCCGCAGAAGAAGGGGCGCCAGCCAGGAACAAGACGGGCAACTGGACCCGGAGCGGGAAGAACGACGACGCGTGAGGCGTCGCCGCAAGGCCCGACTCGCCGCCGCCGGCCTGGGACGTTCCCGCGGCGGACTGACCACCAAGACGCACCTGTCCTGTGTGCCGCAATGCCTGCCCCTCTCGCTCAAGATCACTGCGGGGCAAGCCGGGGACAGTCCGCAGTTCATCCCCGTCCTGAACAAGATCCGCGTCCCCGGCCCGGTCGGCCGGCCCCGCACCCGGCCCGACGCAGTCACGGGCGATAAGGCGTACTCGTCCCGCCAGAACCGGTCCCACCTGCGCAAACGTGGGATCAAGGCGGTCATCCCCGAGAAGAAGGATCAGGCCGCCCACCGCAAGAACCGCGGCTCACGCGGCGGACGGCCCGTCACCTGGGACAAGCAGCTGTACAAGCTCCGCAACAGTGTCGAACGCACCATCAACAAGATCAAGGACTGGCGCGGCCTCGCCGTCCGCTACGACAAAAAGCCTGAGAGCTACCAGGCCGGACTCGAATTATGCGCCGGCCTCCTCTGGATCCAACACCTCGGATCACAGCCTTGATCACAACTCCACACAGGCCCTTACTCCAGCAGGATTTCGCTGCCTGGCCTGGAGTTTCGCCGGGCGGCTGGAGTGTAGCGGGACACGGAACGGTCAGGGGCGGTCTCACGGAGACCGCCCCTCGAACGTGCGACTACGCCGCAGGTAATGGCAGCGACGGGGAAGTCTCCCCAAGTGATCACCGAGCATGCTGCCGAGCAGTGGGACCTGGAACTTGACGACCTCTTCGTGACCATCGGGCACCGTTTCGGCCGTGTGGAACTTCGCCGCCGCATGCGTGACTACGTACGCGGGCTGCTCGCCCCGGTGGCCCGCAAGAACAGCTGGCAGCTGGCCGAGCAAGCCGGCCACGCCACCCCCGACGGTCTGCAGCACCTGCTCGCCGGCGCAAAGTGGCAGCCCGACGACATCCGCGACGACCTGCAGGAATACGTCGCCGACAAGCTCGGCATGGACGGCGGGGTCCTTATCCTCGACGACACCGGCTTCATCAAGAAGGGCACCACTTCGGCCGGGGTCCAGCGCCAGTACTCGGGGACCGCCGGCCGCACCGAGAACTGCCAGATCGGTGTCTTCGCCGCCTACGCCACCGCCCGTGGCCGCGCCCTGGTCGACCGCGAGCTGTATCTCCCCAAGTCCTGGACCGAGGACCGTGAACGCTGCCGCGCGGCCAAAGTCCCCGACGATCGGGAGTTCGCCACCAAGGGCGAACTGGCCCGGCGCATGGTGCTGCGGGCCCTCGCCTCGCCACTGCCTATCGCCTGGGTCACCGCGGATTCCGCCTACGGACAGGACAGCCGCTTTCGCCGGCTGCTGGAGCAGTCGGGCGTCGGCTACGTGCTCGCCGTGCCCAAGTCCCAGTTCAGCGTGGGGTGTTCCCGCATCGAGGGCCTGTTCGCACAGGCCCCGGACGAGGCGTGGGAGAAGATTTCATGCGGCGAAGGCGCGAAGGGACCACGCGTCTACCACTGGGCGGCGGTGCGACTGCCCGCCGTCGCCGAGTTCGACTACCAGGGCGAGGTCCCCCACCGGATGCGGTGGGCGCTGGCCCGGCGCAGCATCCGCAGGCCCGACGAGATCGCCTACTACCTCGCCTACGCCCCCTTGGAGACCACCGCCCAGGAGCTGGTGCGGATCGCCGGGACGCGCTGGGCGATCGAGGAGTGCTTCCAGGCCGCGAAGAACGAGTGCGGCCTGGACCAGTACGAAGTCCGCCGCTACGTGGGCTGGTACCGGCACATCACCCTCGCCATGCTCGCGCACGCCTTCCTGGCCGCCACGGCACACCAGGCCAGGGAAAGGGGGGCGGAACCGTTGAGGCAGCCGGGGCCATCGAGGTCACAGTGGCGGAGGTTCGGCGACTCCTGGCAGCTTGTCGTCCCCGGCCCCCGCACCTGCGCGGACGCCGGGGCCGACACCACGCGATGAGCTGGTCGAACTGGCGACGCCGACGCCAGGCAGTTGCCCGTCGCTGCCATTACCTGCGGCGTAGTCGCACGTTCGAGGGGCGGTCTCCGTGAGACCGCCCCTGACCGTTCCGTGTCCCGCTACACTCCAGCCGCCCGGCGAAACCCCAGGCCAGGCAGCGAAATCCTGCTGGAGTACTAGCACGGCCCGACGGGTGAACAGCGACGTCTGGAAGGCAACGACGATCGCACCGAAGGTCACCACAGCGGCACTTCTGCGAGCACTCAATGCAACAACGCTAAGCTGCCGAGGAGTTGACCATGAACGGGGAAAGATTTCCATGCGAGTCGCGTACCGATCTGTCATGTGCCTGACGTTCGCAGTCGTCTTGAGCGGCCTCGCCGGGTGCTCCGACGGCAATTCCGGGGCAGGCGGCAAGGCACCGGATGCAGGCCCTAAGGCCAAGCCCGAATCCAGTGCGAAGGCGTTCGACCCTCCGCTGAAGTTCGGCAAGGCCGTGAAGCTGGCGCATGACGAGGACGTCAAGACCTGGGGATTCGCACCGCTGGGCCCCAAGGTCTTCGTGCGGACGGACAAGGGCCTCGACGCCTACGACACCACGTCCGGGCGCAAGCTCTGGTCGTCGGCACTGGACCGGAAGGACCGGTACACCGGTACAGAGGGAGTCCCGAATGACGACCGGAGTATCCCCCCGGTGTTCGCGCAGCAGGGAGAGCGTACGGAAGCGCTCTTCGCGTACACCGATTACGCGAAGGGCTCCGGCACAGGCGGCGACCGGACCGATGTCTATCTGCGTGCTGTGGACGCGGGCAGCGGCAAGGTGTCCTGGACGACCCGGTTGCCGGCGCCGGCCGGGATGGGAATCAGCGACATGGAGCCGGCCGTCGTCGGGGCGGAGAACGGAACAGCGGTCGTCACAGCCCTTGCCAGCACCAACGACTCAAGCGAGGACAGCGAAAGTGCCGTCACCTACGCCGTTGACCTGAGCACTCATCAGGTGACGTGGAAGCAGGAGCGCTTCGCGGCCGCCGCGGTCGACAGCGGCACCGTTGCCGGTGCGCAGGTGCCTGACCGGGCGACATTCGGGCAACTGGGTGCCTGGCACGCCGAGGAGGGTGACCTCGCTCTCACAGGCCGGGCAATCGCCGATGGGACGGTGCGCTGGAAGGACGAGGGCCACTCGTCGTTGGAGGTCAATCGCGTGGGAGGCGGCTTGTTCGCTACGGAATCCCGTTTGCATGACATCCGAACGGGCAAGGCCGTGGCTGGGGTCGACGGCGCCTACATCACGTGCTACTACGACCAGCAGTCGGTGGTCGTGTGCGGCAGCGACGAGACAGTGCGGGGAGTGGACACCCGCAGCCGCAAGGTGCTGTGGACCATCTCCAAGGAAGACCCCTCTCGTAAGATGCCGACAATTCAGGCCGCTTGGCACGGTGCCGTCTACGCCAATGCTGCCCCCGACTACGTCGTCCTCGATGCCAAGACAGGGAAGGACCGCACGACCTTCAGCGGCCCGCATCTGTTCCTGGTCAACGAGTACGCCGGAATGGACCTTGACATGGTCGCCTATCCAGCCACCGGCTGATCAGTCGGAATCAAGAACCGCCTGAATATTGATTGGAAGCGGAATACCAGGTCAGCGGGCCGGATGTCCGGCCCCAGTCGGCCGCATCGGGGAGGGTGTCTCGAGCCCCCTGGCCGCCCATGCGCGTGGGCGGCACCCGAGGACACCCGCCTCGGGGCGGAACAGATCAGACCGTCACGGAACGGCCACACACCCTTCATAGTCGCCCGGATGGGCCCATCATGGCCCCCTCTCATCACCGCGGAAGGGGCCGATCATGTTCAAGCGCGACCCGGAGAAAGCCGCCGCACGACAGGCTGAGCGCGAGGAGAAGCGCAAAGGGCGCGCGGAGGCAGCCGCCCAGCGCCAGGCCGAGAAGGACGCCCTTAAAGGGTGGCGGCGCACCCACCCCGCCGAGACGACCATGAACTTCGCAGCCATGCTGCACCTGTGGCCGACATCAAAGTACGGCGAGACTGGCATCGGCTCCGTGCTCGGCGGTCAGGCAGAGTTCGTGAACGCGGGTGCGCACAAATCGTGGACGGCCACGCGCCTCGTAGGTGGCGTCGCCACCCTCGGCACGTCGGCGGTCCTCGCTGGCCGTAAGAACAAAGGCGCCGCCGTTATCAACCTGACCTTTGGTAACGGTGCCGCGCAGACCTACAGCGTCACTCCGGAGTCGGGCACCCTGCGTGCTGCCAATCAGTACGTGACCGCGTTCAACGCCCTGGCGGCGCAGCTGGCAGCTGAGGCTGGGCAGCAGTAGCCCAGCGCACAGGAGGTGAGCGCCCGTGGCCGGCAACCCGCCCAGCGGGCGCCCTTTTCGTGCGAATTACACCAAACCCAAGAGGACGACGGGGGGGCGGCCGCGTAAACGGGCGTGAGCTTTCATCATGGTGCGTGCACCGCCCCGATCACAGCCGACTGTCGTCTACGTTGTGTCAGCTGGCGGTGGGCCAGGATCGCAGCACCGCAGCGATCTTCGCGGCCGTGCAGGTGGGTTCGAGAAGCAGGTCTCGCAACGCCATGGCGTCGTCGCGGGTGGGTTTGAGCGGGATGCTGGCGGCTTCCAGGTACATGACGCCGGTCGCCGCCGCGACGGCCATGTTGGAGCGCTCGAGCCAACGGCACCGCCCCAGAGTGTGCACCAGTGCAGCCGCCTTGGCGTACGGGCCGTTGTAGACCGGCTGCTCGAAGAGCTCGGCCCGGTGGCGCGCGCAGGCGGCGACAGGGACTCCGTAATCGTCCGGGGCTGGATCGCCTGCCCCAGCCACCTCTGCGACCTGCAGGATCCAGGGAACGTCGATGTGCAGTTCCATCAGGCGGCGCGCACTCCCGCAGGGGCCTGCTGCGCGTCCTCGGCCTCGTCGAAGACCACCTGGTGCTCGGCAAGGAACCGGGCAGCCGCATCCACCCCACGTGCGCGCAGGCCGCTGGCATCGTCCTGCACGAGGCGGGCCAGGTAGTCCCCGACACTCAGGCCCAGGTCCGCGGCACGCTGTTTCGCGAGGTCCGCGACGTCCTGATCCACGCGTGCACCGAGCTGTGTCTTCGCCATCCCCACATGGTAACAGTTGTTACCAAGCAGGCAGATGCCTTCCTGAAGCGCGTCGGGGGTCAGCTAGCCGTACCGCCGCCGCGAGTCCGACTCTCCACCGCAGCGGAGAGTCTCGTGTCGCGTGAAGCTGCACAGAGCTTCCATATGACTACGTTGAGTACATGCCGCCTGCTCAGGAGCAAATCAGGAGACGTCAGGATCCATGGCTGGCCCCGTGGCTGTGCTGGGGCGGGCTGATCATCGGCCTAGCACTAGTGCTGTCGTACCTGATCAACCCGCCGTTCAATCCGTCGTTCCTGGACCGAAAGCGGCCCGGTGGGCGGGACGAGCTGCGGCTGCAGTTCGCGGGGTACGGGGCGTTCGCCCGCGGGATCGTGGGCGACCGCATCGAGTTGTTCAGAGACGGGCTGTTGCTCGACTTCATGTTCATCGCTGGCTACACGCTGGTGCTGCTTGCGGTGTTCGGGTTCGGCGCCCTCTACTTCTACCGCTCCGTGTCGCGGAGGTTCGCTGTCCGTGCCCTGTATGTCACCGGGGTGATGGCTGTAGCGGACATCTGCGAGAACAGATTCCTCCTCTGGGCTCTCAACGGGCTCGATGACTCGCCTGACCGGCACCTCGAGTGGGCGGCGCACTGCGCCCTCATCAAGTGGGCGCTGGCCGGGCCGGTCGCTGCCAGCGCCGTGTGGGTCACCGCCACACTCCTCTCCCGTGGGCTCCTGTTCTGGCGCGCGGCAGAGGTGAAGGGTGCGCTGCCGCCGCATCCGCGTGCCCTCGTTCGAAGCGCCTACAGACTCGCCAAAGGAACCGAAAGCCCTTGGGACGACCCGGACATCATCGCTCCGCCCGCCGCGCCGCACGCCTCCAAACCCGTGCCCGACTGGTCCGCACCACCCACGCCACAGAGACCGAAGGACAGCGCCCGGGCCCGCTGGCGTACCAGGGCGCTCCAACTGCCGGGCCGGGACCCGGCGGAGGTCGGCATCTGCGTCTCCGGCGGCGGAATCCGCTCCGCCTCGGTCACCCTCGGTGCCCTTCAGGCGCTGCGCGAAGCGAAACTGCTGGCCCAAGCGCGGTATCTGGTCTCCGTATCGGGCGGCGGCTACATGGCGGGGGCCTTCCAGCTGGCGCTCACCCACGAACAGCCCAAGGACAAAAAGGGACAGCCCCTCGCGCAGGCCGATCTCGCAAAGCCCGAGGACGCGTTCGCCCCCGGTAGCCCCGAAGAGGACCACATCCGCAGGCATGCGAAATACCTCGCGGACAGCCCGAGGGAAATGCTGCTCGCCCTGGGCACCGTGCTGCGTGGGGTGCTCATCTCCCTAGGTGTGCTGGCGCTGGCGTTCGCCGTGACCGGCATGTACCTGGGCCTCTTCTACAGGACCTTCCCCGTGATCGACCTCGGGCGGTTCCGGCCGGTCGTGGAAGTTTTCAAGCAGTCGTGCGGCCACCTGGAACGTCCAGCGCCGCTGTGCGAGGAAAAGATCATTCCGAGTCTGCAGCTGTATGCGCATGCGTGGAATCCCATCCTCGGCCTCCTCGGCCTTGCCGCCGCGGTGTCCTTGGTGGCCTCCTTCGTCAGAATGCGCAACGGAAAGTCACGCCCAGCCTGGGTGCGGAGCACGGTGAAGGGAATCGTGGGCCTGGCGCTGGCGATCACGGCGTACACGGTTGTCTTTCCGGCCGTGATCTGGTTCTTCGCCTGGCTGGCCCAAGTACAGCAGGTCATCCCCGGTACCGAGGATGACTCTGGGGTGCCTGGTGTGTCCCTGCTCGGTGCCATCACTGCGGCGGCGACCTGGGTGGCAGCGCTGTTCACCGCAGCCTACAAGTCGGTGAAGAAGCTGAAACCGGACGGCGAGAAGGCGGGCCTGTTCGGCGGGGGCGACAAGTCGATCGCCACACAGGTCGGCACCAGTTGGGTGAAGGTAGTCGTCTGCTGGCTCGTGCTGCTCCTGGTCGCCTTCTTCGGTCTCGCCGTCCTGTCCTGGGCCGCCGTCTACGTCAACGACTGGGACTGGGGGTGGTGGTTGGCACTCCCGATCGCCCTGCTCATCCTGCCGTTCGCGATCGACCAAACCACGTTCAGCCTGCACCCCTTCTACCGGCAGCGGCTGGCCGGCGCCTTCGCCGTACGCCGCGCGGTCATGAAAGACGGCTCGGTAGGCGCGCTTCCGTACGACTACAACGCCGAGCCAACCAGCCTGAGCACCCATGCCCAGAAGGTGGACGGCTTCCCGCAGGTCATCTTCGCCGCCTCCGCAGCCGTCTCGCTGCGCAACCGCACCGCGCCGGGCCGGCCCGCAGTCCCCTTTTCCTTCGCCTCCGACTACATCGGCGGCCCCGACACCGGCTGGGTGCGGACCACCACGATGGAGCAGACCGCGCGCCCGCTGATCCGCCGCGACCTCACCGTGCAGTCCGCCGTCGCGGTGTCCGGAGCTGCCTTCGCCTCCGCGATGGGCACGCAGACGTTGTACCTCGAGCGGCTGCTCGCGCTGTCCAACCTCCGCCTGGGTACCTGGGTGCCCAACCCCTCGTATCTTGCTGAGATCGCGACGTACGGACCCGACTGGACCATGCCCCGGCTGCCGAGGGTGCGGCGGCTGCGGTACCAACTGCAGGAATTGGTGGGCCGGTACTCGGATACGAGTCCCTTGCTGCTGTGCACCGACGGCGGGCACTTCGACAATCTGGGGCTGGTTGAAATGCTCCGGCTTCGCTGCCGGACCATCTACGTCATCGACTCCAGCGGAGACTCGCCTCCGCTGGCCACCACCTTGGCCCAAGCGGTGACCCTGGCGTACGAAGACCTCGGCGTAGTGATCAAGTTCAAGCAGGAGGAGATCCTGAAGCTGGTGCCGGGCAGCGCCGAACCGATCGAACCGAAGGAGCCGATGGCGGCCCTCAACGCCCGGTTCTCCGCCAGCTGTGTAGTTGTCGGGGACATCATCTACCCGGAGCCCGTCATGTTCCCAGGCGGCAAGCTTTCCACCCACGGGACGATCATCTTCGTCAAGGCGAGCCTGACCCCGGACATGCCTTATGAGCTGCTGAGCTACGCCCTGAAGGAAAAGGTCTTCCCCCGGCAGAGCACCTTCGACCAGTGGTTCGACCACGCCCAATTCAACGCCTACCGGGCTCTCGGCCACCACCTCGGTGAGGCAGCGGTAAAGGCGGAGGCGGCAGACGTGGCCGCTTCGGCGAGGAAGTGCTTTAGGCGGCGGAAGGATGCCCCCTAGTAGCCCGTCGCCTGCTCTCGTCCGTATGCCCCCAGGGGGCTCCCACAATCCGGGTGAATTGCCGGTTGAGATGCGGCTGATCATTGAAGCCGACCGCGGCCGCTTCGACGGGCGGCGTGCCCGCGTCCAGCGGCAACCGGGCGCGCCTGGCCGGGCGACCGGGCGGGTAAGGTCTGTTCGGTTTCGAACTTCGAGATGAGGCCATCCGAGTTCGTCGCCGGCTTCCTTCGCTGCCAGCGAGATGGCCGGCCAGTCGGCGGGGTATCGGTCCTTGTTCTCCGGCCGGATCGGCATCGGTCATTCCTCCTTCGCGGCAACGGCGACCAGGTGGCCGATGCGGGCGGCGGTGTGGCCGGCGTATCCGGTCGGCCACTTCCTGCTGACGAGCTCGATGTGGTGCTCGGTGGTCATCTCCCAGGCGGCGAGCGGGAGATCGACCGCACGGGGCGGCGGGTTGATCCGCGTGTTGTGGCCGATGCGGACCAGGTCGACGGCCAGGCGCACGCGGTAATCGGCCGCGGCATCGGCCTTGAGCTGCTCGTCCAGGGCGGCGGCCCACCGCATTAGCGGCCGGGTGTCACTGGCCTGCGGCCCCGTACGGCCGGGGGTGTTGGAGTCTCCAGGCCAGGTCGGTGTCCTCGGGGCGGGCGGCGGCGATGATCGCCTCCACTCCCCCGCCGGGCACCAGTCGGGTGGTGTAGAGAGCAGCGCGTACGCGCCGAAGCCGGCGCCGCCGCCGGTACGGGACAGGGTGACCCGTACCGTACCGGCGAACAGCTGGCCGCGGTCCTTACCGGTAAGACGGCCATCGCACTACCCGGCCCGCTGAGCGGGAACGGCCGCCTTGCTGTCCCGGTTGTTCCAGGCGTCCATGACCTTCGCGGAGATGGAGCCGACCGGGGAGACGACCATTCCCTGGGCGCGGGCCCAGGCCCAGGCCCGGATCTCGTCGCGCTGGCGCCTGTCGTCCAGCGTCGGGGCGCCGGCGGGGGCGGCCCTCGTAGTCTTGCCGCCGTTCTTGAGCCGACGCAGCTTGGCCTGACTAGGTATTTTTGTCAGATGATCTGGGGCATGAGGGTTGGCGCGCGCGGTGACCGCTGCCGCCGACAATGGCGGGGTGGCGGAATTCTGCTCGGGGTCGGTGCAGGACCGTGGTGAAGGCGTCAGCGGACCCGGCAACGGTCATCGCCATGCAGCAGGGCGAGCACGCTGAGCGCTCGTCATGCCGAACGCGTGGTAGGAGGATGGGCGCACCGCCCGGGACAACGCTTGCGTTGCCTTGCAGGGAGCCATCGTCAGACAGGATGGTGTCATGATGGCTAATGTCGCTCGTCTTCCCGAACCTCCGGCCCATGAGCCCGATTTCGAGGATGATTTCACCGCTCCGCGGCTCAGGGAAGATTGCTGGATCGATCACTATCTGCCGCACTGGACGTCGCCCGAGCGGTCTCAGGCACGCTACGACATTGACGATTCCGGGCTGCGGTTGCGTATCGACGCTGACCAGCTGGATTGGCGAGAGGAAGACGCCCCACTCCGCGTGTCCAACCTGCAGACCGGGGTCTTTTCCGGCCCAGCGGGCTCTCGGCGAGGAACACACCGGCATCGTTCGGATGGGCTCGTCGTCCGCACGGAGACACCAGAACGTTTGCTGTGGGCGCCCACCGCTGGACGTGTGGATGTGACCGTGAGCGCGAGCGTGAATGAGGGGTGCATGCTCGCGGCGTGGTTTGTGGGGACGGAGCATCTGTCCGAGAAAGACAGCGGCGAGGTCTGCATCTTCGAGATTGACGCTGACGCTGTCGGCGAGCGGATGAGCCACGCCCGATGCGGGGTGAAAGCGCATTCAGACGGGCGGTTGACAACCGACATGACGGAAGTCGGCCTTCCCCTGGACGCGTCGAAGCCGCACACCTGGACGGCTATCTGGGGACCGTCGGGCACGATCATCGGTTGCGAGGGCGTTATCGTGAAACGGATGCCTCAGTCTCCCAGCTACCCGCTTTTCTTGATGATCGACCTCTTTGAGATCGGTCCTCGCTCGGGGACCGACACCTCCTACCCGAAGACTGCTCACATCCACTGCGTGCGTGGGTGGGATGCCGTCTCAGCGTCTGATAGGCAGTAGGTCGGCGAGGAGGAAGGCTCGGAGCCCACCGAGTAGGAGTTCCGCAGGTCAGCGGGTGGGTTGGGCCTTCTTCGTCCAGCGGTCGGTGCGGGGGCTCCTGCGGGTGAGGCGGCGGGTCATCATGGTGATGAGTGCCCAGTTCAGGTGGGCTTCGGAGTGCTGGGGCAGGCGTTCGTAGTCGCGTGCGTTGCGGCGGGCGTTCATGCACCAGCCGATCGTTCGCTCGACTTTCCAGCGGCGGGTTCTGTGGAATCTGATTTGTCAAGTAGTTCAGCCTTTGCCCTGGTTGACGGCGACGATGGGCAGGAGCGTCGCGGTCGCCGGAACACCGACCTGGCGAGGTGTCGCGCCAGCTGGCGTAGGAACGTCGACCAGCCGCTCCAGAAGTTGGTCGAGTGCGGCCTGCCCGTCGTCGACGGCGGCGCGTTCTTCGTCGTTGAGCGGAACGCTCGCCAACATGCGCTGGAGGTTGTCCTTGGCCTCCAGGAGCTGGCCCTTGCTGGAAGCCTTGGGCGTGCAGAAGTCGCAGCGAGCGCAGGCCATGCGGTGTGGGCACTGCTCGAAGAACGTGTAGGTGCAGAATCCGTGACCGAGGTCGTAGTACTGCCACGGCTCGCCCGACGCGGCAGCTCCGGAGGTGACCGCGTCCCGGTCGACCAAGACCTCGATGGTGCGGACGTTGCGCTCGAAGTACCCGGCGTCGTTGTAGGCCCTGGCCAGCGTGTTCGGTGTGATCTTGGCGTAATGCTGAGTGGACTCCGGGCTCCGGTGACCGAGCCAGGCTTGGAGCTCGAACAGCGTCATCGGCTCCTTGGCGTTGTAGAGCTGGCTGGCGATCGTGGACCGGGCCCGATGGCTGGTGATGTTGCCCCGGACATCGACGGTCGGGACGCCCGCCTTCCGGCAGAGCGCCGGGATGATCGTCTTGTTGACGTAGGTCTTGGCGACCCGGCGGGCCCTCATCGCGAAGAGGAGATCGACGTGCTCGCCGGTCTTGCGGTCCAGCATCTTCGGCTGCTGCGGCCGGAGGTCCTGCCATGCCTCGATCGCCTTGCCCAACAGAGGATCGACGGGCTTGGTGAACGCGGTGCCGGTCTTGTGGGTGGGGACGTCCAGCAGACAGACGGCGTCTCGTGCCAGTACCTCGTCGGAGTCGCCGGGGATCGGGAAGCCGTCGTGCTGCCAGCGGATGCAGCCGACGCGGAGGCGGGCGATCTCATCGCTGCGCAGACCGCTGAACAGCCAGGTCAGCGATAGCGCCCGCAGGAGTTCGAGCGGATAGCGCAGGCTGTTGAGGGCTGTTGGCAGGTCTTCGGGCGCAATGTTGAGTCCGGCCCACAGCAGCTTCGCCCAGATGTCGTCGGCTATGACCCGCGGGTCGGGTCCGAGCATCGCCTGGACTGTTCTGGGCGTGGCCAGGGCGCGGACGGGGTCGAACCGTCTGGGGATCCACTCCCATTCCTGCAGGTCGCGGAAGAACGCCCGGGTCGTGGTGAGGTAGCCCGACTTGGTGTGCGGTGTGACCGGCTGGCCTGTCCGTTTCTCGTGACTGGCGAGTCTCTGGGCGTAGTCCCCGACGCGGAGCTTGTCCACTGCTGCGACCCAGGCCGCGCAGGTCTGACGGGTCCACTGGTCCGGCTCCGTGATCTCCGGGTGTTCAGCGGCGAGCCAGCGTCCGATCTTCGACAGCAGGGAGCGGTTGTTGTCGCGGACCTTGCGCGACAACGTGGAGGTGGAGTGCCAGCGTTCGACCCATTCGGCCCACTGACACGAGGTCCCCTCGATCTCGGGCATCCGCCCGCGATACGGAGTTGGCGGCAAGGAACAATGCCCGAGAGCGGCCACTGCCCGCTGGATCCCGTAGAGGGCGCCGATGTAGCGATCCGGCAGGTCAGGATGCTGACGGATCCGGTCGAACGCTTCTGTCGTCAGGTCTTCGAGGATCGGGCTGCGGTTGAGCAGGAGCGCCTGACACAGGACCGGGGAGATCCGGGAGTCGACGCCGGCCTCAATCTGATAGCCCCAGCCGCGAAGCACCTGCGCGATCTGCTGCTGTGCTTCATCGACGTCACGCTTGCCGAACACGCGCCAGGCCAGCGGCAGGCGCTGAAAGCCTCCCAGCCGGTCGAACTCGGTGAAGCCGCTGAGCAGGTAGGCGTATGCGGCCAGATACGGACGCGCGGTCCCCTCGGCCTATCCTGGGGCGTTCGCTGTGAACTGCCTGGCGCTGGTGCCGATCAGCGCGATCCAGTCCTTGACCGACGAGGACCAGACCTGTTCGCCGTCATTCAATCGAGGCGTTTGACAGCGAATCCAGTCGTTCAGGCTTCCTTGTCAGCGAACCTGGTCGCTCTTCGGCCCGATGCCTTTGATCCTGGTCGGAGTTCCCTCCGGGGCGAACGAGTGGTGGAAGGTGAAGGCGTGCGGCGCGGAGCCGTGGTCGTGGAGGTGTTCCAGCCTGGAAACCCCGTCCTGCCAGGTGGGTATCACGCCGTCGGAGACCCACCAGAACACGTAATTTGGGTGTCCTGTCCTCTCGAACCAGTCGTAACGCCTGTTCAGCGCCTCACGGTGCAGACCGGTGTAGATGGCGTCGAAGGCGGGGCGCAGGTCGGTCCAGAGTGAGAGGGTCGCGGCCAGGGCGGTGGTTTCCACCGTATGACCCTTGCCGTACCAGGTCGGTACGGCGAACTCTCCCCATGCACCCCAGTCCGCCTCGAAGAGCGCACCCCGGTCACCGTCTGCCGCTTCAGCACGCGCGAGGTATCCGGGGTGCTGACTGATCTTCCGGTAGACGGCCTCACCAATGTCGTAGAACTCGCGCGTGAGAGGTGCGGGATCGGCGAGAGGTGACTTCAGGACGCCGAATGTGTACAGAGCAAGATGGGGCATGCGTCTCTCCCTGGTTGGGGCTGCCTGGCGTGGACCCGGTTCGGTGGCTTACGCATGGGGCGAGGATTCGTGGGGCGTGACCAACTCATCCCGTCGCGGCTGGCCCAGCCTGAAGGAACTCCTGTGCGACCGTGGGCGATCGCCGAAGACCAGGTGAAGGTAGCTGCCTCTGCGAGCCATGTCGAAGTTGCGTTTTCCCTGTCCAAGTGGCCTCTTGCACCGGTCATTGCGGGAACTGGGGCGGTGACGGGCGGGGCAGGCTGCGGGGTCCCAGTGATCCACTTCGGCCGATCGGTTCGCCCGCCATGCCCGTCCGCACCCCCTGTCCGATAGCCCCGAGTGCCGCCGAACGCGTGCGGTTGAAGAAGATGGCCTACGGCCACAAGACCGAGCACCGGCTGCGGGTGCGTGCACAGGTGGTGCTGCACGCCGCGCATGGACGCTCCAACGCATGCATCGCCCGGGAGACGGGGCTGCATTTGAACACCGTGCGCCGCTGGCGTGGCCGGTTCGCCCAGGCGGGCCTGCCCGGGCTCAAAGACCGTCAACGCTGCGGCCGTCCCGCCTCGTTCACACCGCTGCAGGCCGCCGAGGTCAAGGCGCTGGCCTGCCGGCTGCCTGCCGAGAGTGAAGTACCGCTCTCACGCTGGTCGTGCCCGGAACTGGCCCGCGAGGCCGCCCGGCGGGGCATCGCCCCGTTCATGTCGGCGTCGACCGTGCGTCGCTGGCTGGCCCAGGACGCGCTCAAGCCCTGGCAGCACCGCTCCTGGATCTTCACCACCAGCCCCGGCTTCCGGCTGAAGGCCGCCTGGGTGCTGGACCTGTACGCCCGCACCTGGCAGGGCGAACAGCTCGGCGATGACGAGTACGTGATCAGCGCGGACGAGAAGACCTCCATCCAGGCCCGGTGCCGCTGCCACCCCACCCTCGCCCCCGGCAAGGCCAGGGCGATGCGCGTCAATCACACCTACGGACGCGGCGGTGCCCTGGCCTACCTCGCCGCCTACGACGTCCACGACGCGTGGGTGTTCGGCCGCACCGAAGAACGCACCGGCATCGTCCCGTTCATGAACCTGGCTACCCAGGTCATGAGCCAGGAACCCTACGCAAGCGCCAAGCGCGTGTTCTGGATCGTCGGCAACGGCTCCTCCCATCGCGGTCAGAAGGCGGCCGACCGGCTCACCGCGGCGTTCCCGAACACGGTCATGGTCCACACCCCGTGCACGCCTCCTGGCTCAACCAAGTCGTGCGACACGAAGTCGCTTGAGAAGAGTGGGAATCACCAAGGAGGTTCGACTGATGATGTCGAAGGTGTAGGACCCGAGCCAGTGCGCAGGGCTCGTTCCCGCCTCAGCGTGCGTCGTGAGCAATCGCGGGGTGCGAAGCCTGGGGAATTGCCCAAGGATCCTCGTTCCATCCGGGGGTTACAGGCTGGGAAATGCCGGACGGGTGAATGTGAATGAACCCTTGATGATGCCTCGTCATGAGCACTCTCGCCGATGGGTTGTTTCAGCGGGAGATAGGGACTGGCCGTTGGAAAGCGGCAGGCGCCGACTGGAGAAATCTGGCCGGTCGGGAGTGCACCGCCGTCCCCGGGGTGCAGAGGGCGCCCTCCCCGGCAGCATCTCTCTCATGCGGAACGTGACAACCCCGATGGAGTCCAGGCAATGCAATCCTGGCCTGGTAAGCCAACCGCGAGGAAGGCCCAACTCTCCAGCGGGCGCAGGAAGACCCAGCAAGCGAATGCCGGTCGCCGAAAGGCAGCAGGAAACCGGGAACCGTGCGCCGACACCTCCGTCGGTGGTTCCCGCATAACTGGCCGGATAAGGGACGATGCCCCGGCCTGAAAGGGTGCTGACGTGGGTCTGGTGAGCCTGTGAAGAATCGATGACCGAAGACACCGGAACCGAAGGGCAAGTTGGGCGCCATGACGACACATCCGGCTGAGGCGGCGCACGCCGCAGCAACCGCCGCCGGCATGGCGAACGGACCGGAGGACGAGATCACCGACTGGCCGTCGATCGACTGGCGGAAGGTCGAAGACGACGTACGGCGGCTTCGGCAGCGCATCTTCACGGCATCGCAGGCAGGAGACCTGGCCAAGGTCAGGAATCTGCAGAAGTTGATGCTCCGCTCCCGCGCGAACACACTCGCGAGTGTGCGGCGGGTCACGGAGCTCAACGCTGGCCGCAAGACGGCGGGGATCGACGGGAAAGTTGCCCTGCTGCCCCAGGAAAAGGCCGAGTTGGCCGACTGGATGCAGCATCGCGCGGCTCCGTGGAAGCCCAGGCCCGTCAAGCGGGTGTATATAGCCAAAGCGAACGGTAAACGGCGCCCACTCGGAATTCCCGTGATCGCCGACAGATGCCTTCAGGCTCTGACGCTGAATGCACTGGAGCCCGAGTGGGAGGCACGGCTGGAACCGAAGGTCTACGGCTTTCGTCCCGGTCGTGGCTGCCATGACGCGATCGTAGCCATCCACACGACGGCGAGCGGCAAGAACGCCAAACGCCTGTGGGTGCTCGACGCCGACTTGAAAGCGGCATTCGACCGAATCGACCACGATCACCTGCTCGCGTCATTGGGTACCTTCCCCGGGAGGGGAATGATTGCCGGATGGTTGAAGGCGGGTGTGGTCGAGAAAGGTTGGTTCACCCCCACGGTGGAGGGAACTCCCCAGGGCGGGGTGATCAGTCCCGCGTTGTTGAACATCGCCTTGCACGGAATGGGAAAGGCCGCTGGAGTCCGGCACCAGACTCTCGGCAGTGATGCCACGATTCTGGCGCGCGATTCCCCGGTTCTGGTCGTCTACGCCGATGACCTGCTCGCCCTGTGTCATTCTCGGGACCAGGCCGAAGAGGTCAAGGCACAGCTGGCTGCGTGGCTCGCGCCCCGGGGACTGGCTTTCAACGAGGACAAGACGCGCATTGTCCACTTCGATGAGGGCTGCGACTTTCTGGGGTTCAACATCCGACGCTATCGCGGCAAGTTGCTGACCAAGCCGAGCAACGCGGCCCTGCGGCGGATCCGGGAACGGCTCGCCACCGAGGTGCTGGCCCTGCGAGGGACCAACGCCGACGCGGTGATCGCCAAGCTCAACCCGATCATCAAGGGCTGGGCCGCCTACTACCGGATCGGGGTGTCCAAGCGGGCGTTCAACTCGCTGGACGCCTATGTGTGGAGACTGGTCTACAAGTGGGCCAAGTTCTCCCACCCGAACAAGCCGATGCGCTGGTTGACCGCCCGGTACTTCGGCATGTTCAACCCGTTCAGGAAGGACACGTGGGTGTTCGGGGACCGCGCCAGCGGTTTCTACCTCTACAAGTTCGCCTGGACGCCGATCGTCCGGCACCGGATGGTGCCAGGGAGGGCGTCAACCGACGATCCCGCCCTGGCCGACTTCTGGGCCAAGCGGCGCCGCCGCGGCAAACCCCCGCTGGGCAAAGGCACCTTGCATCTGTTGCAGATGCAAGACGGCCGATGTCCTCTCTGCGGAGGGCTGCTGCTGCACGCCGACCACGAGCCGCAAACCCCCAACCAGTGGGAGCAGTGGCTCAAGGTCACCCGCACCGCGATCCGCAAACACGCGGTCACCGCCGACGCGGGCAACGGCAAGCCGGACAAAACCGCCGCCCCACGCCTGATACACACCCACTGCCACCGTCGGCTGGTCTCCGGCCCCGGCCAGAGACCAGCACTTCTGTCCGCCTGCGAGCCCAAGGGGCTTGCTTGAGCCGGTTGCTCGGAAAGCGGGCACGGCCGGTTCTGAGGGGGGACCGCTGCAGCAATGCAGCGGTCCTACCCGACGAGATCTACATTCTCTGCCGTCCAGCGCAAGGCCCTCTCGCCCAACGACTTCACCGACCTCACCGAGGTCAGGGACCGGCTCCGAGCCTTCGAAGACCGCTACAACGCCACGGCACAGCCGTTCCAGTGGAGGTTCACCACCTCCGACCTGGACGATCTGCTGGCCAGGCTCGACCGGCACACCGCCGATCACCACGAAGAATCCTCTGTCGCACCGGCAGCGTGAACAACCCCCGAAGGATTTACGGCGCCGACCACTAAGGCGAGCGTTGATACCGCGATGAAGGTGGCACCGGCGGATCCGACAGCCCCGAGCGGCGGCGCATGCAGGTGTCCCGCGATGATGTAGGCGCTCTGTGCGCCGATCACCCCGAACATCAGCGCCATGCCAATCGACAGTCGGCGGATTGTGGCTGTGGCCTGCTCAAGGCGGGCTTCGAGCCGCTGTCGGACCTCTCCTGTACGGTCGATCTCAGTCAAGGGTCTCCTTCTCCCCTAGCAGTGGATGGGCGTACCCGACGACGGGCAAGGGGAGACCTAGGGCGCGGCGAGCCTGCCAGCAAAGTCCGCAGCCCAAGGTCTCCCTTCGTCATGCCGAAGAGCGACGAGCGCAACGCTACGACATGGCGTTTGCACGAGTGCTCGAGCACAGGACAGTGCCGCGCCGACAACCGACCGAACAGTGCTCCCGCCTGGCGTGACTCACGACTCGCCCTTGTCAGGCACGGATCAGCACAGAAGGCGTCGTCCGGCGCCACTGGTCGGAGAAGAACTCTGTTGATCTCGCTGGCGAGTCGCCCCTCTGAATCGTCCGTCCCTACTAGGAGTTAGGGCTCTGGCGGTCCTCCAGGAACTGCGCGGGCCGACGTCACCAGCGGCCAGCTCGCGTGCGGGTTGATTGAGGTCGGGACATGGCGGCCGGAACTCCAGTGTGTACCTCGGCGAAGTCGCCGAACTTCCCCTGCACGTAGGTGTGCAGGGGGTCTGCCTCCAGGTGCCAGTCGCCGATCTGTACCCGGTCTCTTCTAGATCGGCGTACCCGGGCTCACCCGCCGACGTTCTTGTTCATCTCATTGATGATGACCTCGCGGTTGTCGCACATCCACGTCGCGGGCGAGTCCTGACAGTGCGCGCACGGCCGTACAGGTGGCAGGCGCCCCAGCCCCGGTGATTGACCGAGTCTTCTCAACGCTCATCGACCTCTGCCGAGCAGCCAATTCGTCAGCGCTGTAGGGACCGCAGCTTCGTGAGCACGGACTCCTGCGGAAACGTCGAAATCCGCGCGTGATGAGCACTGCTTGTGGTGACGGATCATGAGCAGAACGTCCCGCCGGGACTTCCTCGGCGTTCACTCCGGGTAGCGCCTGCCGTCCTTGGCCTTCCGGATGTGGGGCAACAGGGTGTCGTGGATGGTGCGTTGTGGATGGGGCCTCCGTGGGTGTCGTGGGGCGGGGTGGTGCATCAATGGTCGCGACGGATGTCAACGGATCCCCGGTTTCGGTAACGGGGGATCCGCGGCTATAGATAGCCATGCGTACGTCAGGGGCGGCCCAGGGGGCTCGCGCGGATTACCTCCCCATGGGCGCATGGGGCATGGGCCTGCCCGGGACGGTGTCCCGTTGTCAGAGGCAGGGGCTTGAATGAAGGATGACGGACGTAGCGCGGTCGTTAAGGCATGACCGATGAAGATCGATGAAGCGTGGCCGCTGCGCACGCGAGAGCGTGACAGGCAGAATGAGGTGGAGCAGCCATGGGGCTTGTGACCCTGGATCTTCCCAGACCGGCGCAGTTGCGCGGGCGCTGGGCGGCATACGCGGCGATCTGCGCGTCCCGGCGCCGGGGTGGCACTGCTGGGCTGACGGGCCTGTATGGCACTTTGACGACAGCGGCGGCAACCGGGCGGAGTTGCACCACCTCGCCGCGGGCCGTGCGGTACTGATCGGCCACGACCACGAATACTCGGAAACCTACTACAGCCCAGCCGCCGAGGAGTTCGGTGAGGACGAGACCGATGTGCTCGCCGAGTCACCCGACTGGTGGCGACCTGTGGTGGAGCGGATCCTGGCCGCGAAGGATTACGTGGGCTTTGTGTACGGCTTCGACGGCAGCGCATGGAAGCGCGCCGACTACAGCACCGAAGACGGATTCCACAGCGTGGGCCTGCCCGCTCTGAGCTTCGAGAAGAGCCGGGAGAGCATCATCTCGTTCGCCCAGGATGCGCCGGGACTCGGCGGGTCGGCGCCAAGCCCGGCCGCGGTCGAAGCGCTCATCGCCGCCGACGGTGACGTCACGGAGGCACACGTGAGCGCGGTCATCGGAACAAGTGGCTGGGATCCCGCGGCGGGCGCTGCCGCGGCCAGGAAATTCCTGGCCGTCTGACCGCGCGCGGAGACGACCGTGCCGGCGAGTGCTGGGCGCCGGAATCGCCTTGATCGTCAGTGCCAGTTTTCGGCGGCGTACATGTACACCACCAGAGCGCGGCCTTCGGTTCGCGAAGCGGTGCGGGCCAGGGCGATTGAGGCGGCGTAGTCGTAGGCATCCTCCGGAGCGGTCATCGCGGTCGGAGAGGTCAGGACGTGATACCCGCAAACGCTGCGCCGCCAGCTGTTCACGGACTGCGCGACGCTGGCAGGCAGGAACTCCGATTCGAAGTGAGCGATGCGGTGCAGCACCGGCCATTCCCGTACGACGTCGCCGTTCCGGAGGATGGCCACCTTCTGGGCTCGCCTGAGGATCTTGTAGCCCATCGGGATCCACTGGTGCAGATCGCGGTGGTCGAACAGGGTGGGATCGGTGAACGCGGAGGTGGGTCGGTGGCCACCGAAGAGTATGTACTGCGTCTCGGTGCGCTCGCTGTCAAAGGGGTCGACACGGTCCGCTTCCGCCGGCGGGTACGGCCAGTAGTCCATGTTCCCGATCCTGCCAGGCCCCTCTGACAGCGTCCGGGTACAAGAACCTCGCCACCTGGTGGGCACCACGCCTGTAACGAGATGCTTGCGGCCTTGGGCGCATGAACCCTCTGGGCGCCGCGCCATGTCTGGCAGGAACGATGCGAAGGGGATGCCCAGCCCAAACCGGAAGATCGCTAACACACGACAAGTGACAACTACTGAACGTTACCGCTGCCCATGATCACGCGGAAATGCTCGAACGGTGCTCATGATCACGCGGAAGTGCTCGCGAAACCGCGGAACCTAGAAGCGGGCGCGGATGATCGGACGGGGCAACAGATTCCGGAGGAGCTCGGCGGTCTCGGCTTCCATGTCGACTCCGCCGAGAAGCTGTTCGTTGACTCGTGCGAGTCGGGCGGCGGCTTCGCGTAGAGCTTCGATGTCGCCAGCGGCATGGTGGGCAAGGAAGATCTGTCGGTGCAGCATTTCGCTTTCCTCTGCGGCGAGCAAGCCTCGCTGGGCTGCCCACAGCGCGCCGGGGATGTCGTCAGACTCGCGGCGGCGCGTGGACAGTTCATACGCTGCGTCCACGACCGACGAGACCATTTCCTGGATCGCCGGTTCGGCCCACGCGTAGCGCTGGGGGTCGATGCCGGTGAAGGGGCGGCCCCGGACGAGGGCGAGAGCGCGGCGCAAGGCGAGGTCGCCGTCTTCGTCGTGGCGGGCCATGCCGATGCGGGCGAGGCGCTGGAAGCGGGGCCAGTCGCAGGTGACGTCCGGACCGAGGCGGTACCGGCTGTCGCCGGTGTCCTGGACGCGGGGGAAGTGGGCGTTGCCGTCGGCGTCCTTGCCCAGCCAGGAACGGGTGCGCGAGATGACGGCGTTGCGCATGGTCTTGTTGACGACGCGCCCAGGCCACAGGGCGTCGTCGATCGCGTGGTGGTCGACACCGGGATTGAGGGCGAGATAGGCGACCAGCTCGATGGCGATGCTCAGGCGGTTGGAGTCGATCCTGCCGGTGGCGCCCTCAATGCTGATGGGACCAAGGAGCAAAGCGGATGGAGCGGCCGGGTCTGAGTCCGCGGCCGGGTCCGGGGCCTCGGGAGCGGCCGGCACTGCCGCGGACGCCCGCTCTGTTGCAACGACTGGCCCTGATTCGGCGGCCGGTGCGGGCGCGGGAATGGTGACGTGGACGGCCGGGCGGGTGGGGGTTGCCAGGGCGAGCACAACGTCCCCCGGGCCTGCTGCCGGGGCATGCTCTTCCTCGTGCTCTGCCTCCTCGCTGTGGCTGACGCCGGGGGGCTGCGGGTCGGGCTCGGAGTCGCCCCCGGCGGCGAGCACGTCGGCGAGCGACGGCCCGGCCGCAGGCGCTTCGTCCCTTGTTACGGCGTCGTCATGAGCGTCCGTCTTGGCGAAGTCGATGACCCAGGCGGGGATTTCGGCGCCAGCCTCCGGAGCTTCAGCAGCCTCGGTTTCGCCGGCGTCCATGTCCTTGTCTGCCAGGGCGTCCTCCTCGAGCTGAGCGTATTCGGCAGGCAAACCGTCCTCGCCCAGGTCTTGGTCGCCACCACGCTCGTCCTGGCCAGGGCCGAATTCCTCGGCGAGCTCGGCGTCCTCTTCGTCGGCCGGGTCGGTACGGTTCCAGTCAGGGGCGGGTACGTCGGTGTCGCTCGCGGCGAGGGTGAGCAGTTCGATGGCGTCGGCGAAGTGGGCATCGCTCAGGCCCTGCAGATGGATGGGCAGATGGGAGCCGGGCAGCACGATCGTGGTGTCCGGGCTCTGGCACTCCAGCGTCCATGCCTCGGCCGGTGCCTGGGTGGTCGCGCTGGATGTGATGACGGCGCCGGCGGCGCGGGGTTTCTCGGCGAGTTGGTCGAAGAGCTCGGTGACGGTGTCATCGTCGGGTAGTTCCTGAGCCAGGAGGATGTGCGGCGTCCATGCGCCGCCGGCGTCATCCATGAGCCGGGCGGCCCGCAGACTGCTCGCGCCGACGGCGGCCAGGGCTCGGCGCTGATCGGCGGTGTGGCTGGCGAGCTCGGCGGTCGCCTCGGTGATGTCTTCGATGCGGGCGACCCGTTCGGGGGCTGCGTCGTCCAGTCCGGGCGCGGTGTCTGCGAGGGCGGTGACTTCGAGGTGGCCGGGCAGCGGCGTGCTGGCGAGCTCCACGGCGATGGCTTGCAGGACGTGACGGGCGAAGTCGGCGTCTCCGGCCAGGTGCAGGACGCCAACGTGCTCGAGGTCGACCAGGACCAGGCGGCCCGATGCGTCCCAGCCGATGGAGACCAGCGCCGGGTACGGCGTGTCCGCTTCCTTCAGTGCTTCCTCGTCCGCCAGGTCCGGGCTGCTCGCGGCACAGGTCCACAGATCCTGTCGGCCGGCTGCCGCGGTGAACGGCTTCATCGGCGCGGTGTCCTGGTCCAGGTGCAGTTCGACCTTCGAATCGTGCAGGACGACCGCCTCCAGGACAGGCAACTCCCGGCCGGCGGCGGTGAGGTTGAGGGCCAGGGAGCGCAGCGCGGCGCCCAGTAGGTCGAAGCCTGTCGGGTGCTGGGCGGCCCGCAGACCCTGCTCGGTGGCGGCCGCGCGTCCCTCCGGCATGGGGATGCGTCGGCCCGGGCGGCGCCGGCGCTGCTGCAGGATCCGGCGAGTGGAGAGCGTGCCCACCAGCGCAGCCGCCAGTACGCCGGCCCCCGTCCATACCGCGGCCGGCGCGAGTGCCTGCTCTGCCTCCTCCCTCTGTTGCGCGGCGAGCGCCTGGTCGCGGCCGGTGTCCTGGGTGCTTGGCGTGGGGGGCGGGCGTCGCGCACGGATCGTGCGGCCCGCCCGCGCCCGCCAGCTAGGGAGGCGACTGCAAGCCCGCCGCGTTGTCCCGCGAACCGAGTGGGGGCGATTTCGCGAACAGGAAGAAACCCGGCGGAGTTACCTGTCCCACTTTTCAGCCGCAGATTGAACAACTGACACGCCGCGACCCGTAGACCTCGACAACAGGTGCCCAACCTGCAGTCCGGCGAGTGAATGAGGTTCGCACATGCCAAGGATCCTGCTACACAATGCCCAGCGCCGCCTTGCGACTCAGGACTGTTGCCCGGCCGGGTCGGGGAACCGGGCTTCCTTCCGGCGACTGTCCCACTGAGCGGTCGATCCCATGGACTACTGCGTACCTTGCCGCCGCACCCTCAACGGCGCGGTGACGTGCCCGGAATGCGGGGCCTACGACAACGGCATGGCACCGCTCGGCGACTGGGGCGGCGGCGCTGCGGAGGTCGACACGGCGGCGATGGAGGTCCTCTTCAGCGAGGGGTGGGACTCTGCCGAGCCCCGCGGTGTTCCCTCCTCCCACACCCCCTCGGTCCCCGGCGCCTCAGTCACCGCCGACGTGCCCGAGGACCGGCGCCACGGCTCGCCGCGCTGGAAGAAGCACGGCGTTCGCACTCTTGCCGCGGCCACCTTCGCCGTGCTCGGCGGCCTGGCCTCCGCATCGCTGCTGCCCCACCACTCCGCAGGGCTCCCACAAGCGGCACCGAACCCGAAGCTGGCATCCCCGGACGAGCCCCAGGGGCACGACACCAGCAAACCGCCGACTGCCACGCCTACACCGGAACGTCCGGCCACACACCCGGGCAGAGGAACGGCCCGCAACCGGAACGGCGGTGTCACTCGGCGCCCCGACGCGACGCCCACGCAGCGGGAATCACCCGCCCCACAGGCGTCCCCGGCCCCGCCAGTCCGCCCCGTCAAGGCCAGGCCGACCCCCAGCCCGTCCTCCGGCCGCCCGAGCCAGGCGCCCTTGCCGCCGCCGACGCCAGCCCCGAGTCCTACGACAAGTGCCAGCGCCTCGCCGACAGGCGGCCCCACACCCATCACCCCTGGTGAGCCAGCGGGATGAGCGAAAAGAACCACTCGTGTTCCATGTGTTGTGCGACGCGTGCGTGGGGGTGTCGGTTGCGAGTGGGGCGGCTGTCGCAGCCTGCCTGCCACTACTGTTCCGCGCGCTCGGCGACACATTCCGCTCTCGCTATCGTGGAGAGCAGCCGTGCGTCGAAGCGGCTCCGAGTGCGGCTCAGCTTGACTCTGTCGGGGATCTTGGAGTTTCGCGATGCGGCAGCATGGTCAACGGGCATGCTCGGGTAGTTCCGATGACCGATGCAGCTGTCGAGGTGCCCGTTGTCTCTCCGCCCACGTTCCGGTGAGCAAGTCCCGCCTCTGACTGCGCAGGTCACGCGGTCGAGCAACCCGGGCGGCACGACGGCGATATGGGTGAGAGACCGCCTCGACGGGCTGTGGCACGACGAGGACTTCGCCGACTGGTACCCGCGGGACGGTCGTCCAGGTCTCTCGCCTGCTCAACTGGCCACCGTCTGTGTGCTGCAGTTCCTGCTCGGTCTGTCGGACCGGCAGGCAGCCGAGGCGGTCCGCTGCCGCATCGACTTCAAGTACGCGATGGCCATGCAGCTGGATGACCCCGGGTTCCACCACAGCGTGCTGGCCGATTTCCGCGACCGTCTCGCCGAAGGCGACCGTGCTGACCGCCTCCTCGACCTAGCGCTGGCCCGCCTCAAGGAGGCCGGCCTGGTGCACGAGCGCACCACGCAGCGCACCGACTCCACCCATGTTCTGGCCGCGGTGCGCGACCTGACCCGCCTGGAGCTGATCACCGAGGCGGTCCGCGCCGCACTGGAAGAAGTCGCCAGCACCGCCCCTCACCTGCTGGACGAGCTGGTCGATGAGGACTGGGGGCGCCGCTACGGCCGACCGGTCCGCCTGGGCAAGAACCCCACCAAGCCCAAGACCAGGATCCTTGCCACCGGAAACGACGCCGTCCGGCTCCTGGAACACCTCTACCGGTACGGAGCAGACTGCACATCCGGCCCTCGTATCCAGGCCCTGCGCCAGATCATGGTGCAGAACTACCACCGTGACGCCGCAGGACACCTGCGCTGGCGCACCGCCGAGAACGAAGGCGGGCCCGGGCTGCCGCCCTCGTCCCGGGCGGTCGTCTCTCCCTACGACACCTCGGCCCGCTACGCGCGGCACGGACACATCATCAGCTGGAAGGGGTTCTCCGCTCACCTGACCGAGACCTGTGCTCCCGACGGCCCCAACGTGATCACGGACGTGGCGACCACCGCGGCCACCACCCACGACAGCAAGGTCCTGCCCGGCATCCACACCCGCCTCTCCCGCCGCGGACTCCTGCCCGCCGAGCACCTGGTCGACGCCGGCTACACCTCCCTGCCCCACCTGGAACAAGCCACCCGTGAACACCAGGTCACCGTCTCCGGACCACTCCGGAGCAACCCCACCCGGCAACACCGCCGGGACGAGGGCTTCGCCCGGGACGACTTCCACATCGACTACGACCGCCAGCAGGTCACCTGTCCCCAGGGCCAGGTCAGCAAGGGCTGGCACGGCCCCTACCCGACCTCCTCACCCACCGCGGCCCCGCTGATCGTGGCCAGGTTCACCAAAAGCCAGTGCCAGCCCTGCCCGGCCCGCACCCAGTGCACCACCTCCCGTGAAAGCACCCGCACCGTGGGCTTTCCCCCACGAGAACTCCGCGACCTGCAACTTCGCGTCCGCACCGAGCAACAGACGCCCGAGTGGAAGACCCGCTACGCGGTCCGCTCCGGAGTGGAGGGCACGGTTAATGAGTTCGTCCACGGATACGGCATGCGGCGCTGCCGCTACCGAGGGCAGGGAAAGGCCCACATCCAGCACGTCCTGACGGCCATCGCCGTCAACATTGAGCGCCTCAGCGGACTGCCTCCAACCGAGGAAGCCCCCACGCCCCGCCGACCGACTGCCTTCCAGAACTACCTCGACCAGCGCGAGATACCCCGGCCGAAGTCCTGGCGAACCCTGGGCAGCTGACCTCGGCGGCTCCAAGATCCCCGACAGAGTCAAGCTGAGACATCTTCCAAGGACACCGCAAAAGCGGGATGGCCAGGCGTCCGCCAGGACGGCTGGCCATCGAGGAACGTAGGCTGCGGTCAGCCGGCCTTTGCAGGATCCTCGGCTCGGGCTCGGGTGCTGGCGAGGCGGAAGTAGCCGATCATCCCTTCGACGCCGCCCTTCTCGTGGGCGCCTTCGATGCCGGGTCGGCAGTAGAAGCTCTCGATGCCGATCTTCCGTGGGTTCAGGAAATCTGAAGGCTCCAAATCGCGAACTCAGGGGCACGAAGGCCGCTCTGTCGCGTGAGAAAGGTCGGTTGAGACGGCGGAGAACGGGTTGTGGAGGCGGATCCGCACGGTGCTCAGGCGGTGGGTTTCCGTGGTAGCTGCCACAGTGCCACCGTGTCACCGTCACTTGCCGTGGTCAGCGTGGTGCCGTCCGGACTGTACGCGACATGCGTGACGTCGCCGTCGTGCTGGAGGGGTTCACCGATCTGCTTACCGGTCTTCGGGTTCCACAGCCGCACCGTGTCATCCACGCTCGCGGTGGCCAGCATGTCGCCGTCCGGACTGAAGGCCAGGTCGGACACGGAATTGCTGTGGGCGGTGACGGGGTCACCGATCTCCCCTTTGGTTTTCGAATCCCAAAGCCGCACGGTGCCATCCGCGCTCGCGGTGGCCAGCGTGGTGCCGTCCCGGCTGAACTCCACGTCAGTGATGTCATCGTCGTGCTGGAGGGGTTCACCGATCTGCTCACCGGTGTTCGGGTTCCACAGCCGCACAGCACCTTCGTCATCCCCGGTGGCCAGCGTGGTGCCGTCCGGACTGAACGCCAGGGACGAAACGTCGTCGCCTTCTTCGGTGGTGTCGCCTTCGCTGATGACTCTGATCTGGTCTCCGGTCTTCGGATCCCACAGGGTCACCTTTTCAGTGGCCTGGTTCACGGTGGCCAGCATGGTGCTCTTCGGGTGGAACGCCACCGCGACGACTTCGGCGTCGTAGCACTCGCTGATCAGCTCACCGGTCTTCGGGTTCCACAGCCGCACGGTGCCGTTGTACTGCAGCGTCGAGGCCGCCAGCAGGGTGCCGTCGGGGCTGAACGCCACGTTGTACACGTTGCCGACCTGCCTGAGAGGTCCGCCGATGCGCTCGCCGGTCTCTGGGTCCCACCGGAGGATCGGGGCACTGCCGCCACCGGCGGCCAGCATGCTGCCGTCGGGACTGAACGCCACCTCCAAGGCGCCATCGGTGCGAACACTCCAGTCAGGGGGTTTCGGGTCGGAGTCATTGCGTAGGACTGCGATGCCCAGGACTAGGACAATCGCGCTGAGTACTGGGGTTCCGATCAGGAAAGTGCGGGTGCGCGTCCAGCGGGCGGGCAGTAGCCCGCTGTTCTGCCGGGGGGCCTCGTCGTCGCCGCCGTCGGCTGACAGAGGCAGGGTCAGTCTTGCGGTCTGCCGGGGTTCCCGCTCCCCGGATTCTTCCGAACGTGTCGTGGAGTCGGCCGTGAGGTCGGCCAGGGCACGGGCCAAGGCGGTCGCGTCGGGCCGGTCGTTGGGGTCCTTGGCCAACATTTGCGCCACCAGTTCCGCCAGTTCCTGGGGGATGTCCGGCCGTATCGCGCCCAGGAGGGGAGGGGAGTCCTCGACGTGCTGGCGTATGAGGGCGTAGGGCGATTGGTCAGCGGGGAACGGGGTGTGCCCGGTGAGGAGTTGGAATAGGACGGCGCCGAGGGCGTAGATGTCGGAGGGCGCTTCCACAGGCCGTCCCTGGCACTGCTCGGGCGACATATAGAGCGGGGTGCCCAGGACCACGCCGCTGGTGGTCAGTGCGTCGGAGGCGTCGGGGCTGCGGGCGATACCGAAGTCGCAGATCTTGATCCGGTCGCCCGGTTGCACAAACAGGTTGGCCGGCTTCAGATCGCGGTGCACGACACCATCGCGGTGAGCCGTGGCGAGGGCGTCGGCGATCTGGTGGAAGAAGTCCAGCACACGCTCGACGGGTAAGCCATCGGGATGGTCGGCCATGACCCGGGCCAGGTCCTGGCCTTGGAGGAGTTCCATGACGATGTAGAGGTAGCCGTCGTGGCGGCCGGCGTCGTGCACCACGGTGATCCCCGGATGCTGGAGCCTGGCAAGCATCGCCGCTTCCCTGTCGAAGCGCCGTACTGACGTCGTGCCGGAGACGGCGGGCAGGACCTTGACCGCGACCTCGCGTTGCAAGACGGATATGTCCTCGCCGTGCCAGACCTCCCCCATACCGCCGCGGCCGATCAACCGCCGCAACTCGTACCGGCCACCGAGCACCACTCCGGCCAGATCCATCCCGCCCATACCCCGTATTTCTCCCGCATGACTGCTACTCAGTCGTCAAATCCGCTCCGTAGTCTGCCAGTTGACCATTGGTGACGCGACAACCTCAGCGGGCGGACGGCCCCCGACACGCCTCTCACCGCCGCTGCGGTGGAGAACGGCTGGGCGTCAGCCCACTCCCAAAATGCGCCGGCCTCTGTGACCTCGCGTTCCATGACCTCGAATAGCTTCCAGGGGTTCTCACCTGGGAGTGTTTGGTGCCTGCTCTGCATCCGAAGGGCTCACTGCGCTGGTGTAGCGGAGGCTGGCCTTGGCGCCGAGGGAGAAGACGTGTGCGAGGTGGAGGGGGTCGGCGCCGCTGGCGAGGGCTTCTTCGAGGATGCGGTCCTGTCGTAGTCGGTCGACGCCCACAGGGAGGTCCTTGACCAGCCTGTCCATCCAGAACGTGCCCACCGCTGTTGTGGTGGTGGCTGTGTTCCGGCTGATCAGCAGGTGTGGGTTGGTGCTGTTCGGCCAGCGGCGGTGGCGATAGGCGACGTAGTCGGCGATCGCCTCTGCGGTGTAGTCGTCCAGCGGACGGTTCAGGCCCTCGGGATCAAGTCGGTGTCCGGCTAGGTCCGCCTGCTCCAGCAGCATCGCGCGGATCTGGCGGGCGGGCAGTGCATGGAAGCTCCGCCATCTTGAAGTGGCTGGTCAGCGGGGTGGCGTGACCTCGTTTCGGGGTGCTCGTGCTGGTCGTGGGCGGCAGTCTGTGTTGTAGATCGTCCGGCGGGGTGGTTTTGCCGATGAGTTCACCGTCCTCAAACGGTCTACCCAGCGACACGACCGTTCTCGACAGGAGTGCCATGTCCACCATCCAGCCAGTGATCGTGACTGCCGACCACGACGTTCTGCTCGGCTTCTATACGAAATTGTTCGGCGCTGAGGAGATCTTCCGGGTACCGGCGGAAGGCCCGGCCTTCTACCTCGGCCTGCGCATCGGCGACACCGACCTCGGGCTGGTGGCCAAGGCGAACCCAGGGACTGGGGCGGCGTCGCGGATCCTGCTCAGCATCGGTGTCGACAACGTCGACGAGACGCTCGGCCGGGTGACGGCGCTGGGCGGCTCGGTCCGCAGCGGCCCCAACGACATGCCGTGGGGACAGCGCGTCGCCCACATCCAGGACCCCGACGGCAACCCGGTGAACCTCACTCAGCCGATCCCGGCCCGGTGACGCTGTTCCGGGGGCATGTGCTGATCGTGGGCTACCTGCGGTAGAGATCAATTGTCGGTAGTGGCCTCGATGTTCGTCAGGACGAGCAGCGCGCGAAACAGGTGGGTGACGCGGGCGGGGTCAGTACGGAGCTTGGTGAGGATCCGCCAGTTCTTCAGGTGGGCAAAGCCGCGTTCGACGGGGACGCGTCCGGCGGCCAGGACCCGGTTGGCCTCCTTCTCGGCGGATGCGAGCCTGCGGGCGCGGGTGGCCTTGAAGCCGGTGACGACCACGGGATCGTCCCCGTCGTCGTCCAGGCCGAGGAATCCCAGGTCGGCCAGGGCGCCGAGGCCGGCAGCACGCAGGTGGGCCAGGATGCGGTCGCGTCGGGCGGCGGTGATGTCGTGGGTGCGGCCGGGCCGGGCGGCCGATATCCACACCAGACGGCCCCGCTCGTCGGTCAGCGCGAGGACGTGCAGGCCGTGGCGGCGATGCTTGCCGGAGTAATTCGGGCGGTTCGCCTCTCCGGTACGGCGCTGGGTGGGGATGAGGGTGCCGTCGATCAGGACGACCTCGCAGCCCCGCCGGGCGATCTTCTTCAGGGCGCGGTCCAGACGAGGGGCCTTCGCGGCCAGCAGGTGGATCAGCTCGTCGCGCCAGCGCCGGATGGTGGTGGCGGAGATATCGTTGCCGCCGGCCACGTCGGCCAGGCGCTGATCGTGCCGCAGCACAGCCAAGACGATCACCGCGATCCTCCCGGGCGGCAGCGCCCGCCACCTCGACCGTATCGCTTTCAGATGCCGTCGCAGCAGGTCGGAGAGGTAGTTCAGGGTGTGCGTGGACAGCGGCAGGCGGCACTGGTAGACCAGGGACACGGTGTCCCCGGCGTGCTCTTTGGTTTTCGTCACACAATTCCAACAGCCGCCGGGGGCACCTTGGTTACGCCCCGATCGCCGCGCGGACCGGTCACGGGCGGGTGGTGAACTTCCCGTCGGGTCGTTTGTGCAGCCAGCCGCGGTCGGCCAGCTTCGTGAGCTTCCCGCGCAACGGCTCCAGCTTGCCCCGTACCCCGGTGTCCAAGCCCAGCACCTCGCCGATCTGCCGGGTGGAGACCGGGCCGGCGGCCTGCCGCACCGCGGTCAGGATGCGCTGGTACTCCGCCGGCAGTGCGGACTCAGCCACCCCCGGCCCACGGTCCGGGACCAGCCGCACCGCCCGACCTGCCACCTGGACCACCGGCGACCCGGCCTCCGTGCGCTCGTCGGCGAGCTGCTCGCTCATCCGCTGCCACACCCGCTCGGCCACGGCCAGCTCATCGCGCTCAGCTCGTACCTCCGACAGCTGCTTGACCAGCTGCTCTTCGAGTCCGTCCAGCTCCGCACGCCGCGCGGCGATCCGCTCCAACACCTCGGGATCCATCATGGGCCGGAGCGTAGGAGCGGCACCCGCGACGACGGACGGGAATCCACAAACCCACTCCTGCCAGACGATCTACACCCCAGACTGCCGCCCACGACCAGCACGAGCACCCGGAAACGACATCACACCAGCACCCTGACCAGCCACTTCAAGATGGCGCAGCTTCATAGAAGCCGAGCAGAACGTCCTGGTCGGCAGTCACGATCACTGGCTGGATGGTGGACATGGCACTCCTGTCGAGAACGGTCGTGTCGCTGGGTAGACCGTTTGAGGACGGTGAACTCATCGGCAAAACCACCCCGCCGGACGATCTACAACACAGACTGCCGCCCACGACCAGCACGAGCACCCCGAAACGAGGTCACGCCACCCCGCTGACCAGCCACTTCAAGATGGCGGAGCTTCACTGACCAGCCTCACCCGCAAGCCCCCTTGTCCGCAGCCTGTTCGTCCCGCTTGCAACTCGTGGTCAAAGGAGAATCGCCAAGACTGCCCGCAGCCGGACAAGGGGCCGCCAGCCGACCCAAGCACGGAGGAGGAGTAGGAGAGGTCTCCGTCCCCAATTCCTGAGCGACCGCGCGGTGCGGTGCGCACCGCCTGCCGCCTGGATGCGCACCCAGTGCGGTCGGTGCGCAACGTATGCGCACTCCGGCCAGGCAATGCGCACCGATTGCCAGCGCTGACGGGTGCCCGGCTGGTGTCCGGTATGCGGGCTAGTTGGGCTGGTCACCGTACTCCCGCCGTCACGAATGCAGGCGCGTGAGGAGACCGGTCTGCCCATCCGCGGCTGGCGGGAGCAGCTGCTGCCGCGATGTGGCCTGGGCCGATGGGACGCTCCGCTCAGCGCACGCATCGTCGTGGCCGACCATCCGGCTCTCGGCCGGTCGTGTGCTGTTCTCGGCACCGTGCAACCGAACTTCCCAAGCGTGCGCCCCCGGATGACTCCGCCTACCGACCAAAGTCGTAGTTCGCCGGAGTCCTGCGCGTAATGCTGGACTCCGACCCGGTCCCATCAGGCCGTGAGGTCTTCCAGCCCTGCGCCCGGCCCTGGTTCCGTGCGCACAAAAAACAGGAGCCGCGATGCCCGACAGAGACCGCACCGCCGTTGCCACCGCCGCACTCGGTGCGGTTCTCGCCGGCCTGGTGGCGTACGCGCACCCGGTACTCATCCCGGCCCTCACGATCGCCTTCGCGGCGTGGGTGGCCCTGTACGCCTACCTGAAGCTCTGACCATCGCCCATCGCGGCAAGCGCGTCACTCTGCAGGCTTGTCCTTCTGCAGTGGCCGCCCTGGAGCAGAGCGTGAAGTCCGCGATGAAGAAGAGGCTGCGCAGGGGTGATCCTTCGGGAGGGTGACGGGCGCGCCTTCGGTGAACCGGCCTGGTACCGGGCGCGTCGTGTGGGTCATGGACCGTATCGACGAACAGCATGTGTGCGAGCCGGGTTTGGTGGTCCTGGACATCACCTCCCACGATGAGGCGACCGCGCTCGCCGTGATGAGCGAGCTGGAGAAGTGATGGGCCACCTCCGGCATCGGCACCCTGCGGCGGGTGCCCGCGGAGCCCGGGGTGAAGGCCCGCGTCTATGCGGACATCCGACGCCCCGGCAGCCAGGCGTAGCGCGGCGGCCGACGGCGTCCTGAACCGGTCGCGCCGCCGGGCTCGTGCTGGGAGAGCGCTGCAGGGAAGCAGTTGGCGGCTTCAGTCTTGCTCGCCGCAGTGCGTGTACGTGTATGTGGCGGTGTAGTCCTCCACGGGCATGGCGCTGTCCGCGGCGTAGTCGGCGCGCGGAGTACGAGGCTCTGTGTCGCACGCTGCCGTGGTCGGTAACGCCGGAGCCGGGCTGGACGAGCGAGAAGTACGTGCTCAACTACCGGGTGGTGTCCTTTCCGGACAGTCCCGGCTACACCGCTGAGCAGCTGGCGGAGGAGAAGCGGTTGCGACAGCGCCTGCTCGCCCTGTCGATCGCAGTGAGCACGCATCCCTACTGGGAGACGTCGACGCTGCAGGGGAAGGTGGTCGATGCCCGAATGGCGTTGAAGCACGTCCACGAGCGGGCCGAGGACGAGGCGGCATAACCTGTCATGGACAAGGGTCAGCCGCTCGCGGACGGGGAGGTGCCGTCTCGCTTTGTCGTCGCTGAGGTCGAAGGTGAGCTGCCAGGCGGCGTGTTCGGCGTTCTGGAGGTCTCCGGCGCGTAACGAGATGCCGCGGACGCGGGCCCGCTGGAGGCCGAGGACGGTGTAGATGGAAGCGCGCGGGTTCGTAGATTCTGGGGTGCGTTCGAGCCGGAACTTGGCGCGCCGTCCCGAACAGGCTGGGATCGGCTGCGGGTTCGGTCTTGCTTGGCCAAACGCAGGCCAGCAGGGATCGACGACCTCTGCCAACCTCGTGCCGACGCGTCGCCGACAGCGGGTCAAGGCCCGCACCCGCAAGAGCCCGACCAGCAAGTACAGCAAGAACTCAACCCAGCACCCCAGCACGGCACAGCGCTACACCCTCGGAGTCGAAATCATGGTGATGGAGCAAGGCTGGAAAGCCAGGTCAAAGCGCTAACTCAACAGTGTTGCGGCTGGAGTATTAGGCGCTACCAGTCGGCCGGAAAGGATACATGGATATCGATGTGAGCACCGGCCGAGAACGTCCCAGGACTCGGGCACCACATAGAGCATTCCCGAACCATCCGACCATCGCATGGTGCGACATGAGCTTTCACCGGATCGGGCGATGCCTCGCGCGGGGCACACGTCTGCGCCTCGCCGCCGCCCCTCTTGCGGAGGCGCTCACCCGCCACTCGCCACCGCCGAAACGGAAATGGGGAGATATCCCGATGCGTGGCGGAGCAGACCTGCGCACGATCGAGGCTACCGTGGTCATTACAGGCCCCTGCCAAGAAACCTGACGGCCGGCGACGGAAACGAGGGTGAGAATGAAGTACATGATCAGCTGGTTCGAGCGGGCGCAAGGTTCACCGGCAGAGTATGAGAATGCCCAAAAGCGGATCCTTGAAGTGTTCGGCCAGTGGAAGGAACCTGAGGGCTTCAACGTCGAATCATTTGTGATCCGGGTGGGTGAATGGGGTGGACACATGCTGGTGGAGTGCGATGATCCACTCAGTGTGCACAAGTTCTGCTCGACCTTCCCCGCCTTCGAGTTTCAGGCTCGACCGGTCATTGCGGTGCAAGATGCTGTCCGAGCCGAGCTCGAGGTAATCGCATGGCGCGACGGACTCGACTGATTTGACTGCGGACCTCGGGTCGGACGGCCGAGAGCTGCCCGACCCGAGGGCCCGTGAAATCTGTATCCCCGCTGATCCAGTTTCAGATTTTCGTCTCGACCTGCCACCTCTCGTGGTAAAGATCAACCAGCTCACGGGCGGGATACCGGGTATGGTCCGTCAGGCTGGTCGCCAGGCGCCACTGCTCCCGGCATACGGTGCCGTCCTGGTACGTCACAGTGATCCACGCCTCGATAATCCGTACTGGCAGCTTCTCCATGCCGAATGTCGACAGGTATGAGCCGTCCGGTAGACGCTTGATGATCAGCGGGATGTGTCGGGCACCGGACCGGCACAGGAACTCAGCCCCTCCGGCTACCGCGATCTCGCGGGTGATGACAGACTTCTCCTGCAACGGAACCCCTTGGTCAACTCTCTTGGTCGAAAGTTGATCTACCGGGGTTCCGTTATGTTCGACCCCCTTGACTTGCCGCCTTCAGCGCAAACTCAACGGTGTTGCAGCTGGAGTACTAGTTAGCGCGGTACTGAGTCAGGGGTGAACGCGTCCGGTCTTCTCGGGGTGCGCCGCGTGCACATATTTCATGGCGGTGGAGTCGGAGATTGCGAACAGGCGCATGAGATGGACGGGGTCGGCGCTGTGGCGGGCTTCGTTGAGGACGCGGTCCTGCCACAGGGCTCGGGCGGTGAGGCCAGTGCGGTCGAACGGCGTACTGAGCAGCATCTTGCTGACGGGTGGGCCGGAAGGGTCGAGGGCCGTCTGGCTGCTGACGAGCAGGTGGGGGTTGCTGCAGGCGGGCCATGTCTGCTGCCGCATGCGGAGCCACTGGGTGAGCAGCTCCGTGGTGAGGGTTTCGAGGTAGATGGTGCGCCTGGGCAGCCGTAGGGCGCCGTGAGCGAGGTCGAGTTCATCGAGCTGGATCTCAGCAGCTTGGGAGGGCAGCAGGGCGTGGACAGCGACGAGGGCGACAAGGAGGCGGGCAAGCGGAGTGTGGGCTTGCTGGAGCAGGCCAGTCAGACGGTCGCTGGGAACGGGACTGGGCAGGCGGACCTGGGCGGGAAGGGTGATGCCGCGGGTCGGATCGTGGAAGACGAGCCGTTCCTGCTTCAGGGCGCGGAAGATGCTCCGCAGATACTGCTGGGCGGTGCGGGCCGGGCGGCCGGGGGCCAGGTCCAGGACGTCCCTGATGTCCTGGCGGGTGATCGCGGCCAGGGTGGTGGTGTGCTCGGTCCACATCCGCAGTGTGGGAGCGGCGCACTGGAGGTAGCTGCGGATCGTCGCGGTTGGCAGGGCGGGATGCCTGCGCCGGCCCTGGCCTTGAAGGACCGTGACCCAGCGGCGCAGTTCACTGTCCATGGGGGCGGGGAAGCTGGCGATCAGACGGTCGACGGCGGCGAGATGGCGGTCCGCCGTGCGGGCGGGATCGGGGATGAGCATTCCACGCTGGGCGAGGAAGCCGATGACGCGCGGGGCATTGATGTTGCGGTCCAGCACGGCCAGGGCCCGCAGGTCACGTTCATGGACAGGCGCGGCGGCACCCAGGTGGGCCAGCACGATGCGCAGGGCGCGCAGGGCTCCGGCATGGCCGTGCGGGTCGGGGTTGACCCGCCGCATCTGCGCGCGGCAGAACTGGGTGAACTCCTCCAGCAGCTGCTGGGCGTTGGTGGTCATGGCGGGCAGCTCGTCCACGTTGCGTGCCGCGACGCGGCTCCAGTCACGGTCCAGGGTGAACAGCGCGGGCTGGTGGGGGTCGGTCAGGTGCGCGGAGACGGTACGCGGCACAGGCCGGCGCCGCGCCCGCGCGGTGTGCCGCTTTCCCCACGAGCGGTCGGTGGTGTCGTAGCCGAGCCGGTCGGCGCGGTGCTTCAGCTGGCGGACGGGATGCTTGCCGAGGGCGAGCTGGAGCTGGGTGAAGGGCGCCCGGTCGTGTTCACCGTGCTCGCGTACGTGGATCAGACAGCCCCGGCACAGCCTCTCCTGCGCGGACAGTGGCAGCTCCCTTCGGCACCGCCCGCAGGATCCGGTCGGGTAGCGGCCGGTGTCGTGCTTCCAGCACTCGCAGCCCCGGCACAGTCTCTGGGTGACGCCCCAGCAGCCGCAGTGCCCGCAGCTGCCCGTCGGCCACCTGACGGGCCGGGGGCGTTTGCGGGGCAGCAGCAGCCCGGCTCGGCGCAGGACCTCAAGGACGCCCGCGGTCGCAGAACCGGGGACCTGGTCGAGGTATTCCGGTGCCACGCTCAGCTCGCCGTCGGCATCGCGCATCGACAGCACGGCTCGTAGCCGCCGTGCGGCCAGGCGCTGCCAGGTTTCGCTGACGCCGCGCTCGGTGGCAACCTCTGCCACCAGGCTGGCGAGGAGGTCCCCTTCGGGCCAGCGCCGGTCACTGATGCCGCTGAGGTGGTCGCTGGTGATGGTGCGGTGGGCGGGGAAGAGCACGCACTGGCCCGGGACAGCGGGCGGGATGACCTGCGGATCGTCGAGCCGGGCCTTGGGCCGGCGGCGGGCCACGGTGTTGCGCGGATACTTCCGCGAGCCCTTGGCTGTCCGTGACAGGGGGTGGGCCATGCCACCGCGTGACCGGACGAGTTGGAGCATGAGCTGTGTGTCCTGCGGCATCAGATCCTCGTCGCGTCCGGGGCGAGCCCTTGGCGGCGCAGGGAGATCAGGCAGTTGCGGCAGAGCCCGTCAATGCTCAGGCATTGTTGATGTCGGCACAGCCGGCAGGTGTCCCGCCCGGGGCGGGCGTTTTCCCAGTGCTGGCACCCGGGACACACCCGGTCGCGCAACAACCCCCAGGCCAGACACTCCTCACACCGCTGTGCCCTCTTCATCCGCGCTGCCTCAGTTCGGGGGCATCAGCCTGCGTGGACCGTCCCGGCGCGGGAGTGGCCGCACCGGCCCCGACCGCGGCGAAGGCACCTCGCCCGCGGCCTGGGCCACCTCGCCCTCGCTCGACTCCACATGCGTGGCGACGGGTTCGGCCCGCATCAGGTCCTCCACGGTGCATTCCAAGGCCGCGCAGATCATGTCGAGATCATCGAGCCGGACCGTCACCGGGTTCCCGCCCCACAGAGCCGAGGTCTTGCTGAGCGACGGCGAGAAGCCCACCGCCCGGAAAGCGGCCAGAAGCTCGGTGGGCCGCCAGATGTCCCGCTGGGCCGCGACCATGCGCAGGTTCCACTTCACCGCAGATTCCCCTGGTCCAGGAGCAACCGCTGCGCGGCCCGCTCCGACGATTGTCTCATCGCGTGTTCAGGATCGGCATGCACGGACGCCACGTACCGGACCGTCGTGGTCGCCCAGATGTGCCCCAACAATTTCTGGACCTCCCACAAGGACATGCCGCTCTCATAGTTGTGTGCCGCGCACGCGTGACGCAGCAGGTGCGGGAACAAATTGGTGACCGGCCCGCTGAGATAGTTCGCCCCGGCCGCCTTCAGCGCCCGGCGGAACGTGGAGGGCACCACCGCCGGGGCCACCGGCATGTTCAGCAGCGCCACTTGGTGCGGAACGCGTTCCGACGGCCACAGGGGCGCTGCCGGATGTTCCGGATCGTCGCGGAACATTCCGCGGACCTCTTCGACGAACCACCACAGGAGTTCCCGGCCTTCTTCGAACAGGTATGCCTCACGTTGCCGCGGTCCCGAACCTCGAGCCCCTTTGCCGTCGACCAGGAACCGGCCCCACTGTCCGGCTTCCCAGTGCACATCGGTGATCTTCGTGGTGCACAGCTCGGCGGCCCGCACCCCTGAGAGGTAGGCGTTCTTCGCCATCACGTAGTTCCGGCACGCCACCGCCTCCTTGCGCGCGGACGGCAAATCTGTGCGCCACCGGCGGAAGAACTCCTTCATCGCCGCCCGGGACGGCGGGAGCCGCAGCCCGAAGTCCCCGCGGTGACGCGGACGGTTGAACAGATCGACCGGCGACTCCACCAGCACCCCGAACCGGCGGCCGATCTCGCCCGCGTAGCGCTGCTCCAGGAAGGCGAAGTAGCCGTCGATCTGGTTCATCTTGGTGCGGATCGTGGAGCGGGCTCGTTTACCGGGGCCGGAGAAGTAGTGGTCCACATGGCGGGGCTGGAGTTGCCAGGGCACAAGCTGGAAGTACTCGCAGACCTCGATGACAGGCTTGATCAGCTGGTCGATTGTCCCCGGCATCAGTCCCGCAGCATCACGGGCCCACTGATACTCCGCCAGGGTGTCCACGAAGAAACCCTGCGGATCATCCGCGTCTATCTCGGCGGCACGTCGGTTTTGCAGCGCGACCACATCCGCGAGTCCCGGCTCCCCGCCGGACAGTCCTCGCGTTCCTTCGTGCTCCGTCGTGGACACCACGGTCAGGTGACGGGTACCGAAATCTGCCACGAGAACGCAGATTAGGGAACTTGCGCGTGGATTCTGCGAGTTACTGCGGGAATCCCACACAGACGAGGGAAGGCTCGAACAACTATCTCCTGCCTGCTGAAATGCATAGACACTGACTCAAGCGACCGCGCGGGAACCCGTTCCTACTCCATTTTCGTAGGCGGTGCGGGCCAGGGCTGCGGTGTGGCTGGTGGGTTCGGGCAGGCGGCGGGTGCGCACGGTGGTGGAACGGTCCGCGTACCGCACGGTCATGCTCAGCCTGCCGGACACCTGACGTTCCTTGCGCAGGCGCGCGCCGAGCTGTTCGGCGAGGGCGAGCACGGCCTGGCGGTGGCGGGCGGGGTCGAGTTCGTCGCGTGGAAGGCATGGTCGGCGCTGCAGGAGCGGGCAGGCGCCTGCGGGACAACGGGGCGATCATCCCGGCCGCGTGTTCCGTCGCTCGTTCGGAGGTGTTGCATTGACAACACCGCCGCCGACGGCGCCGTCGTCAGGTCGGGCGGTCCTTGGTGGTCCTGCGGGGTCGGCGGCCTTGACGGTGGTGTTGAGCTCACCGAGGTCGCCGACGAGTGCTCGGCGGCGTAGCCGATGTTGCGCCAGCACCACCAGGTGCCGAGCGCGTTGGCGGGCGTAGTGGCAACAGCGGGGCAGACCATGACAGTGTCCGCTCACAGGCGGGGGTGCGTTTCGTACATGCGGACCGCTACCACGAGGCCTGATGCGGCTGTGAGGGCGGCGATGGCCCAGATTGCGGTGGTCAGGCTGAAGGCGTCGGCGAGGACTCCGGCAAGGAGGGCGCCGACGGCGAATCCGCCGTCGCGCCACAGGCGGTAGACACCGACAGCGCGGGCGCGCCATGCGGGGTGGGCGACGTCGCCGATGACGGCGAGCAGGGTGGGGTAGACCAGGGCGGTGCCGACGCCGAGGAGGACTTGGGCGGTGGCCCACACGCCGAACGTTGTCCCGGCGGCGACGAGGGCGATGGCTGCGGCCTGCAGCAGCATCCCGGCGGTGATCAGGTGTTTGCGTCCGATGTGGTCGGACCACCAGCCGGTGAGCATCTGCCCGGCGCCCCAGACAGCGGGGTAGAGGGCGGCGAGGATGCCGATCTCGGCGATGGACAGGCCGTGGGCTGCGAAGAGCAGGGGGAAGATGCCCCAGGCGAGGGCATCGTTCAGGTTGTTGACCATACCGGCCTGGCTGGCGGCGGACAGGGCCTTGTCGCTCAGGCTGGTGAGGCGCGTGATCTGGCCGGTGGTCAGTTCCCCGTCGTGCTCGCTGCCGACAGGGGTGACGTGACGGGCGGCTTCGAAGCGGGCGTGGTCGCGGGTCTCGCGCACCGCCAGGGTGGACAGACCCAGGGCCAGGACGACGTAAGCGGCACCGAGCAGGAACGGCTCGGGGCGCAGTCCGGCGTGATCGGCGATGGCGCCGGTGGCCATGGCGGTTGCGGCGACGGCGACATAGCCGGCGGCCTCGTTGAAGCCCATGGCCAGGCCGCGTCGTTCGGGGCCGACGAGGTCGATTTTCATGATGACGGTGGTGGACCAGGTCAGGCCCTGGTTGATGCCGAGCAGGATGTTGGCGGCGATGATCCAGCCCCAGGTCGGCCCCCAGGCGAGCATGGCGGGTATTGGCAGGGCAATCAGCCAGCCGGCGATCAGAACCGGCTTGCGGCCGAAACGGTCCGACCAGGTGCCGGCGAAGAAGTTGGTGACGGCCTTGGTGGCGCCGAAGGCCAGGATGTAGGTCAGCGCGGAGGTGTAGGCGGACAAGTGGAAGACGTCGTCGGCGAGCAGCGGCAGGACGGTGCGCTCCTGGCCGAGCATGCCGCCGACCAGGGCGTTGACGGCGACGAGCAGGCTGAACTGGGCCAGATTGGCACGCAGTCCGAGACGTATGCCGGAGCTGGTCTCGTCGGTGGCGCGGGTGGTCACGTGGTCTCCTCCAGAGGACGGCCGGTGACCTTGGACCAGTCGCCCGGTCCGCCGTCGAGGACAGCGAGATCCCGGTGCCCGGCACGCTGCAGGAGGCTGGCAGCGGTCATGGCGCGTTCGCCGTGCCCGCAGTGGACCACCGCGCCGTCCGGCGCTTCATCGGTGCGTGCGACGAGTTCTCCGAGTTCGATGTGGACCGCGTCGGCGATGTGGCCGGTGGTGTGCTCGGCCCGCTGGCGTACGTCGAGGACCGGGCGACCGACAATCCGTTCGGCGGTGACCAGCGCGATGGTCTGCTGCGGTCCGCCGTCGGCGGTCCAGGCGGCCATGCCGCCGTCGAGGTGCCCGGCCAGCCGCTCGTATCCGATCTTCAGGGACTGCCAGGTGAGTTCGGCGAGGTCCTGTCCTGGGGCGGTGACGAAGACGAGCGGGACGTCGTCGGGGAGCAACCAGCCCAGCCAGGTGGCGAACTGGTCGCGCAACGGGATGGAGATGGCGCCGGGGATGTGGCCGGCGGCGAAGTCCGCGACGGGGCGTACGTCGACGAGCTGTGCGCCCTGGTCCAGCAGTTGGCGTGTCTCGGCCGTTGTGAGCGCGGCGAGCGTGGGAGCGGAGCCGATCACCGCGGGCCCGCGCCGGTTGATCTCGCCCAGGCGGTCGAAGTACGCCGGATAGGAGCCGAGGCTGCCGAGCAACTCCCGTACGAAGGCGTCCTCGTCGGGCGCGGCCAGCAGCAGGTTGGCCTGCTTCTGCGCGGCAATGGTGGTGGTGCGTTCCGCGCCTGGTGGGGCGGAGCAGAAGGATCCGGCGCCGTGCGTGGGCCACACCGCGGTCGCATCCGGCAGCTTGGCCAGGCGCTGCAGCGAGCGGTACTGGGCACGGGCCAGCTCCTCCGCTCGGTCTGCGCCGAGCAAGTCGGTGCGAGCGGCCGAGCCGACGATCAGCGAGCCGCCGGTGAAGACTCCGAGCTCGCGTGCTCCGTCCAGGAGCAGGAAGGACAGGTGCTCGTCGGTGTGGCCGGGGGTGGCCAGCGCGCGCAGGGTCAGTCCGCCGAGGTCGGTCTCGTCGCCGTCGCCGAGCGGGGTGTGCGGGAAGGCCCGGTTCCCGGCGGCGGAGGCGAGTACGGCCGCGCCGTCGTCAGCGGCCAGCTGCACCGCACCGGACAGGAAGTCGGCGTGCAGATGGGTGTCGGCGGCGAAGGCGACCGTGAGCCCGCGCCGCGCGGCAGCCGCGCGCAGGGCGCGCAGATCTCGGCTCGCGTCCACGGCCAGGGCCCGTCCGTCGCCGAGGTCGACGAGGTAGGCGCTGTTGCCCAGACCCTCATCGACCAGCGGTGTCAAGTGATCGTCGGCGAAGCCCATCGGATCCTCCAGGTGTCACGGCAGGTACAGGTCGCTTCAGCACCCACCCTTAGCTACAATATTCCATGGAACGATGGAGGATGCCATGGGAGACCCCGCACGCAAAGCCGCGCTGTACGACGCATTCGCGCGCACCGGCAAGGCGCTGAGCAGTGGAAAGCGCCTGGAACTGCTCGATCTGCTGGCCCAGGGCGAACGCACCGTCGATGCGCTCGCCAAGACCGCGGGGCTGAACCTGACCACCGCCTCGGCGCACCTGCAGACCCTCAAGCAGGCCGGACTCGTGGCCACCCGCCGCGAAGGCGTACGCATTCACTATCGGCTGGCCGGAGACGATGTCGCCGCCCTCTACGCGCTGCTGCGCCAGGTCGCCCAAGCCCACCAGACCGCCGTCGAACCCGCCCGCAGCGCCTACCTCGGCACGGACGACGCGGCCGAGGTCGACCGGGAAGACCTGCTCGCCCGCACGGCGGCAGGCGAGGTCGTCATCCTCGATGTGCGTCCGGCCGAGGAGTACGCGGCCGGGCACATCCCCGGCGCGCGCTCCATCCCGGTCGAGGAACTCGCCGAGCGCATCGCCGAGTTGCCGGAGGAGACCGAGGTGGTGACCTACTGCCGGGGCGCCTACTGCGTGCTGGCCTACGACGCGGTACGTCTGCTCCGTGAGAGCGGACGCGGGGCGGTGCGGCTCACCGACGGGATGCTGGAGTGGCGGCTGGCCGAGCTGCCCGTGGAGAGGGAGAGTGCCGCGTGATCCCCGCTCACCCGGGCCTGGCCGGCGGGGCGGTATACCTCGACTACAACTCCACCACCCCTGTCGACCCGCGGGTGGTCGAAGCGATGCGGCCGTACCTGGCGGACTGGTTCGGCAACCCCTCCAGCGACCATGCCTATGCGGCAGAGCCGAAGGCGGCCCTCCACCGCGCCCGGACCCGGGTGGCCGAGCTCATCGGCGTGGAGACGGGCGAGATCGTGTTCACCGGCCCCGGCTCGGAAGGGAACAACCTCGCCCTGCGCGGTGCCGTCCTGGCGGCGAAGGTTAAGCGCCCGCATGTGATCACGCAGGTCACCGAGCACCCGGCCGTCCGGGAGACCTGTCACGCCCTCGAACGACTGCATGGCACCGAGGTGACGTACCTGCCCGTCGACGGGGAGGGCCTGCTCGACCCGGCGGCGCTGGCCGCCGCACTCACTGAGCGAACCGTCCTGGTCTCGGTGATGGCCGCCAACAACGAGACCGGCGCCCTCCAGCCCATCGCCGACCTGGCCCGCATCACCCGCGCCCACGGGGCGCTCTTCCACTGCGACGCAGCCCAGGCCGCCGGAAAGATCCCGCTGGAAGTACGGGACTTGGGCGTCGACCTCATGACGATCGTCGGGCACAAGATGTACGCGCCCAAAGGCGTCAGCGCCCTGTACGTACGGCACGGCGTCACGCTCGAACCGCTGCTCTACGGCGGGGGCCAAGAGCACGGCCTGCGCGCGGGCACCGAGAACGTGGCGCTCGCCGTCGCGCTAGGCACCGCCGCACAGCTCGCCGCCACGGACCTGGCAAGCGGCGGCCCCGAACGCGTCGCCGGGCTGCGAGACCGCCTCCACGCCAGCCTGGTCGAGGCGCTGCCGGGCCGGGTGCACCTCAACGGCCCCGTGGAACCGCGTCTGCCCAACACCCTTAACATCAGCATCGACGGCGTCCGAGGCCACGAACTCCTCGCCGCTGTACCGGAGATCGCCGCCTCCACCGGCTCAGCCTGTCACAGCGGCACCCACACCCCCTCACCCGTCCTGCACGCGATGGGCCTGGACGACGCCCGCAGCCTGGGCGCTCTACGGCTGTCGATCGGCCGCTGGACCACGGCGCACGACATCGACCGCGCCGCCGAAGCTCTGATCACCGCCGCCCGCGAAGGTCTCGCATGACCGCCTCCGTCCGTCCAGGTCCGCCTCTGGTCGTCGACGGCTCGGGCCTGCTCTGCGTCACCCTGCTCCTGCGGCTCCGCAGCGAGATCGACGGCGCACTGCCGGGCACCGTCGTGCATGTGAAGGCCACCGATCCGGCCGCCCCGTTGGACCTGGCCGCCTGGTCCCACCTGACCGGCCACACCTACCTCGGCCCCGTTCCCGGGGACGGGATCGCCGCGACGTACGCGTTTGTCGTCGCCGAGTCCGCGCAGCGCACGGATCCAGGATCGCCATGGCGCCTGGACACCGTTGCGGGCGCAGGCGGGGACGGTGCAGGTCCGGCCATCGAGCAGACGCCAGTCCCCTGACCTGGCTTGGCCTGGCCTCCCGTCGTGGTGCAGAGGACGGTGGAGTCAGGACGGCATGTCGGGCAGGAGCCCCAGTTGCCCGAGGAATTCCATCTGGTCGAAGTAGAGCCGATAGCTGACGATCAATCCGCCCTCGACCGTGGCGAAGTCGCAGCCGCGCAACCTGACCTGTTTCTGGGTGGCAGGCAGTTTCTCTCCGGAGGGCAAGGCCAGCGGACCGGTGTTGCGACCGCTGAAGAATCCCTCGTCGATGGCCGTGTTGCCGACCTCCCAGGCGTAGACCGGCTCGTATCTGCCGTCCGGTATGGCCTCGGTGAACTGACGGAAGTACTCGCCGATGTTGTCCCGGCCGCGGATCTCGCCCTCGTCGGGCACGACAACAACCGCGTCGGCCGCGAAGAGCGCTGCGACCGCTGCGGGATCCTGGCCTGTGGTGAGTGCCTCGGTGAACCTATCCATGACCTCGCGCGCTTCTCCCATGAGCCACCTCCAGCATGGACACCGACATCTCCATCGTTGCCCCGTACTGGGAAGAGTGCGACCGCGAGAAGGCCGTCCCCCTGCCACGCTGGTGTCCCGCCCCACAAATCCGGGTATGCACGGCGATGACCGTCGCCACCGCTGGCTTGCTCAACCGTGATGGCCACAGATCCGGCTGCCCCGTGGGACCTGCCCGCCTGGCCCTTGACCGGCCACACCTACCTCGGCCCGTACCGGGCCACGACCAACCGGTGTTCGCACTGCGGCTCACCGCCGGCGCCCGCCTCACCCGGGGCAGACGCGCCGCGGCACCCGGTCACTGCGCATGACGGGCTGGCCAGTGTGTTCGTTGTGCCAGATCCTGGCCGTGAGTGCGAGGACGCGCTGCAGGACGCCGACCATGACACCGCCGGGGGTGCCGCCCTGGTGGCGTTCGAGCCGGTCTGAGCTGCGTGGCCAGGAATGACCATCCCAGTCCACAATGGATTTGGTGAACATGCGCGACGCGGCGTCCACCTCCGCACGCCCAGCGTCGAATCGTCGAACGACACGACACCAAACGAGGAGGGTCCCATGACTGCTCGGGTAAGAGGTCGCCGTCGCCCGTGCGGGTGTCGCCGCGATCGGGGGCGCCGGTGCCGGCGACGTCCTGTGACTTGACGGCCTGCACCTGGCGGTCCGGGACGACGTAGGCCACGTCCGGATCGGCCCGGAATCGGTCCATGAGAACGGCGACGTCCTTGGCCGGCTGTACTCCGCCGAGGTCCACCAGCGCCGCTCCCGTGCCCAGACGGCGGTCGTACGACAGCTTCTCGCCGGCCTGTGCGGCAATGGCCTGGGTGTCCTCGCGCACCGCCTTGTCCGAATGCGCTTGGGGCGCCTTCGGCTTGTAGCCGACGATCAGGCCGCCGGTCTGCTGAGCCGCCGTCGCCGCGGACTTCGGCGAAGCGAGGGCGGCGCCGGCCCGGGACTCGGAGGATTCCTCCCCGGCCATGGCGGTGGCCACGGCGCCGATGCCGAGGAGCGTGCTGCCCAGTGCAGCGGCGACGAGTATTCGTGCCCGCCTGGGTTTTCGGTGTTGGTTCACTGCGTGCCTCTCGCGTGGACCGGATTCGGGCAGGCCGAACGCCGGGTCGTGTGAAGGTGATGTCCGCCTGAGCCGGCTGCCGGCCGCCCGGTGCGGTCGGGCCTCCGCCGTTACCGACGGACAGGGGATGGCCGCGACCGCACTGGGTGGGTGTGTCCCGCCCTGCGTCGACAGGGGCCGTGAACACACGCGCCGCGCCCTGTCTTCCGTGGCGCACACTGCCCGCTGGATCCTGCAGGCACCGTGCGGCCCCCGGGGACAGCGAGTCCGGCGGTGCTTCGAACTTAGTGCCTGCGCACGGGAGTTACCTATGCGCAGCGGCAAAACACGGGTACGTACTTAACTGCGCGGACTGCGGGGCGGAGAGCTCTCCGGGGCAGGTCGCGTGCGCCCTGGCAGGGCGTCGACCCGTCGCCCGACCAGGATCTTTGAGGGGCCACCTGCGGGAGATCCTTCTTCGCCGGAGCACCCACCGTGAAGGCGATCCGCCACGGATCGCTGTCGCGGCCCCGGTGGTACAGGCTCCAGCGCATACTCACCTGGTTGGTGAACTCGCCCCCGATGTTGTGGCTGGAGGTCTGCTGGGCTCCCAAGATCCAGTCGCCTGAACTCCCAGCAGGCTTGGTCCAGGCGTGCACGGCCGGATCGACGTCCGGACGGTTCGTCGGGTCTTGACTCGGATCGTCCTTGCCGCGCTCCTTGATGTTGTCGATCGTTGCGAGTGTCCGGTCCAGCCATGGGCCTTCATGGACCTTCCGCCAGTAGGCCGGGCTGAGACTGTCGCTGTCGTCCTTCGCGTCCAGGTCCTTCAGGACCCTGCGTGCCTCGTCGGTCGACATCGGTGGCTTCGCTTTCGCGGATGGGGTGCTGTTCGCGTTCTTCCTGTCGCCTGAGTTGGCGTCGCATGCGACGGCCCCGAGCAGCAGGGTCGCTATGACCAGCGCAGAACGCTTCATCCCAAACCTCTGTCAGCCGTCAGCAGGTACGTCCTTGATCCTGCCGCAGAGGCCAAGCCCAGGGTGGGGGGTTTCCGAAAGTCAATTCCGTTGCTCGGCAGCAGGGGACCCAACCCGGCGAGTCGCCTCCGGCGAGACGACCCATGGGGTCGGCTGTGCCGGCACGCTGCAATCGCCCAGCTGCGGGCCGAGGGCCACGAGATCAGCGATGAGGATGTCGCCCGCCTGTCCCCGCTGAAGTTCAAGAACCTCAACGTCCTGGGCCGCTATAGCTTCACGCCCTCCACCCCGCCCCAGGGCCTGCGCCCGCTGCGCGACCCGGACGCCCCCGAGCTCGACGAGGACGACGACGGCAGCGGGGACGAGTGGACAGCCCCGGAAGCCGGATCGGCCCCGGTGCCGTCCCACGGGGGGAGGGCGGCACCGGGGCCGACGGTTCAATCACCCTAGCTGGATTGCTCACCGGTCCTGGGAGAGTTTGTACAGCTCGGCGAAGATTCCGCCCGCGTCCAGGAGCGCCTCGAAGGTGTCGGACTCGGCGACTTCCGCCGACTGCGTATCCGGTGGGAAATCCGCGCCGCCATCCACCAGGCCTTCCTCACCCTCGGCTGCGCAATCATCTGCTGGCGAGGCCTCAAAGAATCAGTGCTGATCTGAGCCCTCAGCCCGAACCGGCGACCAGTGCCTCGCCGAGCGGGGTGCGCCGGTAGAGCACCGACCGTCCGGACCGGGCGCGGACGAGCAGCCCCGCGCCTCGCAGGATGGCGAGGTGGTCGCCTACCGCGCCGGGTGCCATGGCGAGGCTTCGGGCGAGGTGGCTGGTACTGGCCGGGGCGTCCAGCGCCAACAGCAGCCGGGCTCGGGCCCGGCCGACCAGAGCGGTCAGCGCGTCCGGTTGGGGGACGGTCTCCTGTTCGCCCCACAGGGCGGCGGTGCCGCGGGCTGGATAGACCAAGGTCCTGGGCCAGGGGTCTTCCAGGTGGGCGGCGATATGCCCGACGAAGACCGAAGGGATCAGCAGGAGCCCGTCGCCGGCGAGGCGGACTGTTCCGCCTCGGAAGAAGCCGATCTCGATACCGCCGGCGCGCCAGGCGACGCCCGGGTGCAGGCTCTCGATGGTCGTGGCCCATCCGTGTTCGCCGATCACCCCCACCCGGTGCACGACATCGCGCTCACAGATCGCGCGCAGTTGCGGCCAGTCCGCGGCGAGCAGCTCGTGCCACGCCTGGTCCATCGCCTCGGCGATCCTGGAGACGGCGTCCGTCGAGTCCAGCACTGCGCGTACGCGGGGATCACGGGCGGACGGGCCGGTCGCAGTGGTGGCGAATTCGTGGCGGGCCGCTTCCAGCGGTGTGGCCCGGATCATGGCCAGGTCGTCAGCCCAGGTCTGGTTGAGGCCGCGCGGGGGCGGGGCGACGAAGTTCGGTCCGCCTTGCGGGGTCTGCAGGGCGAGGACGGCGTTCAGTTCGGTCTCGCGGCGAAGCCGTTCAAAGGCCGGCATGAGCCGGGTGGCCCAGGCTCGCGGCAGCGGCTGGCCTTGGCCGGCGAGCGAGCGCAGCAGTAGGCAGAGGTCCAGCGCGGGCGACAGCGCGAAGCGGCTGCGCAGCAGGTCCTCGACGGAGACTTCGAAGCGCAGCACCCTGCCATGCTACCGCGCGACGTCTGTTCCGATTCGTCCAGCGACGAATCATTGGTGAGTGGCGTGGGCACACGGCGAGGCTGGGCGTCATGACCCCACCCGCCGAACCCGCGCAGGTCAACCACCGTGCCACCTACCGGGAGGTGCTGGCCGAGCCGCGATTCCGGCTGCTCTTCTCAACCCGCACCGTCGCGATCACTGCGGACGCGATGCGGATCACCACGTTCTCGGTGCTGGTCTTCTCGGCTACCGGCTCCGCGCTGCTGAGCGCACTGGCCTTCGGCATCGGCTTCATCCCGCAGCTGTTCGGCTCGCTGCTGCTGGGCTCACTGGCCGACCAACTGCCGCCCCGCGCGCTCATCACCGGCGGCTACGCCTTGACGTGCGCCGCCGCCCTGCTGATCGCCCTGGTGCGGATGCCGGTCGCGGCAAGCCTCGGTGTCGTGGCGCTGGTCGCCCTCGCCACACCGGTGTTCAGCGGCGCGTCGAGTCGGCTGGTCGCGCAGTGCCTGGAGGGCGATGCCTATGTACTGGGCCGTTCACTGAACAACATCGCCTCCTCCGGCGCGCAATTGTTCGGTCTGGCGCTGGGAGGTGCGGTCGTCGCGGTACTCGGCCCGCACCGGGCGCTCGCGGTAAGCGCCGCCCTTTACCTCGGCTGCGCGCTCGCTATCCGCATCCGGCTACCCCGGCTGCAGCTGGAAGAGTCCGGCGGCACACCCGGCGGCGCTCGGGGCGATGGCGGGGCCGTCCGGGCAAGCCTGCACGGTGCCGGCCTGCTGCTGCGCGGACGCACGGTGCGACGACTGATGCTGGCCCAGTGGCTCCCGCCAGCGTTCATAGCGGGCGCGGAAGGCCTGGTCGTCGCCTACGCCGGAGGACGCCACTTCGCGCCCGGCTGGTACGCGGTGCTGATGGGCTGCCTGCCGGTCGGCATGCTCGTCGGTGACCTGCTGGTGGGCCGACTCCTCCAGCCACCCACCCGGGAGCGACTGGTAGTCCCGTTGATCGCGCTGATGGGACTGCCGCTGCTCGGCTTCGCCGCCGAACCCGGAGTGGGCGTCTCGTCCTGTCTGCTGCTGCTCTGCGGCTTCGGATTCGCCTACGGTCTCGGCCTGCAACGGCCGTTCCTGGACGCCCTGCCGCAGGATGGCCAGGGCCAGGCCTTCGGTCTGCTCGGCTCCGGCGGCATGACGCTGCAAGGCGTCGGGCCGGCCTGCTTCGGCTCGGTGGCCGCAGGCATCGGAACAGGCGGCGCAATCGCCCTGGCAGGCGGCGCGGCGGCACTTACCGCCGGCTGGCTTCTCACCTGGCACCAGCCCACCTCCCCGGTCCCCGTCCCGAACTACTCAACTGCATCAGAGAACCGCACCGAACAGCATGCGTGTAGCTCTCCTGCGCAGTAACCGTCGCAGCTCAGGTCGGCCGCGAGCCGTCACGCACCCCACCCCCACCACCATGCCTCTCTGACTGACAGTCATTCCACCAATCGGAATCAGCCGGAGAGCCGGCCCGGGGAATCGGTTCTCACAAACGGTCGTTTATGAGAATGACTCAATGCCTCATCCCCGGCGTAGATCGCGCTGGATCTGGTGAGCGATGGAGCGTGTACCGATGCTGACGCGGTGGTGGTCTTCGCGCGGGAAGGGCGGGGCCGCGGCTGATCTCGTCGTACGCCGATTGTCAGAGGCTGCTGGCAGTATCGCCGCCGTGAACGTCATCCGTACCACCCCACCACGGCCGTTCGACGTGGCCGCGGTCTTCCCTCAACTGGCCCCGCTGGCACGCACGACGACCCGGCTGCATCCCCGCCCCGGTTCTCCGTCGCCGTACGACAGTTCGGTCGGCGGGCCGCTGCTGTGGCCCGCCAGGCAGCCATGGCTGTACTGCGACAAGTGGCACGAGGGTCCGGTCTCCCCCCTTCTGCCAGTGGCCCAGCTGTACGCGCGCGACGTGCCCCTGCTGCGGCCGCCCGGACGGACCGATCTGCTCCAGGTGCTGTGGTGTCCCTCTGAGCACCCGCCGGAGCACAAGCCTACGACCGAGCTGTTCTGGCGAACCGCCGCCGACGTCACCCACGTCCTCGCCTCGCCGCCCAAACCGACCGAGGCGCAGTACGGCTACACGCCGGAGCCGTGCGTGCTCGCACCGGAGCAAGTCACCGAGTACCCCAACTTTCTGGAGTTGGGCAAGGAGTTGCAGCAGCAGCTGAGTGACTGGAGCGCGTGGCAGGCGGCCGGCGTCGAGATAGATGATTCCTATGAGGCCGCTCCGGAGGAGTTCTACTCCGACGAGCTGTCCGTCGCCCCCGGATGGAAGGTCGGTGGCTGGCCGCCGTGGGGCCTCACCGATCCCATCGCCCGGTTCTGCATCAACTGTGGCGCCGCGATGAGCCCGTTGCTGACCATCGCCTCGGATGAATGTCGTGACTACAGAAGGGGTTGGGTCCCGTACGAGGACCAGGCCATCGCCGTGATCGACAACGACAACGTGTCGAACCCGCCCGGTATCCAGGTCTCCGACGCGAATAATCTGCAGCTCTACTCCTGCCCGAAGTGCTATACGCATACCGACCTGATCCAATAGGCCATTGCTGGAGTCCCCGCGACGGCTGGGGCGTGCGGCTCTTCCAATAGCCCGGCCACTCAGCATGTTGCCCGGGACGCTGAAGCGTCCCGGCAACATCGTCTTGACCACGGCTCCGGCCAGGATCGGTAGTCCGGGTGTCACGCTGGGGTCGCGGCTGCCTCATCGTGCGGGGTGCGTGGGCCGGGCACCGTCGCCCGGATGGACAGGTCCAGGTCGAGGCGGCTGTTCATGTCCAGCTCGAACCGGCCGTAGATCTCCTTATCTGGACACCTTCGAGTGACGCCTGAACCGGCGCCGTGGCCGTGGAGGTACAGGTCTCGTTGGGCCATCCGAGTGCAGGCTGGGGGAGGCCGGAGTGCGGGTGGTCAAGGAACGCGATGGCGGTGTCGTACGGCGAGTCCGGTTGGTCGACGTCGACGGCGAACACGTCACGGCGGCCTGCCGGTTCCTGGATCACCTGGTTGACCGGGGCTTCTCGCCGCACACGATCTGCGCGTACGCGTACGACCTGCGGCGCCTGTTCACCTTCTTCGCCGCCGAGGGCATGGACTGGCGCGAGTTCCGGGGTCCGGATGCCTTGCGGCTGCTGGCGTTCCTGCGGCGGGCGCCCTCGCGCCGACCGGCCCAGCGGCTCGGCCTGACGGTCGTGGTCGGCGGTCCGGAGGCGCCGGGCAGTCTGCTCGCGCCGGCGACGGTGAACCGGATCTTGGCGGCAGTTGCCAGCTTCTACGACTGGGCGGTGGTCGCCGAGGAGTACAACGGCGACTCCCCGATGCAGAAGCGCCTTGACCCGGCACTTGCCCGCGTGCCGGACCGGCATCAGCCGTTCATGGGCCGCGCGAGTCGTCAGCAGCCGATGCGCCGCACGGCGACGGTCAAGCAGCCGCGGCGGCTGCCGCGCCCCGTGGACGAAGCGGTGCTGGAGCAGTTCATCGGCAGCTTGAAGCGGTTGCGGGACCTGGCGGTGTTTTTGCTGATGTTGGATGGCGGGCTGCGGCCGGGCGAGGTGCTGTCACTGCACGTGGACGACATCTCTTATGGCCGACGTCGGGTGACGGTCCGCAAGCGCGACGACCATCCGCGCGGGGTCCGCGGCAAGTCCCGCACCGAGCGGGTCGTGGACCTGCACGAGCCTCGCACCCTGGACGCGGTCAGCCGCTACGTGATGCACGAGCGCCCGCTCGACGCGACCAGCCCGTTCGTGTTCCTCGTTGGAGGGAAGGGCACCCGCCGCCTGGAGCCGCTGGGCTACGACGCGGTGGTGCGGCTGTTCGCACGGCGGCTGGACAAGCTCGGCCTGCGCACGCCGGAGACCACTCCCCACGCGCTGCGGCACACCCACGCCACTGCGATGTGGGAGGGCGGGATGCGGGAGCTGTCGCTGCAGAAGCGATTGGGGCACGCATCGCCGGAGTCGACGAAGGTTTACACCCGTGTCTCCGACGAGGCCGTACTGGCCGACTACACCCGCGCCCTGGAGGGCAACCGGTGACCGCGCTGGCCCTGGCGCCGGCCTCGGAACCGGACCGCCGCCGGTGCCATGCGTCGAGGGAGGAGTACTTCGCCTGGGTCCGGGCGACGTTCGCGGATGCTCCGGCGTCGATCAAGTCGCGTCGCTACTTCTATAACCGCTTCCTCAAGCACTGGCCGGACTTGGAGGACTGGTTCGCCGAGCCCCTGCTGGTCCGCCTGGACCTGCACGGACGCCTCGCGCATGAGCCCGGCAAACGCACCGGGCCGTCCCACGACGCAGGCCCCTACCTCGCCTACCTCTCGCTGGTGCACGGCCTCCGACTGGACGCCGACTACGTCCTCAGCCGGAACTTCGACAGCCTGTTCGTCCCCAAAGTCGCCGTCGGTCTCGGGCTGGACCTGGATCTGCTCGATTCGCTCTCTGCCCGCATGCTCCAGCTCGGCTATGCGCCTGTCAGCGGCCGGTCCGTCCTCACCTGGACCTTCACCCGCCTTGTCCTGATGCGAGGAGACCCCAATCTGCGCGCGATCCGGCTCGACGACCTCACCGCGCTTGCCGAAGAGATCAAGCGCTACTGCGCCCGGCCGGAGGCCGGGTTCGTGCGAGCCAGCCACGTCTCCAACGCACGCCGCCGCATGCCCATGGACCAGCTCGCCACGATTTACCAGAAGGCGTGCCTAACCAGGCTGCACGGCGTCCATGTGCTGCTGTTCAACATCGGGCAGGTCCCCGAGCCGCCGTTCCACGGCCTTAAGACCGCCGAACTCTGGCGAACCGAACTCACCCCTCCCGAGACGCCGTCGGCGCTCGCCGTCCCGGTGACGCGCTGGCTGTCGGGACGGTTGCAAACCAGCGACCGCGCGGAGTCGGTCCGCCACTCACGCGACGCCTTCCGCTACTTCCTGCGCTGGCTCGCCCAGAGCCACCCCGACATCGATGCGATGACCGAGCTGGAGCGCCGGCACGTCGAGGGCTTCATGGCCCATCTGCACGAGCACGTCAACGCCCGGACCGGACGGCCGCTGACCGCGCGGTCCCGCTACACCTACCTCAGCCCGCTGCTTCAGTTCTTCCGTGAGACCAGCCAATGGGGCTGGAGCGACGTCCCGGGCCGGCCCCTGCTTGGCCGCTCGGACATGCCTAAACTCCCGTCCGCGCTGCCGCGGTTCATCCCCCGGGCCGAGCTGGACCGCCTCATGCAGGCGGTTGAGGGACTCGAAGACCCGCACCAACGAGCTGCTCTGCTTCTGCTGCGCTGGAGCGGTGCCCGGCGCGGGGAGATCGCACGGCTGACTCTGGACTGCCTGGACGCCTACCCCGACGGCTACCCGCGGCTGCGAGTCCCGGTCGGCAAGACCTACACCGAGCGCATGGTCCCGCTGCATCCCCAGGCGGCGGACGCGCTGCGCGAACTGATCGACGCGGCCAAGGCCGCGAACGCCGCAGCCCGCCACGACGCATGGGCCCAGCGGTCGGTCCGCTACGTGTTCATGCGGCGGGGCAAGCCCATGGGCCGTCACTTCCTTTACGAGGACGCCCTGGAGATCGCCTGTCACAAGGCCGGTCTCGTCGACGGCGACGGCAATCCCACCGTGACCGCCCACCGGTTTCGCCACACGGTCGGCACCCAGCTCGCCGAGGGCGGAGCCCAGATTCAGACGATCATGGCGATCCTCGGGCACCGCAACGCGCAGATGTCGGCGACGTACTCCCACATCAGCGACCCCGTCCTGAAGGAGCAGTACGAGAAGGTCATCGCCGCTGGCGGACGGATCGCGGGCCCGGCCGCGGAGGAACTGCTGACCAGCAGGATCGGTGAGGACACCCTGAACTGGCTCAAGACCAACTTCTTCAAGACCGAGCTCGAACTCGGCCACTGCCTGCGGGCACCCGCCGAAGGGCCATGCGTTTGCGACCTCTACCTCCGCTGTTCGAAGTTCCTCACCACGAGCGAGTACGCACCGCGCCTGCGAGCCCGGCTCGCGCGTGAACAGCAGCTCGCCCAGGACGCCGTCGGACGCGGCTGGCCCCGCGAGGTCGAACGGCACAACGCCATCGCCGAACGGATCCGAAGCCTCCCCCGCCGATCTCGGAGAGAGCGCCGAGTCCGGCCCTGACGATCACTGCTGAGCGGTTGATTTCGGCAGCCTGAACGAGATCCCCGACGGATACTTGTCGGATGGATGGATCAAGGGCTTCTTGGGTCAACACCACGCATGATTGGGCCGGCATCGTGGACGCGGACCATCTCGGTCAGATCCGCCAGGAGTCTGCAGAGAGTTCGCTCCGGGCGGGCCGGGACACCTTGTTCTTGAGATCGTTGCTTATGCCGCTGACGAGGCAGCGAGCCGGGGCGGCGGACGGTGTGTGGTCACGCTGCATACCGACGGCTCCGTGTCGGTGAAGGATGACGGACGGGGCACCGACACTCGGGCCGACGAACATGGCCGGGTGGTGAAGAAGCCGGTCATGGCCACGAAGGACCTTCGGTTCTTCGACCTCCCGGAGGCGGAACGGCTTCCGGATGGACATCCGCGTCGCGGCATGTCCGTCGTCGCAGCGCTCAGCGAGTGGCTGATTCATACCAACCGCCGTCTCAACGGATCCTGGAGCCAGCGCTATGAGCACGGCGTCCCGGTGACCGACCTGGAGCCCGTCGAGGCCGACGGGACCACGGGGACCTGCGTCCGCTTCCTGCCGGACGAAGCCCTGCGTTCGCGGTGGTCGTTGACCGCGGGTCATCTGGCGCGGTGGTCCGAGCACTGGCCCGACCTGACTGTCCGCCTCAAGGATCAGCGCGACGGCGGGGACCGGTCAGGTCGGTGACCACGGGGCGTCACGACCGAGCTGCACCGGGGAGAGCGGCCCGGTCGGCTCCCGACCCGCGGTCCTGGTGCTCGGCCTCGGCGGCCTGGAGGCGGTAGGAGTCGGAGCCAGTCTCGATCAGGGTGCATCTGAAGTTGAGCCGGTCCCGCGCACGGAAATTCGTCCAGATAAGGGTTCAGGTGGGACCAGAACAGCGCGGTGAGCCCGCGCCGGTCCTCGTCCGAGAGCTTCTTCGCCCAGGCCGGTTCGGCGAGGACCTGCTGAAGCAGCAGCGTGTTTACGTGCACGAGCGCGGACTGGAGCAGGTGCAGGGCGAGCATCGAGGTCTCGGTGTGCTCCTTGTCCGGGCCGGTGAGCGCGCCGTCCTTGCCGTAGTGGAGCACGATGTTCGCGCTGTTCCAGTTCTCCACGACCTGGAGCCCGCCGTGGATCTCCCGGCGCAGGCCGGGGGTGGCGAGGTAGTCGCAGGCGAAGACCGTACGGACCGCGCGGCCGAGTTCTTCGAGCGCGGCGTAGGTGGGGTGCTTGGGCCCGCCGCGGGTGAAGCGCCGCAGCACCTGCTCCGCCTCCGCCGTCCCCAGGCGGAGCGCGGTGGCGTACTTGACCATCTGGTCGTACTGCTGCTCGATCAGGTCCCACTTGATGGCCCTGGTCAGCGAACCACCGAGCGCCGGCCAGCCGGGCGGGGAGTCGTCAGGCCGGTACAGGCGGATGCTGCCGATGTTCTTCAACCGGGGCAGCAGACGGAAGTTGAGTAGCTCGGTGAAGGCGAACCCGACGACGGACGCGCCGTGGGTGTCGACGTAGTTCGACTCGATCTCGGCGTCCGTGCAGTGCCGCAGCAGGCCCTCGATCATCGCCGCGACCTCGGACGACGAACAGGACTTCAGCTGCGAGTAGATGCAGACGTTCTTCCGCTCCACGTGCCAGTAGATCATCACGCCGTTGCCGCCATAGCGGGCGTGGTACTCGGTCATGAAGTTCGAGGACCAGGACCCGAACTTCTTCGAGTCCGAGGCACACGCGTTTCCCTGCCCCCACCAGTCGGTGTCGCGGGCGGAGAAGGTGGCGTTGACCAGCCGGGTGACGGCGGCGCGGAGGTTGTCGACGGTGATGAAGTGCCGACGGATATGGCGCAGAGCGGCCTCACTCTCGCCGTGCTCGCCGGTCGCGACGATCGCGCGGATGCCCATGTTGGTGCCCTCGCTTATCTTGAGTTCTGACACGCCTCGACCGGATGACCTGCGACGATGCGATGAGGCCAGCGTCCGAGAGGCAGCTGACAAGGCTGTCCTGCGGCCGTGTCAGCACGGGCCGATCGTTGCCGAACCGCGATCTCGGCGGCCGGCTGCCGGGACGTGGCGGGCTCTGGTATCTCGGGTTGGACGGAGGTGGGAGGCATGTGTGGCAACGTGCAGGAATCACGCATGTGCCTCACAGGTATCTGAGGGTTCGTCAGGCAAAATTGGGGGGGCCATGGTCATTGCGAGTGGTTGCCGATGGCATTGGGCGAGCACGTGTCGGTGCCAGCCGTTCTGGGTAGACCGGGCACATGCGTGGGGGGCAGATCCGAATAAGACAGTTTCTGTTGGCCGTCGGCGTCCTTATCGCGGTGGCATTCCTATGGTGGGTGGCGCTCGGACCTCTGACATGGCTGATTGCTGGCGATACCGTACGGGAGATCACCAACACCAAGGATCGGGCCGCAGCGGTAAGCGACGTTCGGCAGTCCATCATCCAGTCAGCCGCAGGCATTGGGGCTGTGGGGGCACTGGTGTTCGCCGCCCGTAATTTTCTTTTGGCGCGTGAGGGACAGGTCACCGACCGCTACACGAAAGCGATCGGGCAACTGGCCTCGGAAAAAGGAGACGAACGCATAGGCGGCATCTATGCGCTAGAAAGGATCATGACTGACTCTGCTCGCGATCATTATACGATCGTGGAAGTCCTCGCTGCGTTTGTGCGAGAACACGCGCAACCACCCACCGGCGCAGACGAAGCCGACCCACGTGTGCCAGCGGACGTGCAGGCGGCATTGACGGTGCTGGGCAGGCGGCCGAGGCGGCCAGAGCTGGAATTGAGACCGATCAACCTCATCGGTACCTGGCTTCGTAAGGCGGACCTTCGTGGCGCGGATCTTGAGGGAAGTGTTCTCTGCCGGGCCAATCTCCATGGAGCAGACCTGATCAGGACAAGATTGCAAGGAGCGCATCTCGATGGCGCTGATCTCAGAGATGTGAAAGGTCTAACAAGGGGGCAGTTGACGAATGTGAGGGGCCTCGAAGACCCTCGCACATTCTTGCCCTCCTATCTGTAGTACTGATCTCAGCCAGCATGGGTTCATGATCCAGCGGAGCCTCTTTTTCAACACTGCGTGAGATCAGATAGTTTCGTTTGGATCACGGTCGATGCTGGTACGTAGTGCGCCAGTTTCGGCAGGGGGCTCGAACGGGAGTCCAGGAAGTGGTTGGGTTGAACCGTTCCTGGACTGCCGATTCGATCGGCGTGCCTCACATATCTGCACCTTGGTCAACGCTCTAACTTGCTGGAAGTCCCACCAACTGCAGATAACCTCTGCAGCCGGGCGGCTCGCAGGTCGCCGAGTGCGCGGGCGAGTTGCCGCCGGAGCTGGCGGTTCTCCTCAGCGAGGCGGCGGTTGCGCTCGTTGGCAGCCTCCAGCCGTCGAAGGAGTGAGGCGTCGGAGGCCCGCGGTTGGACCGGAACCGGGGCGGCGGAAGCGCATCGCTGCTCGGTCCGCAGCCGTTCGATCTCGGCCCGCAGGTCGGGCTGGGTGTAGAGCCAGGACCGCGAGACGCCGGCCGCACGGGCGACGGCGTCGAAGGTGACGGCCATGCCCGCGGCCTCGATCTCGCGCAGGGCCTGGATCGCTCTGGCCCGGGTGTGCTCGTGGCGGTTGCGAGCCGCGGCGACGATGTGGCGGGAGTTGTCAGCCCGCATCGGCCACCTCCGTGCCGCCGGGTGCCTCGTCGGCCTCCAGCGCGGTGATGATCCGGTCGAGGTTGCCCAGGACCTGCTGGTTCATTTCGACGACGCGGAGCTGGCCGCGGGCCTCGGCCGCCGAGACGATCTGCAGCAACTGTCCGCGCTGCTGCCGGTGCTGAGGCAGGAACTCCGGGGTCGTCACGAACATCGGACAAGTCAGACAGGCTTCTCTGAACTACTTCAGACCCCGCCCCTACTACCTCTCCTGATGGCTTTGACAGTGTGGGTCAGCCGAGCAAGGTGAAGAGCACCTCGTCGACTTCCTCGCCTCGCCCGTTCGCGTAATCCCGCTCGCTGCCGGTGACCACGAATCCGTACTTCTTCAGGACCTGGATGGAGCCGACGTTGTCCGCAGCCACGCGGGCGTGCAGTGGACGCTCCGGTGCGACGCCGAGCAGCTCTCGCAGCGCGGCGGTAGCAGCTCCTCGGCCCCAGTATTGCCGCCCGATCCAGTACGTGACCTCGCGTTCCTCGGGCGGGCCGAACACGGCAGCGTGACCGACGACTTCACCGCTATCGCCGACGATGGTGCGCGCTATGACCGCTGGATCTTGGCGGATCCGTGCCCAGTGGGCCTGGAAGTGGGCGCGATCTGATGGGTCCTTGGCGGTGAACGCCGCCATCCGGATCCCCTCCGGATCGTTCATCTGAGCGAAGAAGACGGGCAGGTCAGAGTCGCTTACTTCCCGCAGCATGACCTTCATTGGAGCCTCCTGACTACCAAGTTTGGACGATTCAGCGTTCATGGGGCGGTCATCCTGCCAGGCGCCAGTGACAGAGCACCGTCAGAGATCAGGTCGGTTGGGTGGGCGGACGGATGCTCCACGGTGCGACCGGCGATCTCGCGGAATTCCGGCATGCCAAGGTGGATGACCCGGTTGCGGGACGCTTCCGCGTCGAGCTGGGCCGGCTACATGGAGCTGGACCGCAGGGGCGCTGAGCTGCTGTTCCAGGTTCTGACCGAGCGGGAGGAGAAGAACAGCGTCGCGATCGCCTCCAACGAATCGTTCGGTAAAGCGCACATGTTCCGGCGAACCTGTGCCAGGCCGCACCGAACCATCCAGGTTCGGTCAGGCTCAGGTGTTCTCCAGGCGGCGGCTCTTGTGCCATGCCTCTGTGAGGGGTCTGACCGAGATACGGGTCGGAGGGGCGCTGAGTTGATCTTGAAGCTCTGAGAGCCCCCGTCCCGTCACCCGTTCGGCTCAGTGTCGTTGGTCGTGATGTTGTTGTCGTCTGGGCACTGGGCGGGATTGTGACCTCGATCGAGCGGGCATCACGCATTCAAGTTCAGCAGGGACTTAATTCTCCGTTTCGTATTATTGATCAGAAACTCATTGGGTTCACTCGTCGAGGACGTAGCGGACATGTCGACCGCCGAAGTATCCGCTCTCCGGCGCCTCCCGCCTCAGCGGCAAGGAACTCCCCGAGGTCGGCAGCTGGACGTTCTTCGCCCTGGGCCTTGGAGGCCGTCGTCGTCCACGAGTGAGACGGCCCCCCTCCCCGAGTCTGGGCGAGAGGCTCGCTCAGCGCGTGAGTGCGCCCCACGTCTGAGGGCCGACGATGCCGTCGACGGTGATGGCGAGGCGGGTTTGGAACTTGCGGACGTGCTGCTCCGTGACGGGGCCGAACCTCCCGTCGACCGCGAGGGCCTGGAGGTCCGGCACGTGGGCGTTCAGGAGGCGTTGGAGCTTGCGGACCGCGGGGCCGCGCGAGCCGTTGCTCAGGGTCGGTGTCCCGGACGCGTCCTCCTCCGCTCGCTCACCGCCCGTCAGCATGCCCCAGGTCTCAGGACCACGACACCGTCGATCTCGATGTCGACACGACGCTGGTACTCGCGGACGCGTTCGTCCGTGACGGGGCCGAAGTCGCCGTCGACGTCCAGGGGTCCGAGGTCCGGCACGTGGGCGTTCAGGAGGCGCTGGAGCTTCTCCACCGCCACTCCTGCGAGCCCGTGCTCAGTGTGGGCGTGCCGATGCCGTCGCCCGCGGGCGTGACGCCGCCTCCGCCCGGGGCGCCAGACGGCTGTACGTCCAGGTACAGCGCGTACACCCCCAGGTCTCCGTCACCGTCCGTACCGCTGCAGATGACCATGTCCGTGAACTGCAGTGTGTGCGGATCGTTGGGGCGCTGCCGTATCTGGCGCCGGCTGTTCGCATCCAGCAGCTTGTCCTTCGGGATGAAGACAGCCGCCGGGTTGAACGGGTCGTCGGCGAGGCCGAGGAGGTCGCTCGCGATATCGACCAGGCCTACGACCAGGAAGTCGATGAAGGGTTTGGCGAGGGCGGCGCCCGCCGGACTCGTGGCGGCGGCGACGGCCGCCGTCGCCGCGGTGGAGATGGCCTGGGCGACGGCCTGCTTCCCCTGCTCGATGTCACCGGAGTCGTGCTGCACGAGCGCGAGGGACACGCTGAGGTCCTGTGCCGGTCCGGAGTACAGCAGGCGCTGGGCGCTGAAGATCCTCAGCTCTGGAGGCCCGAACGTCAGCGTGCCAGCGTCGGGGAACTTCACCGCCGGCTGCGGCGTCATTCCGGCGATCAGCTGAACGCTGCCGAAGATGTCGTCTTTCTTCTCTTGCCTGACACGGCATTCAAGCCCTGTCCACACGACCTTCACGTCAGCCATGGCTCATCAGGTCCCTGAACTCGGGGCCGGACGGCGAGGCTGTCCCCGTGGGCCGCGGCCGGCCGGCCGGGCGAAGTCCCGCACCCCGCGCCCTGCCCGGGTCCGATGAGTGGGGTGGAACGCCTCTTACTCACGACTGTAAGCCTGCGCACGCGAGGTGTCCTGCGTTGGCGGGGCTGTCCGGACGTGGGGCCGTTCGGATCAGCCCGGGGCCGCGGGGTGTGGCACGAAGCCTCGTTGACCAAGGTCTCGAAGTCCGAGTGGCCGCAGTAGGTGGCTGCCCGGTGATCCGCGTGGGGGTCGCTGCCGACCGCCGTCACAGTGACGTCGCCTATTGATCCAAAACGCTTTGGGTTCGTGCTCGTTGACGGTGTGTGAGTGATCTGGTGGGGAATGCGAGGACCTGGTCGCCGGCCGCGCAGGAGGCTGTGCGGTTGCTGGCGGTGTCCGCGCTGGTGGAGGGGCGGGACCGGGCTGAGGTCGCGGCTCTGTTCAAGGTGTCGGTCAGGGCCGTAGACAACTGGTGGACGAGGTGGCAGACCGGTGGCCGGGACGCGCTGCTGTCGCGTGCGCGGGGCCGCCGGGTGGGCGAGCATCAGGTTCTGTCCGAGGCCGAGCAGGCCGCCATCCGACAGGCCGTCCTCGATCACACCCCCTCCGTCCTGGGGCTTTCCGGTCAGCTGTGGACACGGGCCCCGATAGGCGAGCTGATCTTCAAGCTCTACCGGGTCCGCTTCACCGAGCCCGGTGTGGGCAAGTACCTCAAACGCTGGGGACTGACGTTCCAGCGTCCGGACAAGCGGGCCGTCGAGCAGGACGCGGAAGCGGTCCGCGTCTGGCACGAGGAGACCTGGCCGGCGATCCGGGCTCGGGCGAAGGCGGAGAGGAGTGAAGTCCTCTTCGCCGACCAGGTCGGGATCCGCTCGGACCAGGGCACCGGCCGCACCTGGGGCGCCAGAGGAAGCACTCCGATCGTCCGTCGCACCGGGAACCGGTTCTCCGTGAACGCGATGTCCGCGATCAGCACGAAGGGCCGGATACACTTCATGGTCTTCACCGAGTCGTTCGACGCGAAGGTCATGTGCCGCTTCCTGGACCGGCTCGTCGGTCACTTCGACCGCAAGGTCCATCTGATCGTCGACCGGCACTCGGCCCACCGCTCGAAGACCGTCCGGACCTGGCTCGCCGACCACGAGGCCCAGATCGAGCTGCACTTCCTGCCGTCGTACTCACCGGAGCTGAACCCCGACGAGCTCGTCAACGCCGACCTCAAACGCAGCCTGCCCCACACCCACCGGCCAGGAACCAGGCCGACCTCGCCACCGAAACCCGCAGGTTCTTCCACCGCCGACAACGCCAGCCCCACATCTTGCGCGGATACTTCGGCGGTCGACATGTCCGCTACGTCCTCGACGAGTGAACCCAATGAGTTTCTGATCAATACAGTGCGCGATACCGTCCGGCGGATACCGTGTGCCGATACGCAGGTGGTGATACCACAAGTGGCGATCTTCCTTCACCCGGATCTACCCTTGATTCATCGCCTCTCGTGAAGTGAAAGCCGAGAGCGGGGCACCCATCCAGAGCCTTCCAGGAGGCTGTCGTGCCAAGAATCAGTCAGCCTCCACCTGATGATTTCGCGCAATCCGGCGAGAACGTGGAGATCAGACAACCCGAGGTGACGTCCGATCACATCGGATTCGACCCCGACCAGTTCCCCACGGAGCTGGTCGACGCGCGAGCCGCGATCGAAGGGATCCTCAGCGGTCAGGGGGAGCAGCGCAGCGGACTCCGATCCGTGGACGATCTGACCGAACTGACCAACGTGCAGGGCGTCGGCATCGGCAGGGCCACACCATCCGAATATGGGCCCCGCAGCAGCGCCATCGAGCCGGGGCAACCCACCTTGAACGTCTATCTGGCCCAGCCGAGAAACGCCGACGACGTGGAGGCGTTGATCGTCGAGCAGATGGACGTGCGCGTCGCCGCATCGTCAAGGGTTCCGATCATTCCGGTGGTCACCGGCGAGATAGAGGCGCAGGGGTTCACCTTCCACAGCAGGCCGGCACCGGGTGGCATATCGATCAGCAGCCCCGTCAGCCCGGCGAGCAGCGGCACGCTGGGATGCCTATCCACGGGCCGATCGTTCCCGCGCGACCAGAGAACGCTCCTCATCAGCTGTAACCACGTCATCGCGGACGCCAATGCCGGACAGCTGGGGAATTGCATCGCCCAGCCCGGCCGCGCCGACGCGGGGGTCTGTCCGCAACATCTCATCGCGGTGCTCGAGCGTTTCACCAAAATAGAGTTCGGCGGCGTCATCAACAGCGTCGACTGCGCGACAGCATGGGCGGATCCGGCGCAAGTCAACCCCAACATCCTGATCAACGGAGTCCTGGGGCCGGTAGAGGTGCCCATCAGCACCACGACAGGGGCGGCCACCATAGGGATGCTCGTCTTCAAGAGTGGCCGGACGACCGAGGTGACAGCGGGAACCGTCAAGGAGGTCGGTGCCTCTCACTGGGTCGGCTACGGAGGACAGAACGCCTATTTCTCAGGCTCCCTTGCGATCGAGGGGACCGGAACCTTCGGTCCTCTTCCCTTCAGCAAGCCGGGAGACTCCGGCGCGATCGTGACGACTTTCGATCTCGTCCAGACTCCGGTCGGCATGGTCTATTCCTCGTCCAGCACGGTGAGCACCAGGTCGTTCGCGAACCTGATCGACATCGTCACGCAGTCTCGACGTCTTCATCGTCGACACGATCTGACATCGCCACGACCCGACCGCCGGGTCGTCGACGAGCGGAGTGGGTGGACGAGCTCGGCGATACCGCGGTGGTCAGTAGGTCCTCGGGGGCTGTGGAGATGTATGAGGCTGTGACCTCGGCTTCCGCCTGATGATCGGCGATGGTGCAGTCGGCCCATCCCGCCCGCTGAGAGTCCAAACGAGCTGCATGTCACCCACGATGACCGGCCTCCTGGCCGAGGAAGTGCCGGACATCGGCTGCGAGAGTGGACATCTGCTCGCCGGATTCCAGCCAGGTGGTGACGGATACCTACCAGCTGCCAACGAATATTTGCCACGGACGGAGGGTCCAGGTCAGCCCAACATGGCCGCCCGAGCGGAAGACCGCTCTGACAGTGAGATCACGGTCGTTGGTCTGCCAGACACGCTCTCCCTCCCAGCCCTGGAAGCCCTCAGAGGTCCTCCAGGAAAGGAGCCAGGTCTGCGCCCCAGTTCCAGGCTGCCACGCCGTCCAGCCGAGCGTTCAGACTGGCCGCCCAAGCCTCGATGGCGTAGTGCACGCATTCTTCGTCCTCATCGAAGAGGTCACAGAACTTCACAGAGACGGCCGGTCGTCCTGGCAGCGGACGGTCAATTCTGCTGGTTCGTCGGGGACAGCGTCTCGAGAGCTCATCCCAGGAACACCAGGTCAAGGAGGTGCCTGTCGTCACCGTGATTGCAGGTCAGGCAGGCGGCCGGGGTCGATGTGGTCAGCGAGATAGATCATGGTGGCCTCGGGGTCCATGCCGAACGTGGCGGCAACGAGCTTGGGGTCCATGGTGTTGACCAGGTCGAGCAGTCGAGTGCAGCGGATCATACGGGGTGGGAACCCGCAGGCGTCGAGGACGTGACTGACATAGGCGGTGGACGCCGGTCCCCGGCCCGACTTCGTCTGGCGGGTGACCATCACATGCGGGTTGTCAGTCTTCTGGTCTTCGCGGTGGCCCAGGCAGCCTTCCACTGCCGCCCAAGACGGCGGATCCAAAGGAACCGGATGCGGGCGGTCTCCGAGCCGGGCGGTCCGGGCACGAAAGTCGAGGTCAACGGCCTGCAGCATCTTGACCTCGCGGCTTGAGGCACCGTGCAACAAGGCGAGCATGCCCAGCAGGGCTTCGTGCGGGTGGACGGCCGGATCCGTTGTCCAGCGGCGGAACAGCACACGTTGCTGGTCAGGTGTCAGCGTCGCACCCGTGAAGCCGCTCGGTCCTCGGGCAGTCAGACCGCGGGCAGGATCGACGAGGACGATCTTCCGGGACCGCGCGAAGCGGAAGAACTGTCCGAGCACCACCAGCCGACGCTTTCGGGCCTTGGGCGACCTGGCCAGGAAAGCTTCGAGATCGTGCACGTCGGTCAGTGCCCAGTCCTGCTTTCCGCGCTCGCCGGCGAGGAACAGGGCGAGGTCACGCACGATGGCGAGTGCGGCTTCGATGGTGGCATCGGTGCGGGGCAGCGTTCCGGCACGCCGGGATCGCTCGCGTGAGCGGATCATGAAGTCGGAGAAGGCCTCCACCGAAGGTCGCAGGAGGCCTGGGACCGCGAGGACGCGGCGTTGTCGGCGGCCGGCCGCGAGCCGTTCGGCCTGGTCGGTGGCCATGGCCAGACCGTGACTGGTGAAGAAGGTCTCAAGGCACGGGCGAGGAACCCATCGAACGGCCCGGGCGGCGGATCGTTCGAGTACAGACTGGGGGAGGTTGGGCTGGTCATCCCGAAGGAGCCACCCGAGCGAAGTGATCATCGTGCAGGCCCGGCCGACGGAATACTTGGCAGCGAGATCTGTGGTGAAGTCCTGCAGCCAGGCGGGGGGATTGTCGAGTTCGGCGATGAGGTGCTCGGCCCGGACGAAGGGGCGGTCGGGGTGACGCTGCCAGCAGGCCGAGCACAGTCCCAGCCCTGCATGCTTCCGTACTCTGCCGCATTGCTCGCAGGCCCGGGGCGGCTGTTTGGCCTGCCGGGGACGCGAGCAGTGCCCGCACCAGCCGGTGTCCTCGCGCAGATATCCGGGCCGGCTGCAGCGAGGGCATGGATCCTTGGCGGCGTCGCGTTCGGACTCCCGCATGCAAGTGCGGCAGAGAGCCGAGGATTTACTCCGCACCGGGTTGCCGCATCCGGTGCATACGCGAGAGCAGGTGATGCACCGGCCGGTGTCCGCCCGGAGGACACGCTGCTGGCTGCACCGGGGACAAGCGGCCCGGGTCGCGGCCTCTTTCTGTTGGGCAGTGCAGCGGCAGCAGTAGTGCCGGTCGATGAAGCCGACCGGGGCTCCGCAACCGGTGCAGTCGCTCTGTTTGACGCCCACGATGCCGCCCTCTCCAGGTCACAGCGGAGGCATCGAACGGCCCCGCGCGGAGACTGCCTTCGGCAGGTCGGCGACCGGCCGAAGCGGGGCTGCGGGACGTTCGACGGGGGTGGTGTCGACCTCGAACAGGTCATTGGGGGTGCAGTCCAGCGCGGTGCACAACGCGATCAGAGTGGACATCTTCACCTGAGAAGGTTCCTTGCTGAACAGCGCAGACACCGAGGCGGACGACATCTGCAGCCCGGCGCGTTCGGCCAGCAGCCGCTGCAGCTGGGTGCCGGTCCAGACCTCGCGCTGGGCGGCGGCCATCCGCAAACGCCATCGGATCTTCATGCGGAGCTGTCCCCCTCGGCGGTGAGTTCGCCGAGCGTGGCGGTCACCGCGCGGCGATAGGCATCCTCGATGAATGTCGCGGAGGACGGACGTATCTCATGGTCGAGCTGACCGTCCAGTGACCAGAAGCTGCTGGATGGCCACCAAGTCCACACCGCGCTCGTAGTTGTGGGTGGCGCAGGCCCTCCGCAGGGCATGCGGACTGAACCGGTCGGTCGCCGGCCTGCCTTCGAGTTCCATCAGATAGCGCAAACGGTTGCGGATCGTCCCCCGGTGCAGACTGCCACCGGACTCGTCCGCGAACAGCACCGGTGAGTCGGGGAACTTCCCGCGGACGTCGTCGAGGAACCAGCGCAGGACAAGGTCGAGCCCGTCCAGCATCGGCACCCAACGCGGCCGCGGCCCGGACGTGCGAGCCCCTTTGCCGAACCGGATATGGAGTTTCCCGAACGGTCCCCGCGTGAAGTGGAGGTCCGGGCGATCCAGAAGCGACGCCTCTTCCGAGCGCAGGCCGGCGTGATAGAGCGTTCGGAACATCGCATAGTCACGGGCGGCGGGCGCGTACTTGCGGGCCGTGGCAATCCGGGCCTTGAGGAATTCGAAGAACTCCGCGACCCGCTCTGGGGTCGGCGGAGGCAGCTGGGCCGGGGAGTCATCGCCGACATGCCGGGACGCGTTGAACTCATCGACCGGGCAGACCAGACGGACGCCGAAACCGGCTTCGATCTCGACGGCCTTGCGGACCTGCAGAAACCGGTGGAAGCCCTTGAAGATCTGCACGTACTCGCGGCGGGTCGAGGCGGCCCGCCCGGCAAGGGCCAGGTCACCGACGACACGGTCGATGTCTTCGGGAGTGACGTCCCAGGCGGGCCGGCCCAGCGCGGTGAGCGTCCGTTCCAGCAGTCCGATGTCGTTATCGACCGTCACTGGACTGAACCCGCGGGCCCGCCACGAGGCGACGAACGCCTCAACGCAGTCGGCCTGAAACTCCCACGGATCGGCGGTCACCGGCTCCAGCAGGACGGCACCACCCTGGACCACCCTCAACTGGGATGCCACCGGCACACCTTCCTCGCACCTGACCGATCAAGGCAGCACCTGGAGAATCCGGGCACCACCACGAAGACCAACGAGGACAGCAGAAGATGGATACGGGCCGGTGGCAGCGGCGATCCACGAAAAGGAACATGTGCCAGCCCCAGATGGCTGGACAAAAACGTTCACCGACCCGAGGCTCTGCGCGGCCATCGTCGACCGCCTCACCTTCGGCGGCAACATCATCCAGACCGGCACCGACTCCTACCGGCTCGCCAGCACCAAAGCCCAGACCGGCCCGCGCAACGCCACCGCGACATGAGCTCGCTGGGCCTTCCCCGAACAGGTGCCGAACTCGCCGGCCACAGGACCGAGGTCAAGGTGCAGGCGCCCAGTGGAGGCCGCGTCAGCTCTGGTCTGGGGAGTCTGTTGAGACGGCCCAGAACCGAAGGAACAACGCGAGTGCCCCGAAGACAGCGAGCAGCCATACGTTCCAGCCGACCTGACGGCGGTAATCGGAGTCGTTCAAGATGAAGGTGGCGTTGGTGGCGATGATGCCGAGCGCGACGTAGAACGCGATCCGGATGGCCTTCGCGGACCGGCGGCGGAACCGGTAGAGCAACAGCAGTCTGCTGACCGAGACATACGGATCCTCACCCGTGCGTGGCTGCTCAGCCGCGGTCACACGGGCGGACGCCTCGTCCAGCCAGCCGTTCGCCACAGCGGTGGGTTCCCGCAACGCCTCCGGTGTGTCAGCGGTCAGTTGTTTCGCCCCCCACCATTCGGCCGCGAAGGCCACCTGCCGAGTCGCATCCTCGAAGACCAGGCGACGGCGGCCGTCTCGCGACCGGCGCACCCGCCGGTCCTGCACCAGCAGGCTCACCACACCGGCGACTGCCGTGACTACCGGGACTAACACCGCGGCGGTGATCGTCACCACATCTTGCGTGCTCATCAAACAGCCCCCCAACTGCCCCTACCTGTGGGCCAGCATCCCACCCCGAGGCTGGCAATCAGTTCTCATCTACATATCTGGCCTCAGTGATCGCGAAGTGCTGCCCAAACCCGGGTTCTGGTCCAACTTCTGTGGATCTCTCACGCTCAGTAACCTGTCGGGACTGGATGGCCCTTCGTGGCTCGTTGACAGATCCGTTTGGGATCATGCCCGTATGGACTTCGACCTCGCCCCACCGACCGGTGTTGGCCCGTTGCGGATCGGTATGACTCGACACGCGGCCAATACGACGCTGGACGCGCTCCGCGATCTCTCTGCGATCTCGGAGTCTGATCGGCCGGGGCAGCACATCTTCCGTCCCAGTGGGCTGATGATCAGCATTCACTGCGTGCGCGACATGCTTGAAGCCACCGAGCTGGGAAGGCCGTCGTCCCAGACGGACCGAGTCTTGTTCCAGGGTGTGGACGTGTTCGCGCTTCCGGCCCGCGAGGTTGTCCGGCGCGTCGGTGAGTTCACCTCGATCGAGGAAGATCCTGACGACGATGCTTCATTCATCGCCCCGGACTTGCTGCTGAGCTTCTGGCGTCCGTTCGCAGCCGACGATGAGCCGGAGGAAGAACAGGGCTACTACTTCAACTCGGTCCTGCTGGCACGGCCTGGCTACTACGACACCCCTGCTCAGGCTGCGGAGCGACTCAAGCAGAGCTCGTGACTGTCCCGTCAGGATGCCAGCAGGACTCGTTTCCGCAAGTGGCCGAAGCCGGCCCGGCCGTACATCTGGCGCTTGATCATTTTAAAAGTTACGTGGAATCTGCCGGGGTGATCATGTCTCTCCGGTGCAACCACGGACTTGGGAGATGTGTTGAGCGGCACGACTGTGCTGACGGAGAAGTGGCCGGTGCTCGGCAGGCACGAGCAGGCGGCGACCTGGCTGATGATCTGGACGGATCTCGGACGTGCACCCCGCACGATCGATGCCTACGCCCGCGGGCTGGCCGAGTACCTGCTGACGTGCGAACAGGGGAACGTCGACCCGGTCACCGCGAACCGCGCACATATAGCCATATACGTAAGGGAATTGACCTCACGGCCTCACCATCGAGGGGCCAATGTGGTCTCGATCGACTCGGGGGCAGGACTGGCCAACTCCACCATCCAGCAGCGCCTGGTGCCGGTCCGTCTGTTCTACGACTTCCTCATGGAGGAGGGCCTGCGGGACTCGAACCCGGTCGGCCGGGGACGCTACACCCCGGGGCGCCAGAGGGGCGGGCAGCAGCGCGGGCTGGTGCCACGGCTGACGAAGCTGCCGTGGATCCCCAGTGAACAGCAGTGGCTGGGAATCCTGCAGGTCGCACGGGAGGAGCCGGTCCGCAACCGGGTGATGCTGGCCCTGGCCTACGACGCCGCGCTGCGGCGAGAGGAGCTGTGCTCACTTCGGACCGACGACCTCGATCCGGCCCACCGGACACTAAGGGTACGGGCGGAGACGACGAAGAACCGCTTGGAGCGGGTGGTGCCGTACTCGGCGTCGACCGGCGTGCTGATGTCGGCCTACATCGCCCACCGGGCCATGATCAGCCGGGCCAGGGGGCCGCTGTTCCTGTCGGAGTCCCGGCGCAACCACGGACAACCGCTGACCCTGTGGACCTGGTCGAAGGTGGTCCGCCGGATCGCTCTGGAGGCCGGTGTCCCGCGGTTCTCGACCCACACCACCCGGCACCTATGTCTGACCGATCTGGCCCGGATGGGCTGGGAGTTGCACGCGATCGCGACCTTCGCCGGCCACCGCAACACCGATTCCACGCTCCAGTACATCCACCTGTCCGGCCGGGACCTGGCCGACAAGCTGGCCCGCGGCATGGAGCACATCCATGCCTGGCGAATACAGATGCTCACGTCTGCGGACGGCACGACGGCGGAGGTGTCGCGATGACCGCATCACTGTCGGCCATCGCCGCGAACGGGGCCGGACGCTGGTCCCGGCCGATCTCCCCGCCCCGCGACAACGCCGCGGTGGCAGTGCGACCTACTGAGGCCAGGGCCGTGGCCGACCTGGGCGTGCGCAATCTGCGGCGACTGCAGTACCACGACCCGTCCGCGCCGGGCTGGCGCGTGATCGCGCGGCTGCTGGTTCCGCTGGAGGCGGTCAACGCCGCACTGGACTCCCCGCCCACCCCGCACCGCCGACGGGCCATGCTCGACGTGGTCGCGGTGCTGCTGACGCGGTGCGCAGAGACCGGCAGGACCTTCTGGGGCTGGACCGAGGAGGAATGGTTCCACCTGCTCGGCCGCACTCAGGCCGAGTTCCGCCAGCACGCGCCCGCCTGGGCCGGCGACGAGGTCCGCCCCTATCTCGCGGCGCACGCCTACCTGCTCGGATCCTTCAACGAGTTCCACCGGCTCGGCAGCTTCCAGCGGCTCACCCTGGCCTGGCGGATCTTCGGACGTGACCGCGTCGACGGCGAGGTCGCACGGCTTCGCACGGTCCTGGCCGCCTGGGGCTACCGGCTCGGCCGGGACGAGGACACCCTGCTGCCGATGGTGGCCTGCCAGCTGTTCCTGCTCAACCGCAGCCCGCATCTTGAAGACCTGGACACCGCACCGTTCGACCGGGTCCGCCGCGACCGGTTGCTGGAGGGCAGCCGGCTGAACACCCTGCACGCGATGCAGCGGGCGGTCGCCGAACTCGGATTCTGTGATCCTCCGCGTCCCGGCACCGGCCGCCACTCGGCCCGGGCCAGCGGCGGCGCGCGGATCTGGGAACAGTGGGCCGACCGCTGGGACGCCACCTCGACGCTGACCCCGCGCGTTCGCGGCGGCGTCCGCTCGAACCTGCTCAAGGTCGGCCGGTGGATCGCCGCCGAACAGCCCGACGCCGCCGACCCGGCCTACTGGACCCGGCAGACCTGCGCTTCGTGGATCGCCGCGCTGGACCGGATGAAGGTCGGCGACTACGTCCAGCGCACGACCGGGCTGGGCGATCGTCTCGGCAAACCGCTGGAAGCGCCCAGCAAGGCCGGGCAGATCACCGCGCTGCGGACGTTCTTCCGGGACTGCCAGGAATGGGAGTGGCTGCCCCGCCGCTTCGACCCCCAGCGCGCGCTGGCGATGGTCCGCAGCATCACCGCCCTCCTCGGCCCCGACCCCAGGGTGATCGCCGACGAGGTCTGGGCGAAGCTGCTTTGGGCCGGCCTGAACCTCGAACCCGCCGACCTCCCCCAGACCCGCTCCGGGCACTTCTACCCCTTCGAACTGGTCCGCGCGGTCACACTGACCTGGCTGTTCTCCGGACAACGCAGCAACGAGATCGCCCGGCTGAAGGTGGGCTGCATCCGCTGGCAACACGACGGGGCACCGATCGCCGGCGACTCGCAGCAGGTCCTGGCCCGCGACGCGGTCTGCCTGCTCGACGTCCCCACCCACAAGACCGGCACCGCCTTCACCAAGCCCGTCGACCCGATCCTCGGCCAGGCCGTCGACGCCTGGCAGGCCGCCCGCCCCGACCAGCCGAAGTTCACCGACCGCCGCACCGGCGAGCTGGTCGACCCGCTGTTCGCCGTCCGGGCCCGCCGCGTCTCCACCAGCTACATCAACAACACCGTCATCCCGATGCTCTGCCGCAAGGCCGGAGTCCCGGCCGCCGACGTCCGCGGCAACATCACCAGCCACCGCGCCCGGTCCACCATCGCCAGCCAGCTCTACAACGCCAAAGAACCGATGACCCTGTTCGAGCTGCAAGCCTGGCTCGGACACCGCTCCCCGCAATCCACCCAGTACTACGCGAAGATCACACCCAACACCCTGTCCAAGGCCTACTCCGAAGCCGGCTACTTCGAGCGCAACGTCCGAACCATCGAGGTCCTCGTCGACCGCGACGCCGTCGCGTCCGGCGCCGCCGCGGCCGGTGAGCCCTGGCAGCACTATGACCTCGGACACGGCTACTGCAGCTACACCTTCTTCGAGCAGTGCCAGCACCGCATGGCCTGCGCACGCTGCGACTTCTACACCCCCAAAGCGTCCAGCAAGGGTCAACTCCTGGAGGCCAAGGAGAACCTGCAGAGGATGCTCGCGGCCATCCCGCTGACAGACGACGAACGCGCCGCAGTGGACGACGGACAAGCCACCCTCGACCAGCTACTCACCCGACTCTCCGACGTCCCCACGCCGGCCGGGCCGACCCCACGGCAGATTGGCATCCCAGCGCAGGCCACCCTGCTGCCTGTCATTGAGATCAACCAGAAGCTGACCAAGTAGTGGCGATCAGCGGCCCAGCCTGTGTCGGATGTATGCCGGCTGGGCCGCACCGATCTCGATGCGGTTCTCGTCGAGGCCGTTGACGATCCGCAGACAGCCCTTGGCGAAAGCGAACTCCACCGCCACCGTTCCGGCTGCCAGGTCACGGTCTGCTGGCCACCACTCAAGCAGCGCGACCTCGCGCAGTTCCTGGCCGACGAAGGGGTCGAGGCGTTCATCGCCGTGGGACCACTGGGGCGTGAGCTCGAACCACTCCCACCCAGCGATGGTCGCTGCGGTGTCGATCGTGTTCCAGCCGATCGAGAGTTCGTCGAGCTTCGAGTGGCAAACCTCCACCTGGAAGCCATCGAAGTCCAGCACCACCGGGCAGTCGGCGAACCAGTCTCCGTCCTCGACGAAGCGCACCAGGGCGCACCCCGTCAGCCGCCTACCAACAAGCGCCGCCAGACGTGATCCGTGAGCCTGCCGAACCGCCTCGATCCCGACCAGGAAGGACGGCTTGAAACCAGAGATCCCCATGTCCACAGCAGCTGAGTCTTCCGGCCCGCTGCCCAACCGGCCAGCAGATATTCGAAGCGGCAGGCTTCTCGGTGCCACTTGACAGCTTGGATTCCACAGAATGATCCGGTTGACGTGGCCTTCGACGATGCCGGAACTCCACGGCAGTGTCAGGCCGGCGGTGACAGCGGCGAGATCGCGTTCGAGGCCGTTGACAAAGGCGTGGAGGCTGGGCAGGTCGTCGGCGCGGACCGCCTTGATCCATTGCGGGAGCTGGTCACCCTGGAGCTGGGTGAGCATCTTCCCGAACGCGCGGACGTGCCCGGTGAGGGCATCGAGTTCAGGGCAGCCGGCTAGAACGGATTTGAGCTTCAGACGCTCGCTCTCCGGCAGGGTGTCGGGGTGAGTCAGGATCCAGCCGGTGACCGTGCGTGGGGACGGCGGACGGGCCGCAGGTGCGGTCGGGGATGTGCGGAACGGCTGGACGTGGGCACGGACGGCTCCGTAGCCGCCGGTGTAGCCGTGCGTCTTGATCTCTTCCCAGAGGGTCCAGGCGTTCGTGCAGCCCTCGGCCCATCGCTCGTGCAGGTAGGGCTTGAAGTCGTCGAGCTTGGTCCTGCGGTTCTGCCACTGTCCCTGGAACAGGTCTTCCGGCCTTGCGGCGTCGGCCAGCCGTTGGACGGTGCGGTAGGTCATGCCGAGCTGTCGCTGGATCGAGCGTCGGCTGTGGCCGGTGGCCAGCAGCGCGTGGACGGTGGCGTGCTTGGCGCGGGTGCGGTCGGCGAACCGGTGCCCGGTGGGCCATAGCGACCCACTCTCGGCCGGTTCCGGAGCCGGAGCCTTCTCCGGCGCCGACTCGGCGAAGGTCGCACGGAGGCACGGGCGGTGGCGGGAGACGCACCGCTCGGCCGCTTCGCCGAGGTTGCGCCAGAGGTGGAATCGGTCGGCGACCTGGACCGCGGTGGGTGCCCCGATCCTGGCACCCTCGGCGAAGTACGGGGCGCGGTCGCGGCAGACGATCTCGATCCCCGGGTGATCGGCCAACCAGGCCGCGACAGTGCCTGCCTCGCGATCCGGCAGCAGGTCAACCGGCTTGCGGGTCTCGACGTCGACCAGCACGGTCCCGTAGACACGGCCCTTGCGCATCGCGTACTCGTCGACGCCGACCACACGCGGGACCTGTGGCTGGGGCTCCGGGAGAGCCTCGACCAACCGCAGGACCGTGTTCCGGCTGACCCTCGCCCCCAAGACATCGGCCAGCCGGGCACCGGCGCGACCGGCCAGGGCGAGGCCGACCTCGGCCAGCACCGACCGCATTCGTTCGGTCTGCGGGCTGTACCGCCGGGTCAGGCCCGCAACCTGCTCGACGAACGTCCGCCGTCCGCAGGAGATGTCTTCGCACGTGAAGCGCCGGACACGAAGCCGCAGCACCACCCGCCGTCCCGCCACGGGGAGGTCAGCGGGAAACCGCAGGTAAGAGCCGTGCACCCGCCCCGACCAGCTTCCGCAGCCTGGGCACCGAGCCCCGGCCGTCCGGCATTTGACACCGACTCGGATCACCTCGCCATCATCCTCCACCGACTCCACCATGACCCCCGGATCCGCCAGGAAGAGCAGCTCTTCCAGCCGGAGCAGTACCTCGCGCACAGCTCAGAACCATCAGGCCGAACGCGGTTGGCACCGGCAGTTTCTAGACGATCTCGCGAGACCTACCAGCAAGGCCAACGGTCACAGGGAGTAGGCAAACCACAGAAGTTGGACCAGAACCCAAACCCGTCGACAAACGTTGCCCACTCCCGCCGACGAAACCAAGTGGGAGTTCCCAAACCGGTCCAGGCGGCACGCCCGCCGAGGCCGGCGAGGACCTCTGGCCGGACATCGTCCCGCTCGTCGACGATGCAAGCCTGCTGCGCCGTACGCCCACACTGCGTTGAGCAGCGCTGTCAGGAAGCAGATGCTAAGGAGACAGTCTCGTCGCGCTCTGATCAGCCTGCCATTGAGGAATCAGCTGGCCGATGAACCTGCGGAGCGGACTGCCGGGGCGCGTGAACACGCGCCGACGCGCAGTCTTCACCTGCAGCACGTTCATCCTGTCGACCCAGGCTCGCGGGACGGAGCCAGCCCCATCGGCAGCCCCAAGAGCAAGGGTGTGCCGGGGCCCCAGCGGCAGAACCGCAGTGTGCGCGTCTCCGAGCGCCATGCCATAGATCAGCTGCTCGTCCTCGGTGCGCAGCGTCATGGCCGGGTTGTCGCCGATGAGAAACTCGCCTTCCTCCGCCTGAAGGATCTCCAGGCCAACCCCCGCTACCCACTCGCGTGCCGTGCGGAACGAATCCTCGATGCGCACCCGCAGCAGGGAACCATTGCCATAGGACTCGACCATCGTGCTCAGCAGCTCGTCTGCGCGCACAGCAAGGGCCTGCCGCCCGGGAGTGTCCAGTCCGGTTCTTTGCAGCGTGGCAGCCCGCAGGAGCTGCTGTCCTTCCGCCAGCAGCCAGCGCCGTTGCTCAGCGTGGGCTTCCTTGAAGATCCGGTGGAAGGTATCGCGGTAGTGCTGGGAGCGGACGTAGTGCAGCGCGATCAGATCGCGCAGGACCGCCAGGGCGTGCGGATCTCCCAGTGCGGTTCCTTGCGGCACGGCGTGGAAGACTGGCGGCAGCTTCTGTTCAACCTCCGCCCACAGGGCCTCGAGTGAGGCGGAGGCATACGGCACGAAGTCCTTGATCCAGCCCACGGCACGCGTCGGCTTCGTCCGGCAGTGCCGCTCGGGATACAGAAGGTCGTAGGGCTGGACCTGCAGGCCGCTCGCGTGCCTGACAGGAGTAGCGAACTGCCGCAGCAGGACCTGAGAGACGACATGCTGCCGCGCCACCTGGTTGCCAGCCTCGGACGCCAACTCAGCCAGCCTCGACAGGTCTTCACTGCCAGGTCGGCTCGATCCAGCGCTGCGCACACTCATGGGACCATGCTCCCAGCGGCCCCACTTCCAGCGCATTCGGATTACCCATGCCGTCTGGTGTCGGGGCACGAGCTCTCCGCCACACGATCCGCCAGGTAATGCCAATCCACTGAGGCACATTCCGCAATGATCAGTTCATGCGGGACGAAACGGGCGAAGATCCCCTTCTGGATACGCGAGTACCAACCCGCGCCCAACGAAGGCATGGTCCGATGGCTTGAGGTCAGCGCGGGCATTGCCACGATCATTGGGCTTGTCGTGGCCATTGTTCAATGGACGTCGGACCCGCCCAAGGAGCGAAGTCCCACAGAAGTTAACCTGCTCCGTCCCTTCCGGGATGACGGAGCACTTCTTCCGCCCTACCGCGAAGGCGGTCATGGAACGGCCCGCTGCCAGAACAGCCTCGTGAGCAGTGACCCTGACGCGCTGCGCTGCTTCCCCAGCGATGGGGACGAAGTAAGGGATCCATGCTGGCCGTTCGTCCATCCAGCATCAGGGCTCCCGCGAAGAGCGGCCTGTCTGACGTCGCCTTGGGAGAAGGAGGTGTGGATGGCCGACGATCCCGCCATCGACCGCGAGCCCCGCCCAACCGACGTGCCCCCTAGGAAGCGGTGCCAGCGCCGTTGATCTCACTGACCGACGTGGGAAGCCCCTTGGACGGGGACGCGCCGTAGGCGGCGGCGTCGTAGCTGACCCGTACCGAACCCTTCAGCTCGGTGGCCGGGTCGGCCGCGTCATGACCTGCACATGGAGTGGCCGTGGTGCGCTGCTCCTTGGGCAAGCCGATTAGCCAAGCGGTGATGTTGTGGACGTACGACGTCCGGGTGCAGCTCTGCTCGGCCAGGGACTCGCCGGTACCGTTGGGCTTGACAACCGCGGTCTCAACCTCAACGGGAAGGCCATAGGAGTCGTCAACTGTGCTCAGAGTCCGCACAGCCTGCCAGCTGGAGCCGACCGTTTGTATGGCATCGGTGCGCTTGACCCCGCCGCGGTGGGCAAGGAGCGGGGCTAGGTCGGTGCCCTCTTCGGCCTCGCGGGGGCGGGAGGCGGTCGGCTTGGACCAGGGATAGTTCAGGGTGCGCTTGAGGACACGGCCATCGGAATTGGCGTACGTAATGGTCTCGGCAGTCATGCCGGCGTACTGGCGTGGATCGTCGTCAAGAAGGGTGCTCAGCCGTCACACGGCTCGCACACCGTCCCCTCCAACCACGGTCGAGCTCCTCGCGACCCATCGGCCACGGATTGCGGATCGTGCACAACCGGAACACGCAGTGAAACGGTATGCGAAGGTGCAGACAGCGACTCCATGGCCCAACTCCAGCCCCGGGGCTGGCATGCCGGCCGCGTCAAGCACCACCGCGCAGCCGCGACCGGAAAGCACCAGACGCCCCGTCGGAAGCCGAACACCCCGGGCGGCACATACATCTTCGTGAGAAGGCTGAGGTCGAGGTGGCCGACTTTCACGGGCCGGCCCATGATTGCCATCTTCGCGCTCCTGGAGTCTTCCGCTCGTTCCCAGGCGTACCGGCCGTACTGCCGCGACGAGCTCCGGCGACAGAGGCATGCACCCCGATCCCGTCGCATCATGTCCGCGGGCGGCAACCGCCCTTTCCCGTACGGGGTGAGGGCTCCTGTCCACCCCTGAGTCCGGGTGGCCAGGCCCTCTTGAGGTTTAGCGGCGCACGGGCCGAAAAGTGTGCGCTCCTCCCACTCCTGCGAACGCCTCTGTGCGCCGCCCCGTCGAACGGATATTGCCTCCGCCGAAGGGGAATTGCGAGCGACAGTTGTCCTAAACGGGGGACGTAGAGGGGAACCAGTGGGCACCTACGGGGAAGACCTCAAGGAGCGCGGGCAGCAGCTGCGGCAGTGCGTGAGGGACCGCGAGTTCATGGAGGCCGCCGAGACCACGTTGGATACGGCGAAGGAATTGGGCTACGGCGCGGCAGGGCTGGCCGCCGAGGTGGTGGCCGTGGCGTCCGGCGCGCTCGTCGGGGCAGCGACGGGAACAATTGCCGGCGCGGTGATCGCCGGCCCGGTCGGCGTCACGGTCGGCTCGATCGGCGGCGGCTACGCCGGGGCCACTGCGGGTTGGACCGCGGCAGAGGCGATCCATCGGAACTACTTCGACGCGAGCACCGAGGAGCGCGAGCGGGTCAATGTCCTGGGCGGCCGGGTACGGAGCGCCGTCTTCGCGGTCAAGGGCATACACAAGTGGGCCCACTCCGAGACGGCCAGACGGATGGTCAGGGCTTGCTTGACGCAGGGGAAGGCGGGGGTGCGGTGACCCGGCTCGTCGTTCCGCGTCCGCCCGCTCCCGAGCCGAGAACGGGGAGGACGCCATGGAACCGCTGTCGTTGATCGTCGCAGCCCTGGTGGCAGGTGCCGCGGCGGGCGCCACCGACGCCACCAAGGAGGCCGTCGTCGCCGTGTACCGGCGGTTGCTGGTGGCGGTACGAGCACGCCTCGCCGATCGTCCGGACGGCCTGCTGACGCTGGACCGCTTTGAGGAGGAACCGGCGACATGGGAGCCGTCGCTGCGGGCCGAGCTCGCCGCGGCCGGTGCAGACCGCGACGAGGCGCTGATGGCCCTGGCGCGGCAGATGCTGGCGGGAACGGCGCAGGACGGCCCCGGCCCGAAGTACCGGACCGAGTTCCACGGCCAGGTGGGCAGCGCCGTCGTCGGCGATTCCACGCACGTGGAGGTGACCGTCCACAAGCCCGGTCCGGCGACCGACCGGGCCTGAGACACCGACGCCATGAAGCGGGCCGGGCCGGAGCACGTGGAATTCCACGAATCCGTCGAAGTCGCCATGATCGGCGACCACAACACCGTCACCGTCCTCCGGCACGCGCCGCGGCTCCCCGCCCCCTTTCTCGCGCCGAGCCGACCGTCCAGTCTGCTGGTGGGCCGGGACGAACTGCGCGGACGGATCCGCGAACTGCTCTCCGACGGTGTGGTCGCGCTCCATGGGCTGCCCGGGGTCGGCAAGACCGCGCTCGCGCTGGACATCGCCTATGACGACGAAGTCCGGACCCGTTTCCCCGACGGCGTGCTGTGGGCGGGACTCGGCGCCCAAGGCAATGTGCTGCGGCACCTGGCCGACTGGGGAGAGCACATCGGAGTGGGATCCCAGGACCTACGTGCGCACACCGCCTCCGGCTGGGCCGAGGCCCTCCACCGGAAGATCGGCGCACGCCGCTTCCTTCTCATCGTCGATGACGCCTGGGATGCGAGCGACGCTCTGGCACTGCAAATGGGTGGGCCGAACTGCGCCCAGCTGCTGACCACCCGGTCTCCCGGTGTCGCCCTGGAGTTCGGCGGGGCTGTACTGCGCGTGGACGAACTGACGCCCCCGGACGGCTTGTGCCTGCTCGAAACACTCGCCGAAGAGGCCATGGGATCGAACCGCGAGGCAGCGGCCCAACTGGTGTCCCTCGTCGGCGGACTGCCACTGGCACTCACGCTGATGGGGCACCACCTCAGGGGAGCGGCGTTCGACGGGCAGCCCGGCGTCACCGAAGCACTTGAGCGGCTGCGGCTGGCCGAGGAGCGTCTGCGGCTCGAACGCCGCCAGGCCCCGAGTGCTGCGCATCCCAGCCTTCCGGTCGGCCTGCCGATCTCCCTGTTGTCCGTGCTGGAGATCGGCCACGCCCAGCTGCCCGCCTCCGCCCAGGAAGCCCTCCGCGACCTGGCGGCGTTCCCGCCCAAACCCAACAGCTTCGCGACGACCGCCGCACAGGCCGTCACCCAAGCCGCGGCGGAGACGCTGCGCGCCATCGTACGAGCCGGGCTCATCGAGTCCGCCGGCGCGGATCGCCATGTCATGCACCAGGTGGTCCACGATTTCGTACGCGTCAAAGGCCCACCGGCCGCTGCCGAGCGCCGCATGGCCCAGCTTTACGTGGGCATGGTCGGCAAGAGGGCCGATGGAGCCGAGGAGGGCGCCATGACCAGCGAACAGTTCCAGCAAGAACTCGGCAACGTCCTGCAGGCGCTCGACCACGCACACCGGCACGGCATGCACGAGGCCCTGCTCACCGGGGTCGATGCCGCCTACCCCCTGCTGGTGCACCGAGGCCTGTACGCCGTGGCCGAGCCCCACCTCCAGCACGCCCTGCACGCCGCGCGCGCGGTTGGCGACGCCCAGGCGGAGGCCCGCACCTTGCTTCGCCTGGGCAGCGTGATCCTGGAACGGGGCGACCTGCGTCAAGGCGGCAGATATCTCGACGAAGGCATGCAACGCGCCCAGCAGGCCGACTCCGTGGGAGAGATCGTCGACCTCCTGCTGAAGATGGGCTGGAGCACCGGCATGCGCGGCGACCTGGAACGCGCCAGGCGGCACTTCGCCGACACGCTCATTGGGACGCAGGGCGCGGAGGCCGTACCGGCGCTACAGGGCCTGGGCTGGGTGGCGGGACTGCAGGGCAGGCACGACGAGTCGGCCGCCCATCTTTACCGCGGCCTGGAGCTCGCTCGCGAGAGCGGCGATCCGTCCCGGATCGCGGGACTGCTGCAGGTCGGCGGGTGGATGCGGGCCCTGGCAGGCGACTACAGCGGGTCGGCGGAGCTCTTCGAGGAGTGCCTCGAGCTGTCACGTACCGAGCACTTGGGCACCGAAGAGGTGGATGCGCTGCACGGCCTCGGCTGGCTCGCCACCGAACGCGGCCACGGCGACCAAGCCCGCACCCAACTCACCGAGGCGCTGCGGCTAGCCCGCGAGCTGGACTACCACGAGCGCGTCCCCATCCTGGTCAACTTGGGGCGGGTCATGATCAGGACAGGCGACTTCGACGGCGGCGGCCGACTGCTGCGGGAGGCCGAACAATTGGTCCGCGAACAAGACCGCCCGGAGAAGCTGAGCGATGTGCTGCGGGAACTGGGCAGGTACGAACTGGCTGCCGGGGCCCACGAGCCAGCCGAACGCCACCTCCGGGAGAGCCTGCAGATCGCCGAACGGATCGCAATGCGCGCGCCCCTGGCAGCAGCTCTGGAAGCCCTGGCCGAGTCCGAACTGGCGCACGGCCATACACCCGCCGCACGCGAACTGCTGCTGCGCGCCATGCGGTTGGAGCGGGGCAACGCAGCCGTACTGGCCCGCCTGCGGCTGGCTCTGGCGGCGGTCCACGAGGCGGAGGGCGATCTCGTCACGGCGGAGGAGCTCTTCCGGGCGGCCCTCGCCGGTGCCGAGCGAACAGGCCAGGAGGAACGCGCCGCCTTGAGCTTGGCCGGAGCGGCTCGCGCGGTCGCAGCAGCCGGAAACCCACAGGGCGCTCGCGCACTGGGCATCGACGCCCTCGAACGGCTCCGCAACCTCGCCAGCCCCCACACGGCAGAGGTCCAGGAGTGGCTAAGAGCGTCCGCCAGTAGGTGCTGAACTGAGTGGCGGTAGCAGGGCAGACACGGTTCGCCCGATCATGGAGTTCTCTACGCTTCATGATCATCGGGGGATCTGTGCCTGCCGTCCCATCATGCATTCTCGACCCGATCCGTGACCAGTTCCTCGCGCTGCTGCCCACACATGAGGACCGCCATCCGTGGGGCTGCCACAACCCGCGCATCAGTGACGCGGTGGTCTTCGACCGCGAGACCCTGAGGCTGCTCGTGCTGGCCGCCTACGACCGGATGATCGGCCTCGAACTCGACCAGCTGTCCGCCGACGGCTGCATCACCGAGGCTCCCTCCGGCGGCGAGTGCGCCGGCAAGAGCCCCGTCGACCGAGCCAAACGCGGTCTCAAACGCTCGCAGTTGACGGATGGGCGCGGCATACCGCTGGTCACCGATCCGGCGCCGGCCAACACCCGCGACCACACGCTCCTGCCCGCCACCCTCGACCGCTTCGCCGACCTGGAAGCAGTCCTGGGACCGCTGCCCGAGCACCCGAGCCTGAGCCTGGACGCCGGGTACGACTACAGCATGGTCCACCTCGATCTGAAGGCCCGAGGGATCTTTGGCCAGATCGCCGAGCGCGGCGCGAAGACCTCCATCCAGGCCGGCGGACGGTGGGTGGTGGAGTGCACGAACTCCTGGATGAACAACTTCGGCAAGCTCCGCCGCTGTACCGAGCGACGAAGAGCCCCAGTCGAGTTCTTCATCGCCCTGGCCAGCACCATCATCACCGTCCGCTGCCTGCTCCGACGCGCCTGGACCCTCTACCGCTGGGGCACCCGCCCACGAAACCCCCGCATCCGATGACCTGCTGGCGGACGCCCTGATGTGCATCATCCAGAGGCGCGAGGCTTTTCTTGATCAACTGCGCGTGCGAAGCGGGAAGGCACAGGCAGCTGCCTACCGATCTCGCGCAGTTCCTCGCCTTTTAGGGTTTCCCGCAAGCCCCGTTCCTCGCGCCCCTGCCTGTGGTTGCTCAACTGCCTGACCTACTGATGACCGGATCGGTCCGCTGCCGGACCCGATGCGGCCTGTCGCCGCCCCGCCCGCGCGGGTCAGGCTTAAGGACATGACCCGAGCACTGATCGTCATTGATGTCCAGGAGTCCTTCCGCGCCCGTCCCCTGTGGGAAACCACCTCCGACCTGAAGATCGCCGACCAGGTGAACCGCCTGGTCCGGCTCTCCCGTCAGGCCGGGGACCTGGTGGTGTGGGTACTGCACTCCGAGCCCGGCGCCGGCGATGTCTTCGACCCGGCCCTCGGCCATGTCCGGCTGATGGAGGAGCTGGAGCGAGCGGATGGGGAGCCGCTGATCCACAAGACCTCGCACAACGCCTTCACCACCACCAACCTGCAGCAACTCCTCACTGCGCGCGGTATCCGCGAGCTCACCGTCTGCGGCATCCGCACCGAGCAGTGCGTGGAGACGACAACCCGCGTCGCAAGCGACCTCGGCTACCAGGTCACCTTTGTCATCGACGCGACCGCGACCAATCCCATCCCCCACCGCGACGCTCCCGCCGACCAGAGCGTCGCCGATCTGCTGGCCGACCCCCGCACACTGCCTGCCGAAGAGGTCATCAGGCGCACCGAGTACGCCCTCGCCGGACGCTTCGCCACCATCTCGACGATCGACCAGCTGGAGGCCGCAGCAGGACTTCAGGCATGATGACCGAATCGTGAGCCACATCGTCTTCTTCCTGGTGCCCGGAGTCCACTTGCTGGACCTGGCCGGCCCCGCACAGGTCTTCTCCACGGCCGCCGACTTCGGGCACCCCTACACGCTCGCCTACATCGCCGAGCAGCCACAGGTCTCCACCGCCCAGGGGCTGCCGCTGGTGGCCGGGCTCGACTGGCCCGAGCTCGGGCCAGAGGATCTGATCGTGGTGCCCGGCTGGCGGACAGGCACCCTGGCCGGCGGCCCCGCCATCGGCGCCGCCTCCCTCCAGGTCCTCCGGGACCACCACGCCAGGGGCGGGACGGTGGCCAGCGTCTGCGCCGGAGCCGAGGCGCTCGGCCAGGCCGGCCTGCTCGACGGCCGCCACTGCACCACCCACCACGACGTGCAGGACGAGCTGGCCCTGCGCCACCCCAGGGCGGTGGTCTTCCGCGACGTCCTGTTCACCGCCGACGACCGGGTGATCACCTCGGCCGGCATCGCCAGCGGCATCGATCTGGCCCTGCACCTGGTCGCGACCCGGCACGGCCCGGCCGTCGCCGCCCAAGTGGCCCGGGAAATGGTCGTCTACGCTCGCCGCAACGGCCATGAACCGCAGTCCAGCGCGATGCTCCGGCATCGGTCCCACCTCGACGACACCGTGCACCGCGCCCAGGACCTCATCGACGCCCGCTTCGACCAACCACTCCCCCTGCCCACCCTGGCCGCGGCCATCGGCGTGAGCGAACGCACCCTCACCCGCCTCTTCAGCCGCGCCACCGGGCTCACCCCACTGCGCTACCAGCAGACCCTCCGCCTCGAACGCGCCCAACACTTCATCAGCCACGGCGCGACGATCGACGCCGCCGCCCGCTCAGTCGGTTTCGTGGACCCGCGCATGCTGCGCCGCCTCCGCGCCCGGACGGCCTGACTGCGTCAGGTAACCGAACGCCCCTGGGTAGTGCAACTGACTCCCGTGCCCACCTACTGGTGGAGCCTCTAAGAAGGCTTCCGCATACCGTTCGGTGGGGTTGATCAGTCGAACTGGGTTCTGGATCGGGTGATCGCTGGGGTGCCGGCATATGAAGGCAGGGCCCCCTCGGCAGCTCGGAGTTGCGAAGCTCAAGCACCGAGGAGGCCCCGTTGTGGCAGTCTTGCGTGACCATGCCCGCCGCGTTCAACTGCCGCGTGTCGCCATGGGATTGCCTCACGCACAGGTTCGGCAATGCCAGAAGCGGCAGTCGTTCTTCTTGGCCGCTCGACCGCTCCCCACCCCGGGCCGGGATGCCCTACACGCCCGTGATCTGCCTGATCCAGGTGCGGTAGTTGGCGATGTTGGTGTAGCCGCTCCAGCCTCCGGACGGCTTCGGGCCGACCGCGCTGACGCCTGCCTGCACCCAGCTGCCGGTCTGAGGGCTCCACACCATCAGCGGTCCGCCGGAGTCGCCGCCGGCCGTGGTGCCGTTGCCCGCCCCGAAGCACAGCACGGCAGGGTTGGCGGGGGTGCACCGGGTACCGATCATGTAGCCCCTAGCGTACTTGAGCCGGGTGGGCAGGAGGCCGCCCCAGTCGGCCTGCTCGGAGCCCCAGCCGTACACCTCGGCCGCCTGGTTCTGGGCGATGTCGCCGGCGCTCGCCAGCGGGGAGTACGTGGTGCGGACATCCCGGTCCAGCTGCACCAGCGCGATGTCGTTGCTGGGCCAGTTGTAGTAGGGGTGCTGGATTACTCTGACGGCCCATGCGGTGTAGCCGCCCTGGGTGCGGTCCAGCGAACCGATCCGCACGAAGGGGCGGTCGCCGGGGCCGACGCAGTGGGCGGCGGTGAGCACCCAGCGCGGGGCGATGATGGTGGAGGTGCAGCGGTGGTTCGCGCCCCCGAGCGAGGCGATGGAGGGCTTTTGCTCAGTGACGAACCGGCCGCCGACGATGCGCGTACCGACAGAGCCGGGGGCGGTGTCCTGGCCGGTGCTGCCGTGGGCGGTTGCCGGCACAACAAGCGCGCTGGTCGCCAGTGCGGTGAGCGCCGCGCTCAGCAGCGACCGCCGACGTATGACGGATCGTATGCCCATAACTGTCCTGCCTTTCCGGGTAGTTGATGGTGCGGTTCGTTCTGACTGGGGACATGCAGTTGCCCCACGTGGGTCGCACAGCATCGGCCGGCACGGGCGGCTGCGGCCGGATCGCCGCCCACTCCGCCTGCCCGAGGCGGCGCGGCAGGTGCTTGCTCGCGCCGCCGGTGCCGGCACCACCAGATCGCCGTCATCGACTGCGCGGCCGGTGACGGCATGACGCTGCCCGGCAGCTGGACGGCCGCGGACCCGTGGGCGACCGCCGCCGCGGTTAGGAAGCCCGCGAGAGAGGCATCCGCCGCGCCGACGTTGCTGCGCAGGGCAGCGGCGGTTGCGTGGCCGAACCAGGTGCCGGTGGCATCCACAGCAGCCGGCCGTCCGCCCTCCGGCCGCAGGACCGCGTGGGCGCCTCGTTCGCGCAGCTCCTCCTCCGCCGCCTTGACCGCGTCGCCGCTCGTGGCCAGCGGGCGGCAGCGTGTAAGAGGGCACTTAGGACCATCGAGTTCCCCAGATGTGCGTGGTGTTTTACGGCGGTCACTAGGGAGGACTGTGTTCGGTGGCGACCATCCCGCTACTTTGTCTACGCTTTACCAAGTCGACCCACACGGCACCGAGTTGACGGGTGCTTGTAGCACGTCCGCCCTGCCTGTCCGAGACCGGCGATGAGCAAGCGCGGCAGCCGGTTCCGATGACCGGCTCTCCCCGGGGCTGATGGAGACGGGTTGCTGGACCATTGACGATCCAGCAGCCTCCGGAGGCCGTGATGCCCCGTAGTTATCCGCCCGAGTTCCGCCGTAAAGTCCTCGATCTCGTCGCATCCGGAACGAAAGTCGCCGAGGTCGCCCAGCTCCTCGGCATCAGCCGATGCACTCGCCCGTGGCGGCGTTGCGCAGTCGGCTGTAGTCCTTGCTGTTCTTAGACGACACGGTCTGTCAGACCTGGCCCTTGCTGCCGTCGCATGTGTTCTGGAATCTGCCATGCCGGCGGGTTTGACGCATTTCATGTTGATTCCCGCGTTGCGGAGGGTGCCCGACCATGTGACGGTCCCGAGATCGACCCCGGTGGGAGACGGCTTGGCCGGCTTCCCGGATGCCGTACCCGATGCGTGGACGGGCCGGCTTGGCCTGGCCCGGAGGGGTCTGCTGGGAGGGGGTGGCCGTGACCGTGACGGGCCCACGGATGCTCGACGTCCGTCGCGGTTCGGCGCCACCTGCTCCTCGCCCGTGAACAGGCCGAACCAGAGGCCGTCGCCGTTGGCGATCTGCTCCCCAACCACCTTTCCGCAAGCTCTCCTGACTGGCTGTTCTCTATCCGTTTCGCGTGGTCGGCCCGCTTCGAACGGGGTCCTGGATCGGGTGAGTTGGACGATGCGGAGGCATGTAGACAGGGCCTCTTCGTAGCTCGCGTTTGTCGAATCCAGCGAGTGGCAAGAGGCCCAGGTGTCGACGTGTTGCGTGATGGTGGTCAGGGAGTCCAGCCGGGTCACCCGTGGGTGTGACGGCAACCGATGGGCGAGACGATGCCACCGACGCCGGGTGGCGCGCGGCCAGGAACAGCGCCGCGCCGGTGCCGACGTCCGGGCCCAGCACGTGCGGGGTGCCCAGACCCCATTCGCCGATCAGGGCATACAGGAAGTCGCCATCGCCGAGGGGGTGAAGAGCTCGGTGCGCCCCTCCGAGTGGCCGAACCCGGGCAGGTCTACGGCCACCAGCCGACCCATGGGCGCCAGGTGCGGCCAGATGCGGCGGAACGCGAGGAGGCTCTCCGGCCACGGGCTCGTCATGAGGAGCGTCGGCCCCGACTGTTCGCCGGTATTCACGTGGCGGATCGCCAGGCCGTCGACGATTCGCGTTCGCAGGACACTCCCGGTCAGCGCTGCGCTGGTCATGATCTCTCCTGTCGGGTGTCGCCGAGGGCGAAGTCGGGGACGGGTGCGAAGTCCGTCACGTCACACCGTCCGACTCCAGGCGGCCTCTTGGACCTGCTTGATGAGTTCCTCGGTCGCCGGGGGCCAGACGTTCCGGTACTTTCCCTGCTTGGCGCCGATGATTTCGACCATCTTGTCGATCACGTCTTGCGGGTCGTACTGGTCGGCGAGGATCTCCGCGAAGCGGGCCTTCACGTCCTTGGTCCGGTTGAAGTTGACGGCGTCGTCCAGCCACCGGAAGGTCGTGTCCGCGATGCGGTCGTTGAACCCGGTCAGGTACGCCCCGGGGTTGATGGTCTGCACGGTGATGCCGGTCGGCGTGAGCTCGTCGCGCAGGGTCGCCGCGATCGCTTCGAGCGCGTGTTTGGTCGCGCAATAGGGGCCCAGGCCGAATGCGGTCAGCATGCCGCCCATCGAGCTGACGATGACGATGCGGCCCGACGTGCCGGCGTCCACCCAGGTGCGGATCACCCGCTGGGTGAGTTCCAGGTTCGCGAAGACGTTCGTCTCGAACGTGCGCCGGACCAGCTCGACGGGGATCTCCGCAAGCGGCCCGCAGTCGCCGATCGCGGCGTTGCTGACGAAGGTGTCGAAGTCCCAGCCGGAGACAGCCGCGATGTCGCGGGCGTCCAGGACGTCGAGCTTGTCGACCGTGACGCGGTCCTGCAGGCCGAGTTCCTCGATGTGCTTGCGCAGTTCGGTCACCTGCGACCAGATCTCCGTGGTGGCGATGACCTGGTGCCCGGCCCGGGCCAGGCCGATGGCGGTGCCTCGGCCCAGGCCGGTGCCGGCGCCGGCGATCAGGATCTTCTTCATCGTGCTTCCTTTCCGAGCGCGATGCGGGCGACCTCGCCGTCCTGGACGGGCATGCCGCCCGAGATGCCGATGGCGCCGATCAGAGTGCCGTTGTCGTCGTGCACAGGGAGGCCGCCGGCGTAGGGGATCAGGCCGCCGTTGGTGTACTCGGTCGCGGGAGCCGGGCCGCCGGGCTTACAGAACTCCCACAGGTTCTCGCTCGGGCCGTTGAACAGAACCGAGGTCTTCGCCTTGGCCAGCGCGATCTCGATCGAGCCGAGGATCGACCCGTCCATGCGGGCGAACGCGACCAGGTGTCCGCCGCCGTCGACGACGGCGATGTTCATCGGGACGCCGATCGCCACAGCGTGGGCGCGGGCCTTCTCGATCATGGCTTGGGCCGCCTCCAGCTTGATACTCATGGCGTTTGCCCCTGTCGCCAGCGGTGCGAGGTCGTGGTGCTTCTGGCGGGAGCGTCGATCTGTTCGGCGATCCAGGAGGCTGCGAACGTGGTCCAGGCCACCGCATCGCCAGCCCCTCGGGCAAGCCCGAGACTGTGGGGACCGTGCGCGAAGACATGGACTGTGTGCGGTACGTCGTGCGCGGCCAAGGCCCCGGCGAGGCGGTAGGTGTGCTCCGGAGGGACGTAGACGTCCTCGGCGGTGTGCCACAGGAAGAACGGTGGTGACTGGGCGGTCACGAGCTTGTCCAGCGATGTCTCACGCCGCAGGTCCAGTGAGGCGTCCTCGCCGAGCAGGATGATCCGCGAGGGCCGGTAGGTCTCGGTCTCCATCGACGTGATCGCGTAGCCGAGTACGGCGAACTGGACCGACTCACGCGGGTCGGCGGTCGATGCGAGCGCGGCGTGCCCGGCCAGGTGCCCTCCCGCTGAGAACCCGATCAGACCTATGCGCTCGGCGCCCTGTTCGCGGCGGCTCCGGATCTCGGCCCGCAGCGCCAGCAGCGGCTCGGGATGGCGCGCATGGAGCGGGTACCGGAACACGCTCGCCGAGATGCCGAGCCCACCGAGCCAGCCGGCGATAGGCTCCGCTTCGTGAGCCGAGTGCGCCGCGTACGCGCCGCCGGGGAGCACGATCATGTGGATTGCCGCAGCCCGGGCCGCGCCGACGTCTGCGCGGCGGGACCGCCTCGGTTCGGGCTGACTCCTCATCACTGACCTCCGTATTCGTCCATGGACGGCGTCGCCGGCCTGCTCCCATGGGACCGCACCCCGGTCATCAGCCAGCCGGACGCCCCGGCATCACGCGAGGATGTGAGCGCGCAGATCTGGTGCACGGCGGCCCGTCGGGAGTGCCCGGTGGCGACGCTCAGCCCTGCGGCGCGGTGTCGGCGTCAGGAGCCCCAGCGGGAGGCCCGCGCCGCGAGTTCGAGGGCGGTAACGGCGCCGGGTTCGCCGCGCTCGCGGAGGAATTCGCCTGGGACGGTGTAGCGGGCGCCGGCCTGCGGGGAGCGGGCGGCCTGCCGCACGACGTCGTCGACCAGCACGGTGGCCATGTCCAGCCGCGGGTAGCAGCCGTGGAGCGCCTCGCCCTGGGCGTCGGTGACGAACTCGGTTCCGAAGCCGATGTCGACTCCGATGCCCCGGCGGGTGAGGTAGGCCAGCACGCCACGGCGTTCGGCGATGCCGTCCGAGGTGTGCAGGGCGATCGCCTCCCACACCGGGTCGGTCTTGTCGGCGCCATAGCCGTGCTCGGCGAGGAACCGGGCGGCCATGTCGGCGCCTTCGACCTCGAAGCGCGCCTGGCCCGGCGCCGACGGCGAGGCCCCGAGGTCGTGCAGGACGCAGGCGTGGAAGAGGAGCTCGGCGTCGAAGTCGATGCCCGGCTTCAGCCCTTCGTGTTCGGCCAGCAGCGCGGCGAACACGTAGCTGCGGATGCTGTGGTTGGCGACGGGCTCGCTCTCGCGCGACCGAACCAGCTCGACGGCGGCGCGGGCGACGGGGGTGTCCGGGAGCGCCGGCAGGAGGCGGGCTTCAGTGTCCATGAGACGACCGTAGGCGCGTACCGGACCAAACCGTCAGTGGCACTCGTGCCATGAAGCGATAGAATCATGCCATGACGGGTCGGGCATCAGGCGGGGCACACCACGTGGTCGTGGTGGCCCTCGAAAACGTCCTCGCGCTGGACATCGGGATCCCCTGGCAGGTCTTCGGGAGCTGGCGGGACGGCCCGTACACGCTCACGGTCTGCGCCGAACGGCCCGGCCCCGTCCCGATGCACGGCGGCCCGCCGCTGTCCGTCGCGCACGGTCTGGACTGCCTGGCATCCGCCGACACCGTGATCGTCCCGGGCTACCTGGAGCCGGACGTGCCCGGCGCCGAGGTGACCGCCGCACTGGCGGGGGCGGCAGTCCGCGGCACCCGCATGGCGTCCATCTGCACCGGCGCGTTCGCCCTCGCCGCCGCCGGCCTCCTCGACGGCCGCCGGGCCACCACGCACTGGCTGTACGCGCAGGCGCTGGCCCGGCGGTACCCCCGGGTGACGGTCGTGCCCGAAGATCTGTACATCGACGAGGGCCAGGTGCTCACTTCAGGCGGCGTGTCCTCCGGCCTGGACCTGTGCCTCCACCTCATCCGCCGCGACCACGGCCCCCGCCTGGCGAACCAGCAGGCCCGCCTGCTGGTGGCCGCCCCTCACCGCACCGGCGGCCAGGCCCCGTTCATCGACCTGCCGGTGCGACCCGAGCCGTCCGACAGTCCTGCGCTGTACGACTGGGCCCTGCGCAACCTGCACCAGCCGCTCACTGTCGACCAGTTGGCGCGCCGGGCCGGCATGTCCCGCCGGACCCTGATCCGCCGCTTCCACACCGACACCGGCCTGCCGCCCATGCGGTGGCTGCTCGACGCCCGGCTTGCCCGCGCACGCGAACTCCTCGAATCCGGCGACCTCACGGTCGAAGCCGTCGCACGCCACTGCGGCCTGGGCACCCCGGCCAACTTCCGGACGCTGTTCAAGGCGCACGTCGGAGTGCCGCCCAGTGTCTACCGCGAGACGTTCGTCGGCTGACGGGCGCCAGGGCGCATTGTCCTCCTCGGCCACGACCGCTACGGGCGGTCAGCGTCCAAGGCTCCGAGGCGGGCCAGTTCGACGTGGGACCTGATGCCGAGCTTGGCGAAGACACTCTCGCAGCTGGCGGGCGGTGAACGCGCCGATGCCCGTGCCGCCGCCGGTGACGATCAGAACTCAACGGTCCCTCATGGTCGTTCAGCCCCCGTGATCGCGAACAGTGCTCGTGAACATTCACATGGACCTCTTGCCGCACACAAAAGTCGGCGTTCAGCTCCCCGACATCGCCAAGCCATGGCGGGCCAGCAGTGTGCGAACCAACCCGAGCGTCCCGTCATTGGAGTGCACATGAGTACGGCAGGAAAGCAGACAGGAACGCAGAACCGGCTCGACAGACGCGCCTTGTTGCAGGCCGCGGTCGCCATACCGGCCGCCGGTGCGGTGGCCACCGCCCTCGACGCGGCGCCGGCCCAGGCCCGCCGCGTCACACAGAGGACGGTTCGACACCGACAGCCCGCGCTTCGCACTCGCCGTCCTACCCGACACGCAGTACCTCTTCGACGCCGACAGCTCCGACCCTGAGCCCTTGCGTGCGACGTTCCGCCATCTCGCCGCCGAGCGCGAGGAAGCGAACATCGCCTTCATGACGCACCTCGGTGACGTCACCGAGCACGGCACCCAGGAGGAGATCGAGCTCGCCGCCAACACCTTCCGGACCATCCACGGCAAGGTGCCGTACAGCGTCCTCGCGGGCAACCACGACATCCGTTCGTCCACCGACGACCAGCGCGGCGACTCCCCCTATCTCGATGCGTTCGGGCCCAAGCGCTACGCCACAATGCCGACCTTCCGCGGCGCCTCGCCCGACGGCTACAACAGCTACCACGTGCTGAGCGCCGCCGGCCGGGAGTGGCTGGTACTCGCCCTGGACTGGCGGGTGTCGGACAAGGGGCTGGGCTGGGCGCAGGGAGTGCTCGACGCACACCCGACGCTGCCCGCCGTCCTCACCACGCATGACATCGCCTGGTCGGACGACCACGGCAAGGCGCAACTGTCCGGCAACGGCCAGCGGTTGTGGGACGGGCTCATCCGCGGCAATGACCAGATCTTTCTCGCGCTGGGCGGCCACTACTGGCCGCCGGGGCGCACCGTTCTCACCAACGACGCTGACAACGATGTCCACGTCCACATCACCAACTACCAGGACCGCTACTACGGCGGCGCCGGGATGATCCGGCTGTACGGATTCGACCTGGCCCGCAAGGTCGTCGACGTCGAGACCTTCTCGCCGTGGTTCCTGGACCGCGACCCGGAGAAACGGACACCGCTGGAGGCCGAGACCATCGAACTGACCGGCCCCACCGACCGGTTCAGCCTCAGCATCGACTTCGCCGACCGCTTCAAGGGCTTCGCCCCGGTCGTACCACCGAAGCCTCGTCCCGCCTCCGCCGTGATGCCGCGCGGCACCGTCGCGTACTGGCGCTTCGACGAGGCCGGGACGACCACCGGCGTCCCTGTCGCGGACGGCGCGGTCGTACGCGATCTGACCGGCAACGGCAACGATCTGACCGTCAGCCGACTGCACTCCAGCGGACCCGAGGCGCTCACCTGGTCCTCGGACCACCACTCGGGCCAGCCCGCGCACGCCAGTCTCCGTTTCGACGGCGGCAAGAGCCCGGACCGCGCTGCGGTGCTGAGGACCGCGGCCCGTGCCGCGCTCAACAGCGAGAAGTTCCCGTACGGCTACACCATCGAGACCTTCGTCAGGCTGCCGGAGCCGTTCGAGGGCGATCACAACTGGATGGGCATCCTCAGCTGGGAGGGGCGCAACGGCGACGCGGGCAAGACGACTGGCTGGTCGCCGCTGGAGCCGACGTGCAGCCTCAATTTGTCGCCGGAGAGGTTTCTGCAGTTCGTGGTCTATCCGGACAAGCAGGACGCCGATCCCACGTCGTGGAGCCACGCCGTTCCCGTCGGCCGCTGGATGCACATCGCGGTCGTCAACAACGGCCGCCGGACGGTGATGTACGTGGACGGCTCGAAGATCGCGCGTAATCCGTCGCAGCCGTCCACCGGCATCGAGACGCTGGGCAAGCCGTTCGTCATCGGCGGCACGCAGTTCGACGAGCGCTTCGGGCAGGGCTTCTACGGGTGGATCGGCGACACCCGCATCGTCAACCGGGCGCTGTCGCCGAGGGACTTCCTCGCCCCGCCCGCGTGACTCGTCCTTCCGGAAGCGGATCCGGTACGTCCGGGGCGCCCGCGAGGGCGTCCGGGACGTACGCGCGGCCCGGGTCGGGTCAGTTTCCGTCGTCGGCCGCGGCGGATTCTGCTTCCGTGGCGGCCGATTCGGCGGCATCCACGAGCTTCTACATCTCGGCGAGGTCCGACGAACTCGTGGTCGTCGGCCCCGTCCCGCTGCCCGTACCACTGTCCGTCCCCTCGCCGCCCTGTCCGCAGCCCGTGGACCGGCCTTCTTCGCGTTCTCGACCCGCTTCTCCAGACGCTTGGTGGACCCCACTTGGGTCGCGTCGCCGCCCAGCCGGCCCAGTACGCCCTCCAGGCGCTTCTCGGTCTTCGGCACCCTCTTGCACAGCGCCTGCGCGCCGTCGCCGGTCGGTGTGGCGCCCGGCGACGGCTTCCCGGTGTCGGCCAAGGCTGTGCCGGTCGCGGCCAGCAGGCCGACGGCGGCGGTGAGAGCCAGGGCGGCGGTCTTGGCGGTCCTCATAACGGTGTACCTCCTGGAGCGGTGACCGTGCTCCACCGCAGGGGGCAACGTGCTCGGCGTGAGCGGGCCCACCAGATCGATGCCGGTCAGCACAGATGTGTCCGGCAGCCTTGCAGCTGCCTCCCGCAGGGCACGGCCCTCTCCGCTGCAGACATCAAGCCAGGACGGCGCCGCGGACTGGGCCACAAGATGGCGGATCGGATCGAAGCCGAGCTCGCGGGCGTAGCTGTTGACGCCGGCCAGGCCACGTTCACGGTTCATGGTGTTGTTGGACCACGGCGGATTGCTCCAACTCGTGATCCGAGAACAGCCGAGGCGCTGTCATCGCGACCGCTCCGGCGTAGTGGTAACAAGCATTCGATCATTGTCGCAGGACTGGACTAATGCCACTCCGCCGCCCATGATGACGCCGCCATGACAATGCAGCCCCCCAGGACGGTGGCCGTGCGCGGATCCTTGGTCAGGGCCACTCTGGCCGCCGTACTCCTGCTGGTGGCCTTGGCGCCCGTACTTGCGGCCGCAGCCGCATCAGCACTCGGGGCCGCTGGATCGTCGACGCGAACGGCGACCGCTTCAAACTGCGGTCGGGCAACTGGCACGGAGCCAGCGGCACCTGGAACGGCTCGGGCAGCACCGGCGAGGACGCCAACCACCACGCGGGCGAGAACTCCGGCCGGATCCCGCTCGGCCTGGACCGCGCGCCCATGGCCGAGATCATCGCCGGTTTCCAGGAGATCGGGATCAACAGCATCCGACTGCCCTTCTCCAATGAGATGATCCACGACACCGTTCCCGTGACCGACGATGCCGTCGCCGCCAACCCCTCCCTGCGTGCGAAGACCCCGCTTGAGGTGTACGACGCCGTGGTGCGCGAACTCACCGCCGCCGGCCTCGCGGTGATCCTCAACAACCACACCAACACCACGCGCTGGTGCTGCGGAGTCGACGGCAACGAACGCTGGAACGCGAGCCAGTCCACCGGGACCTGGGAGAACGACTGGCTCTTCATGGCCCGTCGCTACAAGGACAACCAACGCGTCGTCGGTGCCGACCTCTACAACGAGGTGCGCCGCAACGTCTGGGACGACCCCAACTGGGGCCTCGGCGACAACCACGACTGGTTCGCCGCCTCGCAGCGCGTCGGTGACCGCATCCTGACGGAGGCCGACCCCGATCTGCTGATCATCGTCGAGGGCATCAACTGGACCGGCATCCCCGTCGACGGCCTCCCGCACGAACGCCCCACCCTGGAGCCCGTAGGCCGCCTCTCGCACACCCTCGTCGACTCCGGCAAGCTCGTGTACTCCGCCCACTTCTACGACTACACCGGCCCCAACCACAGCGGCGCCACCGGAACGGGCGAGACCAGCGACCCCCGCTACCGCGACCTGACCTCGGCCGAACTGATCGACGTACTGAACCGCCAGGCCTTCTTCGTCACCGCGGAACAGGACCAGCACTTCACGTCACCCGTCTGGATCAGCGAGTTCGGCGTCGGGGGCCGCGACGAGACCGGCGGAAAGCAGCGCGCCTGGTTCCAGAACTTCGTGGACCAACTGATCCGTACGGACGCCGACTTCGCGTACTGGCCGCTCGTCGGCTGGCACGAGGGCCGCAAGGGCAACGGCTGGGCGCTGCTGCACTGGGACGCGGCAGGCGACCGCATGGGCCTTTACGACGGCGACGACTGGCGAGCCGCCGCCTGGACCCGGCTCATCGGGGCCCAGGGCCGCACCGGCCGCGTGGACCCTGTGACCAACTGGTCGATGCTCAGCCCCGACCACGGGGACTTCGTCGCCTCCCGGCGGATGCGGGCCCTGCCCGACTGGGACTTGGGCGCCCGCAAGGCCGTCTGCCCCGACGGGCAGCGCCTCCTCGGCCTCAGTCACACGGGCAACCGGGGCCTCTGCTCCGACGTGTCCACCGTGCTGGACGCGGTGGGCGGCCACGAGGTTGTCGTCGACGAGCGGCACGTCACGCCGGGCCAGGACTGGGCGTCCGGCTACACCAAACTCCAGTGCCCGGCCGGCCACTTCCTGACCGGCCACAGTGTCCGCGGTTCCGCTGTCTCCGCCGCCCTCTGTGCCGAGGCTCCCAGCGGCTCGATCCCCGGCACGACCGGTCGTACGGTCTGGTTCGACCGGGGCGACAACAGGGGTTCCGCCCCCAAGGGTGGCGACTTCGCGCACGGCCACTACAAGGGCCAGTGCGCGGACGACGAGTACGCGGCCGGGATCGCCTTCACGGGCCGCGTGGGCTCGGCCCGGACCCCGGACGCGCTGTACTGCCGAACATTGCGCTGACCCGAGGCCCTGATGTTCGCCCCCGAGCACACCGCTGGCGCCATCGTGGTCGGGCGTCGATCCCAGACGTCCAGAACTCGGGTGCGTTCCACGAGTTCCCGGCGCCGTCGTGGCGTCTGCTGGACGATGACGGGGTCTTTGTCAGCAACCCCGGCTTCAAGCACTGCGCGAATGCTGACACCGTCTGCACCTGGCGCAAGGTCTGATAGCACTACCTGAACGCGCGTGGGGGACCAGCCTTGGGCTGGTCCCCATCTGCTTTACGGCCGGGCTGTCACCCGGTGTACGGCACCCACGGATTCTGCGGGTCGGGATGGGTCGGCGGTCCCCACACCTAGGGCTCCGCCCGCCAGTCCCGGCTTGGAACCCGACGCGAGGGACGGCGCGTCAAGGGCGTCGGCGATCTCTTCCAGGTAGACGGTCAGCGACGCGTACTTGGGCCAGCGTTCCGCGTACCGGCTGAAGTGGCACAGCTGCCCGGTGTCGGTATCCAGGTACAGGCCGTAGCTGCGGTCATCGACCCAGAACGAACAGAACGGAATCCACGATGGCCGCCATGTCGGGAACTCGTCATCCCTGTTCCGCTGCTGAAGCAGCATCTGCTGCCGGTGGAACGCGGCCACTGCGTCCAAGTCCATCAGCGTCTGATCGTCCAGCAGGAACCCCGCGCCGCGCATGTCGTGGACACCGGCGCGCAGGGACCACAGTGCCTTGAGTCCCGCCGGGACCCGGACGCCCAGCGTGTCCTCCAGCGCGGAGATCTCGCCCTCGGACGCGCCGGCCTTAAGTGACGCGTACGAAGCGGGAGCGTGGGCACACAGCCACGCCTCGATCCGCTGCCACGCGGCAGTGACCTGGCGTGCTTCCAGGTGGGGGTCCGGCGCCTGGTCGTCGCCCTGCACGTCGGGCTCGACGGTGGGCATTTGTATTGCGTCGACGCTGCGGATCTGTACCTGTCCCTCCCCCAGCTGAGGAGGGCCGTAGGCGTAATGCACGTTCAGTTCCGGGCAGTCTTCGAAGGTTTCGCCGTCGATCTGCGCGACGTAGAGGGACGGGCCCCCAGGGGACTGCCCAGCAGCGGGTTGTCCTCAAGCTGCCTGCACAGCACCTTCAGGGAATCGCAGGCCCATGATGCCCGTACCAACTATGTCGCTTCGCCGCACTCTGGTTCTGGGCTCGTCGGCTGGTCGCTCATGGCCTTCGGCGGCTTCGAGCTGAGCGGTAGCCCGAAGTGTGGGTCGGTGGGCGGCGCGGCGAGGTAGGAGGGGAGATTCAGCAGCATGCGCCCCAACAGGCATGCCATGATAGGGAGTTATGACAGAGGGGGAGCCTGTGGCGAATCCGGCTATCCGCGTACGTCTGAAGCAGGGCGCGAGCGAGAGCGACGTCGGCGCCCTGAAGGCGTGGCTCGAACGGGAGCACCGGCTCGAACAGCTCAGGACCAACGGCGACCTCGAGATCAAGCAGCGCGCGGGCACCGAGGAGCACGGCGCCCCGATGAGTGCTGCGTGGGAGATCCTGCTGGTGCTGATCGGCGCCGTAGGCTCCACGGTCTTCGTAGAGGTGCTCGCCCAGGTGAAGAGCGGGGTGCGGGCCTGGCAGGACAACCGCCGTTCCGTGGAGCACGGCGAACCCCCCGAGGTCGAGGTCATCCCGGACCGCGACGCGAGGTAGCCCGATGGCGCGCCCCGAACCGCGCAGGAAGGCGAACCGGGCACTGCTCGTCGGCGTGCCGGAATACGACTACAAGCAGCCCGACCGGCCCAACGGAGTGCCCGGCGATCTCAAGGCGGTCGCCCACAACCTCACCGCGCTCCGCGATGCCCTGGGCAGGGGTGGGGTGTTCGGCGAGGACGAGATCGTCGAGTCCCAGCCGGCCAACGTGGACGACTTCGACCGTCAGCTGGACGCGGCCGTCGACGCGGCCGAGGGCGTGCTCCTGCTCTACTTCTCCGGGCACGGCGCCGTGCCCAGCACGGGGGCCGAACTCTGGTTCCTGATGCGCACGGCGACGATCGAGGCGGGCACCGAGTCGGTGTTCCGCGGCGCCGCCCCGTGGAAGAGCGTGCTCACCGTGCTCGGCCGCACCGGGGCGGAGCACGTGGTCGTCGTCCTCGACTGCTGTTACGCGGGCAACGCCGCGGCGGCGTGGGACGCGCTCGGCGCCGCCCAGCGCAGGCGGACCTCGCTGCTGATGAGCGTGCAGGCCAACAACAGGATCGACGCGGGGAACGGCGACACCCCGACGCCGTTCACCGCCCGACTGGTGCACATCCTGAACGAGGGCGTCGGGCCCGGCGGACTCGGCCGACCCTCTGCCGAAGCGGGCGGCGAAACAGGCGAAACAGGCTTCCCGGTGGGCTTCGGCAAGCTGGCGGAGGCGCTCAGGGCGTACATGTCCAGGCACGAGGTGACGCTGCGCGAGCCCCCGGAGCCGTGGGAACCGCAGAGCCGCTCGGCCACCTCGGGCGAGGACGTGCTGCTCGCGCTCGGCGCGGCCCCACCCCCCCCCGCCGCCTCCGATTCCGCCGCCTGTGGTTCCACCGCCGCTCCCCTCATGGCGGCGGGTCCGGAACGCCTTGAAGGCCCTTGGTGCCGGTCTGCCCAAGCCGCCCGCCAGGACGCTCGCCGTGGTCGCGGCCGTGCTCGTGGCGCTGGCCGGCCTGACCGCCGTCGGCCTCGTCCTCTTCCGCGAGTCCTCCTGCAAGCCCCCTCTCGAACTCCGCCTGCTCACCGACCCCGACATCGAGCCCACCGTCCGCAAGGCGGCCGAGGACTATCTGACGTCGGACGCCAACACGACGGACGACGGCTGCCGGCGCAGCGGCATCACCGTCTACAGCGCCGGAGCCGCCGACGTCGTCGCCGCGTTCCGCGACCAGTCCGATCCCTGGCAGCGGCCCACGAGCGACGACATCAACCCGCAGCGCGACATCGGGCCCCAGCCGGACATCTGGATCCCGGCGTCCTCGGCGAACGTCGCCCGGGCCCGTGCCACGACGGACCAGCGGCGCTGGGCGGAACTGGTCGCCGACCCCGCCGCGTTCGCGTACTCCCCGATCGTGCTCGCCGTCCCGCAGGCACTGGCGACCGAGGGCTCCGGCCGGACCAGCGGTCTTGGGGAACTGATGGCAGGCCTGAAGGGCAAGGCCGAGGTGCGGCGTACGGACCCGGAGTACACCGACGCCGGTCTGCTGGCGACCGTTGGCCTGTACGGCGCGCACGGCACGGGGAACGCCGGCGCCGAGAAGGCGGGTGCGGCCGGTGCGGCCGCCGCCGAGCGCAGCGTCGCGCAGCTCGGTCCGCCCTCGCCGACCGGCGCGGACCTCCTGTGCGTGCTGCCCGACGACGACGCCGTGGACGACCGCACCGCCGCCCTCGTACCGGAGTTCCTGATGAAGACCGGAGTGAGCTGCGACCGGACGACACGGGCCCGGCGGATGGCCGAGTACCCCGACGACGTCCCGGGCCTGGACCCTACCTTCGTCCGTGTGCGCTGGGACGACGCCGACCGTGACACGTCGGCGCGGAGCGCCGAGGTCGAGAGGTTCCACGACTGGCTGACCGGCGCCGGCGCGGGCGGAAAGGACGGGGCGGACGCCGCCCAGGGCGGGCTCGCCGAGTTCGGGAAGGACGGCTTTCGCAGCGCTTCGGGGGACCATCCGCCCCTCGGCTCCGGCTTCGCCTTCAGTGACTTCGGGGCCCTCAGTGCCCCCGGGCGCCTCACCGACTCCGTCCACCAGGACGCGATGAGTGCGACGCTGACGGACTACCGGGACGCACACGGCCCGGGCCGAGTGCTGTTCCTGCTGGACAGCTCGGGCTCGATGGGTGACCTGTGGGAAGGGCCCGGCGGTGCGCCCGGCATCGTCAAGCAGTCGCTGGGCGGGCTCGGCACCCAGGACGAGTACGGGGTCTGGGCCGTGGCGTCGGAGGCCGGTGCCAAGCGCCCGTACAGCGAACTGCTGGCCTTCGGACAGTACGGGCGCGGGGTCGCGGAGCGCGCCATCGACCGAACGGCCAGAGTGAGGAACGCGGAGGCCGATCCGTACGGGGCGCTCATCGCCGCGCTGAACACCATGGCGCAGCGCGGCGTCGACGACGACCGCCCCCAGTTGATCGTCTACCTCACGGATGACGAGGACAACAACCGGCTGACCGAGGGCGGACGGCTCGACAATCTGCTCAGGTCCGCGCAGAGCAGGATGGTCCCCGTGGTCATGGCGTCGCTCGACAGCGGCGGATGCGACGAGGGAAAGGCGGACGCGGCAATCTCCGAGGCGAGCGGCGGGCGTTGCCTGGACACGAGGACCGATCTCGTGGCGGCCCTGCGGGACGAGGTCGCCAGGACCGGAACGGGAGAGGAATGAACGGGGGATCAATGACGATGCGTTCGAGGCGCGTGAGCGGAAGGCGCCATGCCATCGGCGCGTTCACCCTCGCCCTCCTCCTCGCCATCGGCGCCTGTACCGGCGGCGACGGGACCGGCGCCCCCGGTGCCACGGGTGCCGCCGAGCCCCCTGGCGACATCGTCGTGGCCAGCGGCCGTGACGTCACCGGCAGGGGCGGCATCCGCCAGCAGCTCATCGACGAGTGGAACCGGCGACAGGCTGGGAAGGGCCACCAGGCCCGTCTGGTCGAACTGTCGGGCTCCGCGGACGAGCAGCGCAGTCAGTTGCTGGGCGCGCTCCAGTCCGGCAGCGCGGAGTACGACGTGGTCAACCTCGACGTGACGTGGGTGCCGGAATTCGCCGAGGCGGATCTGGTCCAGCCGCTGCCCGACGAGCTGGTCGACGGGGACGTCATCGAGTCCGTGGCCGCCACGGCCCGCTGGGACGGCAGGGTGTACGCCGTGCCGTTCAACAGCGACGTCGGGCTGCTCTACTACCGGCACGACTACCTCAAGAAGGCGGGCGTGACGGACACCGACCTCAGCAAGGTCACCCGGTGGTCCGAGATCCAGCAGCTGATCGACACGCTCGACGACGCGGGCGGGAAAGTGCCGGAGAGCTACGAGAAGGGCTGGACGACACAGCTCGACGCCTCGTACGAGGGCCTCACCGTCAACGGCATCGAGGCGTTCGCCTCCGCCGGCGACGACTTCTCCCTCACCGATGCCAACGGCCGGTACGCGGGTTCTGCGGCGGACCTGGAGGCGGGGCTGGACGAGCTGCGCAACCGCGCCCAGGCCCCGTACACCCTCGGGGACGCCGTCCACTCCGACGAGGCCCGGTCGCTCACCGACTTCGCCGACGGCCGCACCGCCTTCCTGCGCCACTGGCCATACGCCTACGGCTCCCTGCACCAGACTCTCTCCGACCAGCAGCTCGGGGTGGCCCCGCTGCCGGGCAGGGCGGTGCTGGGCGGTCAGAACCTGGCCGTGACCCGGGCCTCGAAGCGCAGCGCCACCGCACAGCGGCTGATCGAGTTCCTCACCAGCACGGAGAGCGAACGCTGCCTGCTCGACGCGGGGTTCGCGGCGACGAGGGTGTCCGCGTACGAGGACGACGGCCTGGCCTGCGAGTCGGTGAAGCCTCCGGGGGCGGCGGGCCCGACCCCCTCCGCGTCCGGCGAGACCACCGACCGGATGCCGCGGGACGCGAACGGCCGTCCCGCGTACGCACGCACCATCCTGCTGCCCGCGCTGCGGAACGCCGTCCAGCGGCCCCGCACCCCGCTCTACGGTGCCTTCACCCAGACCTTCGCCGCCGAACTGGGAAAGCTCTTCGGCGACGGCCCGCCCTCCGACGCCCAGCTCGCCAAGTCCCTGAACGAGAAACTGGCGAAGGCGCTGCCCCACGGGTGACGCCAGCGCGGCCCGTCACCCCTCCGCGATTACCACCGCCGACGCCACGCCCGCGTCATGGCTGAGCGAGACGTGCCAGGATCGCACCCCCGCGCCTCCGCGGCCGCCGCCACCGTTCCCTGCATCCGCAGCCGTGGCTGCCCTGACTCCTCGACGTACACCTCGCAGTCCGTCCACAGCAGCCCGGCCTGCGCGCCCAGCGCCTTCGCGGCGAAGCGGACCGCGAGGGAGGCGACTCCTCGCCGCTCCCCGCTGGGAACGTGCAGCTCGCTCTCGAGGAACAGCCGGTCCGCAAGACCCGGCGTCCGCCGCAGCGCGTCGTCGACCGGTCGATCTCGGCGACGTCGATCCCCACCCCGGTCCGCAAAGCCTTGGGGGGAGCTGGACGGCGACCACCCCCAGCTGGAAGCCTCATCCAACGCTCAGAGAGTGAGAGACACAAAGACGCTGAAGCCCCTGCGGGAGCACCAGGCCGAGGCTGTCGTCGCCGCGGTTCGCGAGCTCGAGCTGCCGGCGGGCGCACCGCTGCCGCCGGTCGGCCAGCGCACCCAGGTCATCATGGCCACCGGCAGCGGCAAGACCCTCGTGGCCGTCCACACCTCCGAAGAGCTCACCGCCGACCGCGTCCTGGTCCTCGTCCCCTCGCTGGACCTGCTGGAGCAGACTGCCCGAGCCTGGCGCGACGGCGGCCGGCCCGGGCCGTTCTTCGGTGTCTCCTCCCTGAAGTCGGACGAGGTCGGCTTCCCAACACCACCGACGCCGACGAGCTGCCCGCGGCCCGGGCCGCATCACCGTTTTCGCGACCTACGCCTCGCTCGGCCTGGGGTTCCTGGAGGCCGCTCACACCGAGGGCATGCCGCCGTGGAACTTGATCACCGTGGCCGAGGCGCACCGTACGAGCGGCCGGATCGGTAAGCCCTGGGGGCCGTCGTCCACGACAACTCCCGCATCCCCGCCGAACGCCGTCTCTACATGACCGCAACTCCTCGGATGTGGCAGGCCGGAGAGGCCGACGAGGACAAGCCCGGCGGCCGCCGCGCCCAGGGCGAGCTGGTCGCCCCGATGCTGGACGACCCGGACGGCCTCTTCGGCAGCGTCGCCCATCACCTCCCGCTGGAGGAGGTGATCGAGCGGGGCATCGTCGCCCCGTACCAGGTCCTGGTCGTCGACGTGCAGGACCCGGCGCTGAACACGGCGCTGCGCACCTCCGGCGACGGCAGCGGCTGCTGTCGGTGTGGCTCTCATCTGTGGTGGCGTTGAACCGTACGGTGGCGGTGTCGATGGTCTCCGGGCCGGCGCAGGCACTGGCGGAGGTTGTGGAGTTGGAGAAGGACGGCCGGCTCGCGCGATACCAGTACCTACCGGCGATCAAGGCGGACCTGCTGCATCGGCTGGGCCGCTCGGCGGAGGCCTCGATCGCCTACCGCCAGGCGCTGGAGTTGACCGGGAACGATGCCGAGCGCGAGTTCCTGGCCGAGCGGCTCTCCGGTCCGCACCGGGCATAGGTACCGGGCTCTCGGCCGTCAGTCCTCGCCCGAAGCTGCAGCGGGATCCGGCCTCAGCAGGTCGGCCGCCTCGACTTCGTCCTCCTCCGAGCTCAGGGCGGCCACGACTCCGGCGACCAGTCGCCGCCCGGTGCTCAGATCGGAGCGCCTGACTGATCTGCGTCGCCCTGCTGACCAAGTCCCATCAGTTGCTGGGAGGCTCCGACGCCGTGAGCCCCGGCCGGACCTGAGAACTCCGGGTCCGGCCAGGGCCGGGGCACAGACGGCATCATCAACGCCCGGCGGGCTCACGTCGGTTGCGGGTGCGCAGGAGCACGATGCCCACGATCAGCAGCACGGCTCCGGCTGCGGAGGGCCACAGCTGAGCGCCGGTGGCGGCGAGCCCGCCCCGGCTGCCCTGGGGCTCGCCGACGGCTTGGGTTTCGCTGCCGGTCTGCGGCTCGCCGACCGTGCCGGGAGCCGGGGTGTTCCCACCGGTCTCCGGCGTGGACTGCGTACCGGAAGTGCCCTTGCCCGACCCGGTGAGCACCTCGGGCTGTTGCGCACCGCCCGCCGTGTCCGGCTTGGCCTGACCGCCAGTTGTGCCCGCACCCGAGCCGGTCGAGCCCTCCGGGTTCTGCACATCGCCTGGGGCACCTGCCTCGTCCTGACCACCGGACGTCCCGGCATCCTCACCGCCGGCCCCGGGCTTCTCTCCGTTGCCGGCCGACGGGTCCGCGGGCTTGCCAGGCTCAACCGGATCACTGGGCTCAGCAGGCTGGCCGGGGCTCCCGGGGGTTTCGGGCTCGCCGGGATCGGCCGGATCGCCAGGGTCTGCGGGGTTCCCGGGCTCAGCGGGGTCCTCAGGGTCACCGGGGTTTGCGGGTTCGCTGGGTTCACCGGGTTCCGCCGGACCGTCGGGCCCGCACTCGCGGCCCTCGTTGATGCAGTCCACCAGCTCCCGCATGAGGCTGTCGTCGAAGACGTTGATGAAATCGCCGTGGTCGGTGACCGGCTTGTGCAGCTGCTCCGGGAAGGAGTCGACCGCGAACGCGGCCCGGTTGTCCCCGTCGAAGACCGGGGGCGGAACGTCGTAGACGATGCGCTGCACCAGCTGCGGAATTGCCCGGAACCCATTCCGGCAGCCGCCGTTCTCGTCCGCGAAGGCGACATGGGTGCGGTGATTGGCGCTGTCGGTGTTCTGGCCGTCCCAGCAGTTCTGGAACTTGAACGTCCGGACGACCTTGCTGCCCTGCGGGCAGAGCGGGTACTTGTCCTTCAGCTGACGGTCCTCGAATCCCGTGCAGCTCCAGGACGCGTTGGCGTTCGCGTTGCCGTTGACGAAAGCCTTGGCGTCACCGGTGATGATCCGCAGGAATCGCGGCATCGCCGTGACCTTGGAGACCGGGCTTCCCGCGAAGTTCAGCGTGACCTGGGCCGGCGTCAGGATCTTTCCGACGTTCTTGTCCTTGCCGCCACCATCGGCCCCGGCATCGTTCTCGTCCTGACCGTTCTGCAGCCGCAAGACCGGCCAGTAGTACGTCGACCTGTCGCCCTGGTCACGGCAGGTGGTGGCGCCGCTCGCGAGATCGTCGTCGCTCGCGAACGCGTCGTTCGCCTGGTTGCCCACATAGTCGTGCATGTGGTGCGCACCGTTGCTCACACCGGGGGCGACGATCACATTGTCCGGGTTGAACTTGCCGTTCTCGTTGCGGCCGCACTCCGTGGCGAAAGTGCCGCGCGAGGCGTCGCCGAGTTCGCGGGGGCTTCGCGCATTCGGCTGGACGGACGCGATGTCGACGAAGTCGGACGCCTCGGGCCCATTGCCGGCCTGACCGCCGCTGCCCTGGTCGCCGTTGGCGTTTCCGTTGGCGTTTCCGTTGCCGTCGTTCTGGCCACCGTCGCCGCTGTTCTGCCCGTCGCCCTGGTCCTGGTCCTGATCGTTGCCCTCGCCGCCGCCGGCGCCGTCCGCGTCATCCACCTGCAAGGTGCACGGGGCCATCGCCTCCAGCCCCTGCGGGCGCTCCCCGGCCACACGGCCGATGGCTGTGGCGATCCGGTCGATGCTCGCCGTGCGCTTGCTCTTCAGCGGTTCGAGGACGGCCTTCCGGGCGAACTCCGGATCCCGCTCTATCTGTTCCTTCTGGTCGACGAACCGCTCGTACGCCTCTGTGATCTGGCTGTCCAGCGTGGCCAGTTCGCGGTCGACCTCCGGCCTCGCCGCATCCGGCACCTCGGGGAGCCCGTTCGCCACCTCGGGGCACTTGATGGTGGAAGGTCCGGCACCGAGGGTCTGCGTCTCCCCGCTGCGGCCGTCGGACCGGATCCCCCAACCCTCGCCTGCGGCGGCATAGGAGTTGACCGCGATCAGTCCACCCCCGCCCAGCATCAGCGCGATCGCGGCAGCGAGGACTCTGCCGCCGCTCCTCGAGCGTCTTCGTGAGGTACGTGTCACGGGAACTCCTGTGCGTCGTTGCCGATCGGCAGTGGGGGCTGCGCCGTGTTACATACGGAAGCGGCCCCCGGCGTGTTCAACGCACACCGCAATTCACAGGAACTTCCCCGTCATGCACGGCTGAGGAGGCGTCAGAAGACAGCTTGGAGCGATCGGCGGCGGGGAGGCAGGGCGGGCCGCGACGCCTGTACCGCGCACTCCGCTCGCACCGATGACGAGGCCGGGACTGATGGCGATGCGCAGCGCCGGAGAGGGCGATGCCGACGCCCTGTACAGTTATGAGACCGCTGCCCCGAAGCGTGAACAGACGGCCCCGGTTATTGAGTTCGGCCGCGGCGAGGATCAGTGCGTCACTTGTTGAGCCGGGCATGGAGCCTTCGGACAGGTAGCGGCGGTCGCTGACCGGGCTCAGCCCGAGCGCCTTCGCGACCGTCTCCCACCACAGCTCATCGGCTTCCGCCGCATCGGCGGCTTCCCGACCCACATGATCGGCGAGGCGTCCAGCACGGCCACCGCTTTCAGCGCGGCCACCGGCCCGCACGTGGCCGCGCGGCGTCCGCGAGTGCAGGTGAGCCGGGCCGAGCAGGTGGCCGTCGTGGAGCGGTTGCTGGCCACGGTCGGCGGTGGCCACCTGGGCCTGGTGGACGTGCTCGCGCGGGACGTGATCGCAGTGTCCGACGGTGGCAGCATTGTGGCCGCGGCCGGGCGACCGATCGAGGGCGCGGACCGGGTGGGCCCACTCCTTGGCCCGTGAGCAAGGTTGGACTACGCCTTCGAGGCAATGCCGATGTGGTTCCCAAGAACGGCTCGACGGCGGAGATCGCCGACCACATCGCCACCGTCCTGCGCGGATCGGGTCTCGACGCCGATGTGCGGCCGGCAGCCGAGGTCAGCGATGTCCGCCCGCACGGCCTCGTCCGGCTCGGGGTCGCGCTTTACGTAGGGGGCTGGCACCGCGACGCACGGCGTTTCGCCCGGCGCGCCGAGCAGCGGCTGAATGCCGAGGGACACATCGCTTCCGGCGGCCGGCTCAAGGCCAGAGCGCGAGGACGGGTCGCCCGCGCGATCCTGGAGGAAGGGCGCGGAGGAGACCTCCGCGATTTCGACTGTATCGCCGCCTGGGCCACAGGCATCGCAGCCGGTCTGGCGGCCGAAGCAGAACGGCGCTGAGCCGATGAGCCCCACACGACGAGGAAGGCAACGGCGGGCCAACCCGCTGTGCCGCCGGGCGGATGTCGTCAGGGCCTGGACCACGCTTGTCCTCGGAGTTTGCCTCGTCCTCGGAGCTCCGGCAGCGGGCCTGGCCGCGGGCTGGTCGGCGTACGCGTACAACAAGGCGGCGGCCGTCGAGCAGGCGGCGTCGAAACATCGCGTACGCGCCGAACTCACGCAGGACGCCCCGAAGGCAGTCCCGTCCGAGGAAGGATTCGGGGGCGTCGAGAAGTACCGGGTTCCAGTCCGTTGGGTCACCGCCGGCGCCGGCTTCTGCAGCGGCGTCGCGCTGGTGGACGCGGGCCTGGAGCGCGGCGACCGTACGGATGTCTGGCTGGACTCCCAGGGCCGGGTCACCTCGCCTCCGAAGCCGGATGCCGACATCTGGCTGGCCGCCTTCGCCATCGGCTCGGGGGCCGCAGCGGTGAGCGCCGCCGCCGCTCTCATCATGCGGCTGGCCGTCCGCCGGGCGGCCGACCGGCGCCGGATGGCCGAGTGGGAGCAGGAGTGGGCGCTCGTCGGACCCAAGTGGAGCGGCCATCGGGCCTGACGGGCCTCAGGCAGGGCCACTCGGCCCCTCCCCCGCGACCGACGGCCCGTCGGACTCTGAGAACAGATGGCCACGTCGCAACCGCCTCCGAGCACCCGGCGTACTTCAGCCCCAGGAGGCCCGCCATGTCCGATTCCCCGTACATCGTGAGCGATGTCATGACCCACACTGCCGTCGCCGTGGGCCACCAGACCGGTTATCCGCGGGACTCCAGGAAGTCCGCGGCTCTGTCCAGCCGTGACTTTCCGTCGACGTACCGCAGATAGTCCTCCCGTCGTCGAAACGGCCGCCGCCGTGTGACATCTGCGGGCGGGTGGTCGCTCATGAAGTCGTCGAAGGCGGTCTGCCAGGCGGCGGCGTGGACCCGGGCCGAGTCGGTGATGGCGCCGTAGGTGTCGAGGACCACGGCCGCTGTGCCCCCGCAGTGCCCGGGACACAGCGGCCGGTCGGCGCTGCGCCGCGCTCATCGGCCGCCCGCCACCAGGGTGGCGGCGCTGCGTACGGTCATGGATTACCAAGACCGGTTTCGACCCGCGCGAGCTCGACGAGCCCTACCAGTACTTCCTGATCCGGCCGCGGCGCATCCAGGCCTGGCGTGAGGCGAAGGAGCTGCGGGGACGCGACCTCATGCGCGACAGCCGCTGGCTCGGCTGACCGCCGCACGGGAGGAGGAGAAGCATTGGCGGGCGAGGCGGTGGTGGTCGTGCATGAGCCGACCGATGCTCCGCTCGATGGTCCACCTTCTCGGGATGACTTTGAAGCCGCGGGTCCCCGGGAGCCGTTGGACGGGGTGAACGTCGATGCCGAGACGGGCGCCGTGGTCGACTGCCTTACCGCAGCGGAACTGGAGCCGGTCTCATCGAACGCGGACAGCTCCTGACCGCGGGCGGACAGCGGGCAGCAGCGTCCGTCTGCACGTCATGACGGGGAGGGGTCGGCGTTCCAGTGCTGGTCGCCGGCCGCGCCGGCCGGGGCGAAGCCGAGCAGGCTGCCTTCGGAGCCTGCCAGGGGTTCAAGGGCGAAGTCCGGTGCGATTCGGGGGTGTATGGCTCCTGCGCCGTCGACGGTGAAGAGCAGGTTCAGGCCGTTCTTGCCGTTGACGGAGGCGCAGGACCAGATGCCGGCGCCGCGGTCGGTGTCGCCGCGTGAGTCGAGGCAGTAGGCGGGGTCGGCGCTGCTGTGCAGAAGGCCTGTGGAGTCCAGTGTCCAGCGCTGGGTTTCGGCGCCGCTGCAGGTGACGGTGACGACGTCGGTACGGTTGGCCATCACGCCGTTGTCGATGTCCAGGCACAGCCCGGACGCCGCGTTGACTACCTGGGTGTAGGCGGCTCCGAGGGCGATCGGCGCCGGTGGGCGCGGGAGGCTCTTCGACGGGGCGACTGCCGGCGGCTTGGGGTGGGCGGGTGGTGGGGCTCGGCGTGGGTGAGGGCTTCTTCGACACTTCCCGGGTGGGGCTCGGCGACGGAGCGGCGGGGCGGGCAGGGCGGCGGTGGGCCAGGCCTGCTGGGAGGGGCTTCCGGGCGTGGTCGCGGGCCGGGGCGGTGTCCTCGGAGGCGGTCGCCAGCAACGTGCCGACGGCGGCCGCGCCCGCGGCCGCCACGGCGATGCGGACGAGATTCCGCGACGGCCGTCTCGCGCCCCTTGCACCCATCGCGCTGCCGCGCGCTGTCACGTTGGTGGGCGGCGGCTGCGGGAAGGCGGTGAACGCCGGCAGGCCGGCCGCGGCCTGGGAGCGGTCGGGCTGGTCCGGTACGGCATCGAGGACTCCGCGTGCGGGACCGTGGGCTGCGTAGGCCGCTCCGCCCCATCCGAGCAGACCCTCGGCAAACACGGTCCGGGGGTCCTCGGCCATCCGCGTCAGCTGGGCCATCAGCCGGGTACAGCTGGGGCACTGGGTGAGGTGGAGCGCCAGGTCCTCGCTGCGCCGCCGGTCCCCCGGCCGGGCCGCCACCTCGATGATGCGACGGAATCCCAGGCATTTGGCGTCCGCGCCGCGTTCCAAGTAGGCCCGGAGATATGCCTCGCGCAGGGCGTCCTGCGCCTTGCTCCGCAGCTCGGGAACGAGTTCGGGGCGCACGTTGAGGAAGGTGGCGACCGTGGCGTCCGGCTCCTGGTCCACCACCGCGTACCAGAGCATGCCCCGAGTCAGCTCGGGCAGCCGGTAGAAGCCGGTGAGCATGGCGGAGGCGCCTTCGGAGGGCAGGCTGGGGGGCTCGGCCAGGCCCGGCAGCGTGACCGCGGCCGTGTCGTCGGCCGTCTCGTCGGTCCATGCGGCGAAGTCCGGTGCGAGCCGATCGCGGCGGCTGCCGAGGGCCCAGCCGGCACCGGTCCGCTGAACAAGCGTCAGCACATGGTGACGCCAGTTGCCGCGGGGCTCGATGCCCCGGCAGGCCTCCTGAGCGGCGAGGCCGAAGGCCTGGACGGCCAGTTGAGGGCCGGCGGCCCGATCGCGTGCGCAGATCCGGGCGTAGGTCAGTACGGCAGGCAGGTGGCGGCGTTTGAGTTCCTGGACGGCCGGATGGGCGGCGGGGGCACCGGAGCGGATGCGTTCGGTGAGCTTCGCGTCCGACAGGGCGGCGTAGAGCGATTGTTCGTCCGAGGGATCCGGACCTGCCTGGCGGAGCTGTTGCAACCGTTTTACTCCTCGTTCGCTGCGGCGCGACCGACCCGCAGGCCCAGACGGAACACGCCGGTGTTACCAGCGGGAAGCAAGAGCCCATAGTGATGCAGCAGGATCCGCAGGGAAAGGTGTTTCCGTGGGTAAGTCGTCCCGAATGCCACCCCCGCGGTACCGGTATGTCGCGGCGGGCTTGTGCGCCTGCTTCCTCCGTACTTGCGGAACTCGACTCCCTCGTCCCCGCCACGGGCGAGCTATCTGGGCCGATCTCAAGGTCTACTTCTGCGAACCGTCCAGCCCGTGGCAACGGGGCAGCAACGAGAACACCAACCGCCTGTTACGGCAGTGCCTCCCCAAACGCACAGATCTCCGGGACTTCTCACTACGCGACCTCGACGACATCGCCGACAAGATCAACGTCGGCCCCCGCCGCGTCCTCAACTGCGCCACCGCAGCCGAGCTCTGCTGGCTCAACGTCCGGTCCGGGACTGTCACGTAAGGGGATCCCTCTGCGGGCCTCTGGTATCTGATCGCATTTCGGACGCCAGGCTGGACTTGCTGTTCGAACAGATCCCGCAGAGGCTCCTGACACGATTTGCGGCGGACTTCGCCATCAACCTGAAGGTCGTGAGCGTGTCGGTCCGCACCGCTCAGTCGGAGGCCACCAGGTTCGGCAAGCTGCAGTTGGTCGAGCGGCACATCGATGAAGACCACGAGGTCGGCTGGGTCACCGAGCCGACGCCGTGGTTTCGTGGGGATCTCGGCCTGCGGTCGGGGATCCACCGCGACGGGCTCGTGCTGTCCACCGGGCTGGAACACGACACGCTGGTCGCCTTGATCGGGTCCGCGCACCACCTCGCCCCAGCGCCAGGCACAGCGCAAAGACGGCGACTTTGTGAAGGCCGGGTTAAACACCGTTCCTCCTTCAGAGCCGGGTCAAGTCACCGTGGGGGAAGGAGCACGCCGGGATTGAGGATTCCGGCGGGGTCAAGTGCTGCCTTGGCGGCAGTCAGCGCGGCGGCGAACGGGTCCGGGCGCTGAACGTCGTACCAGGGGCGGTGGTCGCGGCCGACCGCATGGTGATGGGTGATCGTCCCACCGTTGTGGGCGATCGCCTCGGAAACGGCTGCCTTGATCTCGTCCCACTGGGCTACGGTGCTGCCCCAGCGGCCCGGCGCATAGACCCCGAAATACGGTGCCGGCCCGTCCGGGTAGACGTGGGTGAACCTGCAGGTCACCACACCGTCTGCACCGGTGACCTTACGGACGGCCTCCCGGGCCGCCTGCATGACGGCATGGTGAAGACTTTCGAACCGGTCCCAGGTACACGCTGTCTCGAAAGTCTCGACGATCACCGAGTGCCGGGCCAGTGCATCGCGTTGATAGGGCATCCGCAGGAAGGAAGAACGCCACGTGTCGCCAGCGCTCTCCTCCCCGGCGATGATCTCGCCGCCCTGGTCTCGGCACAGCTCCCCGGCCCGGTCCAGTGACGTGCTCACCGGATGGTCCGCCGACTCGAACCCCAGCATCAGCACGCCGCCCTCGACGGCGACACCCGCGTTGATCAGCGCCTCGGCGGTATCGAGCAGCCGGCAGTTCGCCGGGTGCAGCCCGCTCTGCGCAATCGCCCTTGTGGCCCTCACCGCCGCGGCGTAGTCGGCGAAGTGCACAGAGGCGCGTGCGCGCCACCGGGGCCGTTCCTCCAGGCGCATCCACGCCTCGGTGATGACGCCCAGCGTGCCTTCGCTACCGAGGAAGAGGCGGTCGGGCGACGGACCCGCCCCGGAGCCCGGTAGCCGCCGCGATTCGCTGGTCCCACTCGGCGTGACCACACGCATCGACTCGACCATGTCGTCGATATGGGTACGCAGCGTCGCGTAGTGGCCGCCTGCCCGGGTGGCCAGCCAGCCGCCCAGGGTGGAGAACTCGAACGACTGCGGGAAGTGCCGCAGCGTCAGGCCGTACGGCCTGAGTTGGTCCTCCAGATGCGGGCCGAACACCCCCGCCTGGATACGCGCTGCCCGGCTCACCGGGTCGATCTCCAGTACCCGGTCCAGACGCCCGAGGTCGATGGTGACCGCGGCGCGGTCGTCGTCGAACCGGGGCTCAATTCCGCCGACGACCGAACTGCCGCCGCCGTAGGCGATCGCGGCGATCCCGTCGCGGGCACACCAGTCGAGCAGGTCGACCAGGTCCCGCTCCCGTCGCGGCCGGGCCACCAGATCGGGTACCTGGCGAAGATCCCCGTGCAGATTGCGCACCACGTCCCGAAACGCCTTGCCATGTGCGTGCCCGGCCCGGTCAGCCGGGTCGGCGGAGCAGAGACCCGCGAGTGCAGCGGGGGCGGACACCCGGGGAGCGGGCAGCCCGAGCGCGGGGATGTCCGGCGGTTCATGGCCCGTCAGGTCGCCGGGCGCCAGCATCCGGACCCTGGCCAGCAGGGCACCCAACTCCGCGCCGGCCACCGTCTCCTCGACGTTGCCCCAGCCCCACCATGACCGTGTCATCGCCACCCCTTCACAATTGACTGCGGGGTAATTTACTCACTAGTCACACAGAGCGCTAGAGTGGGCATGTGAACAAGGCCGGAACCAAGGGCGTTGCCCGCGCCGAACGGGAACAGCAGATCATCGGCATCGCGATCGAAGAGTTGGGCAAACGAGGCCACGCCCTCGCCTCCGTCGTCGACATCGCCCGGCGCGCAGGCATTTCCAAGCCGCTGATCTACGGCTACTTCGGCTCCAGGGACGGCCTGTATCTGGCCTGCCTGCGCCATGTCGGTGACCTGCTGGTCGAAGCCGTCAACGCCGCTCAAACCCGCAGCGGCTCGTCCGATCACGCCGTGGACACCCTCTCCGCGATCTTCGACGCAGTCGACCCGTGCCGCTACGCCTGGTCCGTGCTCTACGACCCGACTCTTCCGCCCGTCGGCGAGATCCACGACGCCGCGATGCACTACCGGACCCGGCTCGCCGGTATTGGTGCATCGGGCAGCACACAGCTCCTCACCCGCGCGGGACACCACGACCCGCTCGACCACGCTTTCCTCAACCACATCTGGCAGTACGCCGTTACCGCCGTCATGCGTTGGTGGATCGACCACCCCGAGCAGTCACCTGCAGACATGACGGCCCGCTGTGCACGAATCCTGTCCGCACTGGACCCGGACTGACAGAGAGAGGACCGGACTGACAGAGAGGTGCGGGGCGCAGCCAACGGCTGCGCCCCAGGGCACGTTGACAGGCGTCTACCGACATGTTGCTATGAGGCGCTGCTCGTCCGGACCTGCGCCGCGCCCCTTGCCGCTCGACGGAAGCGGCGCCGGATCGACGGCCACACGACCGGGCGGCTTCTTGATGCCGCCCCCGGAGCGGCGCCCCCGAACCAGAGCGAGGACCCATGCCGCAACGCGCCGCGACCATTGTCGGCGGCGGGATCGGCGGCCTCGCGGCGGCCATCGCCCTGCACCGCCGGGGCTGGCGCGTCGAAGTGCTGGAACGGGCCCCGGAGTTCACTGAGCTCGGCGCCGGCATCTCCTTGTGGCCGAACGCGCTCCACGCACTCGAGGTCCTCGGCCTGGCCGGCTCCGTCCGGGCACTCGGCGCCGTCGAGGCCACAGGCGGGGTGCGCGACCGCCGGGGCCGCTGGCTGTCCCGTACGGACAACGCGGAGCTGGCACGCCGCTTCGGCCATCCCCTGGTGGTCCTGCACCGCGCGGACCTGTTGCGGACGCTCACCGAGGCGCTGCCCGCGGGCAGCCTGCGGTCGGGCAGCGAGGTGTCCGCGGTCCGCGAGGACCGCCGCTGCCTGGTTGTCGATCACCGGAGGGGCGAGTCCCGGCCCGACCTCGTGGTCGGCGCCGACGGGCTGCGCAGCGCGGTCCGCCGCGCCCTGTGGCCCGACGCGGCCGGCCCCCGGTACGCCGGTTACACCGCCTGGCGCATGGTCACCGAGCCCCTCGCCGAGCCACCCTCCGAGGGCGCCGCGACCTGGGGACGCGGGGCGAGGCTCGGCTACACGGCGCTGCCGGGCGGGCGGATGTACTGCTTCGCGACCGCGTCGCTGCCGGCGGGAGCAGCCTCCGGCTCGTCCGAATACGCCGAACTGCTGCGCCGGTTCGGGTCCTGGCCGGATCCCATCCCCGCCCTACTGGCCGCTGTCCCCGCGGACGCGGTGCTCCGACACGACCTGTACGACCTGCCGCCGCTGCCCTCCTTCGTCCGCGGCCGGGTCGCACTGCTGGGCGACGCAGCCCATGCCATGACCCCTAATCTCGGCCAAGGCGCGTGCCAGGCGCTGGAGGACGCGGTAACCCTCGCCCACTGCCTCGACGGCACCCCGGACGTGGCCGCCGCGCTCCGCTCGTACGACCTGCTGCGCCGCCCGCGGACCCAGGCCATCACGCGCCGCTCCGCCCGCCTCGGCGCAGTCGGCCAGCTGTCGTGGCCGCCCGCGGTGCTGCTGCGCGACACGGCCGCCCGGCTCACGCCGACGCGGGCGACGCTGCGTTCCATGACGCCAGTACTCGGCTGGACCGCGCCCGGTGACCCGGTGACCGCAACAGAGAGCGAGAGCCACTGATGCCGGACTGGACATATCACCCGCTGCGCGGCGCGGCCGCTGCCGTCCTGGGCCGGCGCCGTTCGCAGCGCACCGCACTGCGGCTGCTGGCCTCGATCGGCTCCCGTCGCGCCGGCGCGCGGCTGATCGCCCGCGGGTTCGGCCACCGTCATCCGCCCGAGCGGCTCGCCGGCGAGATCGCCGGGGTGCCCGTGACCGTCCGCGTCGGCATATCCGTGCCGCCCTCACTCGCCCGCGAGGCGGTACGCGCCATGCCCCCGCTCGGGGCCGGTGTCGTCGAGGTGTCGCCCGTCTCGGTGGCCGACGCGGAGACCGTACGCGAAGCTGCTGCCGGCCGCTCGATCCCGCTGGTTGTCCGCGCCTGCGACCCGGAGGCCGAGGCCGCCCTCAAGCCCCATGTCGACGGCTTCACCAGCAGCGACGACCCGCACGTGGTCCGTGTGTCCGACCCGTCCGTCACCGCCGCGGCCGCTGCGCTCGAGGAGCCGGGCGTCGTCGTGCTCGCCCGGCCCGGGGTGCTTGTCGCGGCCGGACCCGGCTGGTTCGCACGGGTCACCGAGGCAGCCACGCCCACCGCGCCCGCTCCGGTGCTACGGGACGTCGGCCGCGATCCCCGCCGCTGGCCCGCCTGGTGGTGGGCGCTGCTCGTCGGGCTCGGTATGACGGGCGCCGGACTCGGCGCCGCGGCGATCACGCTCGGGCCGGTGCTGCTCTGGTACGACCGTGACTACCTCGGCATGACGCTGCACGAACTGCATGCCGCCAACCACCACCTCGTGCACTTCCTCCAGCACGACAGGATCACCATGGCCGGCACGATGGTGGCGATCGGCGCCCTCTACACCGGCCTCGCCGTGGGCGGGATCAGACGCGGCTGGCCCTGGGCGCGCGAGGTGTATCTGCTCTCGGGGTCGATCGGCTTCCCCACCTTGTTCTACTTCCTGGCCACCGGATTCGTGGAACCCCTGCACACGGCCACCACCATCGTGCTGTTCCCGATGTTCGTGGCCGCGGTCCGTCGGACCCCGCACGCACCGCGGTGGCGCCTGGCGCCCGAGGGTCCAGAGCCGGAGCGCCGACGGGCGCTGGCCGGCCAGCTGTTGCTGATCGTCACAGGAGCGGGGCTGTTTGCCGGCGGAGCGGTGATCTCGGTGGTCGGTCTTACCGGTGTCTTCGTGCCGACCGATCTGGTCTTCCTGGGCACCAGCACGCAGACGCTGGAAGCCGTGAATCCCTGGCTTGTGCCGTTCGTCGCCCACGACCGCGCGGGGTTCGGCGGCGCCCTGATGTCCGCCGCGGTGGCGATCACGCTGCTCAGCGCGTGGGGCTGGCGGCGGGGTGAGGCCTGGGTGTTCTGGACCCTGGCCGCGGCGGCGGCCGCCGGCTTCCTGCCGGCTGTCGTGGTGCACGGCGCGATTCACTACACGGACTTCATCCACCTCGCGCCGGTCTACTTCGGCATCGCCATGACCGGCACCGGCCTGCTGCTCGCGCGTCCGTACCTCTGCGCCAAGGCGTCGGCGAGGCCGAAGGACTGACGGGCCGCCCCGGCGAGCGCTCCACCATGAGCGCATGGACGACTCGCCCCCCCCGATCCACCGGACTGGTCAAGAGCCGCAAGCACGGCCCTGGCTGAGCGCCTCCCGAAGTGCTGAGGATCCGTTGTCGGAAGTCGGATCAGCCCTCGGTGTTCGAGTACGACTCATAGGAGTAGCGGGTGTTGCGGTCCCAGCTCTCGCTGGTGATGCGTTCGTATGCATGGTCCGGTGTGTAGAGCAGGCTCTCGGCCCAGATCTGGCCGGTGGCGTACGGGACAAAGTTCGCAGGGTCTTGCATGACGCTTTCGAACGCGGTGCGGCCGGCGGCAACGACCGCGCAGCGTGTGTAGAGGAAGGCGTCGCCGGACAGGCCCTCTCCGTGTTCCTTGCGTTCCAGACGGTAGAGCGTCCATGACAGCTGTTCGGCGAAGCCGGTGACCACGAACATCGGGGACTGGGCAAGGCGGTCGGTCAATTCACCTGCAAGCCGTTCGGCGTCAGGGTCCGGTCCCGTGGGCCTGCACTCTTCGATGAGCTGCCAGAAGGCGTCTTCGTTCATGCCGGTGAGCATGACGCACCGGTCTGACACTACGGCTGCGGTGTCCCCCTGTTCCTGCTGCCGTCAGGAGGACGCGCTTGCGGAGCAAGAGGAGCTTGGCTCGTCCGAACATCTGGCGTTTGATCATCTTGATGTGTCCGATCCCGGCATCCTCCCCGCGTTCCGGCAGGCGGCCACCCGCCTCGGCCTCGACCTGCCGGACGACCCGGGCGACCCGGGCGACGTACTCGAAGCGGACATGGAGAAAGTCCACGGCCTGTGGCGCCACCGGTAGTAAGGAACGCTGCTTCCGTCAGACCCAACTGGCCTCAGATGGGCGGCAGTTGTGCCGCACCGATCCGGAGTCGCTCATTCCCTGTCACGACCGCCGTACGGTGCCGTGGCCCCGCGGGCCGAACTATGCGAGGGGCAGCTGTCCGAGGGGACGCCCGGCATCGGCGCGGTGCCGCCAGGGCGGCGAGGTCCGGGCCGGTGAACGACGGTCCCGTCCAGGAGGCGGGGACCGCCACGGGCTCGAGATACACCCTGGCCGAAGCGCCGGGTAGCGTCGTACAGGCACTGCAGGGTGTGCAGGGCCCGGGCGTCGAAGATGCCGAGGAACGAGCCGGGCCAGCGGGCGCTGAGGCGATCGTGACCTGCAGAAGCCAGGCGGAGTCCGAACTGTCAGAGGTGGTTGTGGTCATACGACGACCGTAGCGGCGCCCACTGACAGTTCCCTGCCCGCCAGCATCAGGCACGGTCCGGTGCGGGACCGCGCGTCCCTGATCACCGCCCGGCAGCTGGCCGATCGTCTCGCTGACACAGCGCCAACCCGCATGGCAGTCCCGTACTCAGACGCCGGTGAGTACACGGGGCGCTCGCACCGGTCTGCCACGACCTGACGGAGTGAGCGGAAGGCTGCGTCACATCCACCACCGGGAAGCAACAAGCGGGCTTTCGTCGGTCAAAGTGCGCCGAGCACCTCATGCGGGCTGTCCGGAAGCCTCGGCCGTCTGTCATGGCCGGGCCCAGTTCAAGCCGCCCTCCGCAACCGCAGCCGGGTAAGCCGGCGCACGACGAGGACCGCCAGCACGCCGACGGCGATGTCGAGGACGTCGGCGACCATCAACAGTCCCACTGCATACCTGCAGCCCAGGAGGAATGCCCATCTCGCAGACCACGCATACCTCGTGAGGCGACGCACCGGGCGCCGGAGGAGGCGGAGCCAGCGATCATGGGCGGCACCCGTTTTTCGGTCACGATGAGCTCAGTCCGACAACTGACTATTCTTCACATACGGAGGAACGGTATTGATTGTGGAGTTCGCGCATAGAGATCGATGAATCTGGAGGTACCACCATGGTCCGTCTCCGTTCGGCCTTGCTGGCCCTGCTGACCGCTGCCGCATGCGTCGCGCTCCCCGGGTCATGGGCCTCGGCCTCCCCCGGCGACACCGCGACCATGTGCTCGAGCTCCTTGACGCCGTCCGGCTGGGTCGATGTGCAGTGGTGGAACAGCTGGGCGTGCGGCACCACGTTCAACCCCAATATGAAGAAAATCCAGCAGGTCTCCGGCATGCCGATCGGCTCCACCGTGAACGCCTGCGCCTCCACACTGCCCCCGGCGGGCTGGGTGCAGGTGAACCGCTTCTACAGCGGCGCCTGCCAGTACTCAGCAGTGCCCAGCCATGACCCCAACACCTGGACGATCAAACGGGTTTCCTGAAGCCGAAAATCTCCCCTCGAGGGGGAGAAGGAAGCTGTGGAAGGTGAAGGCGGACCTTCGCTCTGGCCTGGACGAGCGGCGCAAGCTCTACCGCGAGGAAGTCGCCGTCGTCATCGACCAATCTCAATCGGACAGCCGCAGGTACCGACGGATCCACAACAGCCTGCAGGGCCTCATCATGGTTGGCCCTGCCGCCACGACCACGATCGCTGCCCTGGATACCGGCAAGGAACTGACCCTGGCAGTCGCTCACCCTCACCTTGATCAGCTTCGCGATCACCGTGGCCGCGATGTTCACCGGCTACTACCCGGGACCGATGGGCGATTTCCACACGGCTACGGGGCTCAGTTCGAGTTCACCGAGGACTGTCTCACCGCGGTGTTGGCCTTCCGTGACCGCCGCGTTCGGGCACGTCTCAGCGCTTCCGTACACATGATCGTCGGAGCCTCCATGGCCCGTGGGATGCACGGGGATGAGAGCGTGACAGCCGTTCACCATCTCTCCCACAACGACATCCGGCAGTGTCTGGAAGCACGTCTGGACCGAACGAGGCTGCCCAAGCCGAAGGCCGACTGGACCGAGGCGAGCGAGTCGCCCCACGAATACATGTACCGCGCTCAGCAGGAGATGGAAGCGGCCTTGGAGGCCTTTGACTTGGAGAACGAGGCAGCCGAACCGCCCGGCGTGTAGGCGCCAGGTCTTTGCCCTACCGGCCGAGGTGCAGGCCCTGATGAACCAGCCCCGGGCCAGCGGGAGTTCCCGGCACGGTCCCGACGCCACAAGGCCATGTCCAAAGCATCGAGGACGAGCTTCGCCCGTTTGCTGGCGGACGCGGACCAGCCGACGATCGCCCGGGAGAACACGTCGACGACAAACGCGACGTAGACGATCCCGGACCAGGTGGCCACGTAAGTGAAGTCGGCCACCCACCGCTCTTTCGAGTAAGCCACGTCTGGGTCGGCCCGGAACCGGTCCATCACGTCGGCGACGTCCTTGGCGGGCTGCGTTGACGTGACGCGGCGCTGCCGGCGACCGCGGCTGACGGCTGCCGGTCCGGCGGGACCGTCCGGCCGCAGGATCACCACACCGTCGCGTGCGTAGACCGTGCGCCAGCCGCGCGCTTCGGCGTCGCGCAGGGCGGCGGGGACTCCGCCCGGCGGCCAGGGCTCGTTCGTGTCGGCGATCAGCCAGCCGAGGTCGGGGCGCCGGTCGAATACGCCGTGGGTCGCCAGATGGACCGTGGCACGGTTGGTCAGATGCGGCGCGAGGTGGTTGCTCGCGGCGACCCGCGCGCCGTCCGGGATCAGGGCGAGCGCCGCCCGGGTGGCCGACCGGCGGGGGCTGTCCCGCCAGAAACCGGGGTCGGCCAGGTCCCGGAACGGAAGAGCAGGCAGCAGGAGTACGGCGACAAGCGCGGGAACGGCCAGCCCGCGGCGGACAAGCGAGCTTCCCGCCTTGCCGTTCCCCCGGTCCGGCAGTCGGCGCACCGCGTCGATCAGGGCGAGGAAGACGATCGGCATCAGGACCGCCGAGTAGTGGTGTTCTGGGCCCCAGTAGGCGGTGTTGGGCGACAGGAAGCGCCAGGCCAGCGTGGGGACGGCCAGCAGGACGAGGGGACTGAGCAGGGACAGTCCGGCGGTGATGCCCAGCAGCAGGACGATCGTGGCGGCTTTGATGCCCCAGCCGTCGAGGGCCGCAAGAGGGTCGTCGCCGAACGTGGCATAGGCGTACGCGCCGTCCGGCGCGAAGGCCGGGATCACCAGCAGGACGGCCAGCGCTGAACTCACCGGCCCGAGGACGCAGAGCGCCGCCCCGGCCCGGCGGTGGTGTCGCCACAGCAGCAGACCGAGGACAAGCAGCGTGGCGCCCAGGTCTTCCTTGATCAGGATCAGTCCGCCGGCCCACCAAGCGGCCGCCGCCCAGCGTCCGTTCAGGTAGGCGGCGCCTGCCAGGGCCAGCAGCGGTACGGCGAATGCGACCTCGTGGAAATCGAAGCCGATCAGCTGCTGCAGCCCCCAGGAGAAGGCGTACGCCGCGCCGAGCACCGGTCCCGCCGCCGGGTGCGGGACATGGCGGGCCGCGGCGCGCGAGACGGCGTATGCGGAGACCGCGATCAGGGCGGCCTGGACGACGAGGAGCAGTTCGGGGTGCGGGAGGAGCCGGTAGAGCGGCGCAAGGACCGCCAGGACGGGGTGGAAGTGATCGGCGAACAGCGGGAATGCGTCGTCCGTGAAGCCGACCGGAGCGCTCGCGGTGCGTATCTCGGAGTCGGGCAGGTCACCGGCGGCGTACGACCGGACGGCTTGTTCGAAGATGCCCAGGTCGTAACCGGTGGTGCCGAAGACAGCGTGCAGGCGGAGCGCGAAGACGGTGTACACGGCGAAGACCGCCGCGGCGACGAGCACAGGCGTACGGCGATCGTGGCGCGGGCGGGCGGACGCGGTGCGCAGGGGCGGTGGTGCGGCCGGAAGCATGCGCGGAGCCTGGCCGACCGGCGCTGAGGATCCGCTGAAGGAGGCTGAGGATTTCTTCAGAGCGCCGCTGTTCCTGCCACCCATACTGGGGCCTGTGCGAGTACTGGTGATCGAGGACGAGGTGCGGCTCGCCCAGTCCCTGCGCAGGGGGCTGACGGCCGCCGGCTACGCCGTCGATCTCGCGCACGACGGAGTGAGCGGACTGCATCTGGCGCGGGAGCACCGCTACGCCGCGATCTTGCTCGACATCATGCTGCCCGGCCTCAACGGCTACCAGGTGTGCTCCCGGCTGCGGGCCGAGCGCCACGACGTGCCGATCCTGATGCTGACCGCCAAGAACGGCGAGTACGACGAGACGGAGGGGCTCGACTGCGGCGCGGACGACTATCTCGCCAAGCCGTTCTCGTACGTGGTTCTGGAGGCCCGGCTGCGTGCACTGCTGCGGCGCGGCGGGGCCCGGACCGTCGCGGCTCAGCTGACGTGCGGCGACCTCTGGCTCGACCCGGCGCGGCGGACGTGCGGGCGGCGCAGCGAGACGATCGCGCTGACGCCGAAGGAGTTCGGCGTGCTGTGGTGCCTGATGGAGCGCATGGACGAAGTGGTCGCCAAGTACGACGTGCTGGACGAGGTGTGGTCGGCGGACTTCACGGGCGACCCGAACATCGTCCAGGTGTATGTCAGCGCGGTGCGGCGGAAAATCGACGCGCCGTTCGGCCGGGACACCATCGAGACGGTGCGCGGCGGCGGCTACCGGATCGCCGGTGACGGCCGTGCGTGACCGGCACGCGGTGCGTACGGCCGCGCGTGACCGGCACACCTGGCTGCCGCCGCGCCCGGCATGGGCCGCAGCTGTCGCGGCCGCGGTGCCCGTAACCACGGCGGCGGCCTGGCTGCAGTACCTCAGCGACGGGGCCGCGGGGCCGCTTGCCGCGTGGCCCCCGGACCGTCTGAGCGGCCGGACCGGGCCTCAGACGCAGTTGCTCGAGGCCGGGTACGCGCTCGGCGCGGTGTTCGTCGGGGCCGTCTGCTGGCTCGCGAGCCGCGGCGAGCTGCACGTCGTCCGGCTCCGCACCGCCGGCGCCGCCACCGGCATGGCATTCGTCCTGCTCTTCACCAACACCCAGTGGCTGCACAGCTACAACGGGCCTGACGTATCCGCCCCCTGGGGCCTGACCATCGGCGCCCCGACCGCCGCCCTTCTCGTCGGAGCGGTCGCGTGGGCGGCGTTCGGCCGCGGTCAACGCCGCATCCCGCTGCGCGGACGACTCGCCCTGACATCGGGTGCCGTCGCGTCCCTGCTTCTGATCCTCGTGATCTACGCGCAGGACCGGGCGATGTACATTCCCGCCCTTCAGGACCTGAACTGGTTCTGGATCATGGCCACCAACGGCGTTCCCACCATCGGGCTGCTGACCGGAGCCCTCACCCAGATCGCCGCCGGGCGCGCGCTGCGGCCCGTCGAGGCGATCCGCCGGCGCCTTGAGGAGATCACCGCCAGCTCCCTCGACCAGCGTGTGCCTGCGCCGGACGCCGACCAGGACGACGAGATCGCCCGGCTGGCCCGCACCACCAATGCCACCCTCGACCGCCTCGAACAATCCTCCGCGCTGCAACGGCAGTTCGTCGCAGACACCGCCCACGAACTGCGCAGCCCGCTCGCCGGGCTGCGCGCACAGCTGGAGTCGGCGTCGCGTCGCCCGCAGGGCGTGGACTGGCCATCGGTCGTCGAGGACGCCACTCCCGATGTCATACGCCTCCAGGCGCTGGCTGAGGATCTGCTGCTGCTCGCCCGACTGGATGCCACCGACGCCAACGCCGTCGGTGGCGCCGCAGTTCCGGCCGCCGACGCTCCTGCGGTGGATCTCGCCGCGCTCGCCGAGGACCTGGTGCGCGAATACCGGCATCTGCCCTCCGCCGACGGCCTGGAGCTCACCCTGCGCCGCGACGCTGGAACAGGCGCCCCCGCCGTGGTGCCGGGCGACGCGCTCCAGTTGGAACGCCTGCTGCGCAACCTGCTGGACAACGCCTGCCGGCACGCCGCCGTCGCGGTCATGCTCAGGCTCACCACCGACGACGCCACCGACAGGGTGGTGATCGACATCTCGGACGACGGTCCAGGCATCCCACCCGCCGAACGAGACCGTGTGTTCGAGCGCTTCATCCGCCTCGACGACGCCCGCGCCCGCGCCACCGGCGGCACCGGCCTCGGCCTGCCCATAGCCCGCGAGATCGCGCTGCGCCACGGTGGCATCCTCACCATCACCGACCGCACGCCGGGTGCGACGCTGCGGACCCAGCTGCCGCGAGCCCGGGCGCCGAGGGCCGGCGGGCAGGGCTCAGCCCCGTAGGCGCCTTCATCGACTCGCTGCGGTAACAGGCGCGTAGTACAGCGCCACCGCACCGAAGTAGCCGAGCAATAGTCAAGAGCCGTGGGTCAGTTGAGATGGGATTCAGAGCAAAGCTCAGAGCCTTGGGAACGGCCACAGGATCGCCATCGGCGGCGGGGTCGCGGCAGCTGTTACTCGGACCTCCCCCGCGGCGATGTCGGCCTGGTTGGCCGTCTTGATGGGAGCCACGGCACCCATCGTGCTGGAGCGGGTGACGATGTTCGTACCGCTGGTCGTTCGAGTGGGAAAGGAAGGCATCGCGGCGACCGGGTCGTACACAGCGGTGCCTTCTGCAGCCGCAGCAACGCCGTGTAGATACCAGGCAGTTCCCCAGCAAGTCCTCGGAAACGACGAACCCGGCGTGGATCGCACCGACTTCGACCCGTGCGATCAACTCGGCAAGCTCGTCCGGAGTCGGCAGCAGCCCCGCTTCGTGCTCGCCGAGCGCGATCGCGAGGACCTGCGGGTCTACGGTGCGGTCCACACCAGCTCCTGAACGTGAGTGGCGAAGTCGGAGAAGTCGTCGACAGCGATGATCAGGCCCTCCAGCTGCCCGGCGTGCGCCAGGTGAGGTATGTGTGTGCGGTGCTGAATGCTCTCCTGGGGGCGGCGGAGCTGTTGGTGGCCACGCTCACCCCGGCACCGCTGCTGACGTCTCCAGTCAGCCGTAGCTCGGGCAGCTGACTGACGAACGCGCCCACGTCCCCTGAGACATGCTTGTCCGCCCACGCCACCTGGGAGATCACACACCGGGTTCCGTGCTTCGACAACTGCTGCCAGGCCCCGGTAACCGTGCCGGAGATCGACTCCTGCCCACCGGTGTACTTCCTCATCTCCCAGAGCCGAAATAGCAGTTCCGGGCCAGTTCCGTTGTTTGATCTGTAGATGACCAAGCCGTCCGCCCCGGCGTCAATCACGTAGTCCTTCGGTACCGCCTGGTACTCCTTCACCCGCGTCGGCACATCCGCGCTCTCCAGCGCCAGCAGGTACCACAGCCACTCCCCCACGTGCCCCGGAACACCTTGGGGCACCTCTGTCGCCTTACTCGGCTTGAAGACTGGTTCAGCGAACGCGGTGACCCACTGCTGTCCCACGTCGCTGAGCGCCGTACCGGACAACTTGAAAGACCGCCAAGCCGCGAAGGCTTTGACCACGGGCCCGCACCGCTGCCGCATCACCGCCTCGGCGACGATCCACGCCACCGCCGCGCGTTCCTCTTCGGACAGGTCCTTCAGGGATGCAAGCGCCCACGGGCAGGGCTGCTCTCCACCACGGCGTTCCATAGTGACGAAGTCACTCACTCGGCCTCCGCGGTCCGCTGCCACCCTCTGCGCCGAGACCTTCCCGCGCTGGACGACCAGTTGACAGGGCTGCGAGACCCGGTGGTGTGCAGGTGGCCGGAGGACCTCCGGCACAGTTTATTGCGTATGCGTGATGTGGCGCTACGGATGGTCAAACCCTGGCCGGCGCCCGTAAGTTTGTCGACGGCTGGGCGGACTGCCCGAGCTTCGCGCAGTGCCGTCAGGGGCCAGCCGGGCACCGCGCACTCAAGGCATCGCGGCGCGTGTCCTGCGTGTTGACCGCCCTTCGTGGACCAGGTGCGGGGGACACCTGCTCGACGCGGTCACGGTCATCTCCCGATGTGGCGGCAATGGCGGCGACCGTGACCCTTCGAGCGGCCGGCCGTCGGCCCGACCTGGACACCCGGACACCCTTCTACGCGGGGCTACCGCTTCCCTGGGATCGGGTCTGATCGAAGGCACTTTCGTGAACAAGGGCACTGCCGTGAACAGCGGACACCGAAAATCCCGGTGGAGACGAATACCCGTCGCCACGGCGCTGCCCCCGCACCCTTTCGGTCGCTGATTCGAGTCGTGCTGGGGACAAAACGAGTTCACCAACGGAATGCTGGTCGCGGGAATCGCGACCAGCATTTCCGCGTTGTCCGGATCACGACGTGCTGCTGCAGGAGTAACACTCCGCCAGAAGAAAGAAGAATGTTTTGAGTTCCGATTGAGTGCCTCTGGCTTCATGTCCGTACTATCAGGTGACGGTCGCCGGTTTAACCAACCCATGGTGGTCAATCGAGGCGGCCGGTAGGTGGGGTCTGAGGGCCCCTGAAATCCAACACCGAAAGGAAGTATGAGTCATGGAATTTGGTTTCTTCGGGCTTCGCCAGCAAGGTGCCGGGCGTGGCCAGCAGGGTGCCGGGCGTGGCCAGCAGGGCGCCGGGCGTGGCCAGCAGGGCGTCGGGCGTGGCGGGTGTGGCGGTGGCCAGCGCCGCTCGGCCGGCGGCAGGGGTGCCTGCCGCCGGTAACGGTCCTGCGGATTCGAGAGATTCCGGCGGTGTCGATGGCTGGCCCCACGGATGACAGCGCCGGAGGTCTCTCCGTCCGCTGAACGGGGAATCGGAGATTGATACCGTCACCGCTCCTCACGGCCATCAACTCCGATCTCCTGGATGAAGAGCCGTGGCCGCAGCATGAATTGCTGCGGCCACGGTTTGCCGGGGGACGGCTCGACATTTACCAACGCAGCACTCCAACCCAGCATCGGTGATACGCGCCAGATGAACCAGTCAGCCATGCCAGCAGCCGCAAGCACGCGCGGACAGCGAATCCGTCATGCGAGAACATCGCCTGTTGCCAGCTTCAAGGAATTCTGGCCATTGGCCCGGAAGAACAGACCCGCCATGGCGGCAACCTTGTTGCTGCTCATACTCTCCGCGGGCTTCCAGACAGCCTCCATCGGGCTGGTCTCCTACCTCATTGACAATGTGCTTGTCACCGGCAGGGTCTCTGCGTTCTGGCTGCCCGCCGCGGCATGGCTCGCCCTGGCGGTTCTCGGTGGACTGGCCGGATTCGCGGGGTCCTATCTGGCCGACTGGGTGAGTGAGCACTTTCTGCTCCAGTTGCGTGACCGCACGTTTCAGCATCTGCAGAAGCTGCCCCCGGACTATTTCGGAAAGCGTGGCATCGGAGACCTGGTGGCAAGGCTCACCGGCGACATCGAGGCAGTGGAGTCCCTGGTCACCTCCGCGCCGGTAGCAGCAGTCACCGCCGTGTTCGAGATCGTGTTCTTCACCGCCGCCGCCTTCTGGATCAGCTGGCCCCTCGCCCTGGTGACAGTCGTCGCCGCTCCCGTGTTCTGGCTGGTCGCCCGTGCATTCTCCAAGCGCATGCGGACCGCGACCCGGCAGGAGCGGGACAGCAACGGACAGCTCGCCTCCCTTCTGGAAGAGAACCTGGTCAACATGCCCGTCGTCCAGGCGTACAACCGGCAGGAGGCGGAGCGTGCGAGGGTGCACCGCGAAGGGCGGACATGGATGCGTGCGAATCTGCGCCAAGCGCTCCTGGACGGTGCCTATCGGCCCCTCAGCGGGTTCGTCGAAACCTTCAGCGTCCTGCTCATCATGGGCATCGGAGCCTGGCAGATCTCCGCCGATCGGCTCACCATCGGCGGCCTCCTGGCCTTCTCGGCATACATCGGGCGCGTGTATCCCCAGTTGGAGCAGGTCAGCGCACTTCTGATCCAGATGTCGTCTGCGACGGCCGCGGCGGAACGCGTCCTTGAGGTGCTCGCAGCCCGCCCCGTCGACACACCCGCTGACGGGCTCGTCACCGTCCAGGACGGTCCTGCGGAACGCATGCCCCGTGACAAGACTGCGAGGGGCCCGCACTTTCGGGAGACCGTCCGACTGCGACGCACGACCGTTGGGTCCCGCCGCGGCTCCGGCAGGCATCCGAAGACTCCACACGCGCTGAGCCCCGACCAGCCGACCCCGTCCGACACCTTCCCATCAGCCCGCGGCTCGATCGCCTTCGAAAGCGTCGACTTCTTCTATCCCGGTGCGGCCCGGCCATCGCTGTGGGAGGCCTCGCTCACTGCCGCACCCGGTCACCTCGTTGTGATCACGGGACCGAGCGGCGCCGGCAAGTCCACGATCGGCAAGCTCCTTCTACGCTTCTACGCTCCATCGGCCGGCCGCATTCTTCTCGACGGTCTGGACATAGCCCACATGACGGCCGCATCACTGCGCCAGAACGTGTGCCTCCTGCCGCAGGAAAGCATGCTCTTCGAAGGGACAATCCGAGAGAACATCGCCTACGGCCGCCCTGACGCCGACGATGCGCAGATCACCGCGGCCGCCAAGGCCGCCGACGCGCACGATTTCATCAGCGTCTTACCCGACGGGTACGCCGCGTCGGTCGGTCGGCAGGGACTGCTCCTCTCCGGAGGGGAACGCCGCCGACTCGCCATCGCGCGTGCCATGATCCGTGACGCACCGGTCCTCGTCCTTGATGAACCCACATCGGGTCTGGACGACGAATCCGCGGAGCGAATCACGGAACCCCTTCGCCGCCTGACCACCGAGCGCACCACGTTCCTCATCACTCACGACCTGCGACTGGCCTCTTACGCCGACACCATCATCGAGGTCGACTCGGGAACGCTGACGACGATCACTCCCTCACGTGATCTCTGACCTGTGGGCCGGGCCGTCGGGTGGCTGCCGCCATGTCCGGCCCGGCCGTCCTCAGCCGACGTGGACGCGGGGGCGGTTCACCGACTCACTCTTCGCCGACCGGGGCTACAACCATGACATCCACCGTGACCGGGTCCGTGCCCACGGCATCGTGCCGGCCCTCGCACGCCGAGTCATGCGGCACGGCACCGGACTGGGCATCTACCGCTGGATGGTCGAGCGCGCCTCCGCCTGGCTCCACGGCTTCCGACGCCTGCGCATCCGCTGGGAACGCCGACCCGACATTGACGAAGCGTTCCTGAAACTGGCCTGCTGTCACATCACCCACCGGCAACTCGGCTCACTGCGTTACTCAGCTTTCCGTCGAGTATTCGGGGGTGACATCACTTGATCCCTGCGGTAGTTCGTGGCCATGAGGTATGCGCAGGGTGGTGGTCTCACTCCGCAGGGTCAGGCTGCGCGGGAGCGGGTGCGCATGCTCGCCGTCGGCGGCTTTGAGCGGGATGAGCAGAACTCGGTGATAGCCAAAGGGCTGCGGGTCAGTGTGCGGTCGGTGGAAAGGTGGCGCCGGTCCTGGCGGGACAGAGGGCGAGCGACACTGCGGACTTCGGGGCCTGCGAAGCGGCCGAAGGTCGATGACGGCGACTTCGCCATGCTCGAACTGCTCCTGCTGGAAGGTGCGATGGCCCAGGGCTGGGCGGAAGAGCGGTGGACGCTCTCGCGGGTGCGGCTGCTGGTCGCGGACCAGCAGGGGGTGTCGTTGTCGGTCCACAGTGTGTGGGAGCTGCTGCAGCGGCATGGCTGGTCGTGTCAGCAGCCTGCGCGGCGGGCGGCCGAACCTGACGATGCGGCGGTGGCCGGCTGGGTGAAGGAGACCTGGCCCCGGGCAAGCCACCGCGGAGGCGCTCGGGGCATGGCTGGTCTTCGAGGACGAAGCCGCCGTCTCGATGACGTCGCACCAAGGACGCACCCGGGCACCCAGAGGGGGCACACCCGTGGTTCGGTTCAATGGCGCCTCCCGCGGCCGCATCACGATGGCCGCGCTGGCCTGCTTCAAGTCCGGCGAACGCAGCCGGCTCCATTCGGTACGTCAAAAGACAAGCACGCCTGAGCGCGAGTTGCCGTCATCGCGACATGGTTCAGGACGACGGTAAGCCGTTCCTATCGGCACCACGTGCGAAAGCCGGGAGTGCCCATGGCATCGACAGGGGATCTCGCGCAGGAGTGGAATGGCTGCAACCGGCTGCCCCGTCCTGCCTGTTCCGTCAGTTGAGGGTGAGGAGTGCCGCCTTACTAGGGACCCCTCGCATGTCGAGTGCGAAGAGCATGTAGGTGCCGGGCAGTGCGACGCCGGGGTCGGTGGGAATGGCGAGCTCGTAGGCGTGGGTGCCTGTCTGACGGTAGGTCAGGGGAACGCGTCGCTGGTCGTTGTCAGTGGAGTGGGTCGCGGCTCCGGCTCGTACCAGGGCGAAGGAGGCGATGGCTGTGTCGGTCCTGACCGGCAGCCTCGCCCCGTGGGCCGTCCTGGTGGGGATGGTGCTGATCAGGCGGGGCCGGGTCCTTTCGGTGCCGTCGGGGTTGAGTAGATAGGGGGGAGTGAAGATCGCTCCATTGGGGTGGTTGGTGGTGCAGCCGCCGCACAGGCCACCGCCGCCGGTGAAGATGCGCCCGTCGGGGAGCAGGTTGGCGACGCTGTGGTAATTGCGGGGTACGGCCATGGACGCCATCGGAGTGAAGCGGCCGGTTGCGGGGTCCCAGATCTCGGGGGTCAGGACGGAACGGTCGTCGCTGAAGGGCACCGGGGTGAACTGTCCTCCGAAGACGGCGACTTTTCCGTCCGGCATGACGACGCTGTTGCTGAAGGCCCGAGCGTGAGACATGTCGCCGGTGCGGGCGCTGATGGGCTTCTTCCCCCCGTTCAGGTCGACGGTGTAGGCGCGGTTGGTGGCTGGGGCCTTCTCGTAGGCAGTGGCGCCCCCCAGGGTGAGGAGCTTGCCGATGTCGTAGGCGACGGCGTTGCCATTCATCGCGTCGGTGCTGTCCGCGCGGGTGCCGGCCGGGGTGATGCTGCCGTCTCCCCGGGTGGAGATCCAGTTGAGCTGCTTGCTGGGACCAAGGTGCAGGACCCGTCCGCCGGAGATGGCGTGCAGCCATTGGTGGTTGTCAGCCCGGTAGGGACCCGCAGGGTCGTCTGTCATGGTGGTTTTGACCGGCACGCCGGGCAGTCTGCGCCACGTGCCGCTGGCAGCCGACCAGACCTCGCCGTCCTTGCCGCCTATGCCACCGTTCCAGGACCCGCCGAGAACGAACGCGTCGCCGTTGGAGAGCAGCGTCATGGCCTGGTAGCCGCGCGGGATGTTCATACCGGTCGTCGAGGTCCACTCGTTGGTGACCGGGTCGTAGATGCTGGCGCGCCGGTCGTTGCTGCCGCCGGTCACCAGGACACGCCCGTCTTTGAGTACCGCTGTGCCGGGACAGAACATGTCGTGGCCCGTGTTGTCGACGCGCCGCCTGGTGATCTCGCCGGTGGTCAGGTCCATGATCGCGGTCTGGGTGTAGCCGTTGCTGCCGCCGAAGCCGTCGGTGGCGAACGCGGACCAGGCCAGTAGCTTGTTGTTGGGCAGTACCGCGGTGGCCACCGGCACCAGCGGGAAGCTGATCGTCCGTCCCCACGCGCCGTGGGCCGCGGGGTTGGCAGGGCCACTCAGGTGCAGTTCAGCGGCCGAGGACCACGGTCCGCGCCCCCCGGCCTCGCTGGTGGCGGTCAACCGCACGAAACGGGCGGTTTCCGGCCGGGCGAACGTGGCGCTCTTGACAAAGCCGTCGTCCTTCCAGGTGCCCGTGGCCACAGGCGCACCGAAGGTTAAGCCGTCGGTGCTGGTGGCAATGGAGTACGCGCCGATCCGGCCGTTGGGGATGTCGGTGGGGCGTGGCTGGTAGGTGAGTCCCGATACGACGGCTGTGCGGTGCATGTCGATGGTGATGCTATGAGGCAATGACGCGGGCCCGTTTGACCACTTGCTGTGCCAGAAGGTGCTGGGGTTGCCGTCCAGGGCGAGGTGGGCACGGCCTTCCTCGGCCGCGGTCTCTTCGTCGCCGGCGGTGGCCGTCCAGCCGCTGCGCGCCAGGTCGACCACGGGTGCGGGTGATTCGGGGTCGCCGATGGGCGCGGCAGGCCCCAACGCCGAAGCGGGAGGAGCCCCGTGATGGTGCGCGCCAGGCGGTGCCGCCTGCCCGAGGGGCGAGTGCAGGTGCGGCGCGGGGGCTGCGTGGCCTGCGTGGCCTGCGTGGCCTGCGTGGCCTGCGTGGCCTGCGTGGCCTGCGACAGAGGGGACCAGCGGAAAAAGCGCGGTCGTGGCCGCCGTCAGGGCCAGGAGCACGAAACCTCTGCCTCTGAGCCGGAACATCCGGGACAACCTTGACGTACGCGTCATGTCATTGTCCTCCGCAAGACGGGGAATAGGGCCGACACCACGCCGCACGGGCGCGGACGACCGTCAGCAGGTGACACCTCGAGGACGGTGCCCGGACGCGATCATCCCGCAGCTTTGCAATCCCTTTACCCTTTCCGGCGCTTCGCCCATGGTCGGCCGCTGATTGTCCGGCTCCTTCCCCGGCGGCTGCCGGGGTTCGGCAGCCCGATCGTGGCTTCGTGCATGTTCAAGGACAGCGTTGGTGCATTGTTCCTGACGGCGGTCGGTGATCTTTGAGGCTGAGTTGTGTGCATGCGAAATGACGGCACTGCGTGGACGGCCCCGCCGCCCGGAGGGCGGCGGGGCCGTCGTGTGTTCGGTGAGGTCAGCTTGCGGCTGCTTGCTGCCCGTGCCGGAGTCGCCGATCAGGCGGAGAGGCTGCCCCTTCTTGATCCATTCGCCTGTGGCGAGGGGGTGGGCGGTGGCAGGGGCGATGTCTGGTTGACTCAAGACTGTCCACGAGGGTGGCTTCTCACGCACGCAGCATCCTCGCTGCGGTGTGGCGGTACTTCAGGTCAGGTTGAACGTCGTGACCACGGCGCGGTGATCGCTGACCCATTCGTTGTTCTGATTGTCGGGAACCGGCTGTGGCGTGCCACGAACCTCGGCCGCCGAACTGACCGGCGTCGCTGAGCCGGCGTAGTGCACGAAGTCGATGCGGTCCTGCGGTTCGTCTGGCCCGGTGGAGCCGTTGTTCTTGGGGTACACGGGGGACCACGTGTCGCCCGGCATGGTTGCAGAAAGGGGGTTGACGACCCGGTACGAGTCGTTGAGTCCGGCGTCGGAGACGGCCCTGGAGGTCGGCCAGTTGACGGAGCTGTAACCGCAGTTCTGGCTCGCGGCCGCAGGCACCCAGTCCAGATGCGACGGTGCGTTGAAGTCACCGGCCAGGAAAACCGGCGGGCCGCCGCTCTTAGCGGCGTTGATCTCGGGTGCCGCCCTGGTGAGGATGTCGTTGATCTGCACAACCCGCCGGGAAGAGTCCCGTTCGGCGTCCTCGATCTGTGCCGGCGTCATGCCTTCGTAGCACGCGTTGTAAGGCCCGTAGGGGTAAGCGTCCAGGTGGACCGACCACACCACGGCTTGCTTACCGCCACCCAGGTTGAGCCGGGCGCCGAGCCCGGTGTTGTCCAGCGCGGGCCCGAAGGTCTGCGTGATCGCGTACCTGCTGATGATCGCCACGCTGCCGGGGCCTTGGTAGTAATACCAGCCCAGGTCTCGTGCCAGATCCTTGGCGAGGTACCCGCCACTTTCCTGCAGGGCCACCACGTCCGCGCCGCTGGAGGTGATGAAGTTGGTGGCCTTGGTGAGGCCGTCGGTCACCTGGCTGGCGGCCATCCAGGTGTTGAAGGAAACCACCTTGAGTGTGGTGGCCGCGGTGGAGGGCACGACGCGGAACTTCAGCGGGCTGGCCACCCGGCTGTAGCCGTCGTTGTACAGGTAGTAGGCGACGTAGTGGCCGGGGCTGAGACCGGCGGTCGGGATCGAGATCTGGCCGGAGGAACCAGGGGCATAGAGCCACTTGGTCGAGGGCCTGACGTACTGGTCATTGACCGGGCCGTTGCCTGGATCGGCGTAGATGCCGACCCAGTTGAGGGAACTGGGCTGGCTCGTGCTGTACGTAACCGAGACCGGGTCACCCGCCGGGTAGTCCAGCCCGTCCAGGCTCATCGAACCGGTACGTGCCCGCGCGGAGTCCGTGATGCGGAACTTCACCGGGTTGGCCAGCCAGGTGTAGCCGTCGTTGTACAGGTAGTAGGCCACATAGGCCCCGGCGCTGAGGCCGGAGGCCGGGATGGAGATGGTGCCGGCGGAGCCGGGGGCGTACTCCCACTTCGTCGATGCCCCGAGCTGCTGGCCGTTGACCGGGCCGTTGCCGGGATCGGCATAGATGCCGACCCAGTTGGTGGAACTGGGCCGGCTCGTTGTGTAGGTGACCGTGACCTGCTGGGTTGTTTGATAGTCGAGCTGGTTCAAGCTCATCGTGCCGGTGGGGGCCGCCGCGGAGGCCGACAGCGGAGAAGCCATGCCCAGCAGCACGGCGATCGTGATGACCAATGCTCGCAGACCCATCCACATGCCGCGGCTCGGATAGTGACGTCTTATTCCCATACGAGGCTCTCCCTTTATTCCCATACGAGGCTCTCCCTCATAGCGACAAAAGCCCTAACGGCCCGTCAGGCAACGTGGCAACTCGCCTGCCGTTATTGACCTATTACAGAGAATGATCTTGCTGGTTGCGGCCTTTGACGGCGCCGGAAATATAGCGCGGGCTGAGCCAGGCGATCATTAAGGAGATGCGGACCACCTATACTCAATAAATATTCGAAAGTCTTCCGTTTTCAGCGGCGGGCGGCACGGACGAGCGCCGCGGTGCCAGTCGGTCGGGACCGTTGTGGCCATTCGATCGCCGCATTCGCGGGGGCGGTGGTCGCAAAGGTCTGCAACCTCAGCCTTCCGGCTCCCCGTTGCGGACCTTACGCGCCAGGTCATGCCGGGAGAGTGCACCCACCTTTCGCATGGCGCGGGCCACATGCTGCTCCACCGTCCGCGGGGACAGGTACAGGGTCGCCGCGATCTCGCGGTTGCTCAGGCCGTCACCGGCGAGTTGTGCCACCTCCTGCTCGCGCGGCGACAGCCGCTCGTCGTAGCCGGGGCGGCCGGGAGGGCGAGGCAGCTGGGTACTGTGATGGGCCCGTAGTTCCGCTCGTACTCGGGCGGCGTCCCAGGTCGCGCCGAGCGCCTCGAGTTCGTGTGTCGCGGCGGACAGTTCCTGAAGGCCCGTGGTGGTCTCCAGTCCGCCTCTCAGAGCACATCGTCCACCGGCCTCCGCGACGAGGGCCGCCTCATAGGGCCGGGGAAGCGCCTGGTAGCACTTGCGGGCTCGACGGAAGTAATCGGCTGCTTCCAAGAGCTTGCCGTGTGCGGCGGCCAGAAGCGCCCGGCACCACATCAGTGCCGCTGCGGCGGCGGGAGCCTGTCGGCTCTCGATGCCTGCCGCGAACTCGTCCACCATCTCCTGCGCCGTGTCCAACCCCCCGAACCGGACGGTCGCTTCCACAGCCCATGGGGCCAATTCGGCCGCCCATACCCACACGGACGCGGCCTGCAGCCTGGCCCATGCCTCAGCCGCCTCCCGGGCTGCTGCCGTCAGGTCCTCGCGGGCCAGGGCGAGCCTGATGCGACCGCCGGAGGCCGCCGCCACCCGCGGTACGGGGCTCCCGTCCCCGGACAGGCCGGCACCGGAGAGCCAGGTGTCCACCTGGTCCAATTCACCTTTCGCCAGGGCCAGCAGGCCGAGCACCAGCATGGCTTCGCCCGTTGCACCCAGCACCTCGCCCGCCTCCGCCACATACAACCGGGCCCAGGTTGCCAGCCCCGCCCAGTGACCGGTCTCCATGTCCAAAAGCAGCGACGTACCTCGTGACACCTGTTCCGCGAACGGCACCTCGCTCCGGGCGTACAGCTTCATGCCCTCGGCCTGCAGCTCGCGCGCTTTCGCATACTCGCCCAGCCAGATCGCCGCATTGGCGGCGCAGCACAGACCCCATGCCGAGTGCTGGAGAATCCGCGGGTCATCGCTTTCCCGTGGAAGTTGCTCCAGGCATCGCCACCCATCCGGATCACCCACGCAGACCATCACGGCCGCGCGGGTCGCCGCGACCGACACTTGGAGCGCGGCATCCCCGCTCCCGGCCGCTGCCGTCTCGGCCCGCTGCAGCCAGGCGAGATTGTCCGCCAGCGGGCCGCTGCCGGGCCAGTAGGGCACCCCAAGGACCGACATGGCCCGCGCCGACAGCGCCGGACGGTTACTCAACTCATCTACAGCCGCCCTGAGTTCGGCTCGCGCCTCGTTGCCCCGCGCGACCACGAGCAGGAGCTTCCCGAGCTCGATCCGGACTTCGCCACGCGTGGCGGCGGGCAGCGCACGGTCATCGACCACTCGGCGCAGGACCTCAAGCGTCTTGTCGGAGTGCAGCCCTCTGGTCGCGCTTTGTGCGAGCATCAGGGCAAGCCGGGCCCGGGTCGGCTGTCGAACGTCAGAATGTGCCAGCGTGCCCTCGAGCAACCCGATCGCCAGCGCATAGTCTCCGGCCTCGACGGCCTCACGTGCGGCGTTTTCCACACTCTCCAGCCAGTCCGCTGTTCGGCCCGACGCTTTTTGCTGGTGGGCCAGCCGCGCCCACGGCACCGGACGCCGGGACGCCAGCGCCTCGGCCGCGCGACCGTGCAGTTCCCGACGCACCGGGCCGGGTATCAGGTGATACACGGCTGCGGCTGCCATCGGTACACGGAACCCGTACCGGCAGGGCCCGGGCTCGTGCAGCACCGCTTCGGACAGTGCGGTCATCAGAGCCGCGCGAATGCTCCCCGTCGGCAGGCCCGCCACCGAGGCCAAGTCGTCCTCGCTCAGGCTCTCGTCGAGCACTGCCGCCGCCCACACCACGCGCCGTGGCTCCTCGTCCAGTGCCGCCAGGCGGCCGACCACCGACTCGGCGAGCCGAACCGGCACGTCGGCCTCGTCCACGTCCCTGGCCGTGAACCGCTTTTGGCCGGCCTTTGCGGTTCCCGAGCGCGGCAGCGGAGCGGCCGCCTTGAGCTCCTCCAACAGATCAGCCACGACCTGCGCGATTCCCCCCGACCGCTCGTGGAGCCGGGCAAGGAACGGGGCCGAGCAGCGGTCCTCGCCCAAGGCCTCCACCGCCATCCGGCGCACCTCGGCCTCACCGAGTGCCCCAAGCCGCAATCGGATGACGGGCAGCTCGGCCGGGTACCCCACCGGCGCGCCCAGCACCAGCCCGGGACGGGCCAGATCCTCGGGGCGGTAGGACAGCACGACCCGCAGTCCGGCCGGCGGATCGGCCAGCAGGGTACGCAGTGCACGGGCGACCTGCTCGTCCGCACGGTGAACGTCCTCGGCCACCAACAGCACCGGAGCACCGGTGCCGAGCGAGGACGCCAGCTCTCCCAAGGAGGAAGCCGCCAGCGGAGCCAGCCACGAGGGCGTAGCCGGAGCACCGGGCCGCAGGGCTCTGGGCTGCAAGGATCCGGAACGACGTACCGCTGTGGCCTCCGGCCCCGCCGACGCCGTGCCTTTCGCAGGAGGGTAGTCATGGACGATGGAAGCGCCCGAGGCCTTGAAGTTCACCGTCAGGCGAGGCGCCCTGCCGAGCTCAGGCAGAGCGAGCAACCACTGGACAAACCTGGTCTTGCCGGTCCCTGCCTCTCCTTCGACCAGCACCAGTACCGGCGCGCCCGAGGCCAGCGGCCCCCGTACTGCCGTATCCCACTCACGCTCACGCATCACGTTCCCCCTACGTGGTTTCCTCGTACTCGAGCTCGATCCGGTGGTCCGCCCGGTCCCGCCCGCCCGTCACATGTCTGCCGTCAGCCGCCGAAGGCATCGCCCTCCCAAAGGAAGTGAAGCGACGGCGAGTTGTCGTAGGTGGCGGTCGTGCCGATGGACCGGGAGTGAGATTCGCCCTCGCCGGGCTTACGCCAGTCATCCAGGGGCAGACGACGCTCGCTGGAACCCTTCTGCGCGAAGACGACCTGTCCGTCTTCGAGCCGGAAGTACGCCCAGCGGGCCGTGGCCGCGATGGAGTTGCAGCCGGCACGTCGCTGACGGACGGGAGCACCGTCCGTCGCCGAGCCGGTGCGGGTGCGGCACGTGCCGGTCGCGTGGTTGCGGATCGTTGCCTCCCGGGCGGCGCGCTGGACAGCCCGTTCCCACTGCTGCGTCCGGCCGCCGTGACACTGGGCCTCGTACGCAGATGTCCATGCACCTACCAGTGGGCGCGATCGGCAGCCGTGTGCGGTCGTCGGGGTCCTGGGACCAGTACAGGAGGGCCAACGGCGTACTGCCGTGCTGCGATGGCGTACGGGACGGTACCGGGGGCTCGTCGGGGCGAGTTCGCTCCGGCGGGCCGTCAGCGACCAGGCGGAGGCAGTGCGGCGAACCGTGGTCAGCGGGTACGGGCGCCAAGCGCCCTCGGGGCCGCTGCCTCCCCGAACGGCCTGCGGCGCACGGGGGAACGCCTGCGAGGTCAGGTTCCGCCGTGTGCCGGTCCCGGACGCAGCTGCGCGCGTACGCGGGCACTGGCGGCAGGTGCCGCCGGTACAGCTTCTCCAGCGCGGTCTGGGCCTCGTGGACCGTGCGCCTGCATAGGTGGGGATCAGGTCGGCGTCGCTGCCGGCGGCACCGGAAGTGGGGGTGCCGGTAGTGCTGTGGGGCATGGCGGTCATTCCGTGGGCCGTGGGCGGGGCGGAAACTTCCTGTTGTGATGGAGAGCGGGTTACGGCCACACCATCCCGCGGCGCAACCGAGTCGTTACAAACCGAGTTGACGGCGCGGTCGTCAACCCACGGCGCGGTGAACGTCTGGAATGTTGCGTATCCGTAGTTCGCCAGTTCTGCTTGTCCTGCCGGTCGGCGGCAGTCACGGTCGGAGTGATCCATCGATCCCTCGATGCCTGTCAGCAGGCGCCCCCACGGAGACCGATATGGCCACCACTGACCACCCTCGCCGAGTGTTCATCGACCGCCCTCGACCGATCCTCGCGAAGCCGCCCGATCGGATACGGCGTCTGGCGTTCCGCCTCACCCGGTCGACGCACGCCGCCGTGCCGGACTTACGGCGATTCGCGCGCGCCACCGCCCGACGGTGGGCGGTTCCCGAGGACCCGTGCGACACGCTGGCGCTCGTCGTCAGTGAACTGGTCACCAATGTCGTGCTCCACAGCGGCAGCCCGAACGTCGCGCTGCTGATCACCTTCGACGGCGTCGCCTTGACCGTCGAAGTCACCGACAACGGACGGTGGCCGGAGAGTGACGCCCGGACCCCGGCATTGGCACAGCGCGCGTCCTTCGGGCGAGGACTGGAACTGGTCAGGGCGTGCACCAGCCGGTGCACGGTCCTGCCCACCATCGCCGGCACCCGGGTGACGACCCGCATCCCCGTCACTTAGCCGCCCGCGAGTCGCGCGGAGGTCCGCGAGCCCAGGGGTTCGAGACGCTTCCGGCAATTTCGCAGGTATGGGTGATCCGGTATCCACTCAGTGCCGATCCCGGACCGTCCGCCGTGAGGTGAGAGTACGTGGAGCCTTACACCGGAGCACTGGCCCTGTGAGCGGTGCTGGTGATTCACCACCTGAGTTCGCCAGCTGCCCGATCGCGGCGCGGACCGGCGACCCCGAACGGCCGGCCGCCCGGGTGAAGGTCCAGCGCGCGGCGCCGCTGCCCTGCCGCCGGCGATCCGCCTCCCAGGATTCTGCGGCGCAAGCGCACACGGGGTATGCCTCCGGCCTCCTCGGGCCCGGCGCATGAGTCACGCATCAGCCTGTTTCAGGCCCTGTTCACCACACCCCGGGCGGCTTCCGGACACTCCGTTCGTACGTCGCCCGTGTCCCCGACCCCTGTCTCATGGAACTTGGAAGGCTTGGCTGCTCCATGGTCGACAAGCAGGACGGACCGTCCATCGGCGCCGAACTCGTCGCTGTTTCGAGGAGCCCTGGATCCGACGCCGCGGTGGAGGAGTTGCACCAGCAGCATCGTGAGCCGGTGCTCTCGTACGCGTACACCTGCTGCCATGATCCGCAGGGCGCCGAGGATCTCACCTCGGAAGTATTCGCCCACGCGCTGCGAGCCGCCCGGTCCGGCAACAGTCCCACGCTCGCCTGGCGCCCGTATCTGCTCGCCGTCGTCCGGCGCACCGCTGCCGGCTGGGCAGGCACAGACCGCCGCGCCGAGTTGTCCCCCGACTTCCGGGAGTGGCTGACCACCTCACACGGCGGCCTGGCCGGCAGCGACGCGGAGCCCGAGAGCATTCGGGAACGGATGCTCCGCCTTGAGGACGACAGCCCCGTCCTCAGGGCGTTTCGCTCCCTGCCCGAGCGCTGGCAGGCCGTCCTGTGGCACACCGAGGTGGAGCGGGATGCGGCCTCGTCGGTCGGCCGCCTGCTCGGTGTGGACGAGAACGGCGTCGATCCGCTCGTGTCGCGAGCCGCGCAAGGGCTCCGGCATGCCTACCTGGCCACCCACGAAGAAAACTCCCCTACGGACGAATGCCGCCGCTACGGCCCGATGCTCGGCGCCGTCGCACGCCGGGCGGGACGCCGCACAACCGAGGACCTGGGCCGGCATCTTTCGCAGTGCTACGACTGCCGCCAGGCGCTGGTCGAGCTCACCGCGATCGACGAGCAGCTCCGCTTCATCCTGCCGGTCGGGGTCCTGCTGTGGGCCGGCGCGGCTTATGCAGGGTCCCGGATGGTAGAGGCCTGTCAGAGCGCCGCCGACGGGACTGCACCGCCCGCTGCACCTGCCGACCGGATTGTGGTGGACGACGCTGGGGACCGGTGGCCATGGGCCCCGGGCTCACGGCTTCGCTCCGGGGTGATCGCCGGTGGCATCGTCACCGCCGTCGGGCTCGCGATCCTCATCCTGTTGATGGTCCCGCAAGGTCAGGACGAAGCACCCTCGGCCTCGCGGGTGGAGGCAGAATGGACGCCACCGGGGTTCGTCGCCCCTGCGCCGACTGTCAGCCCCACGCTACAGCCGTCCCCCACCGCATCATCGCGCCGAGCCACACCGCCCCCCGTGGCATCGGCCACGGCATCCTCCAGACCAGGCGCCGCCCACAGACCTCCGCTCGGGCCGGTCACATGGTCGGGCGCTCTGCGCAACGCGGGAGTCACCGCCCAGTGCGTCGAGCCCGACGGCACGGCCGTGGTCCAAAACCCGTGCAAGGGCAGCAGGACCCAGGTCTGGCAGACCGTGTCGTTCAAGGAGAAGCCGGGCTACAGCCCCCTGCGCAACGCCGCCAGCGGTGAGTGCATCGACTATCACAGAGGCGTCCAGCGGTTGCAGGACAACGCCCTCCACATCGCCGTCGGAATGCGCCCCTGCCGCACCGACGGCGAAGGGCAACTGTTCCGCTTCGACCCGTGGTGGGGCGAGAACGACGGCAGCTACCTGGTACGCGCCGAACGCAAGGCCGGCAAGCCCTGGCACGAAATGCAATTCGGCATGCTCGACTGGTGGGAAGGAAACGACCCGCCGCCCGACGCGGACGCCCCCATCGTGCTCACCTACCACTACTACAGCTCCCCACGGCTCCGCTACCGGCTCTGGGGTCCGTGACCCACAGGCAGCCGCACCCTTTGGCGGGTCGCGTTCGAGGGGTAGTGCATGGCCTCCGGGGGTGTGAGGACGGTCAGGTCGCCGAACACGTAGTACAGGGGCACCGGTGCGTACAGGCCCAGGAACTGAAGTCCCGCAAGGAGGCACTTGCAGGAAATGGCGTAGCGGTTGGTGGTGGTGCTGGGCATGCGGGTCTTGGCGTCGATGGCGATGGGGTCCGGGCCGCGGGCTGCGATCAGGTCGGGAAACTGGCGCAGTGCGGAGCTGGTTAGCCTGAGCGCGTTCTGGATCGCGGTGGGATAGGTGCCCCGGCCGCACAACTGCACGGTCCATCCGCGGCGTTCGAGCTCTCGGGAGATGCGCTGCTCGTGCTGGTCGCCGATCTCTTTGCGTAAAGGTCAGTTGGCCACGTGCCCTTCCCTCTCATCTGGGCGTGGGTACCAAGTCTCGCTATTCCGGGAACGCCGGCGCCAACACGGCCGCCGATCACATCGCGGTGCTCGACGGGGCCCTCGCCCAGATCCCTGACGCCCCTCCGCTACAGCTTCAAGGACCTGTGACAGCACGGCACCTGCCGCACGTAACGAGGCCCTGGGCAAAGCGGCTCTTCACAATCCAGGGTGTAGTCGTGGCCTGAAGCCGCCGGTTTCCAGCAGGGATCTGGCGATGTAGTTGGTGAGGTTGCGGAATCCGAGGGCGGAGCCGCGGAGGTGTTCGAGCCGTCCGTTGATGGCCTCGGTCGGTCCGTTGGACGTGCCCGGGCGTTCGAAGTAGGCCAGCACGTCGGTGGCTCGCTTCTTCAGTGTCCGGCCGAGCGTGATGATCTCGCTCAACGCGCTCGGGACGCCCTGGCTGACCGACTCGATCAACTTCACCATCAGCTCTCGGCCCTTGCTCCGATCGGGTTCGCGGTAGGCGGCGTTCATCCGCTGGTAGACCCCCCACGTGGCTTCGACCTCAACGTGAGCGTCGCTGGCAAACAGCGCGGCCAGTCGGTCCTTCTGCTTGTCGGTGAGCAGGTCAGCGCCGGTGTGGAGGGTTCGCCGTGCGGTATAGAGCGGGTCGCTCTTGCGTCCGCGGTGCCCGTGGATGGCCAGTTGGACACGTCGGCGGCATCGGTCGAGTGCGTCGCCGGCCAGACGCACGACGTGGAATGGGTCCATGACCGCGACCGCGTCGGGTAGTTCCTCGCTGACGGCGGTCTTGAACCCTGTGAAACCGTCCATCGCGACGACCTCGACGCGGTTGCGCCAGGACTCTTCGCGTTCGGCGAGCCAGGCCTTGAAAGCCTGCTTGGAGCGGCCTTCGACCATGCCGAGCAGCCGGGCAGGGCCGGTACCGTCGCGGTTGCCGGTCAGGTCAATGATCACGGTGACGTACTTGTCGCCACGCCTGGTGTGGCGCCACACATGCTCGTCGACGCCGATCGCGGTGACGTCGTCGAACCGACCGGTGTCGTCGATGAGGACACGCTTGCCCTCGGCCAGAACGGCATCGTTGGCGGTGTTCCAGGCGACCCCGAGCCCTTCGGCGACACGAGCGATGGTGAGGTGCTGGCAGACGATGGCTTCAAGCGCCCACCGCAGCCCGCGGCGCGAGAGCTTCGCCCACGGCTCAGCCGCCTTGGTGGTGTCTTGCCGCCACACGTGCCCACAGTCGATGCAGCGGTAGCGGCGGATCGTGACGTGAAGGATCGTGGGCCGCCAGCCGAGTGGCTCGTGCGCCAGCCGCCGGGTCACGGTGTCACGCGGTGTGCCTTCGCAACCGCAGCGGCGGCACCACTGATCGGACTCGACGACCCGGCACGCGAGAACCGCACGATCCGGGGCGAGTCGCTGACCGGTGACTTCGAGCCCGAGCTCGTCAAGGCGGCAGAACGTAGTCATGTCAGCGCGGGCGAAGCCCGCCTCAGGGGTAGCGTCGTGCAACGGCGAGGTCTTCCGGATGGGCTTGGTGTAGGAAACCCCTTCCTCGGGAGACCTCGACACCTACCCGGCCACCGACGCGGGGTGAGCTGCCACCGCCGGTGGACACAAGTTCCTGACGGTTGATGATCTGAAGTCAACCAGGTGAGGGCGAATCGTCCTGCTTCGGCCCCGGTCGCGCGAAGGTGACCGGGGCCGAAACTTGAACGGTGGCTTCGGTCGTGGCTTGTGGGCCGTTCAGCTACGGGGCATTCAGCGGCCGATGTCGTCCAGCTCGGTCAAGTCCTCATGAGAGAGGGAGAGTCCCGCGCCGGCGATGTTCTCGCGCAGGTGCGCTGTCGATGACGTGCCGGGGATGAGCAGGATGTTCGGTGATCGCTGCAGCAGCCAGGCCAGTGCGACGGACATCTGTGTCGCCTCCAGTCGAGCGGCGACCGCCGAGAGCGCCGAGGACTGAAGCGGGGTAAAGCCCCCGAGGGGGAAGAAGGGCACGTACGCGACGCCGTCGGTGGCGAGCCGGTCGATGAGCTTGTCGTCGTGGCGGTGGGCGAGGTTGTACATGTTCTGCACGCACACGATCGGCGCGATGCTCTGTGCCTCGATGACCTGCTCCTCGGTGGCGTTGCTGACCCCGAGGTGGCGGATCAGGCCCTGCTGCTGGAGTTCCACGAGCGTCTCGAACGCCTCGGCGAGCGAGCCGGGCTGGGGACCTTCGGCGTTGCCGAGTCGGAGGTTGACCAGGTCGAGTACGTCGAGCCGGAGGGACTTGAGATTGTCGTGGACCTGGCGACGCAGATCTTCGGGTCGCCGGGCCGTGGGCCAGCCACCCTGTTCGTCGCGGGTCGCGCCCACCTTGGTCACGATGTGCAGCGACTCGGGATAGGGGTGCAGTGCCTCGCAGATCAACTCGTTGGTGACCCGCGGCCCGTAGGCGTCGCTGGTGTCAATGTGGGTGATACCAAGGTCGACCGCTTCACGCAGCACGGCCAGGGCACCCTCGCGATCGGCGGGCGGCCCCATAACCCACGGGCCGGCCAGTTGCATGGCGCCGTAGCCGAACCGGGTGACGGTCAGGTCACCCAGAGTCCAGATGCCGCCGGGAAGAGAGAGGGAGGGTGTGCTCATCCTGTTGCCTTTCGTCGTGCACTTGGGGGGTGGCGCCTGCTGCCTCCCTGCATCAGCATTGGAGAGAAACTTCCTGTCGGGAAGTAGGCACTTGGGAGTGCGTAACCCACCCATTGGTGAGAGGTGCGATCAGTGACGACGATGAAGGCGGCCCAGAAGAGGGCTCAGGCCAAGGTGGAGTACAACGCGTTCCTGGCAGCATGCCCCAGCCGGCAGCTGCTCGACCGAATCTCGGACAAGTGGGTCGTCCTGATCCTGTGTGCGCTGGGCGGCGACAACAGCCCCGGCCAGCCCGGTGCAGCACACGCAGACGCTCCGAAGGCGATGCGTTACTCCGAGATCTCTCGTCTTCTGGCCGGGGTCAGCCAGAAGATGCTGACCCAGACGCTGCGGTCGCTGGAGCACGATGGTCTGCTCACCCGTACCGTGACGCCAACCGTCCCTGTCACCGTCTCCTACGAGCTGACCGACCTCGGCCTCTCGCTCCACCACATGACGCGCGGGCTCAGAAACTGGGCGCAGACACACATGGCCGAGGTCCTCGCAAACCGCGAGAACTACGACGCTCGCACCTCCTGACGACTCACATCCAACCGTCCAACAGCTCTATGTTCTCAGCGCTACACCCTCAACTGCGAAGAGCCGGCAAAGCGTTGGCAAAGCAGCGGGATGGCCGCCCCCGGACACCGTCTTCATCAGTAACCGGTGGTGGACCGTTGTGGTACGCGCTAGCTCGTCTTCGAAGTCAACGCACGGCATACGGGAATTCATTCGGTACGCAGCGTGCGTCAGTTTCGCATACCCTTTTGTGATTCAAACGACCCTCGTCGGCGGATGTGATGTGGCATTCGAGAAAATTGACCAAGGATGCTGAACAGAAACCGGGCGTGGAGCGTACTCCCTGGCACACGGATCGAAATCCGACCGTGTTTCGCCATCGAGGACGGAGTTACCCGTGTCCCGAAAGAAAATGACCAGCAAGAAGAAGAAGATCGTTCTGCTCGTCAGTACCGCCGCACTGGTGGGTGGTACTGCATTCGCGATGACAGGAACCGGGAACGCCAGCCAGGAGAGCGACAACCGAGTGTCGCAGTTCTGCCTTGCAGCGGAGAATTTCTTGTCGGACAGCGACGTGTTCATCATCAACGAAGAACGCAACAACTTCCCCAACAAGGAGGCCAGGATCGCCAGGCAGCAAGAATTAGTGCGCCAGACCATTGCAAACCAAGAGCGCCTGGGCTGCTAGGCCGTCAGGAGTGAGTGAGCGGGGCGCGAAGCTGATCCGAAACGCACGGGTCGAACGCGTCGGACAGCCCAACGCCGCCCCCGGTACTCCCGCTTCCGCCTCGTTGTCCCCGAGGCGGGAGCGGGTCACCCACCTCCCCGCGAATTCACCGATCTGCAGGGCAACTACCGGCCGACATCTGAAAAGAGGTCCGGCACTCACCTGCCCCGGCAGTAGGACGGCCCATGGAACGAATCCAGGGGCCGCTCGACTCCGGATTTCCGGACTCCTTCACTTCGTCACGGAGTTGATGTGTGCGACGCCCTCATTGATGGTGAGGAGTGCGGCTTTGCTGGGGACGCCCTGCTTGTTGAGCGCGAAAGGCATGTATGGGCCTGGCAGCGTGACTCCGGGGTCGGCCGGGATCTGGAGTTCGTATGCGTTGGCGCCAGGCGCGGAAGGTCGGAAGCCGGTGATATCGGACCGGGGTCGGGGACGATCATGCTTCCAGTTTCGATGAACCAGTTCGAGCCGCAGCTGGCCGAGACCCCCACCACCCGGGCGGCAACCGCACCCTTGTAGCCCTCCCTGAGCAGCTCGAAGTACCGCTTCTTCAGGCAGTGGGCATCTTGTTGGGGGCGTACTTGGGCGTCCGAACGCTCTTCTTCCGAGGCGTTCGCAACCACCGATGGATCTGAAGCGCGATCCAGTAGGGTCGGCGACTGGCGCGGTGGCTGATACTCCGTTTCCAGTCCCCGCCCCTCACGCAGCGGGCGGTGACCTGGCTCGACACACAGCTCAAGGCCATGTGACGCCCTCCAGCAAGACCGGCCCCAAGTGCGGGGCGCCGCTGGGCGCCCCGCGCGTCCGTGGTGAGGGACCGTGGAACCAGCAATGGCGCCGCGGCCTGTCCGAACAGCAGCAGTTCGTTCCCCGCGGCGGACTCGAAGCCGATGTGAGATGCCCCTGCGGAACCATTGTGGAACTGCAGTACGGCCCCCTCTCCTGCATCCACATCGAACAGCGAGAAAGCGTCTACGGCGCTATGGTCTGGCTGTTTTACACCGTTGACGCTCATCGCAAGGGACGACTCCGGCTCGCTCTCACACCAGGCAAAGAACACGTGAACTTCAACTGGAGCAGCCCCCGCGAAACCCTCGACGCCTGCCAGCGCCCTGTCCACCTGGACCTTGGAGTTCGGACCAGGCAGGCGGCCGCCACCTAGTCCTCAAACTGAACAGGAACTTCCGCCAGCCAGGCCGGCTCCTCGGCAGCTGCACTCTCTACACCGCCGAGGCCTTCCACAACTGGATGGCCCACGGCATTCCCCTCACCCCATGGACCCCGGACAACGGCGAAGGCACCACCAGCGATGCCCGAGCAGCATGAGCTCGCCTCACAGTGAATCGTTTTGCTGGCCTCGTCTCGCTCCTTCAGCGCCGTCCCGTATGAGGGGGTGTGTGACGGCGGTGGACACTTTGTTCACCGCTGTTGGCGGAGGTCCTCGGTCGTTGTCGGTCGCCAACTACCGGGCTGCGGGGAGCGGGATCGTTTGTTTTCGTACATCGCCTCGTCTGCTGCGCGGAGTGTGTCTTCGACGGGGTTTTCGCAGCTGGCCCAGGCGATCCCGATGCTGATGCCGACCCGTACACCGTGTCCGTCGATCCTGTAGGGCAGGATGACGGCGTTGCGCAGTCTGGCGGCGTAGTCGGCGGCTTTGGCGGGGGTGATGTGGTGCGCGAGGATGACGAAGACGTCGCCGCCGAGCCGTGCAACGGTGTCGCCGTCAGATACTGACGTGTTCAGTCTCCACCATCGACAGCTGGTGGCCCCCTCTTCCCCTCACTGGAAGTTGCTGGCCCAGTTGGCGAGTGGGCGGGGTCCGAGGATTCGCTTGTCGGCGTGCTGGCCGTCACTGACCTCGATAAGGACGTACTGATCCCCGGAGAACACCCAATACTGATTCCTGTCATCAGGCGTCTGCATCACAGCATCATTCACCGACGGTTGCTTGGCGTGCGCCGGGCCAGGCTCACCACGGGACTGATTGGGCCCATGCCTCACCAGAAATGCGGTGGCACCACCAGCCGTCAGCAGCAGAGCGGCGATCAGCGGCACCGCCCAGCGTATCCACCGACGGGGACGGCGCGGGTGGATGGTGGGAGCCCGCAGGGTCTTCTGAGGCGTATCCGGCTCCAGGGCGTGTACCGATCGCAGCGCGTGGGCCGCCTCCGCTATCGAGGGACGCTTGCTGGGATCCTTGTGCAATAGGCTCTCGATGAGCGGTTGCAGGCTGCCCGTACTCTCCGGAATCTCACGTCGCTCGTTGGCCACGGCGTGCAGGACGGCGGCGGGCTCCGGTCGGACGAACGGGGAGCGGCCGGAGACCAGCACGCACAATGTGGTGCCCACCGAGAACAGGTCGCTGGGTGGGCCCACCGGCTGGCCGTGCAGCCGTTCGGGGGCGATGAACTCGAAGGAACCGACCAGCCCGCCGGCGGTGGTCAGCGGTTCACCGTCGGCCAAGGCCGCGATGCCGAAATCGCATAGCACAACGCTGCCGTCGCGGCGCAGGAGGACGTTGGCCGGCTTCACATCCCTGTGCAGGGCGCCGACCGCGTGCACTGCCTCCAAGGCGTCGAGGAGTTGCAGACCAACCCCGGCGGCCTGGGACGGAGACATCGGGCCGACAGAGGCAAGGTGATGGGCGAGCGACGGGCCGTCCACGAGTTCCATCACGATCCACAGCCGGTTCTCGAAGTCGACCAGGTCGTAGATGTCCACCACGTTGGGGTGGGAGACGCGGGCGATCGTACGGGCCTCCCGCAACACCCGGCGCAGCTGGGCGGCGGGCTCCTCGCCCTCGCCCCCGAGAAGAAGCTCCTTGACCGCGACCGTGCGCTCCAGCAGCCGGTCCGTGGCGCGCCAGACCGTGCCCATGCCGCCGCTGCCCAGCCGTTCAGTGAGAAGGTACCGGCCGGCGATCAGCCGCTGCTCATCACTGGGAAGCACACCCCACCCCTCTCGTGTTCGACCCAATGCCTTCCACCCACACCCACACCCACAGCCCAGACCAACAGCCGATTACCGCCCACCCCAGTCAGGAACGGCACCACAGCCGCCTCCGGTGACCTCAGGTTACCGCTCGACGCTCATGCTGCGGATTGCTACGCCTGCCTCGGGTAGGGCTTCTCATCCAGGGTCCGCAGTGGCCCGCGAGAGGGCGGCGGCGCCCTGGCAGGCGACGGTGGCGACGTCGTCCGCGAACTGGGCAATGTCGTCGGGCCAGCTTGAGGTCGGCTGGAGGATCAGCAGGGACACCGCGCCGTGCAGGCAGGCGCAGATGCCCCGGGTCAGCGCGTGACGTCGCCGTGGAGGATGCCGACGTCAACGCATTGCTGCACTGTGTCCCGAAGGAATCGGAAGCAGGCGTCGGCGACCTGTTGGGTGGCGGCGGTCGCAGGTCCGGTGGCGACCAGGCGGTAGCGCAGAGGGTGGTCGAGCCCGAACCTGATGTAGGCGGCACCGCGCTGGTGGAGTTCGGCGAACGGGTCGGTGGTCTCGAGATACCCGGACAGCCGCATCCGCGCCGTATCCACCGAGTCGACGATGAACAGCTCCGCCCGCCTCGCCCACAAGGCGCGCCCGCTGCGGGCCACCACGGCGGCCCGCTCGGTGCGCCGGTACAGATCCAGCGACCGCAGCACCGGATGCTGGGCGGCCGTCTGGCGGGCGAACCCGTATTTCGCGATCGCCTGCAGCTCGACCGTGGCGGGCTGCCGGTCCGGGCGCGGGGCGGCCACCTCGATGTTCAGCGGGCAGCTGAACTCCCGCAGCCTCATCCCGCTGGTGACCGCGAGCTCGCCGGCGGCCATGTTGCGCAGCCGGTCCCCGCCCCGCTATGGGAGAGGCTTGAGCCGCTTCTGCCTCGCGGTGGGACTCGTGGTGGTCGCTGGAGTGATCACCGCAAGGTGATCGACGGTGTCCTGTTCCGGGTCCGAACGGGGGTTCAGTGGCGTGACCTGCCGGAACGGTTCGGGCCGTGGGAGACGGTGTACAAGCGGCATCGCCGCTGGTCGGCCGATGGAACCTGGGAGCGCCTGCTGGCGCAGGTCCAAGCGGCTGAGGACGCTGTCGGCGGGATCGACTGGGACGTGTCGGTGGACTCCACCACCGCACGGGCCCACCAGCACGCGGCCGGGGCGCCCCACGCCGCCCCACCGGAGTTTCCCCCTTCAAAGGGGGCCCACGGCAGGACGAACCGGGGCGATCCGGTGTGGCGGAGTCTGTCCGTCCGGCTGGCGGAGGTGGTCAGACAGGCGAGTGCTTAGGCCGCTCACGGGGCGGCTTCAGCACCAAGATCCACCTGTCGGCCGAGGGCTGGTGCCGCCCGCTGTCGACGCTGCTGACACCCGGACAGTACGGCGACAGCACGCAGTTCGAGGCTGTACTGGAGAAGATCCGCGTACCCCGTATCGGGCCGGGCCGGCTTACAGCTCCCGCAGGAACCGCTCCTACCTGCGACAGCGCAAGATCCGGCACACGATCCCCGAACCCCGTGACCAGCGGGCAAACCGTCGAAGGCGCGGCTCAACTGGCGGGCGGCCGACCGGATTCGACAAACAACGGTACAAGAAGCGCAACGTCGTTGAGCGGGCGATCAATCGCCTCAAGAACCACCGGGCCGTGGCCACTCGATACGACAAGCGCGCCTACATCTACCTCGGGACCGTCACCGTCACATCTCTGGTCATCTGGCTCCGCACATGATCCGAGAAACAGAACCTAGTCGTCTTCTGCCGGCGGCGACGCCGGATCCTCCGCGGGAGCGGCGCCCCCCGCGGCGCTGGCGACGGTCCTGGCGGCGTCGGCGAGCCCGCTGCCGCAACCGCCCGCACACGCGCCGGGCAGGGGGCGCGCGTTGTCCTTGATGGCCCTCTCGATCTCGGCTGGCGCGAGCGCGGGCCTGGCAGCCTTCAGCAGGGCGGCCAGGCCGGCGATGTGCGGGGCGGCCATGCTGGTGCCCTGGTAGAACGCGAAGCTCTCGGCGGCGGGCGCGTCGGTGCCGGAGTTCAGGGTAGACAGGATGCCGTCGGCGGAGTTCGGCGACGTCTCACCGCCGGGTGCCGAGATGTCCACGGCATTGCCGAAGTTGGAGTATCCGGCCTTGTCACCGGCGCGGTTGGTGGCAGCGACGGTGATGACGTTGTTGCAGCTGGCGGGGGAGGAATTGGCGGCATCGCTGGATTCGTTGCCGGCGGCAACGACGACGGTGGTGCCGCGCTGGACGGCGCCGTCGATGGCGCCCTGCGTCGCCGGGTCGCAGGCTCCCCCGCCGCCCAGACTCATGTTGATGACCTGTGCCGGGGTCCCGTTGGCGGGTACGCCAGGGACGGCTCCGCCGGAGGCCCAGGTGATGGCGTCGATGATGTCGGAGGTCGACCCGCCGCAGCGGCCCAGCACCCGCACCGGCTGCACCCTCGCGCCGTGGGCGACGCCTACGACACCCTTGCCGTTGTCGGCCACGGCGGCCACGGTGCCTGCGACATGAGTGCCGTGCCAGGAGGAGGGCGCCGCCGGCAAGGGGTTCCCCAGGGGGTCTTTGCACTCACCCTGTTTGCTGGCGTCACCCGGGTCGGAGGCGTCGTTGTCGCGGCCGCCGCCGTCCTTCGCCGTGAACGCGTCGGTGATGAAGTCGTACCCGGCGACGGTGTTGGCGGCCAAGTCGGAGTGCGCGGCGATACCCGTGTCAAGGACCGCGACCGTCACCCCCCGGCCGGTGGACGTACGCCACGCGTCACGCACATTCATGCCCGCTTGGGCCTCGGTCAGTTCCCACTGCTCGCCCAGGCGCGGGTCGTTGGGGTTGCTGGGTGCGGCGATCGCCGCGGCCTGCACTGTGCGGTCCGGGACGACGAAAGCCACGTCCGGGTCGGCCCGGAACTGGTCCATCACCTCGGCGACGTCCTTGGCCGGCTGTTTTTCACCTAGGTCCACCAGCACCGTACCGGTGCCCAGACGGCGGTCGAACGACAGCTTCTCGTCGGTCTGTGCGGCCACCGCCTGGGTGTCCTCGCGTACCGCCGTGTCCGAACGCGCCCCGGCCGCCTTCGACTTGTAGCCGACGATCAGAGCGTCGGACTGCCCAGCCGACGGCGCGGCCTGCGGTGAGGCGGGCGCCATGGGAACTGCCGAAGGGGACTCGTCTCCCGCCATGGCGTTGGCCACGGCCGCGCCGCCGAGAAGCGCGACGCCCAGGGCGGAGGCCACAAGTATTCGCCCGTGGCGAGTTTTTCGGTGTGTGCCGTTCACGTGGTTCCCTTTCGAGTGGACCGGATTCCCGGGGTATGCCGAAAGCCGGGTCGTGTGGGGGGGGTGATGTCCCACCGATCGACGACCGCCCCGTGGGTCGCGGCTGGCTGCCCATGACGACCGCGGGGATGACCGTCGACGGCACCGAGCGGGTGTGTGTCCGCACCCGGACGGGATGGGGGTGCCGTGCGGCCGGTGCAGTTGCGAAGGTCGGAACCCGGCCGGTGCCTGCTGATTGAGCCACCAAATTGCGGAAGAGCGCGTCCCGGTTGTGTCACAGCAGGGGTGTTGCCCCTGGCGGCGGTCCTACGGAGGGTTTTCCGGTCCGGACCGGTCCGGACCGTGTTCGGGCAGGGGTGGTTATGGGACATGGGGAGTCGACGCCGCGGCAGTTGTTCGCCGAGCGGTCAGAACCCGTCTTTGAATCTGTTTCAGGCAAAGCGTTGGCGACGCTGTATCAGGCACATCTCAGTCAACACGCCCCGAAGGATGATGAAACGCCCTCTTAGTCCGGCTTCTCCTTGAACGACACGGCCTCCCAGATTTGGTCCTTGCTTCCGTCGCACGTGTTCTGGACGGTTGCCGTGCCAGCAGGCTCGACGCACTGGGTGGTGCTTCCCGCGTTGCGGAAGGTGCCCGACCAGGTGACGACCCCTGGTAGAGCTCTTCGGCCGGCGCCCGGTTTCTCGACTGTCGTGACCGCGGCAGGCGGCGGCTACTCGGTGAACGTCTGAGGCGACTTGGATGCCTGCAAGGGCCGGGAACCCTTGCCGTGGTCACGGAACGGTGTCGCCAGGATAAGGAGGGCAATCCCGATGGTGGCGATCACGCCACCGGCGACGGCGCACATGTGGGTTGGGGAGCCCGACCGATGGCCACTACCCGGTACCGCGGTGCGGTGTGCCGGGTGCCGTCGCCGCCTCAGCGGCGCTCGCGCGGGCGTCGGCCATTGGGCCGCCACGTACGCTGAGCCGCCCCGCAGCAGGACCCGGCCGACAGTGCCGAGCCCAGTCGTTGGTTGAGGTCGGTGAGGTCGATCAGCGCGCTGCGGCAGTGCGTGCACTGCGCGAGGTGCCGGTCGAGGTCCTTGTTCGGCCGGCAGCCGGTGCGGCGCACGACGGCCCCGAGCAGGGAGCCGTAGTGGCGGCACTCCTCGCTCACGGAGGCGCTTTCGGCATGCGCGGCCAGGTAGGCCTCGCGCAGCCCTTCCCTGGCCCGGGACGCCAGCGAGCCGACACCGCTCGCGCCCACGCCCAGCAGCGGGCCGACCTGCGTGGCGGGTTCCTCCTCGACGACGGTGTGCCATAAGACGGCCTGCCACCGCTCGGGCAGCGAGCGGAACGCGCGCAGGACAATAGAGGTGTCCTCCAAGCGCAGTATCCGCTCCTCGCCGCCCTCCGTCTGGGGGGTGTCGGGCAGGTTGGCGAGCCAGTGCTCGAAGTCGGCCGACAGCTCGGTACGGCGGGCCGTGCCCGCCCAGTCGACGGCGATACGGCGGACGACGGTGCGCAGGTACGGGAGCCAGGCGGCTTCCGGACCGCCGCCGGACCGCACCGCCTGCAGCGTGCGGGCGAAGGCTTCCGAAACCAGGTCCTCGGCAGTGTGCGGATCACGGCAGCACCTACGAGCGTAGGAGAGAACCGCCGTACGGTGTCGCCGGTACAGCTCCTCCACCGGGGCATCGGACGCTAACTCCCTGAGTGCAGCGGTGAGTTCGGCGTCGGACTGGGAGACAGCATTATCAACGGGCATGCGTCACCAAGGCCTTTCGAATAGGCGGAAGTGGGTGGGGGCACCAGGCCAGGTCGGCGGGCGGGTCCTTGGGCCGGCAGCCGGTGTTCACCAGGGCGATGAGCGCGGCGGCCAGGACGGCCACAAAGCGCGGGTGCGGAGGAGCGTGCATGACGGTTCTCTCCCGTGGCTGGTGTCGCTGTGGCGGCTGGATGGGGTGTGTTGCGGTGCCGTTGCGGCGGTCGGTGCGCGCCGGGGCCATGCGGAGGCTGCAGCCGGTGCCTGCACATTGAGCCATCGATCGCGTAACAGCGCGCATCAGTTTGGTCACAGTGGGGGCGTAGGTCCTGGTGGTGTTCCTACGGTGGCTTTCCGGTCCGGACCGGTCCGGAAAGCGTTCTGCCAGGGGTGGTTATGGAGCAAGCGGAGCCGACGCCGCGGCGGTTGTTCGCCGAGCGATTAGAGGAGCTGCTGGAGCTGACGGCGGATCTTCCGCTGAAGAGTGCGGTGGCCGAGGCCAACCGGCGTCGGCCGGCCGGCCGGGGCCGGCCGGTCTCGGGGCGCAGGCTCAGCGACTGGAAGCGGGGCCGGCATCTGCCCGATTCGGAGGTGGCGTTCCTCGTTCTGATACGGGTCCTGATCGAGCACTGCCGCGGCCGGCGGGTGCCCCAGGAAGGGGGCATTGCGGGTCTGCTGGATGAGGAGCAGTGGCGGCAGTGGCTGCGGGCCGCCCGCAGCTCCCCGCCCGACACCGACCCGTCGGCACCGCAGCAGCCTGCACCGCACTCGGCAGAGCAGCAGGAGCGGGCCGGGCAGACGGCTGAGGAGACGGCGGCTGACGGCCGGCGGGCGGATCAGTGTCCTTACTTGGGACTGGCGCCGTTCGGGCAGGGGCAGGCGAAGGTGTTCTACGGGCGGGAGAAGCTGACCGCACAGCTGGTGCACACCCTCGCCGACCGGTTGGACCGGCCCGGGATCTTGATGGTCAGCGGCGCCTCGGGGGCAGGTAAGTCCTCACTGGTGCGCGCGGGGCTGCTGCCCGCGCTCGCTGACGGCGCGCTGAGCGCGGAGTCGGCCCGGTGGCCGGTTGCGGTGATGCATCCCACCTCCCAGCCCCGCGACGAGCTGGCGCGGGCGCTGGCCAAAGTCGCCGGGCGCGACCCCGGGTCAATCCGTAAAGTGCTGGAGAGCGCCCCGGAGCGGGCGCACACGGTGGTACGGGACGTGGTGGACGCCCACGCGGCCACGGCACAGACGACCGCGGGCAGCACGGGCGACCGGCTGGTGCTGGTGGTCGACCCGTTCGAGCAGCTGTTCACCCTCCCCGGCGCCCCCCAACCCGACTCCAGCCCTGGCTCCGGTCCCAGCTCCGGCCCCGGTTCTGTTGATTCGGCGGAGCGGCAGCGCGCGGATGTGATCGCGGCTCTGCACGCGGCGGCCACCTTGCCGTGCGGGCCGGACGGGGAGCCGGCCGCGTTGGTCATCGCGGTGATCCGCTCCGATTTCCTGCCCGCCTGCGCGGCCTACCCCGAGCTGGCCGAGGCGGCAACCGACGGGCTGTTCCTGGTCGGGCCGATGACCGCGCCTCAGCTGCGGCTGACCATCACCGGACCTGCGGAACGTGCGGGCCTGCAGATCGCGCCCTCTCTGGTCGACGCCATTCTCGCCGACCTGCCGACCTCCCTAACCGACGGCGGGTACGAGGTGGGGGCGCTGCCGCTGCTGTCGGAAGCGATGCGCGTCACCTGGCAGCACCGCGAAGGCAACGAGCTGACCAGCCGCGGCTACGAGCTGTCCGGCGGTGTCGCCCACGCCATCCAGACCAGCGCCGAAGCCGTCTACAGCGACCTCACCCCCGCTCAGCAGGCCGCCGCCCGCAAAGTGTTCCTCCGCCTCACCAGGATCACCTCTGACGGGCAGGCCGTCCGCCGCCCCATGCCCTACCGGCACGACGACGCCGCCTCCGAGGTTCAGGACGTCGTGGAGGCCTTCGCCGCCCAACGCCTGATCGTGGTGGGCGAGAACACCGCGCAGATCACCCACGACACCCTGCTGCACGCCTGGGGACGCTTACGCGGCTGGCTCGAGGACGACCCGGCCAACCGTGCCCTGTACAGCCAGCTGGCCGAGGACGCCGCCGACTGGGCCGGCAACCACCACGACGCCTCCTACCTCTACCGGGGACAACGCCTCACCGCGGTCACCAACGCCCGACAGCACTGGAACACCGACCCCGACCGCTACCCCACCCTCGCCCGGCAGGAAGAGGACTTCCTCGACGCAAGCGTCAAAGCCGAGGCCCGCACCACCCGTCGACGACAAGCCTTCACCACAGCCCTCACCATCCTGCTCGTCCTCGCCATGGCCGCCGCCTCACTGGCCTACCGACAACGCGGAACCGCACTTACCGCCCAAGAACAGGCGCTGTCCAAGCAACTCGCCGCCCGGTCCGACGCGCTCATCGACACCAACCCCGACCTGGCTTCCCTACTGGCCGTCCACGCCTACCGGACCAGCGCCACCACCGAAGCAACCGCCAGCCTCTATGCGGCAGCAGAACTCCCCCTGCACCGCCGCCTCACCGGCCACGAGGACATCGTGTTTTCGGTGGCGTTCAGTCGTGATGGGCGCACTATCGCGACCGCCGGCGAAGACGGCACGGCGCGGCTGTGGGACACCACCACCGGCCGCACCCGCAAAACCCTCACCGGCCACAAGGACACCGTGTATTCGGTGGCGTTCAGCCCCGATGGGCGCACCCTCGCCACCGCCGGCGAAGACGGCACGGCGCGGCTGTGGGACACCACCACCGGCCGCACCCGCAAAACCCTCACCGGCCACAAGGACACCGTGTATTCGGTGGCGTTCAGCCCCGATGGGCGCACCCTCGCCACCAGCAGCGAAGACCAAACGGTACGGCTGTGGGACATCACCACCGGCCGCACCCGCACCACCCTCACCGGCCACAAGGACGCCGTGGGGGCGGTGGCGTTCAGCCCTGATGGACGCACCCTCGCCACCGCCAGCAAGGACACTACGGTGCGGCTGTGGGACGCCAACACTGGCCGCACCCACACCACCCTCACCCGCCACAAAGACTGGGTGAATTATGTGGCGTTCAGCCCCGATGGGCGCACCCTCGCCACCGCCAGCTTCGACGACACAGCGCAGTTGTGGGACGCCTCCACCGGCCGCACCCGCACCACCCTCACCGGCCACACAGACGTGAGGTTGGTGGCGTTCAGCCCCGATGGGCGCACCCTCGCCACCGCCGGCGAAGACGGCACGGCGCGGCTGTGGGACACCACCACCGGCCGCACCCGCAAAACCCTCACCGGCCACAAGGACACCGTGTATTCGGTGGCGTTCAGCCCCGATGGGCGCACCCTCGCCACCGCCGGCGAAGACGGCACGGCCCGGCTGTGGGACACTGCTGGCCGCACCCGCACCTCCCTCACCGGCCACACAGACGCCGTGGGGGCGGTGGCGTTCAGCCCCGATGGGCGCACCCTCGCCACCGCCGGCGAAGACGGCACGGCCCGGCTGTGGGACACTGCTGGCCGCACCCGCACCACCCTCACCGGCCACACAGACGCCGTGGGGGCGGTGGCGTTCAGCCCCGATGGGCACACCCTCGCCACCGCCAGCAAGGACAGTACGGTGCGGCTGTGGGACACCACCACCGGCCGCACCCGCAAAACCCTCACCGGCCACACAGACGCTGTCTGGTCCGTGGCGTTCAGCCCCGATGGGCGCACCCTCGCCACCGCCAGCTCAGATGAAACGGTGCGGTTGTGGGACGCCACCACCGGCCGCACCCGCAAAACCCTCACCGGCCACACAGACGCTGTCTGGTCCGTGGCGTTCAGCCCCGATGGGCGCACCCTCGCCACCGCCAGCTCAGATGAAACGGTGCGGTTGTGGGACGCCACCACCGGCCGCACCCGCACCACCCTCACCGGCCACAACGCCTGGGTGAATTATGTGGCGTTCAGCGCCGATGGGCACACCCTCGCCACCAGCAGCGAAGACGGCACGGCGCGGCTGTGGGACACCACCACCGGCCGCACCCGCACCACCCTCACCGGCCACACAGACGCCGTGGGGGCGGTGGCGTTCAGCCCCGATGGGCACACCCTCGCCACCGCCAGCTTCGACGGCACGGCCCGGCTGTGGGACACCACCACCGGCCGCACCCGCACCACCCTCACCGGCCACACAGACGCTGTCTTGTCGGTGGCGTTCAGCCCCGATGGGCACACCCTCGCCACCAGCAGCGAAGACGGCACGGCGCGGCTGTGGAATGCAGACATGCCTGACCAGGCCGCAGCGATCAGAAGGATCTGCCAGGTCGTCGGCCGAGATTTCACCGCGAATGAACGCTCCGAGTACCTCGCCGGACAGTCACCTGACCGCGTGTGCCTCACCTGAGCTCCGCCTGAACGCGCAGCTGGCATTCGTCTTCAAAGAGCCGTACTTCCCCGACAACGCTCGGATCGACAGCTTCAACGGCCAGCTGTCCCGGCGGATACGTAAGCAACTCATGCCTGCATAAAGGCCAAGACCGGGAAGTTGGAAGCCGTTGTCCTTCTGGATGTGGCCGGTGAGTCTTCGCTGGTCAGGCATGGTTCCGGTGTCGTTGCGGGAGGGATCGGGCGATCAGTTCGTTCTCGGCGATGCGGAGGTGGCCGGTGGCATCGGTGATGGGCTTGCTGGAGGTCCGGGAGGCGGCTGCCCGGGTACGTGCGGAGGAGCTTCGTGCGGAGGCGGACCGGGTTCTGGCTGAACTCGGCGAGGCGGAGGCGGTGTTGGAGCGTCGGGTGATCGCTCGGGTGGAGCTCGCCGAGGCCCAGGCCGCTCCGGTCGAGGCCGGGGATGCGCCGGTTGTCGGCTCGCGGGAGGTGGCGGTCCGGGGGCCGCTGGGGGGATAAGGCACCGGTCGCGGGGTCGATCGTGCCGCGGTGGCGGGAAGGGGCGGGGGTGGAGGCACTCGCGTCGGACTACCGGCGGATTGTGGAAGCCCTTCAGAACGAACCGGCGGCCGGTGCGGAGGGGATGTCGGCGAAGGAGCTGGCGGCCCGGCTGGAGTTGGTGCCGGCGAAGATCGAGAGGGTGCGGTCCAAGACGAAGCGCCTGGTCGAGCGGGGCCGGCTGACTGGCTGTGTCGCCGTCGGACCGGTTTATGCCGCGGCAGCCCATCGGGACCGCTCCTGCCGCGTCTCGGGCTGCCGGGCACGGCGGGCGAGGCGGCGGCTCATGAGCATGGACGCCGACCACCAGATGAACGCTTCGCTGCTGTCGGGCCGCGTCTCGTAGTCGCGGGCCATGCGCCGTGAACGCATCAGCCATCCCAGGCTTCGTTCCACCACCCACCGTCTCGGCAGCACCACGAACCCCCAATCTCGGCTAGGACCGGCATGATCCGGCCGGGAAGAACGGCGGCAACTCCCGCAACGGCACACGTTCCAAGACGGTGCTGACCGAGGTCGGGCCGGTGGAGATAGCCATGCCCCGCGACCGCGACGGCTCCTTCGAGCCGAAGATCGTGCGAAAAGGCAGAAGCGCCTGACCGGCGTCGATGAGATGGTCATCTCGCTCGCTGCGAAGGGCTTGACGACTGGTGAGGTGCAGGCTCACCTGGCCGAGGTCTATGGCACTGACGTCTCCCGCCAGACGATTTCGACCATCACCGACAAGGTCCTCGATGCCATGGCCGAGTGGCAGAACCGGCCCCTCGACCCGGTTTACCCCGTCGTCTTCATCGATGCCATCCACGTGAAGATCAGGGATGGCGCCGTGGCGAACCGCCCGGTCTACGTCGCCCTCGCAGTCACCACCGAGGGCCGACGCGAGATTCTCGGGCTGTGGGCCGGCAGACAGCGCCTCAAGTAACCCCGCTCAGCCACCCAGCAGCCCCAACTGAAACGGCGAGCTCAGGGTCCGTCCGACGACCCCCATGCCGTCACAGCAGCCTCCCGGCGGAGTCGGGACGACGTCACGCCGCACCAGCCCAGCGATCACCTCGGTTGAGAGTCGCGCGAACTCAGCGCTTTCGTACGACTTCCGGTTCGTGGCGGCGCAGGAACCGGATCGTGAGCAGCGAGCAGACGATCGCCGCGCCGAGCAGCACTCCTGTGTCGGTCAGCCACTGGCCGAAGGTGTGACGCCACAGAGGGTCGGTGGCGGAGGGAGCCGTCTTGTCCTGGGGACCGAGCACCTGCCCAAGATCGAGTGTTACGCCTTCCGCTGCGACGGCCCACCGTGATGGCATCAGCCTGGCCACGTGTTCAACACCGGGATTGTCGAAGAGTTTGAAGACGATGCCTGAGAACATGTACTGGGCAACAGAAAAGACAACCAGCAGAGGCATAGTTTTCTCGGCAGTCTTCACCAGTGCCGAGATGACCAGACCGCACATCATGGAGGTGAACCCGAGCAGCGTGATGACGAATGTCATCTCTAAGACCGGGGTGCTTTTCACGACTACGCCTTCTGCCGGCAGTTCGCGCGGTGCAAAGCTGAGCGCGCACAGGACGATCCCCTGCAAGCCCGTGATCAGTCCCAGCACCGTGATCTTCGACATCAGGTAGGCGGATCTGGACAGGCCCGCCGCCCGTTCCCTCGCGTAGATCGCCCGTTCCTTGACCAGCTCCCGGACAGAGTTCGTGGTGCCGATGAAGCACATGCTAATGACCAGGGATACGAGGACGGTGCCGGCCTCGACGTTCGCCTTGCCGTGGGGTGCTTTTCGAAGGCCGAAGTCAGCAGGTATCACGGTGTTGGCCAGGCCCAGGACGACAGGCAGGAGGACCATCATGCCGACGAACCCCTTGTCGGAGGCCACGACCGCCAGGTACCGGCGGACGAGCGTGAAGAGCTGAGCTGTCCAGAGAGGTGGCTTCGGCGGATGAACGCCCTCGTGGGCCGCATGCCCCGCAGGCGTGCCCGTCTGATGCGGGGTAACCAAGGAGGCCAGGTGCTGCCCCGACTCGCGCCACCGTCCGGACCAGTCGTACCCGTGTTCCTTCTCGAAGGCGGAGAAGACGTCGGCCCACTGCTCGTACCCGAAGAATTCCAGTGCCGCCTCCGGCGGACCGTAGTACGCCACGGATCCGCGCGGGGCCAGGACCAGCACCTTGTCGCACAACTCCAACTCCCGGACCGAGTGGGTCACCACAATGATGGTCCTGCCGTCGTCAGCGAGTCGTCGCAGCAGTTGCATGACATCGCGGTCCATGCCGGGGTCCAAGCCGGAGGTCGGCTCGTCCAGGAACATGAGCGAGGGTCTGGTCAGCAGTTCCATGGCGACAGAGACGCGCTTCTGCTGCCCACCGGAGAGCGCGGCGATGCGTTTGCCGGCGTGGGCGTCGAGTTTGAGCTCACTCAGCACCTTCTCGACCCGACGGTCGCGCTCCGCAGCGTCGGTGTCGCGGGGAAAGCGCAGTCTGGCGGCGTACCGGAGCGCGGTCCGTACAGTGAGCTGCAGATGGAGAATGTCGTGCTGTGGGACGATGCCGATGCGCTGACGCAGTGCAGCGAACCGCTCGTGAAGGTTCTGGTTCTCATAGAGCACCTCGCCTCTGACGTCGCGCTGGTGACCGGTCAGGGCGCGCAGCAAGGTGGACTTCCCAGAACCGGACGGTCCGATCACCGCGATCAGAGCCTTCGGCGGCACCGCGAAGCTCACCTTGTTCAGCAACGTTCTCTTGCTCTTGCCGCACTTGACCTTGACGGTCAGCCGACGGGCGGTCAGCGTGGCGACGCGGACGGCCTGCCCATGGGAGCGGGGGGCGGTGGGTTGACTGTCCCGGTGTGCCTCTGGTGGCGCGCCGCCGCCCTTCAAGTGACCGTTCTGCTGGTGCGTCGGCGCATTGAAGCGAAGCTGCGGACCATCGGCTTCACTGCCGAGGCTGGATACAGCACCGTGGGTGATGTCTGCCAGACGCATGCACCGACCGTTGGTGTATGTGCCGTTGGTGCTGCCCAGATCCTGCAAGACCCAGCTCTTTCCGTTCCAGTAGATTCGGGCGTGCCGCCACGAAACGACGGCCTCCTGGAATTCCATGTCCGACTGAGGATCACGACCCAGCACGTACGTTCTGGCAGGATCGAGTCTCCTGGCGATCCCGTTGAATTCCATCAAGAGCTCTATTCCATGCTCCACGATTATTGTCTCCTGACAGTCTTGTACTCCTGCTGAGCACGTCGGCGACGATCGCGGCATCGGCCGGCACGGGCGGCTGCGGCCGGATCGCCGCCCACGCCGCCTGCCCGAGGCGGCGCGGCAGGTGCTCGCTCGCGCCGCCGGTGCGGACGCGGGTCGGCACCGCCCAGAGTGCCGTCATCGACTGCGCCGGCCGCCGTCCGTTGGAATGCAGGGACGGCTGTCACGCCCGGCGGTTATCCACCCGCTGCCCGCGGGCTAGCGCGTCCGGCCGCTGTCTCCCAGCAATGGACGGAGGCGAACACTCCAACCATCCGTGCCGACCTCACTGGTCGCGGTATCAGTCATCCTTGACCGCCTGGATCTCCAGCTCCAGCAGGACGGTGTCACCAATCAGCGCGCGTCCTCCAGCCACGGGCCCATTGCCCGTCACACCGAACTTGGATCGGCTGATCCGGGTGTAGGCCCGGAATCCGGCCCTGGTCCCGCCCGACGCATCGGTGTCCACACCGAGCAAGAACAGGTCGAAGGTCACCCGTCGGACCTGGCCCCGGATGGTCAGCGCCCCTTCGACGAGGTATCGACCGTCCTTTGTGCTGATGCGAGCAGACTTGAAGTACGCCGTCGGGTGGTTGTCACTGTCGAGGAAATCGGTGGCGCGCAGGTGCTTGTCCCGTTCGGAGTTGCGGGTGTCGACCGACGTGGTGTCGATCTCCGCCCGCACGCTGGACCGCAGAGGCTCGTCCCCGACCGTGATGGTCCCGGAGAACCGCGTGAATGCGCCGCGCACCCGGGTCATGAGGTGGCGTACGCAGAAGCCCACCTCGGAGTGGTCAGGGTCGATCTGCCAGACGCCGGTGAGCTGGTCAATCTCGACTGAGGTTGCGAGCATGTTGCTCTCCATGGGGTGCGTTGGTCGAGGAGCGTGGCAGCAACGAGTCGGCAAGTCACCCGACTCGGCACCATGTCCGACGGGGAAGCAGCCAACGGCCATGTCAGGGGCCAGGCTCTGACCTGCGGGTCTTGCCGTCCCAGGCCCAGCATCCACGCGGTGATCCCATCCAGCTCGGCGACGGTGTGTCACCGGAGCGTCGGCGAGCACCCGGGCAGGCAACGGCGGGACGGGAACGCACAGGCGGAGGCCACGCCCCTCCGGCCGCAGGCCGGTTGCCGGCCCTGTACGTGGAGTCCGGCGCCATCGGCGCTCGGTTCCACGCATGCAGCGCCGGCACGCCGCGCGCTGATCAGCACAGGCGCCCACCACGAGCCTGCGGACGGGCCATCGCAGACCGCGGCGGCCTTGATACACGCCACACGGCCCGGAAGGCCACGGCTGCGCTGTCGCACGAGCGTTCCGATCTCCGCGTCACTGAGGCGCAGGTGGACGTGGTGTGTGAGGACACTTCGGACCATAGAGTTCCCCGGATGTGCGTCGTGTTCTCGGCGGTCACCAAGGAGGACTGTGTCCGACGGCAGCCATCCTGTCGCTTTGCCAACGTTTTACCAAGTCGAGCCCTGCGGGGTTGAGTTGATGGGTTGGGTGCGGGTCCGGCCTGTCCTCCATGGGCAAGACTTTCGGCGGACTCGGCAGGGCCGTGCAGGGCAAGTCGGATCGGAATTCGACTGCAGTAATTCCGCATCTCGCACGACAACTCCGGGCCGGCGGATTCGGATCGGATGACTCTGCACTCACTTCAGGGTCGCCATATTGCGCAGAGTGGGGCGCGTCGAGAAGACCCGCCTTCAGACGTCGTGCAGTTGCTTCCATGCAGATGAGGTGAATTCGCGACGCAGCAGGGGGGTGAGTGACCCGCTCCCGCCTCGGGGACGACGAGGCGGGAGCGGGAGTACCCGGTGCTGATTCGAGCTATCCGACGCGCTCGATCTGCGCGTTCCGGATGAGGTTCTTGCCCGGCTCTCGGACCTGCTCGAACGCCGCATTGTTCAGCAGCGCACAGCTACCGGAGGCCGAATTCACCTCCACAATGGTCGACCTGTTGTTGTCTAGGTTCGTCACCCTCAGTCTGGTCCCGACGGGGAACCGGTCACTGGACGCCGCCGGCGCACCGCCCTCTCCGGAGAGCGTCACCGTCGACCCCTGGCAGACCACCTGGCCCGAAGCAGCCCCACCCCGCTGGCGTCCTCCTGGTTGAGCACCCTGGCCGCCGCCCGACTGGTTACAGCCTTCATCCTGCTGCTGCACCCTGATGAGATCGACTACTTCTTGCCGGTTGGCGATCCTCGCCCAGGAGTTGGGCCCGGGGTTGTCCCGCTCATTGGCGATGAACTGCTGGTTGCTCGCCAGAGCCCCAGCCAGCTCGTCACACTGCCGTGACGACGACTGGTTGAACCTCCCCTGGCCGGCATTGCCGGTTCCTGTCATCGCGAATGCCGTCCCACCGACCAGTGCGATGGTACCGGCCAGCAGGACGATCTTCTTCTTCTTGCTGACCATTCTCTTTCGGGACACTTTCAACTCCGTTCTCGATCGCGGAACACGGTCGGATTTCGATCCGTGTGCCATGGAGTACGTCCCGATTCAATATTCTGTTCAGCGCGGCATTCAATCCTTTTCGCCTGCCGATCACACCCGGAAAGGGAGATCATTCAAGTCCAGAAGGTCACATCGGTAATCGACGGAAGGCGCCGTCGCAGGGCAAAGCCACTGAGCCAGGCGTTACTTCGAGAATTAGCCAAGAGCGCGTCTGACGAGAAATCGCCATTCCCCTGACACGGTGCAGCCCACCGACAAGCAACCTGCCTCGGCACAATTCCGGAAACATGAAAGCAGCCACCGGCGACGTCAAGGTGACGTGTCATCTCAACGTCTGCGCAGCCGCCTACATCTGACAGCCCACATGACGCGTACTTATCTCCCGCCCAGAAGCGCGAGGACACCCGCCAACCAGTTGCCGGGCCCGTACGTGGTGTACGAAGCACGGTTCCACACGCGCAGCGCCGACATGCGCGCGCCTGTCAACGCAGCCACCCGCCATGAGCCTGCGGACGTGCCATCGCGGACCGCGGCCCTGTTACGCACTACAACAGCTCGGAAGGCTGCCGCTCGGCTCTGTCGCACAAGCTGTCCGATCTCCGCGTAGCCGAGCCGCTGGTGGACGTGGTGTGTAAGAAGACACTTGAGACCATCGAGTTCCCCAGATGTGCGCGGTGCTTACGGCGGTCACTAGGGAGGACTGCGTTCGGTGGCGACCATCCCGCTACTTTGCCAATGCTTTACCAGTGACTCGACTCCACTCAACTCGGGACACTCCCGGTCGTGGTCCGGGACGGGAACGGTCATCGGCGCGGGCTTCCGGGCGGGGCGGCTGCTTTCCGGCCGGCCGTCGCCGGGCCCGGAAGCCGGTCCGGGAGTTCGACGATCCGGCAGCCGAGGCTCTGGAGTGCGTCGCCGATCGCCCTGGCGTCGCGGTCCCTCTGAGCGGGGCTGGGAACATGCGGAGCGAAGAGCGCGCGCGGGCCCGCAGATCAGTGACGTTCAGCGTCCAGTCATGGCGTTCGTCGCATGGGGATGGCGTCCGGCGGCCCAGTGGGCACCGATGGGGAGGGTGGCCTCCGGGATGGCTAACAGTGCGACAGTCGTGACGGGTTGGTGGCAATGCGAGCAGTCACGAGTGGCTGTGGGCTCGAGCGGGTCCCGGTCCCTGGGGTGTCGGGCGGCGGGCCGTAGCGTTGGCGGCCGACTCTTAGGGGCGGTTCAACTGGATTGAGCGCCTTGGGTTCAGTGGCGGGCGTTGGCATGTGGCCCAGGCGACGAGCGCGGTCCTGGTCCCGTGCGTCGTCACGTTGACGTTCTGCGGCCCTGCGGCAGATGGAAGCGCAACGCCGGACGGTTTTGGGTGCCGCTGGGTCCCGCCGCCCTGCGGCCGCACCCGGTCCTCCGGAATCAACGGCCTGGCGATCTCCCGCAAGCTGTCCGGAACAATCCAACTCCACGCGCCCCGCCCCATGAACAGCCCAACGACCGAGCACCACATAGGACACCGCCCTATTTCGGCGCCGCGGAGGATGCGTTACCGGAGCAGCAACGATCCTCTTCCCGCATCTGCACTTCACACCAAGTATGCGCCTTCGTTACGTTCAGCCGGGCAGGGGTCGTTGTACAGGTTTGACAGATCCGCCCCTGACCGGATGCTTCAAGATTCAATCGCCTTGCAGCCTCGTTGACGATTGACGAAGGCGGCTCAAAGCGAATTACCCAAAACGCTCCCACTGGCAATCGAGCATCGGCCACAATGTGTCGCTTCCGCCCCATCGAAAGGCTTTGATGACGCATGCCTGTTGACAGCACCGTCCCGCTGACCGACGCCGAACTCACCGCAGCAGTCAGAGAGTTAGTCTCCGATGCTCCGGTGGAGGAGGTGTATCGGCGGCACCGTTCGGCGGTTCTTTCCTATGCGCGTACGTGTTGCCGTGATCCGCACACTGCCGAGGACCTGGTCTCGGAAGCCTTCGCCCGCACTCTGCAAGCGGTGCGGGCCGGGGGCGGTCCGGAAGCTGCCTGGCGCCCGTATCTGCTCACCGTTGTCCGCCGCATCGCCGCCGACTGGGCGGGCACAGCCCGGCGCACCGAGCTGTCAGCCGATTTCGAGCAGTGGCTCAGCAACCTGCCCGACACTCCCGAGGCGGAGAGCAGCGAGGAGCGGATTCTCCGTCTGGAGGACACCAGCCTCGTCATCCGCGCGTTCCGCTCGCTGCCCGAGCGCTGGCAGGCCGTCCTGTGGCACACCGCCGTCGAGGAGGAACCCGCCTCGACGGTCGCCGCCCTGCTCGGCATGGGCGCGAGCGGGGTCGGCTCGCTGGCCTCCCGGGCCCGGGAAGGGCTGCGCGAGGCCTACCTGGCCGTGCATGTCGAAAGTACCTCCAGCAGCGAGGAGTGCCGCCGCTACAGCTCCCTGCTCGGAGCCGCAGTGCGCCGCACCGGCCGTCGCCCGAACAAGGACCTCGACCGGCACCTCGCGCAGTGCGCGCACTGCCGTCACGCGCTGGTCGAACTCACCGACCTCAACGAGCGGCTGGGCTCGGCGCTGCCGACCGCGGTGCTGCTGTGGGGCGGCTCGGGGTATGTGGCGGCCCGGATGGCCGAAGCCGGCGCGAGCGCCGCTGGTGCGGCCATAGCACCCGGCACACCGGACGGCACGGGGTGGTGGCCACCGGCCGCGGGCTCCCCACTCCGCTCGCCCGCGCTCGCCGGCGGCGTCGTCACCGCCATCGCGATCGCCCTCCTCATCATGCCGATGCCGTTCGGTGATCACAACGACGGGGCCTCGCCCTCGCGGGTGGCGCCGACCGTGACGGACGTCGAGCCTCCGCAGCCCGTCACGGTCACGGTCACACCCTCCCAGCAGACCCCTTCGGGCCAGGCCAAGCCGTCCGTCAAAGCATCGGGTACGGCATCCGGGAAGCCAGCCAAGCCGTCTCCCACCGGGGCCGACCTCGGGACCGTCACATGGTCGGGCACCCTCCGCAACGCGGGAATCAACACAAAGTGCGTCGAGCCCGCCGGCACAGCAATCGTCCAGAACACATGCAACGGCAGCAAGGATCAGGTCTGGCAGACCGTGTCGTCCAAGAACGACAAGGACTACCGCTGGCTGCGCAACGCCGCCACCGGCGAGTGCATCGACTACGGTGCGGCAACCTACCACCACGGAACCACCGACAAGAACGTCATCGACGTCGGAATGTGCCCCTGCCGCACCGACCGCGAAGGGCAACTGTTCCGCTTCGACCCATGGTGGGGCGAGAACGACGGCAGCTACCTCGTGCGCGCCGAACTCAAGGACGGCAAGCCCTGGGACGAGATGCAACTCGGCATGCTGGACTGGTGGGAAGGGGGCGACCCGCCGCCCGAGACGAACGCCCCAGTCGTGCTCATCTACAACTACTACAACGCCCCACGGCTCCGCTACCGCCTCGGGGGTCCGTGACGGACAGGCCGCACCCCTGCCGTCAACCCGACGCCGCATGGGCAGACTTAGCAAAGCGTTAGCAAAGTGGCGGGATGGACGCTGTCGACCTCCCTCCTCCCTCATGACCAGCCAAACACGAATATCGAGGGGGGACTCGGTGGCCCGAAGCGACCTCGCGTACCACGTCCACCAGCGCTTCAGCGATGCGCCCTGCGTCCGGTGGGCGCGGAGATCACTGTCCGTTGCGACCAGACCGACGCCGCGTCGGGGCCACGGCAATGGCGGTTCCCGAAGCGGGTTCAGCAAGTTGGGTATATGCGGTCATGAGGCCCGCCGTTGGCGTCCACACGGTGTAAGTCACGGCCGGTACCGTAGGCGTTCCCGTGTCAGCGCCACCGAATTCACGTGCAGCTGAGCGTCACCGCAATTCCCTGTCGGCTGGGCAGCGCCTCAGCCGGCAGGGACGGTGGTGCCATGACGGAATTCGCCCATGGCGCCGCCGGAGTTGAGTGGAAGGATCCTCAATGCAATTACTCTTGGGCTTGCGGCCGTCACAGCGGCCTCTCTCTGACGCTGCTGTGATGATTGCGTTGCGCAAAGGACAGACCGAATTCTTTCAGCATTTCTACCGCCGCCACTACGCCGCAGTGCAGGCATACGCCTCCCAATGCGTGAGAGGTCCGCTGCATGCGCAGGAGGTGACGTCAGAAGTCTTTGCGCACCTGATCCAACAGATTCTGTCCGGGGAATCGTTCATCGAGCGTCGTCATCCGGGATGCCTGCGATCCCAGTTACTGGGGAAGGTCCGCACCGCCGCGATCAATCGCTGGCACCGGGAGCGCGACACGCTGTCGCCGGACTTCCGGGCCTGGGTCGCGGCAGGATCACGGTGGCCCTGGGGCGAAGACGGCCAGCTGGCTCTCGCGTACGAGCGCCTCCCGGCCACCACCCAGTGCCTGCTGTGGCACTCGGTGGTGGAACGGGACGATCCCGCGTTCACGGCGCGCATCACGGGCCTGGATCACCATGCGGTTCCGGCCGCGTGCGACCAGGCCATGACCGCGCTGCGCCAGGCCCGTGCGGACCTGTACCTCGAGCGGCTGGGGCGTCCGGACTGCAGGGATGTGATCAAGCGGCTGACCCAGCGACCTGAGACGCACCCGGCCGAAGGAATCAGGGACCATCTCCGCGCGTGTCCGGCCTGTGTGTCTGTCTACAAAGACCTTTCCCAGCTCGACGAGCGGCTCGAAGCGCAACTGCCGGTACGGCTGTTGGGATGGTGGACCGGACAGCCATACCTGCGTGCGAAGGCCGCCATCCCCGTACCACTGGGCGATCCGCCGTTCCTGGCAAGGTTGCTGGAGCGAGGTCGGGCCGATGCCCCCGCAGAGCGTTCGCGTGTACGCCGAGCCACGGTGGCCACCCCGCGAAGCCGAGGGAGCCGAGGAAGAAGGAGGGCAGCCTCCCCGCTGTTTCCTCGTCGCTCCGCTGTCGCGGTGGCGGGCTTCCTGGTCGGCGTTGGCGCGGGCGTGCTCCTGCTGACCGCTTGTGACCAGCAGCTCGGACCGCAGAGACAACCGCCGCCTACGTCCGGACCTTCACCTGCCCCGGACGACCCGCCGTCACAGCAAGCAACACCTCCTCCTCCTGCGCTTTCGGCCCGATTCCCCGTCCAGGCCAATGCGTACACATCGCAGCAGGGGACAAGCGCCGACTCCGACCCCGGCGCCCGTGCCCTCGGAAGCTCTTCTGTCCTGCATTACGACCGAGTCGATTTCTCCACCGTCCGAGACACCGTCGCCGTGGCGAGGCTCGCGGGGCCGCCGGGCGGCGGTGCCTGGATAGAGCTCAGGCTCGATTCCCCTGCCCGACCACCGCTGGCCCGGATCATTCCAAGTGCCGACGGTTCCGTGGACGACATCTCGGTGCCCATCACCCCCGTCGACGGCATGCACCGTGTCTACGTCACCGCGCACTGCCCGACGACCACCGATCGATGCGTCGAACTCTTCGCGTTCGGTGCCGCACCGTCGCTGTCTGGGGCTCTACTCGCCCTTCACCGTCCATAGGGAGCGTCATGCCAAGCATCCGTGGCCACCACCGAGCAGCCACGACTTCCTTGTTGCGTGCGAAGCGACCGACCTGGTGGAAGTCGAAGGGACTGATCCTTCTCGGGCTCGCGTCGGTGTCGGCCGCGCTGCTGCCACTGACCACCCCGGTGGGGGGAACCGCGAACGCCGGTACGGTGAGCGCGTCGCGTGCCGCTCCGGCGGTGGGCGCCGTGGCAGTTCCTCATCATCACGCGGCGCCGGCGGCGGCGATGGAGCCCGCCGCGCCGGTGCTGCCGCGTGAGGGCTGGACCGCGACGGCGAGCGACGAGGAGACGACCACCGACAATGGCGCCGCCCTCGGCCTGGATGGCGACCCCGACAACCTGTGGCACCGCACGTGGTACGGCACCGCCGCGTCGTTCCCGCACAGCATCACCATCGACAAGCACCGCACCGCGGTCGTCTCGGCCCTCGTGTACCGGCCGCGCACCGGCAGCACGAACGGACGGATCGGCAAGTACACCGTTCACCTCAAACCGGAGGGAGGCGACTGGGGCCCGGCACTGGCCAACACGCTCCTCGGTATCACTGCCGTGGCGACTGCCATGTCGGGGGAGGAATCTGCCGCACCCTCGGCTTCCAGCGCCCCTGCAGCACCGTCGGCTGAACGGACCGAGCGTTTGACCGAGCGTTTGATCGTCGGCTACAAGCCGAAAGCGCCCGAAGCGCGTTCGGACGAGGCGGTAGGCGAGGAGGCCACGACCAAGGCAGCCCAGGCTGGTGAGAAGCTGTTGTTCGATCGCCGTCTGGGCACTGGCGCGGCGCTGGTGGACCTGGGTGGAGTACAGCCCGCCACGGATGTCGCCGCGCCCATTCGTTTCCGGGCCGATCCGGACGCGGCCTACGTCGTCCCGGGCTACCCCGTGCAGGCCCTTGCCACCACCGCTCCCAACGACACCGACTTCCCAAGGCAGTGGAACCTGAACGAGTCAAAGGCGGGCATGAACGTGCCCGATGCATGGCGTACGTCCGCCGGCCAGGCGGTGACGGTCGCGGTCCTCGACACGGGTATGGCCAAACACTCCGGCCTGGACACCAATATCGTCGCCGGGTACGACTTCATCTCCAAGACGTCCAGTCGAAGGACGGCAGACGGCCGCGACAGGGCACGCGATCTGCCCGCCGCATACAAGGAGGTTGCGGCAGCGGGCTCGCCGACGCCGCGAAGACCTTGCGAGCGTCGCGGGAAACACCGCCCCCCTGTGGATGGTTCGCCCTCGGAGCCTACTGAGTCGTGACCTCAGCGCATGATCTGACGGCGCGTGCGAGGTCGAGGTGGAGAGCAGGGACAGCATCCAGCTCGACGGCGCGGCAGGCGTCGACGAGCTCACGGCCGTCAGCGTCGCCGACAACACGCTGACCTGCAAGGCATCCTCCGGCAACAGCGCGCAGCAGTCCAACGGCAACCGGCCCCGTTACTCGCTCGTTGCGGACCTCGTCAGTATCGACGGCGCACGAGCGGTCATCCGTATCGCAAAGCCTGATTCGCCCCGCCGCACAGACCGAACAAGACGGCGGACGCTGTAGTTGCGTCCCTTCCTTCAGGCGCTTAAGCACTGATTCGAGTCGCACTACGGACAAGTCGAGTTCCCACAGGAATGCTGGTTGAGAGGTCTCAACCAGCATTTCCGCGTTGTCCGGGGCGGGACGTGATGCATCACCGGAGTACCGCTGGGTTGCTGTCCGGGATTGTTGTCGAACTTTCGTCAGAGCCTCGTCGTACGTGCGGAAGGAACACGCCGCCAGAGGGAAGAATTTCTCGGATTCCGATTGAGTAACTCGAGCTCCACATCCGTACTATCAGGTGACGGTTGCCAATGATCCGGCCCATTGAGGTCGTCATTCGAGGCAACCGGAAAGTGGGGTCTGACGGCCCCTGAGATCCAGCATGGAAAGGAAGAATGAGTCATGGGATTTGATCTCTTCGGGATCGGGCAGCAGGGTGCCGGGCGTGGGAGGCAGGGCGCCGGGCGCTGCCAGCGTGGTGGTGGCCAGAACATGCAGGGTAGCGGCAATGGCGGCGGCCAGGGCCGCTTGGGCGGCCGCAGGCGCGCCTGCCGGTAACAGTTCTGCGAATACGAGAGATCCCAGCGGGCTCCGTTAGCTGGCCCCGCAGATGACAACGTCAGAGATCTCTCCATCCGCCGAACAGGGACTCGGAGATTGATACCGTCAGCCCCTCTCGCGGTCATCAACCCCGATCACCCGAATGAAACAGCCGCGGCCGCAGCATGAATTGCTGCGGCCGCGGTGTGCCGGGGGACGGCTCGGCGGCAAACGCAGTACTCCAACCCAACACTGGTTATATGCGCCAGATGGACAAATCAGCTGTGCTCACAGCCACAATCACACACGGACAGCGAGTCCGGCACGCGAGAACATCGCCTGTTGCCTGCTTCAAGGAATTCTGGCCATTGGCCCGGAAGAACAGACCCGCCACGGCGGCAGCCTTATTATTGCTCATGCTCTCCGCAGGTTTCCAAACAGCCTCCATCTGGCTTGCTTCCTACCTCACCGACAACGTGCTTGCCGGCGGCAGGGTCTCTGCATTCTGGCTGCCCGCCGCGATATGGCTCGCCTTGGCGATTCTCGGTGGACTGACCGGATTCGCGGGCGCTTACCTCGCCGACTGGGTGAGTGAGCACTTCCTGCTCCGTTTGCGTGACCGCACCTTCCAACACGTGCAGAAGCTACCTCCGGACTACCTCGGGAAGCGTGGCATCGGTGACCTGGTGGCACGGCTGACAGGCGACATCGAGGCGGTGGAGTCCCTGGTCACCTCCGCGCCGGTAGCAGCAGTCACGTGATCGCCAGCGAGCTGGTGGGCAATGTGGTGCGGCACGCGAAAGGCCCCGTCCGGCTGCGCCTGCTCCGGAGCCGGACGCTCATCTGCGAGGTCTCGGACGGCAGTCTCACCACGCCCCGCATCCGCCGTGCCCTGGACACCGACGAGGGCGGCCGCGGACTCCAACTGGTCGCCGCGCTCAGTCAGCGCTGGGGCACCCGGTACACCTCCGACGGCAAGTGCATCTGGACCGAGCAGCCATTGCCCGAGCCCCTGCGGTGAGGGTCAGACGTACTCCGCCGCGGCATCCAGCAGCCAGTCCGCCAGATATCCGGCGAAGGACGAACGGACCAGCACCCAGAACCCGGCCCGGACCTCGTCACGTGCAACCAGCACGACCTGTGCGCGGGCCAGTGTGGTCTGGGCGCAACGACCGGGTCCGAAGGAACGGGGGTGCAGGTCCAGCGGGCAGCCGTGGGCCAGCAGGTCGCGGGCACGGGGGCCCGTGACGAGCAGGGTGGTGCGCTGGGCGGAGACGTCCGTGATCGCTGCCGGTTCGTCGCCTGCCGCTGCCCTGATCCGGTTCTCCAGGCCGAACTCGCTGCCGGGCGGGCCGATGACGAGCCATTCGTCGGGGCCGAGCCACAGGGCAGAGCGGTCACCGGCGTGTACGACGGTGTTGGGTTCTAGGGGCAGTTGGAGGCCCAGTGCAAGCCCGACGGCGTCAGCGGCCGGCCCCTTGGGGTCGAGCCGGACGTCGACCTGGGCGAGGAAGGGCAGTTCGGCCAGGCGGAGATCGCCGCCCGAGCCTCGCGTGGCCGAGGCGAAGCGGCCTGCGGCGTGCGCCAGGGGGCTGTGGCGGGTAGCGGTGTCAGCCATCGCGGCGGGCTCCCTCGGGGTCGTAGAGGACGGGACTTGCGACGGTCACCGGGACCAGACGGTCGCCGACCGGGGCAAACAGCCGTTCGCCCATGCGGTTCCGGCCGCCCTTGATCAGGGCGAGTGCGAAGGTCCGGCCGAGCGCCGCGCTGTGGTAGCTGGATGTGACATGGCCGAGCATCGGCACCGGTGGCTCGGGGAGCACGCTGTCCGCGATCAGGTGGGTGCCCTCCGGGAGGAAGGAGTCCGGGTCCTCCGGGAGCAGGCCGACGAGGTGTTTGCGGTCGTCTCGTGTGGTGTCGGCGCGTGCGTGGGAGCGCTTGCCGACGAAATCGGGCTTCTTCTTGGACACCACCCAGCTCATGCCGAGGTCCTGCGGGGTGACGGTGCCGTCGGTGTCCTGGCCGATGATCGGGTAGCCCTTCTCGGCGCGCAGGACGTGCATGGTCTCGGTGCCGTACGGGGTGATGCCGAACCGGCTCCCTGCCGCGTACAGCGCCTCCCACAGTGCGCGGGCTTCCCACGGCGACACGTTGATCTCGTAGGCCAGTTCACCGGAGAAGCTGATCCGGCAGATGCGGGCCGGGATGTCCGCGACGGTCGACTCGCGCCACGCCATGAAGGGGAAGTCGTCGTTCGCGACGGCCAGTTCGGGGGCGAGGGCGCTCAGCAGGTCGCGGGAGCGGGGGCCGACGAGGGCGACGGTGGCCCACTGCTCGGTCACGGAGGTGCAGTGGACGCGCAGTTCGGGCCACTCGGTCTGCAGCCACTCCTCCATCCAGTCCAGGACGGCGGCGGCGTTGCCGGTCGTCGTGGTGACCAGGAATCGGTCCGGGGCGAGGCGGATGACCGTGCCGTCGTCGAAGATCATGCCGTCGAGGCGGCACATGACGCCGTAGCGGATCATGCCGACCTTCAGGGTGCTCATCATGTTGGTGTAGAGACGGTCGAGGAAGACGGCGGCGTCCGGACCCTGCACGTCGATCTTGCCGAGGGTGGAGGCGTCCATGAAGGCGACGCCCTCACGGGCGGCGCGGCACTCACGGAGGACGGCGGCCTTCATGTCCTCGCCGTCCTGCGGGTAGTACCAGGGCCGCTTCCACTGACCGACGTTCTCGAAGAGCGCGCCATGGCCGACATGCCAGTCGTGCAAGGCGGTCACGCGCACAGGGTCATGGAGCTCGCCGCGGTCGCGGCCCGCGAGGGTGGCGAAGGAGACGGGAGTGTAGGGAGGGCGGAACGTCGTCGTGCCGAGGGCAGAGATGTCCACGCCAAGGAGCTGGGCGACGGTGCCGCTGGCGAGGACACCAGAGGTCTTGCCCTGGTCGTTGGCGGTGCCGGCGGTGGTGTAGCGCTTGGTGTGCTCTACCGAGCGCATACCCGCGCCGGTCGCGCGGGCGAGGTCGTCGACGGTCACATCACGCTGGAGGTCGACGAAGCGGGGCGCTCCCGCCTTGCCGGGGACGACGAAGACCTGCATGGGCGGGGACTGCGGTTCGTCCGCCACGACCGGGAATCGGGGTGCGTCGGCCACATAGCCCTCGGCCTCGATCGCGCGGGCGCCCGCCGTCGCGCCCTGAGCGAGGACGGCGGCCAGATCGAAGACACCGGCGACGGACCCTGCGGCCTCGACCGCCTGACGGCAGGAGTCGGGGACGAACGTGCCGAGCGTGTCGTCGTGGCGCAGCTTTCCGCCCGCCTGGCTGAACAGATGCGCGACGGGGTTCCAGCCGCCGGAGACCAGCAGCAGGTCGGCACTGAACTCGCGGTGCCCCGCTGCCTCTCCGTACGGAGCGACGGTCACCCCAGACAGCCGCTGATCGCCCTCGGTACCGACCACGGCATGCCCGGCCAGCACCTCGATCCCGGCGTCCTGGGCGCGACGCGCCCACTCCCCCGGTTCGAGGCGGGTGTCGACGACCGCCGCGATGTCCACGCCCGCCGCCGCCAGGTCGAGCGCAGCCTCGTAGGCGCTGTCGTTGGTGGTGAAGACGACGGCGCGACGGCCGGGCAGGACGCCGTAGCGATGGGCGTACGTACGGGCCGACGCCGCCAGCATGACGCCGGGGCGGTCGTTGTCGGCGAAGGCCAGTGACCGCTCGTGCGCTCCGGTGGCCAGGACGACGCGGCGGGCGCGGATGCGCCAGACGCGCTCGCGGGAGACGTACTCGGGGGCCTCGCCGCCAAGGTGGTTGGTGCGGCGCTCGACAGCGAGGAGGTGGTTGTCGTCGTAGTAGCCGAAGACGGTCGTGCGGCGCAGGATGCGGGTTTCCGGTGCGGCATCGAGCAGCGCCTCGATCTCGCCTGCCCAGTCGAGGAGTTGACCCGTCCCGAGGAGGCTTCCGCCCAGCTCGGGCTGGTCGTCGGCGAGGATGACACGCGCGCCGCTGCGGGCGGCGGCGGACGCGGCCGCGAGTCCGGCCGGTCCCGCGCCGACGACGAGCAGGTCGCAGTGGGCGTGGACGGCGTCGTAGCGCGCGGGGTCGGGCTCGACGGCGAGCCGTCCTTGGCCGGGGAGGCTGCTCGCGACGAGCCCGTCGTACAGCTCCACGGCCGTCGCGGGCAGCATGGGCTCGGGGAACGGCTCCTCGATCTGGACGACGGCGTTGGGCTCCTCGACTCCGGCGGAGAAGATGCCGCGCGGGCGGCCGAGCTTGATGCTGGTGCCGGCCTGGATGATGCCGTTGGCGAGGAGGGCGGAGGCGAGGGTGTCGCCGCGGAGGCCCGAGTACGGGGTGCCGTCGAAGGTGAACGTGAGGCGGTCGGCGCGGGATACGCGGCCGGCGGTGGGCAGGCGGAACGGTTGGGTCGGGCCGTGCGGCGCGGGGGCGGTGGTTTCGTTCCGCACCCCGCCCTCCCCCAGAGCTTCGCCTGGGTGGGGGTGCCCCCGGCGCAGCCAGGGGGAGTACCCCCACCCCGTAACCGGGGCTCCGCCCCGGACCCCGCTCCTCAAACGCCGGAGGGGCTGGAATCCCGCCGGAGGGGCTGGGTGATCCGGGCGCGGCTCGCCCGACCGGTACACCGCCAGGATCTCGTTCGTCGCCGTGTCGCGCACGGCGTTGAACCAGCGACGGCATCCGGCCGCATGGCTCCAGCGCTCCGCGAACGGACCCCTGGGGTTGTCGCGGAAGAAGAGATAGCGCGCCCACTCCTGGTCGGTCAGGGCAGCGGGGTCCTCGGGATACGGAACGTGCGCCTGGCCGCCGTAGTGGAATTCGGCCTCGTCACGGGGCCCGCACCAGGGGCATGGGATGAGCAGCATCGATTCGGCTCCCTAGTGGGCCACCGCGGCCGCGCCGTGCTCGTCTACGAGCGCGCCGGTGGTGAATCGGTCGAGCGAGAAGGGGGCGTTGAGGTGGTGGGGGGTGTCGTGAGCGATCGTGTGGGCGTAGACCCAGCCGACACCCGGGGTTGCCTTGAACCCGCCTGTCCCCCAGCCGCAGTTGAGGTAGAGGTTGTCGACGGGGCTCAGCCCGACGATCGGGGAGGCATCGGGGCTGACGTCGACGATGCCGCCCCACGTACGCAGCACATGGGCACGGGCGAAGACCGGAAAGAGCTCCAGGGCGGCGGACATCTGGTGCTCGATGATGTGGAAGGCGCCGCGCTGTGTGTAGGCGTTGTACGCGTCGATGCCCGCACCCATGACCAGTTCGCCCTTGTGTGCCTGGCTGACGTACACGTGCACCGCGTTGGACATCACGACCGTGGGGTGCACCGGCTCAAGGAGTTCGGAGACCAGTGCCTGCAGCGGGTGGCTCTGCAGCGGCAGTTCGAAGCCTGCCATGGCGGCCAGCACCGAGGTGTGACCGGCCGAGCAGAGCGCCACCTTTCCGGCGGCGATGGGGCCCAGCGTGGTCTGCACGCCGGTGACCCGCCCGCCCTGGATGTCGATGCCGGTGACTTCGCAGTTCTGGATGATGTCGATCCCGGCGGCGTCGGCCGAGCGGGCCAGTCCCCAGGCGACGTGGTCGTGCTTGGCGATGCCGGCCCTCGGCTGGTAGGTGCCGCCCATCACCGGATATCGCACGTCGGGCGAGATGTTGACGATGGGGCAGACGTCCTTGACCGCTTGCGGGTCCAGCCATTCGGCATCGACGCCGTTGAGCCGGTTGGCCTCGACGCGGCGCACGCTGTCGCGGACGTCCTGCAGGCTGTGGGCCAGGTTCAGCACGCCGCGCTGGGAGAAGAGGATCGGGTAGTCGAGTTCGTCCGCCAGCCCTTCCCACAGTTTGAGGGCGTGCTCGTAGATTCCGGCGCTCTCGTCCCACAGATAGTTGGAGCGGATGATGGTGGTGTTGCGGGCCATGTTGCCGCCCGCGAGCCAGCCCTTCTCGAGTACGGCCACGTTGGTGATGCCGTGGTTCTTCGCCAGGTAGTGGGCGGTCGCGAGACCGTGTCCGCCGCCGCCCACGATCACCACGTCGTACGACCGCTTCGGCTCGGGCGTGCGCCACAGCCGGTCGGGGTGCTCGGGGAGGTCGGCGCCCGGGGTGCGGGGGCTCATCGGGCGTCTCCGATCAGGTGCGGGTACAGCGGGTGCTTGGCGGCCAGGGCCTGCGTGCGAGAGCGCAGCGCCGCGACGTCGGGAGCGGGCTGGAGGGCGAGCGCGATGATGTCGGCGACCTCTGCGAAGTCCTCTTCGGTGAAGCCGCGGGTGGCCAGGGCCGGGGTGCCGATCCGCAGCCCCGAAGTGACCATGGGCGGGCGGGGATCGAAGGGGACGGCGTTGCGGTTGACGGTGATGCCGATCTCGTGGAGCCGGTCCTCCGCCTGCTGTCCGTCCAGCTCCGATTCCCGGAGATCGACGAGGACCAGATGGACATCGGTGCCACCGGTCAGGACGCTGACCCCGGCAGCGGCCGCGTCGGGCTTCGTGAGCCGTTCGGCGAGGAGATGGGCACCGGCGAGCGTGCGGGCCTGCCGCTCGGCGAACTCCGGCGAAGCGGCGAGCTTGAACGACACCGCCTTCGCGGCGATGACATGCTCCAGCGGCCCGCCCTGCATACCGGGGAACACTGCCGAGTTGATCTTCTTGGCGAGGTCGGCCTCGTTGGTGAGAATGACGCCGCCGCGCGGGCCGCCCAGTGTCTTGTGGGTGGTCGTGGTGGTGACATGGGCGTGCGGTACCGGATTGGGGTGCAACCCGGCGGCCACGAGGCCCGCGAAGTGGGCCATGTCGACCATCAGATACGATCCCACCTCGTCGGCGATCCGCCTGAAGGCGGCGAAGTCCAGCTGCCGGGGATACGCCGACCAGCCCGCGATGATCATCTTGGGATTGTGTTCCTTGGCGAGCCGCTCCACCTCGTCCATGTCCACGAGGTTGTCGGCCTGGTCCACGTGGTAAGGCACGACATTGAGCATCTTGCCGCTGTAGTTGATGCGCATGCCGTGGGTGAGGTGCCCGCCGTGTGCGAGGTCGAGGCCGAGGACGGTGTCACCGGGCTTCAGCAGGCCGAAGAAGACTGCGGTGTTGGCCTGGGCGCCCGAGTGCGGCTGCACATTGGCGAAACCGGCGCCGAAGAGGGACTTGACGCGGTCGATGGCCAGCCGCTCGGTCACGTCGACGTGTTCGCACCCGCCGTAGTAGCGCCGGCCGGGGTAGCCCTCGGCGTACTTGTTCGTCAGGACCGAACCCTGGGCCTCCATGACCGCCGAGGGGGCGAAGTTCTCCGACGCGATCATCTCCAGGGTGGACTGCTGGCGCTCCAGCTCCGCGGAGACCGCGGCATGGACCTCCGGGTCCAGCTCGGCGAGCGGCGCGTTCAGGGTGTTCATGCGGCGTTCCTCTCGGCGGCTTCAACGACATTGGCGAGCAGCATCGCCCGCGTCATGGGTCCCACGCCGCCGGGCATGGGTGCGACCCATCCGGCGACCCTTGCGGCATCGGGGTGCACGTCGCCGATCAGCCCTTCGTCGGTGCGGGTGATCCCGACGTCGAGAACCACGGCACCGGGCCGGAGCATCTCGGGGGTGATCAGTCCGGGCGATCCGGCGGCCGCGATGACGATGTCCGCCTCGCGTACGTGCCAGGCCAGCCCCTTGGTCCCGGTGTGGCACAGGGTCACGGTGGCGTTCTCGGACCTGCGGGTGAGCAGCAGCCCGATCGGCCGCCCGACGGTGATGCCTCGCCCGATGACGCACACCCGCGCTCCCGCGAGGGGGACGTCGTGCCGGCGCAGCAGTTCCACGATGCCGCGCGGGGTGCAGGGCAGCGGGGCCTCGACGCCGAGCGCAAGGCGGCCGAGGCTGACGGGGTGCAGCCCGTCGGCGTCCTTGGCCGGGTCCATGCGCTCCAGTACAGCGTTGGCGTCGAGGCCGCGCGGCAGCGGCAGTTGGACGATGTAGCCGGTGCAGCCGGGGTCGGCGTTGAGCTCGTCGATGACGGCTTCGACCTGCTTCTGCGTTGCGTCGGCGGGCAGTTCGCGCCGGATGGAGGCCACCCCGATCTGCGCGCAGTCGCGGTGCTTGCCTGCCACGTAGGCATTGCTTCCGGGGTCGTCGCCGACCAGTACGGTACCGAGGCCGGGCGTGATTCCCCGCGCGGCCAGCTTGGCCACGCGCTCGGCGAGTTCGGTGCGGATCGCGGCAGCGGTGCGGCGTCCGTCGAGGACCTGTGCGCTCACGGTGCTCCTCTTCATACGGGGCTCAGCCGCGCAGGCGGGACATGGAGGGGTCGAACAGCGGCTCGTCGGCGACGACCGCTTCGATGCGCCGGTCGAAGTAGCCGATGTGCACCGTGCGGCCGGTCGTGGCGAGTTCGGCGGGCAGCCACGCGTAGGCGATGCCCTTGCCGATGGTGTAGCCGTACGCGGCGCTGGTGACGTAGCCGACGGGGCGATCGCCGTCGTACACCGGTTCCTTGCCCATGACGACGGCCTGCGGGTCGTCGATGGTCAGACAGGTCAGGCGGCGCCGCACATCGGTCTTGCGACGCTCCAGCGCCGCCTTGCCGATGAAGTCGTCCTTGTCGAGCTTGACGGCGAAGCCGACCCCCGCCTCGTAGGGGTCGTGCTCATAGGTCATGTCGGTGCCGAAGGAGCGGTAGCCCTTCTCCAGACGGAGGCTGTTGAAGGCGCCGCGGCCGGCGGCAATGCCGCCGAGGGGCTGGGCGGCCTGCCACAGCGTGTCCCACAGCTTCACGCCCATGTCGGCGGTGGTGTACAGCTCCCAGCCGCGTTCGCCGACGTACGACAGACGCATCGCGGTGACGGGGACGGAGCCGATGTGTGCCCGCTTGGCGCGGAAGTACTTCAGACCGTCGTTGGAGAAGTCCGAGTCGGCGAGCGGCTGGAGCACCTCGCGGGCCAGCGGGCCCCACAGGCCGATGCAGCAGGTCCCGGCGGTGATGTCGCGTACCTGGACCGACCCGTCGGCGGGCAGGTGCCGGCCGAACCAGTCGAGGTCCAGGTTGCCGTTGGCGCCGACCTGGAAGTGGTCGCGGCCCAGACGGGCGACGGTGATGTCGCTGCGGATGCCGCCGTCTTCGTCGAGGAGCAGGGTGTACGTCACCGACCCGACCGACTTGTCGACGTTGCCGGTGGACAGCCGCTGGAGGAAGGCGGCGGCGCCGCGACCGGTGACTTCCAGGCGCTTGAGTGCCGTCATGTCGTACATCGCGACGGTCTCGCGCGTGGTCTGGGCCTCTGCGCCGACGATGGGCGACCAGAAGCGCGCCGCCCAGTCGTTGGGGGTGGGGACCGACCGGCCTTCGACCAGCCCGGCGTTGGTCTCGTACCACTGGGGCCGCTCCCAGCCGGTGGCCTCCAGGAAGTAGGCGCCGAGTTCCTGCTGGCGGGCGTAGAAGGGGCTGGTGCGCAGGGGCCGTGGCGCGCCGGCCGGCTGAAGGGGGTGGAGGATGTCGTAGACCTCGACGAAGTTCTGGCAGTCGCGGGCCAGGACGTACTGGGGGGAGAGCTGGTGCGGCTCGAAGCGGTTGACGTCGCACTCGTGCAGATCGAAGGACGAGCAGTGACCGTCCACCAGCCATTCGGCCACCGCGCGGGCGACGCCGGCGGAGTGCGTGACCCACACGGCCTCGGCGACCCAGAAGCCCTTGACGTCCGGTGATTCGCCGAGCAGCGGCAGGCCGTCGGTGGTGAAGGAGAAGAGGCCGTTGATGCCCTCTTCGATCTTGGCGTCGCGGGTCGCGGGCAGCAGGGCCTGAGTCTCGGCCCAGGCGTCGGCGAAGTCGTCCTCGGTGAACTTCAGGACGGAGGGCATCTGCTCGGCCTCGTCCACCGAGGCGATGTCCTCCGGGTCGACGGGCATGGGCCGGTGGCCGTAGTAGCCGATGCCGATGCGGTCGAAGCGGTCGCGGTAGTACAGGTCCGCGTCCTGGTGGCGCAGGATCGGCCGGACGGCCTCTTCGGCCTGGCCCTCCAGCGCGGGGACGGGGCCGGTCCAGGCGAGCTGGTGGGCGAGCGGGGTCAGCGGCAGGTTCATGCCGACCATGCGGGCGATCTTCGGGCCCCAGATGCCGGCACAGCACACGACGATGTCGGCGGGGATCTCCCCCTGGTCGGTGACCACCGCACTGACCTTGCCCTCGTTCTGTACGACATCGAGGACTTCGTGGCGGGCGAGGAAGCGTACGCCGCGCTCCGTGGCCCGCCGGATCTGGGCCTCGACGGCGAGCACCGCCTTGGCCAGGCCGTCGGTGGGGACCAGGAGGCCGCCGAGGACGCGCTCGCGGTCCACCAGCGGGTGCAGTTCGATGCACTCCTCGGGGCTCAGCAGCCGGGACTCGATGCCCCAGGCGGTGACCCAGCCGTGGCGGCGGTGCAGCTCCGTGAGGCGTTCGGGGGTGGTGGCCACCTCGAGTCCGCCGACCTGCAGGAAGCAGGGCTGTCCGTCGACGTCGAGGCTGCAGAGCTTCTCGACGGTGTAGCGGGCGAGCTCGGTCATGGTCTTCGAGGAGTTCGTCTGGAAGACCAGCCCCGGAGCATGGGACGACGACCCGCCGGTGGCGGGGAGGGGCCCCTGGTCGACGACCGTGATGTCGCTCCAGCCCGCGAAGGACAGTTCGTCGGCAAGCGCCGCTCCCACGACGCCCGCTCCGATGATGACCACTCGGGGTCCCGCCATCGCCGCACCTCCGCCTTTAAAGCAGTCCAGTTGCTGTCAGCGCAACATGCTTCAGGTTGCGCAACTCACGATGCCGGTCGCCGAGGGTGGGTGTCAAGGGGCCTTCACGGCCGTAACCAGGGCAAAAAAGAGCCGTGCCCGGCGGGCTGTCACGGCAGCCCGCCGGGCACGACTGTGCGTCCCGGCCACTCTTGTGGATCAGCTCGTGCCGAGCCGGTGGATCAGCTCTTCTTGAGCCAGGCGTCGACCTTGGCGCGGTTGGCATCCACCCACTTCTTGGCCGCCGCCTCCGGCGTCATCTTGTCCTCGGCGATGTACTTCGCCACGAGATTCTGGTCCTCATTGGTCCAGGTGAAGTTCTTCACGAGGTCATAGGCGGGGCTGCCCGAGTCGGCGAACTTCTTGCTGACGATCTTGTCCAGCTCGTACTCGGGGTAGTCGCAGGCAACCTTCTCCGCGTCCGCGTCGCAGCCCGCCTTGTACGCCGGCAGATTCACCTTCACCAGGTCGACCTCGGACAGGAACCACTGCGGCGCGTAGAAGTACCCGATCACCCAGCTCTTCTTGGCTTCGGCCTGCCTGAACGCCTGGATGAGCGCCGCCTCGCTGCCGCCGTAGACGACCTTGTAGTTCAGTTTGAGATTCTTCACCAGCGCGGCGTCGTTGGTGACGAACGACGGATCGCCGTCAAGGAACTGGCCCTTGTCGCCCGACTCGGAGGTCTTGAAATTGGCGGCGTACTTGTTGAGGTTCTTCCAGTCGGTGATGTCCGGGTGCTCCTTGGCCAGCCACGGCGGCACGAACCAGCCGATGACGCCCTTGTTGCCCGTTGCTCCGGCCGCCACGGCGGTCTTCTGGTCGGTGATGTACTTCTTCTTCAAGTCGTCGTGGCCCCAGTTCTCCACGACGGCGTCCACCTCGCCGGTGCCGAAGCCCTGCCAGGCGACCTCTTCCTTGAGGTCCTTCTTGGTCACCTGGCATTTGAGGTCATTCTCGGCGACATAGGCGATGACCGCCGCGTTGGCCTCGTATCCGACCCAGGGATTGATCGCGAGGTTGAAGGTGCCGCATTTGCCGGAGGCGCCACCCGCCTTGTCCGATCCCGACTCGCCGACCTTGGCACCGCCGCAGGCGGTGACGGCGGCCAGGCCCAGCACTGCGAGCCCGGCCACCGCGGCCCGCCGTCTCGCGGGCCGCGACTGGGTAATGAAGTTCCCGATCATGTACTGCCTCCTGTGCTTCTTCCTGTGGCCGCTCAGTGGCCGGCCTGGCGGGGGCCCGGCGCGCTCGTTGTGCGCCGTGCCGCTGCCTGGGTTATCCGGTCGAACATGACCCCGAGCAGAACGATGGCAAGGCCCGCTGCGAGGCCCTTGCCGTACAACTGGCCCTGGGAAAAACCGGCTACGACGTCGTAGCCCAGGGCGCCCGCACCGACGAGACCTCCCACGACCACCATGGACAGGACGTAGATCAGTCCCTGGTTGGTCGCGAGCGTCAGGGCGCTGCGTGACATGGGGAGCTGCACCTTGGTGATGATCTGCCAGGTGCTGGAGCCGGCTGCCGTGGCGGCCTCCACCGTGACCTGTGGCACCGCTCGCACACCGTCCGCGATGATCTTGATCGTCACGGGGGCCGCGAAGACCACCGCGGCGATGATCGCCGTAAAACGAGTGGCACCGAAGAGCGCCAGGAACGGCACCAGATACACGAACGAGGGCATGGTCTGGCCCGCGTCGAGGCTGGGTCTGATCAGCCGGTCGACCAGCGGGCTACGGCCCATCCAGACGCCGGCCACGACGCCGAGCAGCATCACGATCAGAGTCGCCACCGCTGTGGAGGCCAGCGTCGTCATGCTGTCCGACCACACTCCTGTGGCGACGAGCAGGGCCACACAGACCGCCGCCGTGGCACCCGCGCGCCACCCGCCGAGCACTGCGCCGACGGCGACGAGGACCACGCCCACCAGCCACCAGGGAGACTCGGTGAGCAGCGTCTCGAAGGGGTTGAGCAGCGCCGTGGTGATCAGGTCCCTGGTTCCGTTGGTCAGTCCGCCGAAGGTGTCCTGCGTCCACAGCGTGACCGAGTCCGCCGTACGCGCGATCGCGCCGCCGACCCCGGCGTCGCCGGGGAACCGGGCCGCCCACACGTAGGTGTGGGACATCCACACGCACACCGCAGCAAACGCGCCGCCTGCCATGAGCAGGGGACGGCGCCACTTCGTGAAGCGCCCGGCGCCGCGCTTCCTCGCGGCCTCCACTCGGTCACCCGCCGCGGTCGTCACCCGGTCCAGCACGATGGCCATGACGACGATCGCGAGGCCCGCGTTGAAGGCGACGCCGACGTCGAGGGTCTGCAGAGCCTTGACGACCGTCTTACCCAGGCCGGGCGCGTCGATCAGGGCGGCGATGGTGACCATGGACAGGGCCGCCATGATCGTCTGGTTCACGCCCATCACGACGGTCCGCTTGGACATGGGCAGCAACACCTTGGTGAGCGTCTGCCGCCGGGTGGATCCCAACGACTCGGCGGCCTCGACCGTGGTGGCGGGCACCGAGCGGATGGCGTGCGCGGTGATGCGGATGGCGGGAGGCGCCGCATAGATGAGCGTGGCGATCGTCGCGGATGCCGGGCCGATGAGAAAGAACAGGGTGAGCGGGGCCAGGTAGACGAAGGTCGGCATCGTCTGCATGAAGTCCAGGAACGGCGTGATGGCACGGTTCACCCGGTCGGAGAGCCCGGCCCAGATGCCGAGCGGGATGCCGATGAGCAGAGAGACGAAGACCGCCGACAGAGTCAGGGCCAGCGTGTCCATGCTCTCCTGCCAGAGTCCCTGCAGCCCGAGGAAGACGAACCCGGCCACGGCCAGGGCCGCGACGCGGATGTTCCCGAACGCCCAGGAGACATAGCCGGCGAGGGCGACGACGCCCAGCCAGCCGACGACGGGGACCGGGCGCCCGGCCCCCGGCTGGGAGATCAGCGACTGGATGAAGGTGACGAGATTGTCGATGACCAGCCGGATCTCGTTGAAGAAGTAGAGGAAGAGCGGGTTGCTGTTGCGGCTCGCACCGATGCTGTCGTTGACCGAGTTGAACCAGCGGTGCAGGTCCGTCAGATCGGCCGCCGCCAGCGCGAGGGTCTGCTGCCCACGCAGGGCTGCGAACAGCACCAGCCAGGCGATCACGATCGCGGCCACCACGACGCGGCGGCTGACTCGGCGAGTGGCCCGGACCGGGGCGGCCGCGTCGGCGGCGACAGCCATCACGCGCCGCCTTCCTGTCCGGCGACGACCGCGAGGATCTCCTCGTCGCCGACGATACCCAGCAGCCGCCCGCCCTCGACGACCTTGACCGGCCTGTCGGCGGCTAGCACCGCCCGCGTCGCCTCGCGCACCACGACGTCCGGGCCCAACTCCGGGCCGTCGAGAGCGTCGCCGGGCTCGGGGGCACGCATGATCCAGCGCAGGGTCAGGACCTCGGCGCGGGACACGTCCTTGACGAACTCGCGGACGTAGTCGTCGGCGGGGGCGCCGACCAGTTCGTCACCCGTGCCGCACTGGACCATCTTGCCGTCGCGCATGATGAGGATGCGGTCGCCGAGCTTGAGCGCCTCGGACAGGTCGTGGGTGATGAACACCATGGTCTTGCCGACCTCGTGGTGCAGGCGGATGACCTCGTTCTGCATGTCGCGGCGGATCAGCGGGTCGAGTGCGGAGAACGGCTCGTCGAAGAAGAGGACATCCGGATCGCCGGCGAGCGCCCGGGCCAGACCGACACGCTGCTGCATGCCGCCGGAGAGCTGGTCGGGGTAGGAGTTCTCGTATCCGGACAGGCCGACAAGTTCGACGACCTCAAGCGCACGCTTGGTGCGCTCGGCCTTGCCCATGCCGCGTATCTCCAGGCCGTACGAGACGTTGTCGACGACCCGACGGTGCGGCAGCAGCCCGAAGTGCTGGAAGACCATGGAGAACTTGCGGCGCCGCAGCTCGCGCAGCCGTCTGGCGTCCGCGCCACGGATGTCCTCGCCCTCGAAGTTGACTTCGCCCGCGGTGGGTTCGATCAGCCGGGTCAGACATCGCACCAGCGTGGACTTGCCGGAGCCGGACAGGCCCATGACGACGAAGACCTCGCCGGGCGACACATCGAAGTTCACATCCCGTACGGCGGCGGTGCATCCGGTGCGGTCCATGAGCTCACGGCGTGTAAGCCCGCACAGCTCCTCGGAATCCGGCACCTGGTCGGCCTTGGGCCCGAACACCTTCCACAGCCCGCGTACGGAGACGACCGGAGCTCCGTCCTGGTCCTGGGACGCGCCGCGCCGCTGCGGCAGTTCAGTCTGCGTTGGGGTCACGATCGACCTCTCTTCGGCGTTCAGCCGCGGAACCAGTGCTGCGGCCGGGGTTGGATGTTCTGCCAGATGTGCTTGGGCTCGCGGTATTCGTCCAGGCCCGTCGGCCCCAGTTCCCGGCCCACGCCCGAGTGCCCGAAGCCACCCCATTCCGCCTGCGGTACATAGGGGTGGTAGTCGTTGATCCACACGGTGCCGTGGCGCAGCCGCCCGGCGACCCGCTGGGCCTTGCCGGCGTCCTGCGTCCATACGGCTCCGGCGAGTCCGTACTCGGTGTCGTTGGCGATGCGTACGGCGTCGTCCTCGTTGCTGAAGCGCTCGACGGTCAGCACGGGGCCGAAGGACTCCTCGTGCACCACACGCATGTCCTGGTGGCACTCGTCGAGCACGGTCGGCGGGTAGTAGTAGCCGTCGGCGAGCGCGGGGCCCTCGGGGCGAGTGCCGCCGCAGCGCAGTACGGCGCCCTCGGCGAGGCCCGCCGCGACATAGGCCTCGACCTTCTCCCGGTGCTGTGCGGAGACCAGCGGTCCCGTATCGGCCTCGGCATCGAAGGGGCCGCCCAGCCGGATTCGCCCGGCACGGCGCACGACCTCGTCGACGAAGGCGTCGTGAAGGGAGTCTTCGACGATCAGACGGGCACCGGCCGAGCAGACCTGCCCGGAATGCAGGAAGACGGCCGTGAGAGCGAAGTCCACCGCGGTCTCGAAATCGGCGTCGGCGAAGACGACATTGGGGTTCTTGCCGCCCAGTTCGAGGGCGACCTTCTTCACGGTCGCGGCGGCCGTGGCCATGATCCTTCGACCGGTGTCCAGGCCCCCGGTGAAGGAGATCATGTCGACGGCAGGGTCTTCGGACAGCGGTGCGCCGACCTCGGGACCGGCGCCGAGCACGAGGTTGGCGGCGCCGGCCGGCAGACCGGCCTCCTCAAGTGCCCGCATCAGCAGGATCGTTGTGGAGGGGGTGAGCTCGCTCGGCTTCACAACGATCGTGTTGCCGGCCAGAAGAGCCGGGGCGACCTTCCACGATGCCTGAAGCAGCGGGTAGTTCCAAGGGGTGATCAGCCCGCACACGCCGACCGGCTCGTAGGTGACACGGCTGACGGCGTCGTCGCGTCCGGTGTCGACCAGTCGGCCGGCGCTGGTGCCCGCGATCCCGCCGTAGTAGCGGAAGCAGGAGACCACATCGGCGATGTCGTACTCGCTCTCCACCAGCCGCTTGCCGGTGTCCAGCGATTCGGCGCGGGCGAACTCCTTGGCGTCGCGCTCGATCAGATCGGCGGTGCGCAGCAGCAGAGCGCCGCGCTCCCGCTCGGGGGTTCGCGGCCAGGGGCCTTCGTCGAAGGCCCGGCGGGCCGCTGCGATCGCGGCCTCGCTGTCGGCCCGCGTCCCTTCGGACACGACCGCCGCAAGCGTGCCATCTGCGGGGCAGAGGATCTCCCGGTGGCCGCCGGCCACCGGATCGCGCCATTCTCCGTCCACATACAGGTCTGCCACGAGCGGAGCCCTTCGACCGAAGTTCGTTGCGCATCATGCACTGCATTGCTTGTGGTGGAACACCCTGGCCGAACGGGTGACCCACGTCAAGAGGGCGAGACGGGCGGATTCCCACCCCGACGGCCGGTTGCCCCGCTCCTCTTGACCACGGCCCACGAGGGGCCGACCATGTTGCGTATCACTCACCGTGTTGTGCAATACGCACCGTCGGAGGCCGCGCATGTCCCCTCGACCGCAACCCGGCCGCGAATACGTCCTCACCCTCTCGTGCCCGGACCAGCCCGGACTGGTGCACGCCGTGAGCGGCTACCTGGTCAGGAACTCCGGCAACATCCTGGAGAGCCAGCAATTCGACGACCGGCTTCAGGACCGTTTCTTCATGAGGGTCCACTTCGATGTGTCCGACCCCGACACCGATGTGAAACATCTGCGTGACCGCTTCGGCCCCGTCGCCGAGGCCTACCGGATCTCGTGGACCCTGTGGGACGCCTCGACCCCGACCCGCACGCTCATCATGGTGTCGAAATTCGGCCACTGCCTGAACGACCTGCTCTTCCGCCGGCGCACCGGCGCGCTCAACATCGAAATCCCGGCCATCGTGTCCAATCACGAGGAGTTCAAGGAGCTGGCCGGGACCTATGGCATCCCCTTCCACCACATCCCGGTGACCAAGGACACCAAGGCCGACGCCGAGGCACGTCTTCTGGAGCTGGTGCGCGAGCTGGACATCGACCTGGTGGTGCTCGCCCGCTATATGCAGATCCTCTCCGACGATCTGTGCAAGCAGCTCGAGGGCCGGGCCATCAACATCCACCACTCCTTCCTCCCCAGTTTCAAGGGCGCACGCCCGTACGGGCAGGCGTACGACCGCGGCGTGAAGCTCGTCGGCGCCACGGCGCACTATGTGACGCCGGACCTGGACGAGGGGCAGATCATCGAGCAGGACGTGGTTCGCGTGGATCACTCACTCGACCCGGACGAACTGGTGACCGTAGGGCGGGACGTCGAGGCGCAGGTGCTGGCGCATGCGGTGAAGTGGCACAGCGAGAGCCGCGTCATGGTCCACGGGAACCGTACGGTCGTCTTCCGCTGAACTGGGGCTCCGCCGAACCCCCGGACGCCCTTCGGGGCCTGTCCTCAATCGCCGGACGGGCTTGAATGTTCGGGCCGACCATTCCAGCCTCGCCGGCGTTTGAGGCGCGGGGTCCGGGGCGGAGCCCCAGTTTCGGGAAGGGGCGGCGTGGGGGCTAACAACCGTCGAGGCGCTCCAGCATGCCGCGGCGCCAACGCTCGGTCTCGGCGATCTGGTTGAACGTGAACAGGTGCAGGCCCGCCACCGCCGCCGAGGGCGCGGTCAGCACGGGCGCACTGCGCCGCAGCAGCCGCTCCGGCGCGTAGCCGCCCGGCGCCGCGAAGCGCACGAACCAGGAGGCGTGCCGGGCCAGGAAGCGCGTCGACTCCCCCACACCGATCTTCGCCGCCATCGCCAGCAGCTTCGTACGCTCGACGGGCCCGGCCACGCCCACATGCACCGGGAGCGTGACATCGCGCCGCCGCACCCGTGTCACCCACTCCCCCAGCACGCGCGAGTCGAAGCACAGGTTGCTGACTATGTACGTCGCGTGGGCATGCTTGTCCCACATCGCCTGGATGGTGATGTCGTCGTCGATGAGCGGATGTCTCTCCGGGTAGCCGGTGATGCCGACCCGGGCGAAGGGGCTGCCCAGCTCGGCGAGGTGCCGTAGCAGTGGCAGCGCGCCCTCGTACGGGCCGGCGGGCGGATCGGCGTCCCCGGCAGGTACGAAGACGTCGTCCACGCCTGCCTCGCGCAGCCGGTGGACGACGTCGGCCAGGTGCGCGTCGTCCCGCAGCAGCCGCGCGGGCACATGCGGGACGACGCTGTAGCCGTGCGCCGAGAGGCGCGTGGCGAGGTCCAGCGTCGGCTCAAGGCCCTTGACCGGGGACGCGGTGACGGTGACCACCACATCGCGCGGGACATGGGCGAGGACCTTGTCCAGCGTCGCCTTCGCGGGAAGCACCTCGTAACGGACACTGTCCAGCAGCGCCCGGAAGCGTTCGCTGTGCAACACAGCCTACCCGGACTGCTTCTGGGCGTCGCGGTGCCGGTAGTACACGGCCTTCGAGGACGGCAGGGGGTCCTTGCCGAGGATGAGGTCGGCGGCCTTCTCGGCGATCATCATCACCGGCGCGTAGATGTTGCCGTTGGTGACATAGGGCATCACTGAGGCGTCCACGACGCGCAGTCCCTCAAGACCGTGCACGCGCATGCTGGCGGGATCGACGACGGCCATCTCATCGGTGCCCATCTTGCATGTACAGGAGGGATGCAGAGCGGTCTCGCCCTCCTTCGCGACCCAGGCGAGGATCTCCTCGTCGCTCGCCACGGACGGTCCGGGTGAGATCTCTCCGTCGTTGTACGGGGAGAGCGCGGGCTGATTGAGGAGCTTGCGGGTCACCCGGATCGCCTCGACCCACTCGCGGCGGTCCTGTTCGGTGGACAGATAGTTGAAGCGCAGGGCCGGGCGTTCACGCGGGTCCTTGCTCTTGACCTTGACGGAGCCGATGGCGTCGGAGTACATGGGTCCGACGTGCACTTGGTAGCCGTGCCCGCCCGACGGCGAGGAGCCGTCGTAGCGGACCGCGATGGGCAGGAAGTGGAACATCAGGTTGGGGTAGTCCACGTCCTCGTTGCTGCGGGCGAAGCCGCCGGCCTCGAAGTGGTTGGTGGCGGCCGGGCCCTTGCGGAAGAGCCACTGGAGGCCGATGAACGGGGCGCGCCACTTCGCCATGTACGGCTGCATGGAGACCGGCTGCTTGCAGGCGTGCTGGACGTACACCTCCAGGTGATCCTGCATGTTCTCACCGACGCCCGGCAGGTGGTGGACGACGTCGATGCCCAGGGGCTCGAGTTCCTCGGCGTTGCCGACGCCGGAGAGCTGCAGCAGCTGCGGGGAGTTGATCGCACCGCCGCAGAGGATGACCTCGCGGGCGCGGACCTGCTGGGGCTTGCCGCGGCCGCGCCGGTACTCGACGCCTACGGCGCGCTTGCCCTCGAAGAGCACGCGGGTGACCAGGGCTCGGGTCTTGACGTCAAGATTCGGCCGCCTCTTCACGGGCTTGAGGTACGCCTTCGATGCCGACAGACGGCGTCCGCGGTGGACGTTGCGGTCGAAGGGGGCGAAGCCTTCCTGCCGGTAGCCGTTGACGTCGTCGGTGCGGGGGTAGCCGGCTTCCTGGACCGCCTCGAGGAAGGCTGGGAAGAGCGGGCTGGAGGCCGGGCCGCGTTCGAGGACGAGGGGGCCGTCATGGCCGCGGAACTCGTCGTCGGGGTCGGCCGCCAGGCAGTTCTCCATGCGCTGGAAGTACGGCAGGCAGTGGGCGTAGTCCCAGGTCTCCATGCCCGGGTCGGCCGCCCACCGCTCATAGTCCATGGGATTGCCGCGCTGGAAGATCATGCCGTTGATGCTGCTGGAACCGCCGAGTACCTTGCCGCGGGCGTGGTAGACACGTCGGCCGCCCATATGGGGCTCGGGCTCGGATTCGTACTTCCAGTCGTAGAAGCGGCTGCCGATGGGGTAGGTCAGCGCCGCAGGCATGTGAATGAACACGTCCCACGGATAGTCGGACCGGCCGGCCTCCAGGACCAGCACGCGGTTGCCCGGATCAGCGGAGAGCCGGTTCGCCAGTGCGCTGCCGGCCGATCCGCCGCCGACGATGACGAAGTCGTACTGGAGGGTAGCCATGGCTGCCTCGTCTCGCTCGCGCCGTTCGATACGCCGGGCATGCTAGTACGAGTAGCGCTATACGCACCAGGTTGCGAGCCACGCAACTTGCCGAGACTCGCATCGCTCGGCGCCCCTGTTGTTTACTGCGCGTATAGTTTCGTTGTGAGCAACTACAGTCCAGATACCGAAACGACCGGTTCGCAGCCCGGCGGGGTCCAGTCCGTCGACCGCGCCATCAGCGTGCTGGAAATCCTTGCCCAACACGGTGAAGCGGGCGTCAGTGACGTGGCAGCCGAGATCGAGGTCCATAAATCCACCGCATTCCGCCTGCTCGGCGCACTGGAGGCGCGCGGCCTGGTGGAGCAGGCGGGTGAGCGCGGCAAGTACCGCCTCGGCTTCGGCATCGTGCGCCTGGCCGGCGCGGTCACGGGCCGCATCGACATCACGCAGCAGGGCCGCCCGGTCTGCGAGCGCCTCGCAGAGGAGATCGGCGAGACCGTCAACGTCGCTGTTATGCAGGAGCACTTCGCGATCAACCTCTTTCAGGTACGCGGACCTGCGGCGGTGGGGGCCCACAACTGGGTCGGCCAGCTGACCCCGCTGCACGCCACCTCCAGCGGCAAGATCCTGCTGGCTCACCTGCCCGCCAAGGAGCGTGCCGAGCTCCTGTCGCAGACAGGCCTGAAGAAGATCACCCCGCGCACCCTGACCGCGAAGACAAAGCTCGAGAAGAGCCTCGCCGAGGCCAGAGAACACGGCTACTCCTCGACCCTGGGGGAACTGGAGCTCGGACTGCACGCCATGGCCGCGCCGGTCCGCTCGCGGGACGGAGAGGTCATCGCGGCGCTCAGCGCCTCCGGACCCTCGTACCGGTTCACCGAGGACCGTATGCGCGAGGTCGCCCCGCTGCTGATCAAGGGGGCCGAGGAGATCAGTCACCGGATGGGCTACCTGGGCTGACCCGGGCGCGCTCCAGCCGGATCTGCAGGAAGGGCGTGGGTCATCGCGGGGGTTCCCGGCGGCCCAGGTCTTCTCCTGTCTTCTCCTGCTGACCTCCTGGTCGTCGTCGCCGGATCTCCGGGCGGCGCGTGCGTGCAGTCGTCGGTGCTACTCCGGCTGCCGGGTACCGAGGCGCTCGTGGATCCAGTCGTGGAACGCGCCGATGTGGTGCTCGCTGGGTACGAGTACCCCGCCCTTGGCGTACAGGCGGGAGCTCATCGCGGGCTGGCAGCGCTCGCAGGCGTCGAAGTCCTGCCGGTTGACCCGGTCGAAGAGCTCCACGGACCGGCTGAGGTCCCTGCCGCTGTCCACCACGTCCCTGAGGTAGAGCCAGTCGCACTCGACGATCGTGCGGTCGACGGCGACCGGGTACATCCGGTGGAAGATCACGTGGTCGGGGACGAGGTTGATGAACACCTGCGGCGGGACAGTGATCGCGTAGTAGCGGCGGTCCTGGTCCTCGGCAACCCCGGGGATGCGGTCCAGGCCTTCGGAGCCGTCCACGGTGAAGCCCTTGATGTCCGCGCCGAATTCGACGCCGTGGCCGACGTAGTACTGCGCGGCATAGCCGTCGGCGAACTCCGGCAGAACCTCGGTGAGTTCCGGGTGGATCGTGGCGCAGTGGTAGCACTCCATGAAGTTCTCGATGATGAGCTTCCAGTTCGCCTTCACGTCGTAGACGATCCGTCTGCCGACTTCGAGGCTTTCCATGTCGTAGCGCTCGATCGACTCCACATCGCCGAGCCGTGCGACGACCTCGCCGACGATCTGTTCCTCGAAGGAGGGCGGGGTCTCCGCCAGACAGACCCAGACATAGCCCAGCCATTCGCGAGTGGCCACATTCGCCAGGCCGTATTCGGTACGGCCGACGTCTGGCATCTTCGTGAGGTTGGGGGCCGCGACGAGCTTGCCCGTCAGGTCGTACGTCCACGCGTGGTACGGGCACTGGAAGGCGCGCTTCACCTCGCCGGACTCCTCCGTGCACAGCTTGGCGCCGCGGTGTCGGCAGACATTGAAGAAGGCGCGGACGGAGTTGTCCCGGGCCCGGGTGACGAGGATGCTCTCGCGGCCCACGTCGACGGTCTTGAAGGCGCCGGGACCGGTCAGGTCGCAGGAGCGCGCGACGCAGAACCACATCGCCTCGAAGATGTGCTCCTGCTCCTGGGCGAAGATCCCGGGATCGGTGTAGTAGGAGCCGGGGAGCGTGGCGATCAGGCTGTCCGGCAGGCTGGTCGAGGTCACAGTGCACTCCTCGCGGGGTGACGTCGTCGGTCGGTCGTCGCGCCGGGGACGAGGAAGTCCGAGCGCGCGTTGTGCGTTGGGTGGTGAAGGGCGTGCTGAGCAGTGGCGCGTGACGCCTTACGAGCGGCGTCAGAGCGTGGCGGTGGCAAGCTGTTTGCGCCAGCGGGTGAACAGGCGCGGCTGGTTCATCCCGAGGACCGCAACCGGATGTCCCGACCGCCGGTAGACCGCAAGGAAGCTGCGCTCGTCCGGGAGACCCTCCTCGACCGTCACACTGTCGGCCCCGGCGGAATGTCCGGCGAACTGGATCCGTACGCCGTACTGGTCCGACCAGAAGTACGGCGGCCTGGGCGCCGCCGGTGTTGCCGCACCCGCGGACAGCAGCGCGGCCACGGCCGCGTCGGGCCGCTCCCGTGCGCCGGTCCAGTGCTCGACGCGACGGTGAACGCCGGCGAAAGGGTCGTACCAGGAGGCGCAGTCTCCGACCGCGACCACACCGGCCACGCTTGTACGGCCGTCCGCGCCGCATTTGACGCCGTCGTCCAGTACGACGCCGGACCCCTCCAGCCACTCGACGCACGGCCGGGCGCCCACGCCGATGACGACCGTGTCCGCCGGGATGCTGCGGCCGTCCTCGAGCAGGACCGCGTCGACGCGAGCCGACCCACTGAGCCCTTTGACGCCGACGCCGCACAGCAGGCGTACGCCGTGGTCCGCGTGGAGGGTGGAGACGACGCCGCCCATGACCTCGCCGAGCGGTCCGGCGAGCGGTGTCGGCGCGGCCTCGACAACGGTCACGTCAAGTCCCAGGCCGTACGCGGTCGAGGCGACCTCGGCGCCGATGAACCCACCGCCGATCACCACCAGCCGCCCGCCCCGGGCGAGGTCGGCCCGCAGGGCCCGGGCGTCGTCCAGGGTCCGCAGCGTGTGCACCCCGTCCAGTCCGTCGCCGCCCGGCAGCATGCGCGCGGTCGCACCTGTGGCGATGACGACCCCGTCGGCCCGGACGGACCGGCCGTCCGCAAGCCGCACGGCGTGGTCACCGGGGTCGAATCCCGCGGCCCGCACGCCGAGCAGCCACTCCGCCTGCAGGTCCTCGCCGTCCGTCTCCAGCGCGAGATCCGCTTCACGGACCGTGCCGGCGAGGAACTCCTTGGACAACGGCGGCCTGTCGTACGGGCGGTGCTGCTCGTCACCGATCACGATCAGCCGCCCGTCGAAGCCCTGTTTGCGCAGTGAGCGTGCGGCCGACAGTCCGGCGAGCGAGGCGCCGACCACGGCCACGGTCCTCACGCGGGACCACCGGCGAGCCGCGCCGCGATGCAGGGCGGCAGATTCGGGGCCTCCGTGGACGGCTGGACGTAGATCATGCCGTCCTCGATCAGGACCTGATGGGTGCGGACGGGGAGCTTGGCCGGCGGTGAGTCGACGGCCCCCGTCCGGAGGTCGAACTTCGATGCATGCAGCGGGCATTCGACCTCGGAGCCCTCCAGCCAGCCGTCGGCGAGCGACGCATCCTGGTGGGTGCACGTGTCGTCGATGGCAAAGACCTCGCCGTCATCGGTGTGGAACAACGACACGGGCGGATCGAGGTCGAGCCGGTGGGCCTCGCCTCGCGGCAGATCCGCGAGACGGCACGCGGGAATCATCATGACACCTCGGGTGCTCGGGTGCATATAGCGAAACGGAGTGCGGTAAGCGCAACGCCAGTTTGAAGTCCCCCAAAGCCCGTGTCAAGGCATCCCCCGGACACTCCGACCCCTTGTTCCATGTTTCTTTTTACGCAACGCTGTGCGCAGTACACAACTTCCGATCCGGAGGGAACGACGTGCCGATCAGCGTCTTCGACCTGTTCAAGGTGGGTATCGGGCCCTCCAGCTCGCACACCGTGGGGCCGATGAAAGCCGCCCGCCTCTTCGTCACCGCACTGGACGAGGACGGCCTGCTGCCCCGTGCCGTCTCGGTGCGGGCCGAGCTCTTCGGATCCCTCGGCGCCACCGGCCACGGTCACGGCAGTGACAAGGCGGTACTCCTGGGCCTGGAGGGCGAGGATCCCGAAACCGTCGACACCGACACCGTGGACCACCGCGTGCACCGGATCCGCGAGACCGGTCGGCTGCGACTCCTGGGCCGCAAAGAGGTGGACTTCCGCGAGCCCGAGCACCTGGTGCTGCACCGCCGCCGCACCCTGCCCTTCCATCCCAACGGCATGCAGTTCCAGGCCCTGGACCACCACGGCAGCGAGCTGAGGACACGTACGTACTACTCGGTGGGCGGGGGCTTCGTCGTCGACGAGAGCGCGATGGGAGCCGACCGGATCAAGCCCGACGACACACCCGTACGCCTCCCCTTCCATTCGGCGTCCGAACTGCTTCTGCGCGCCTACGAGTCCGGCCTCCCCCTCAGCGGGGTGATGCTCGCCAACGAACTGTCCTGGCGGAGCGAGAGCGAGGTCCGAGAGGGCCTGCTGCAGATCTGGACCGTAATGCGGGAGTGCGTCGACCGCGGCTGCTCACGGACCGAGACCACCCTGCCCGGGAGGCTGAGGGTGCCACGTCGCGCTCCCCAGCTGCTGCGCACCCTCGCCGATGACGAACAGTCCACGGACCCGCTGAAGATCATGGACTGGGTCAATCTCTTCGCCCTGGCCGTGAACGAGGAGAACGCCTCGGGCGGCCGCATAGTGACAGCGCCCACCAATGGCGCCGCCGGGATCGTGCCGGCGGTGCTGCATTACTACACCCGCTTCGTTCCCGGGGCCGACGAAGACGGAGTCGTACGCTTTCTGCTGGCCGCCGGCGCGGTGGGCGCATTGTTCAAGGAGAACGCCTCGATCTCCGGGGCGGAGGTGGGCTGTCAGGGAGAGGTCGGGTCGGCCTGTTCGATGGCGGCCGCCGGTCTTGCCGAGGCACTCGGCGGAACACCGGAACAGGTCGAGAACGCGGCCGAGATCGGCATGGAGCACAACCTCGGACTGACCTGCGACCCGGTCGGGGGACTCGTCCAGATCCCCTGCATCGAGCGGAATGCGATCGCCTCGGTCAAGGCGATCAATGCGGCGCGGATGGCACTGCGCGGCGACGGCACTCATGTGGTCTCGCTCGACAAGGTCATCAAGACCATGCGCGAGACCGGCGCCGACATGAAGGTGAAGTACAAGGAGACCTCGCGCGGGGGCCTCGCGGTCAACGTCATCGAGTGCTGAACCCGAGGAGACGCTGACCCGAGGCCGCCGCGAGGCGGTCGGAACGCGGCGTCGAACGCGCATTCAGAACCCGCGGTCGATCCACTCCTTCAGATGTGGGGCCTCCGCGCCGATGGTGGTCGTTTCCCCGTGACCGGTGTGCACGACGGTTTCGCCCGGCAGTGCCAGCAGCTTGCCCTGGATCGACTCGATGATGGTGCCGAAATGGCTGTACGACCGGCCTGTCGCCCCGGGCCCACCCGCGAACAGCGTGTCACCGCTGAAAAGGGCGTCCAGAGCGGGCGCGTAGAGACAGATCGCTCCGGGGGCATGGCCGGGGGTGTGCAGCACCGTCAGATCGACGCCCGCCACTGTGAGGATCTGCCCGTCCACCAGTTCGGCGTCGGGCAGCCGCTCGGAGTGCGTCTGCTTCCACAACGGCAGGTCGTCCGGGTGCAGCAGAATCGGAGAGCCGGTCCGGTCGGCGAGCGCCGGCGCGGCGTCGATGTGGTCGTTGTGGGCGTGTGTGCAGATGATCGCGCGAAGCGTCCGGCCCCCGAGCGCGGCCACGATGGCGTCGGCGTCGTGTGCGGCATCGATGACGACCGCCTCCCGGTCGTCGCCGACGATCCACACGTTGTTGTCGACGTCCCAGGTACCACCGTCCAGCGAGAACGTGCCGGAAGTGACCAGTCGCCCGATGCCGGCGGCCATCACAGGATCACCACCGAGCGCAGCACGTCACCGTGATGCATCCGCTCGAAGGCCTTCTCGACATCGTCGAGTGCGATGGTCTCGGTCACGAACGCGTCCAGATCCAGTCGCCCCTGCAGATGGAGGTCGATCAGCATCGGGAAGTCGCGGCTCGGCAGGCAGTCGCCGTACCAGGACGACTTGAGCGCTCCGCCGCGGCCGAAGACGTCCAGCAGCGGGAGCTCCAGCTTCATCTGCGGGGTCGGCACCCCCACCAGGACGACAGTCCCGGCCAGGTCGCGGGCGTAGAAGGCCTGTTCATACGTCTCCGGGCGGCCGACGGCCTCGATGACGACATCCGCGCCGAAGCCCCCGGTCAGTTCGCGGACCGCCTCCACCGGATCGGTCTCCCGGGAGTTGACGGTGTGGGTGGCGCCGATCCTCTTTGCGGTGGCCAGCTTCCGATCGTCGATGTCCACCGCGATGATCTTCGCCGCGCCCGCGAGCCGGGACCCGGCGATCGCCGCGTCGCCCACGCCGCCACAGCCGATGACAGCGACGGAATCGCCACGCCCGACTTCGCCGGTGTTGATGGCGGCGCCGATGCCCGCCATCACGCCGCAGCCCAGAAGCCCGGCGACCGCGGCCGACGCCCGCTCGTCGACCTTCGTGCACTGTCCGGCCGCCACCAGCGTCTTCTCGGCGAAAGCGCCGATGCCCAGGGCCGGGGACAGCTCGGTGCCGTCGGCGAGGGTCATCTTCTGCTTGGCGTTGTGGGTGTTGAAGCAGTACCAGGGCCGTCCCCGCAGGCAGGCCCGGCACTGGCCGCACACCGCGCGCCAGTTCAGGATGACGAAGTCGCCGGGTGCGACCTCCGTGACACCCTCGCCGACGGCCGCGACCCGGCCGGCCGCCTCATGGCCGAGCAGGAAGGGAAAGTCGTCGTTGATGCCGCCCTCGCGATAGTGCAGATCGGTGTGGCAGACCCCGCAGGCCTCGATGTTCACCAGCGCCTCACCCGGGCCGGGGTCGGGCACGATGATCGTTTCCAGGCTGACGGGGGCACCCTTCCCCCGCGCGACGACAGCTCGGACCTGGTGAGTCATGGCCACTCCTCGACTGATTACACCCATGGGGCTTGCGTTGCTTATTACGGCACGCATCTCACGTGTCGCAACAACAGCATCGTGGAGGCGCGATCCACGGTCAAGGACCCCGCACATCGGGGCGGAACGTCGAAGGGTGATCCCGCAGCATCCGAGTCGGCGCCTTGCCCTGCCGGACGGTGGGCCGCAGGAGGAACTTGTACGAGCGAATCAACCAGCCCACTCCCCTCGGTCAATGGCGATAGACGTAACGGCCGCCACTGACAACCGAACACCCGACAACAGCGACCAGCAGGTCAGAGCAGTCCCCAGATCGCATTCCCGCCCGGCCTGAAGGCTGGGATTCCCTGCGAAGATCCGGGATGGCGCGGCCGGGGCGTCGGTCCACCCTGGGCCGGGTCTCATGATCACGGAAGGGTGCGTCAGGTGCCGCTCGCAGCGATCACGGTTGAGGGTCGGCGCCCTCGGGAAGCAGGAGCGCGCGGTCCCGCCAGGCCCGCTCCCACTGGCGGGTCAGCGCCGGGTAGACGATCAGGTAGCGGAACGGTGCGATGAGGGCCATGTACAGCCGTCCGAACCGGCCGTTGGGCTTGACCAGGACCGCCATCCGCAGTTCGTGGCCGCCGTCGCCGGCCGGCACCCACCCCAGGTGCATGAGGGTGTGGACGGTCCTGTTCGCCAGTTCGCGGACGGACTCGTTGTCGAGCTCGTACACGGGGGCGAACGGGCTGCCGCCGGAGTCGGACCCGTCCGTGGTCTCGCGGAGGTCGCGCGGCAGGCGGTCGCGCAGCGACTGGACCCGCGTCCCGAGGCCCGCCTTGGGCTTGTCCCATCCGAGCAGGGCACCGAGCTTCCAGCGCACAGCGAACAGGAACCGGACCGGAGGGGTCTGTTTGGCGAATCCGCCGCCCGTCCGCATCACGGCGAGCATCACGGGGAAGTCGTCCGGCCCGGCGCCCGGGGTGTGGAAGGACCACACGTCCTCGGTCTGGAAGTCGCGGGTGAACTCATGGATCCGCCACGGCTGATCGGTATGGGAGGTGCGAGGAAGTTTCATGGCCGCTGCCGCCTTTTCTGCCTCGGGACGTCGTCTGCCACCTCCGTTATACGCTTGCGTATAAGATGTTGCCAGATCATATATGCGGTTGCGTATACCGGTGGACGAGTGAGGTGGGACACATCGTGGGCGCTGCTCGCACACCGCGCGACAGATGGGTGGAGGAAGGCCTGCGGGCGCTGGCCGAGGGTGGCCCGGACGCCGTCAGGGTCGAGGCGCTGGCGAAGGGCCTCGGCGTCACCAAGGGCGGGTTCTACGGGTACTTCGCCGACCGCGACGTGCTGCTGGAGGCGATGCTGGACACCTGGGAGCGGGAGAGCACCGACGAAGTGATCGACCGGGTCGAGCGCGAAGGCGGCGACCCAAAGACCAAGGCCCGGCGCGCGGGCATGCTCACCTTCTCCAGCGACCGGCTGCTCCCCATCGACCTCGCAGTCCGTGACTGGGCCCGGCGTGACGAGGCGGTCGCCGAGCGCCTGCGACGGGTCGACAACCGGCGTATGGCCCTGCTGCGCGAGATGATCGGCACCTTCTGCTCCGATCCCGACGAAGTCGAGGCCCGCAGCCTGATCGCCTACTGCGTGGCAATCGGACACCACTCGCTCGCCGCCGACCACGAGGGCCGCACCCGAGCCGAGGTCCTCGCCCGCGCCGCCGACCTGATCCTCAACCGCACCCGAGGCCGGTAGGGCGCCCGGCCCCGGCTCGCCGCGAAGGCATGTAAATGTCCGTCGTTGCCCAGCGGGCCGGTCACGAACTGCCTCAGGTCAGCGGAGTGTTGGCACACAGGCACGTGTCGTCGCCGAGAGCCGTGCAGACACCGATCACCCGGCCCCGTCGCCGAGCGCCCGCAGCACCGCTTCACTGCGGCGGCGCGTTTCGGCCCGGACAGAATCGGCGTCCGTGCAGGCGAACTTCGCCCGCACGGTGAGCGGGATACGCGCGGCGGGCACGCGTCCGGCCTGCAAGAGGTCCCTGACCATGACCAGTTCGCATTCGGTGCAGCCCGCCTCGGCCACCACCCGCAGTATGTCCTCCGCCGACACCGCCCCGCGGGCGCCTTACGTCAATACAGCAGTGAGCGGGGCGAGTCGGCGGCGCTGCTCGTGAGGAGATGGCCTGACTCGAACGGCCGTGCCACGAAGAACCCCCACACATGTAGCAAGATGAGCGGACCCGCCGGTCAACGACGCGTCGTTCCCGGCGGCTCCGCACATCCTGGAATCGAGCAGCAGGCGGCATCAAGGTGACGACATATCAGATACCGGACATACGCCCCCTTCCTGGCGCGACGGGAGGCAGCTGGTGAACCGAGACCTCACACTGCACGACTGGATCGTCGCGGGCATCTGGGTGGCCGTCGGGCTCGTGGCGGGCATCCTGCTGCGCCTCCTGCTGCGCTGGCTGGGCAGGCACGCGACCCGTACCCGCTGGAGCGGCGACGACGTCCTCGTCGACGCGCTGCGCGCGCTGGTGCCGGTCGCGGCGCTCACGGGCGGGTTGGGGGCCGCCGCGGCGGCGCTGCCGCTGACCGGCCGGGTCAACCACACCGTCAACCAGGTCCTCACCGTCCTTCTCATCCTCGCCGCCACCATCACCGCGGCGCGCGTGATCACCGGCCTGGTGCGGGCCGTCACACAGTCACGGTCCGGCGTCGCCGGATCGGCCACGATCTTCGTCAACATCACCCGCGTCGTCGTTCTGGCCATCGGCTGCCTGGTCGTCCTCCAGACGCTGGGCATCTCCATAGCGCCACTGCTCACCGCCCTCGGCGTCGGCGGTCTCGCGGTCGCCCTGGCCCTCCAGGACACCCTCGCCAACCTCTTCGCGGGCATCCACATCCTCGCCTCGAAGACGATCCAGCCCGGCGACTACATCCGCCTCACCAGCGGGGAGGAGGGGTACGTCGTCGACATCAACTGGCGCAACACCGTCGTACGCAACCTCTCCAACAACCTCGTCATCATCCCCAACGCCCAGCTTTCCAGCACCAATATGACCAACTACAGCCGCCCGGAACAGGAGATGACCCTGATGGTGCAGGTCGGCGTCGGCTACGACAGCGACCTGGAGCACGTGGAGCGCGTCACCTCCGAGGTCGTGACCGAGGTCATGACGGAGGTCGAAGGTGCGGTCCCCGAACACGAACCTGCCATCCGCTTCCACACGTTCGGGGACTCGCGGATCAGCTTCACGGTGATCCTGGGCGTCGGGGAGTTCAGCGACCAGTACCGGATCAAGCACGAGTTCATCAAGAAGCTGCACAAGCGGTACCGCCTGGAAGGCGTCCGCATTCCCTCTCCGACGCGCACAGTCGCCCTCCAGCAGAACGGTGTGGCCATTCCCCCGCAGCGGGACGGATCCGCGCGGTTCCCGTAGCCATCCACGGCGAGTCGCATCAAGAGATCGCGGACAGGTCAGGGGCATCGGCTGGGTCGGCCCGTGGTCGCGCCCTCCACTCGGTTGGGCAGCGTCAGGCCCTGGAACGTGACCGCAGGCATGGAGACGTCGCCGGTGCCGGTGTGGCCGGTACGTGTGATCGAGGCCAGCCACAGGGCAGGGTCCGTGCCGTCACCAGTGCTCGGGAACTGGTGGGAGAGTGCCCAGGTGTCGACCGGCTTGTAGACCCCGCCGGCGAGCACCGATGTGTCGATCTTGGTCAGCCGCTTACGGGTCCAGAAGGACTGGGTGCGCTTGGTGCGGGCGTCGGTCATGGCCGAGTCCTTCGGTGACGGTCGAGGTCGAGGGTGAGAGGGACGGGGCCGGCGGGGGCAGCGCCGCAGCCGGCGCCCTGGACCGCCCGGCCGGGCTTGGAGTGGATGGTGTCCAGCAGCTTCGTGAGGGCCGCGTGCTCTGCCCGCCGTTGCAGGAGCCAGACGTTGTCCTCGGGCATGGGACAGCCGCCAGCCAGACGGGCACCTGGGGAAATACGACGCGATCGTCCACACGCTGGAACGATCAACGCAAGGTGATCAACGGGATCCTGACTGCGGGCGACGTCGCCGGGGCCACAGTGATTAATCCCGCCGGAAGACACGTGCTTCGCTCCCCACGTCCCGCAGTCGGGACCGAGAGCCGCGGCGAATGTGACAAGTAGCTCTGAGCAGTCGCACCGGCCACCAGCCGTTCAGCTACGTTCCTGGCCCCCAACCCAGTGGACGGGCAGTCCGACAGAAGGGGCCGGAGCCGCTGACCTGCGGGAATGTGTGAGCAAGGGGCGGAGAACCGTCCCGTAGGACCGGCTGGCCGGACCCCCGGGGCTGAGTGCCGGGTGTCAGAGCGATCCAGGTGGTCTCGCTCTCCCGGATGACGTACATCGCATCCTTGTGCACGTTCCATCCCCGGGGTACGACGTAGTACCGGCCGTCGCGCTCGAGGAGCAGCCGCAGGCCCGTGTAGCGGTAGCGGTGGAGCACGCTGCCCGGAAGGACTTCCTTCGTGACCGTGCCGGACGGAAACGCGAGCGGACGGCTGCTGAGGACCATCACTCCGGTCCATTCGGTGACATGGCGGGCGCGGGACTCGGCGTCCCGTTCGGCCGACTGCACGGTGACCTGAGTGAGCGTCCAGAAGAGAAAGACCCCGGCGGCGAAGACCGGGAGCGCTCTGCGCCGGAATCCCACCGGCTTTCTCCCCCGGGAGTCCCGGCACTGGCTCAGGAGGAGCCCTGCCGCGATGACGAGGGGGGCGATCCAGCCGTACGGCTGGATCTCGGTCCACAGGGCGAGCAGTACCAAGCCGACGACCACCACCGGCACGGACAGACGGGCCGCCACGGCCTCGGCCTTGGCGGTGACGCGTGGCTCCGCGCCGCCTGGCGACCGGGTCCGGGATCGCAACGAGGGCGCAGCCACGACCAGCACGATGAGTCCGGCGGCGACAAGGACCTCGAGCTTCAGCAGATGCAGGCTCTGGGTCACCAACTCGCCGAAGCCCAGGCCGAGCGTGCTGAGAGAGATGTGGAAGTACGCGTAGAACGTGCTGGTGTACATCGCCCCCAGGTAGAACAGGAGCGCGGCGATGAAAGTCCCCTGCGCGACGACCGTCTTGAGGAGCGCGGTGGGGCGGTACGGATCGGTCGCCGGCTCGCGCCGCGTCGCCTCCGGCTCCTGGGACGGATTGTCCAGGGGCGGCTCGATCACGTGCCGGCAGGCTCGGGCGTAACCGGAGGCTCGTCGGGCGCCGGGGGCGCAGGCGAATCAAAGCTCGGGGCGGAGCTCGGGCGGCCACCACCGCCCTCACTTGCCGTCGGTGGAGGCGGTGGAGGCGGAACGTACGTCTCCCCGGTGCCCTTCGGTGTCGACCCAGGCGGCGTAACGGGCGCAGCCGTCGTCGACGTGGGCGAAGGCGGGCTCGAAATCGCCTCGGGCGGCGACGGCGCGTCCGCCGGGTCGGGCTCGTCGGAGCCGCACGCGACGAGCGCGGCGGCGCCCCACACGCCGAGCGCGGCGAGCAGGGCGCCCCGGATCCTGCGACCGGTCTTCTCCCGCATCCGACCTCCTTGATCGTCTGCGATCATAGGGATCTCCCCCGCACGCGGCCCGGACCCACGCGTGGCGGCCCCGCCGCACCGCCCGATCGGACCATCGGACGAAGGCGAACTCGGCGCCGACCAGGCCCTGACGTTCCTCCGCGAGGCCGACGCGATCAACAACCGGCGCCGCGAACGCATGGTCGACCTCGCCCGCGAACAGCTCGACGGGAACCTCATTGCCAGGCGGCGCGAGTCGCCGTGCCGCTTGAGGAGCGACACCTTGCCGTCCACGCCGTACCGCGACAGCTCCGCGAGGCGCCGCGGCGGTATTCCCGACCCGTCCAGGGCGCGCATGTCCATGTCGGCGATCTCCTCGGCCCGGTCCAGGGCCCACTTCATCTAGCGGCCGGACACCCGCACAGGACCGCGCCAGCCGGTCCAGCTCGGATACCCGCGCGCCGGGCGGCACGGTCAACAGGGAGTCCAGCACCGCCCGCTGACCGATGCTCAACATCCCGTAACGGGTGTTCTCCTCCCGCTCCCCTACGCCTTCAGCATCGACGCGTCGCCGATGTCGAGCTGCTCGGCGAGGTAGTCGACGACCTCCGCCGGCATGTCCGTGGGGTAGTCGAGGAACACCCCCAGATACCGTGCGGTCGTCAGCTGCACCGCGAAGCCCAGGCTGTTATGGGACCGCCGCTTGCCCCCGATCAGCTCCCGGTCCGCGTCGTCCAGGAAGAAGAAACGCTCCAGCTCCGAACGGGACGTAGGAGTCATCTCATTTGGTGGCCTGGGATCGCCGGCCATCCTTGTGGCCCGAGGCGGCGAGCGCTGCGTCGGTACCGGCGACTTCCCGCGCCGCCGCGTCGCGCGGTAGCTGGGTTCACGCGGAGCCGCTGATTCGTTGCCTGTGTAGTCGCCTGCCTGCCGAGCCGGGCAGCAGCACCGGCGCTCGCCCAGCCACCGCCACCGCAACGACTCGGGCGCGGAAGGACGTACTTCCCGCACCGAGGGATTGCCGGGAACAGGAAGGCACAAGGCCACGCAGCTGCCCATTCCTTCTCTTGATGACTCGTCCGGGTACAGGGCAAGCTGATCGTGCAGGACATACTGCCGACGAGACGCAAGGGAGGACCCCGGATGAGGCACGTGCCCTTCTTCCGGTGGGTGCTGGCACTCGGCCTGGTGCTGATCGCGTGTTCGCTGGGCCTATTCATGGCCGCGCCGGGTTTCCCCGAGCTCCGGCAGGTGGATCTGACCGTGCTCGACGAGGAGCCCGACGGGGCGTGCACGGTCCGGTGGACGGATCCCTTCGAACTCCGCGAGCGAGACGAGCCGTACCTGTGCGACGCCGAACGGGACCCGATCCTGAAGGCACCGAACTACGACATGGATTCCGGCCTCGGTTGGGACACCGGGTTCGTGGTCGCTGAGGGCTCGGACAAGGGCGAACTGTACTCACTGGAGGAGGAGGGCGAGGGAGACGATGGGCGGATCGAGCTCTCCGACACGCTGCTGGCGGGCGGACTGCTTCTGACGGTCGTCGGCATCGTCGGCGGGAACATCCGCTCATGGTCCCGGGTGATCGGTGCGAACCCGGAGGTCATCCGCCGGGCGAGGCGGCTGAGCGAAGCCGCCGCACTGGTGGCCCAGGATCACCGGCGGGCCGTGGAAGCGGTGCGGGAGGCATTGGCCCCGTTGCACCGGGAGCTGGTGGACAGGGAGTTGGGCCGGATTCCGGTCGCGCGGCTGCAGGATGTGGCCGGAGGACGGCTTCGGACCGAGGAGTTGGAGAAGGGCGGCGTCCGGACCGTGCACGATGTGCTCGACGCCGGGGCATGGAGCCTGGGGCAGTTTCCCGGTGTGGGACGGCGTACAGCCGAGAAGGCGGTAGCCGCCGCGCGGCGGACAGCCGATGACGTGGGCGAGGTCATGGCGGTAGGGATGGATGCGGACCGGCCCGAGCCGCGGACCACGGCGCTGCTCGTCGCTCTGCGGGTGCTGGTGGAAGCCGGGCCACGGGCGCGGAACGTGGCAGAGGCGGGCAGGGAACTGGCCGCGCGGCTGGAGCTGCTGCTAACCGACGCAGCACCCGCCTCCGGGTGGAAGATGATGCTGGATGCGGGGCGGGAACAGCGTCGGCGTGCCCTCGCCGCCGTGGCTGAGCTGCGCCTGCTGCTGGACGAGGCCGAACGGGAAAGCATCACGCAGCAGTTCGCGCAGGCCTCGGTCGACCTGCTGCGCGGACCGGACAGCGATCCGGCCGGACTGTCGGCCTGGGTGGACTTCGAGACCCGGTCCACGGAGTACTACAGCCTGCTTGCGGAAGTCGCAGGCCATAGCCTCTCGTAGGCCGACTGATTCAAAACGTGGGTACGGACCACTGGCCTCGGCCGATGCGCACCCAGGAACATGACCGCGGCGTGAACATGGCCGCCGGACACCTCAACCGCGAGTTCCGGCTGGCCTACGGCGAGTCGCCGTACACGTACCTGATGACGCGCCGCATCGAGCGCGCGACGGCGCTGCTGCGTCGTGGCGACCTCAACGTCACCGCGGTCTGCTTCGCGGTCGGCTGCTCATCTCCGGGCACCTTCAGCACCCGCTTCACCGAGCTGGTCGGCATGCCACCCAGCGCGTACCGGCGCCGCGCAACGGGCGCTGCGGCCGGGATGGCGCCGTGTGTGGCAAAGCAGGTGACAAGACCGATCAGGAATCAAGAAGCGCCCCTCGCCGAGCCGCAACTAGCGTGACGGCCATGGCATCCATCGAATCCGTCACCCTCGACGTGGCCGACCCCACGGCCGCCAACCGCTTCTACACCGCCGCCTTCGGTTTGGACACGCAGATACGCCTGCGGGCCTCGGAGGCACCCACAACCGGCTTCCGTGGGTTCACGCTGGCGCTCACGGTGTCCCAGCCGGCCACCGTCAACAGCCTCATCGACGCCGCCCTCGACGCCGGCGCCACGCCGCTGAAGCCTGCCGCGAAGTCGCTCTGGGGCTACGGCGGTGTCGTACAAGCCCCGGACGGGACGATCTGGAAGGTCGCGACCTCGGCGAAGAAGAACACCGGCCCTGCCACCCGGCGGGTCGACGAGATCGTGCTCCTGTTGGGAGTCGCGGACGTGGCCGCGAGCAAACGGTTCTACGTCGACCAAGGCCTTACCGTGGCGAAGAGCTTCGGCCGCATGTACATCGAGTTCGCTACTGGGTCGAGTCCCGTCAAGCTGGCGCTGTACAGACGCCGTGCCCTTGCCAAGGACGCCGGCGTCTCTCCCGACAGCACCGGATCGCACCGGATCACGATCGGCGGCGACGCCGGGCCTTTCACCGACCCGGACGGGTTTGCATGGGAGGCCGCATCGCCGGCACCCACACTCTGATGTGTCACTCTGCCTGCCCTGGCTGGTCGCCGATCACGAGACAGCCGCCGGGCTCGGGGCGGTGCCGGGTGCCGAGCTGATGCGCCCGCCGCGGCCGACCACCATCGTCACTCGGACCGAATCCACCGCGCGCGCCGCCGCGAACGACGGGAGGACAACGAACGCTCCGTCGCCGCCAGGCGCGCTGTCACAGGACGGTCGGTCCGCCACACGGAGATCCCCAGGACAAAAGCTCCCTGATGCCGTGGACCTGGTCGATGTCAACAGGGTTCGCAATGCGGTGCGTTGAGCCTCCGCGTGGCCGCTTCTGAGTACGCGTACTCATGGCATCGCGGTCACCCTCGGCGAGGGTGGTGCGCAGACCGAACGACAGGAGAAATCACCATGCCCATGTCCCGCAGGATCAGCCGGCCCGCCCGCGCCTCCCGACGCGGCCGGGTCCGGGTCCGGATCGCTGCTGCCGCTCTCGCGGGCGCGGCAGCAGCCTCAGCACTCACCGGATGCTCCTACCAGGAAGACATCTGCAGCAGCGGGGAGTACCCCGTCCTGACAGTGGGAGACAACGGTTCCGCATGCGTTCCGGACAGCGAGCAGCCCCCGAAGGGCTACACGCGCTACCCCGAGGGCAAAGTGCCACAACAGGTCGACGACAAGTGGGACAAGTACTGGCGCACCCACACCCTCGACAAGGACGGCAACACCACCGACGCCCCTCAAATCGACTGACCACCCCAGCCCGCCTCCCCATCGGCATTCTCAGAACGCCGGGAAGTGCCGCGTCAGACGCAGCAGCGACCAGCCTGGATATCCCGCCGCTGTCGGTAGCTGGCCCAGCGAGAGCCCTCTGGGTGGCGGGCCGGTGAAGGACGAGACGCGGCATCCCCCGGGCGGCCGACTGCCAGCCCCCGCCGCCCGTGAGAACGCAAAGCACCCGGGCCGGACGGGCGCGCAGCGAAAGGCCGACACGCAGCCCGGTGGGGCGAGGGGAGCAGCGGCCCTCGACCCACCGCGCGGTACGGACCGCGCAGCGCCCCATCCCGAGCCCCAGAAGCACTGGGTTATGCGGGCCGGCTTCGCACGCCGAACCGCTGACGGCAGGTCTACGGGCGCCGGCCCCGTCCCAGGGTGTCCTCCAGCCAGTCGAAGACGACCTCGCAGTGCTGCTGTGGCGCCATCGGTGAGCAGTGCAGCTGGGCACCGGTGGCCGCCGTCAGCAGTTCGTAATCCTTGGGGGCACGCAGCAGCTCGTAGAACGCGCGCGGCTGGCCGGGGTAGAACTGCTCGTCGTCGTAGTCCAGCACCAGCGTGGGGCACTTGATGCGGCCCACGACCCTGGTGATGTCGAGCGCCATGATCCGCTGGGCCGGGGTCCAGAAGTCGGTGAAGATCCGGCCCTGACGGGCGGCCAGCATCGCCGGGATCGAGAACGGCTCGACCCGCTTCTTGATGGCGCCCGCCTCCTCCTGGCTCAGCTCAGGGACGACCTCTTCGTTCCAGATGCGGTTGGTCTCCGCCTTGTCGGGGGTCACGATGCTCCGGAGCTCCGGCGGAAAACCCAGCCACGGCGAGAGCGTTCCCGGCATCGCGGCCAGCGCTGCGATCCTGCGTTCGAAGGCCGCTGCGCGCGGCGCGAGGTCGCCGCCCATCGACAGCCCAGTGAGGGCGATGCGCCCCTCGTCGACGTCACTGCGGCGCTCCAGCCAGTCCACCAGAAGGGAGACGACCCGCTCCCAGCGTGGGGTGAAGACGACCTGGTCGACGAAGAGCAGCTGGCCCTGGCCCGGTCCGTCGTACACGAGCGCGTTCCAACCGCGGGCGAGCGCGGCGGAGACCCCGTACGTCCACATGTCGACGTTCTGGCCGTCGCTGCCGTTGGTGAGGATGACGGTCGGCCGGGCCCTGCCGGAGGCATCGGGGCGGAAGAACCAGACAGGGAGCGACGTCTCACCCTCGTACCGCACCCGATCGGTGATCGCCGCCGGTGTGCACAGCCGGGCGAACTCGTCCCAGGAGCGACGCCCGGCGAGATAGAGCTCTTCCTCGTCGCCGGGGGTGTCCGAGCCGAGCACGAAGAACAGCGCCTGGTCGTAGTACTGGGCCGCCCGAAGCGAGCGGAAGCGCCTGGTCTGCGGATGACGCGTCGCGGTGGCAGTCAGCCGGTCCCCCCATCGCCGGAACTCCGCGGTGAAGGTCTGCTGGTCCGCCCCGGCGGCGTTGATCGCGTTGACGGCCGTCAGGACCTCGCCGACCTCGCTCGAGCCGAACCCGGCGCCGCCCAGGGCCAGCAGCGCGGCGAAGTTGAGCGCGGGGTCCGTGAACAGCTGCATGGCTCCGGGCGTCGGCGACGCGGCCGCGGTCGGGGACGACGGGATGGACGCGCCTGCCCCACGGGCTCCGGCGGGTACCAGCGCGGAGGCCGTCGGCGCCGAGGCCAGGAGGGCCGCGCCGGCCCCGGTCGCCAGGCCGGCGAGCGCCCCCCGTCGGGTGGGCGTCGCCACTCGGTCTGAGGATGCTTTCGTCATGTCCAGACACGCTAGGAGCCTGCGTCGCCCGGGCCGCAGCGCCACTCCCACCGGTCCTCCGTACGGCCCGCGCCCGGACAGCGTGTCCGGGCGAACGCCGGCCGACGCGACACGGCAGCGGCATCATCAGTGGTGTTCGGCGCCATCACCTGCCCAGGGCGGTGCACCCCAGGAGGTGGAGGCGCCCGCCGTCGCGAGTCCTGCGGCCAGTCCGCCTGTGAGTGTTCTCCGGGTGATCACTGCTGCTGCTCTCTCTGTCGATGGGCGTGGCGGTGCATGTGGCAGTTCAAGGGCTCGCTCAAGAAAGCAGACCTGACGCGCGGACTCTGGAACGGGAGATCTTCTCGGAGGCCCTACGCCTCCGCCACCGCCGTGACCTGTAGCGGCCCGAACAGTTCACCGTTTCAACCGACCTCTCAGGCGGCAGTTGATCACCGCACTCGGCTGAAGCCCGACAGGATCGGGGTGTCCCGTGCGCTGTTCCCGCTGAGGGCGGTGGTCAGCCGTTCGTCGTCAGCGCCGCCTTGAGGACGTCTTGCGCAGGCGTCGACGGCCGGCCGATGAGGTCGGCGAGCGTGGGGTCCACCTGGGAGAACTCGCCCTGGCGGCTGGCAGCGAACAGCCCCAGGAGCATCTCGGCCTGAGTTTCGGGCACGCCGTGGGAGACCAGGCCCGCCCGGTAGTCCTCGTCAGTCACGATCACGCGCTTGACCGGGCGCCCGGTGAGGTCGGAGGCGATCTCCGCGATGTCGGCGAGGTCGAGGGCCTGCGAGGCGGTGAGGGGCGGGGTCGGTCCGTCGAAGCGTCCGTCCTCGGCGAGTGTGATCGCGGCTGCCTCGGCCAGGTCGGCGTGGGCCGTCCAGGAGACCGGGCCGTCCTGCGGTGCGGCCAGTTCGCCCGTCTTCAGAGCGGCGCCGAGCAGTCTGACCGTCGTGGACGCGTAGAAGCCGTTGCGCAGTGAGGTGAAGGGCACGCCGCAGTCCCGCAGAATCGCTTCGGTGGCGGCGTGGTCGGGCATGGGCGCGAACGGTGAGGAAGGGTTGGCGCCCTGGTGGCTGGTGTAGAGGATCCGGTGCGCGCCGGCCTTCTGCGCTGCCTCGATCGCGGTGCGATGCTGGGCGATCGCCGCTTCGCCGGTGGTGGCCGCGGACACGATCAAGACCTGCGACGCCCCTTCGAAAGCGTGGGCCAGGCTCGCGGGGTCATCGAAATCGCCCCGGCGCACGCGGACGCCCCGCTCCTGGAGAACCTGCGCCTTCGCCGCATCGCGGACGCTCACCGCGATCTGCCCGGCGGGGACGCGTCCGAGCAGATCTTCCACTATCGCCCGGCCGAGCTGACCGTTGGCCCCGGTGACGATGATCATGACGACCTCCAGTTGGATCCCATGGGCGGTGAGCCGACGGCGCTCAGGGTGTGGCTCCGTCGGGGCGGCACCGATACGCCGCTGCCACCGCTAACGGCAGGACGTTATCACCGATAACACGAAGCGCTAACGCGTGACTGTTATCGTTGGAAACATGCATGCCCGTCTTTCACCCGAGGACAGCCCCCGGGAGCGCATCCTCGCCGCCACGGCCAAACTGCTCGCCGACGGCGGACGGGAGGCTGTGTCCACCCGCGCGGTGAGCGCCGCAGCCGACGTGCAGGCCCCGACCATCTACCGGCTGTTCGGAGACAAGCAGGGACTGCTCGACGCAGCCGCGGCCGAGGGCTTCACGGCCTACCTGAACACCAAGACCGCCCGGGAGCCCACCGACGACCCGGTGGAGGACCTGCGCACCGGCTGGGACATGCACGTCGGCTTCGGTCTGGCCAACCCGGCTCTGTACCTGGTCATGAGCGAGCCCCGGCCCGCGACGGAGGCCCCGCCCGCCGCCGTCGCCGGCGCCGAGGTCCTGGCCACCCTCATCCACCGGATCGCCGAGGCAGGCCGCCTGCGCGTCAGCGAAGACCGCGCCGCCCACCTCGTCCAGGCAGCAGGGCGCGGCACCACCCTCATGCTGATCTCCATGCCCGAAGGCAGCCGCGACCCGGAGTTGTCTGTCATGGCCCGTGAGGCAGTCATCACCGCGATCACCACCGGCACCCCCGAGCTTGCACCTCCCGGGCCGGTCAGCGCCGCCGTCGCCCTCCGCGCCGTCCTGCCGCAAACCTCCGCGCTCACCGACCGGGAACAGGCCCTCCTGCGGGAGTGGCTCGACCGCATCGCCGGCCCGGCCCACTGACACCTCGCCACCCGGGCTGCCCGGCCCATCGCAAGGATCCGCGAACGGGAGCCCCGCTCCCACCCACCTCCCGGGCCCCTCAGCCCCGGTCGTAGATGTGGAACCCGCGGCCTGTCTTGCGGCCGTGCAGCCCCGCCTGCACCATCCGCTGCAGCAGCGGGGGCGGGGCGTAGAGGGGTTCCTTGAACTCGTCGTACAACGACTCCGCGATGGCAGCGACGGTGTCCAGGCCGATCAGGTCGGCCAGCTTGAGCGGGCCCATCGGGTGAGCGCAGCCGAGCTCCATCCCGGCGTCCACGTCGGCGGCGGTGGCGAAGCCGGACTCAGCCATGCGGATCGCGGAGAGGAGATACGGAATCAGCAGGGCGTTCACGACGAAGCCGGCCCGGTCCTGAGAGCGGATCGCGGTCTTACCCAGGGTGTCGCGGGCGAACTCCTCGACGGCCGTCACGGTCTCGGGCGCGGTGTGCAGCGAGGTGACGATCTCCACCAGGGGCAGCACCGGCACGGGATTGAAGAAGTGCAGTCCGACGACGCGGTCGGCGCGGTGCGTGGCCATACCCAGGCGCATGATCGGGATGGACGAGGTGTTGGTGGCCAGAATCGCCTCCGGATCCTCGACAGACTTGTCCAAGGCAGCGAATATCTCGGTCTTGGCGTCGGTGTTCTCGACGACAGCCTCGACGACGAGTTGCCGGTCTGCGAGATCGTCGAGACTGCCGGTGAAGACAAGGCGGGCCAGGGCGTCCTCGGCGGAGATACGGTCCAGTTTGCCGCGCTGGACGGCGCGTTCGAGGGAGGTCGCCACACGTTCCCGGGCTGCGCGGGCCGCGGTGGCGTCTGCCTCGCAGATCACCGTGTCCAGCCCCGCGCGGGCGCAGACCTCGGCGATACCGGCGCCCATCTGGCCGCCGCCTACCACTCCGACCCGCTGGATGCGCGCGTTCATGACTGCACCGCCGATCGGTGGACGAGGTTGCGGGCGTAGGCGTCGGGGGTGAAGAAGGCCGGCAAGTCCCGTGCCATTGCGGTGCGTTCGAAGATGGCTCGGACTTCGTCCACTCGGGCCCAGGGGTACTCGGCCCCGAGGGCCGCGATCTCGTCGTCCAGCAGTTCGACCACCGTGTCGCGCTCGACGAGGCCGTGGCGTATCCACTGCCAGATCTGGCAGCGGGCGATCTCGGCGGTGGCGGCGTCCTCCATCAGTCCGTACAGGGCGACGGCTCCGCTGCCGCGCAGCCAGGCGTCGAAGTAGCGCAGGGCGACGGCGATGTTGGCGCGGATGCCCTCGGGGGTGGGCGGGCCGGCAGTGCGGCGGACAGCGACGAGGTCGGCGGCGGTGACGTGGACGTCGTCGCGGGTGCGCTCGATCTGGTGGGGCCGCTCGCCCAGCACGCCGTCGAACACGTCATTGCAGACGGGCACGAGGCCGGGGTGGGCGACCCACGAGCCGTCGAAGCCGTCCTCGGCCTCGCGTTCCTTGTCGAGCCGGACCTTGGCGAGGGCCGCCTCGTTGGCCTGCGCGTCGCGGCTGGGGACCTGGGCGGCCATGCCGCCGATGGCGTGTGCGCCACGCTTGTGACAGGTGCGCACCAGCAACTCGGTGTAGGCCCGCAGGAACGGCGCGGTCATGGTGACCTTCGCCCGGTCCGGGAGGACGAAGTCGGGGCGGTGGGCGAAGTTCTTGATCAGGCTGAAGAGATAGTCCCAACGGCCCGCGTTGAGCCCCGCGCTGTGTTCGCGGAGCTCGTGGAGTATCTCCTCCATCTCGAACGCGGCGGTGATCGTCTCGATGAGGACGGTGGCGCGGACGGTGCCGCGGGGAATGCCGAGCAGTTCCTGCGCGAGGACGAAGACGTCGTTCCACAGGCGGGCTTCGTAGTGGTTCTCCAGCTTGGGGAGGTAGAAGTACGGGCCGGACCCGGCGTCGATCTGCCGCTGGGCGCAGTGGAAGAAGTACAGGCCGAAGTCGACGAGTGAAGCGGGGACGGGGCGGCCGTCGATGACGAGGTGCTTCTCGGTGAGGTGCCAGCCCCGTGGGCGGACCATGATGGTCGCCAGGTCGTCGCCGAGCCGGTACGCCTTGCCCTCGGGCGTGGTGCAGTCGATGCGGCGCTCGATGGCGTCGAGCAGGTTCAGCTGGCCGCGGACGATGTTGTCCCAGGTCGGCGACATGGCGTCCTCGAAGTCCGCCATCCACACCTGCGCGCCGGAGTTGAGGGCGTTGACGGTCATGCGCCGCTCGGGCGGGCCGGTGATTTCCACCCGGCGGTCTACGAGGCCCGGCGCGGGCGGGGCGACCCGCCAGTCGGGCGCGGCGCGGACGGCCGGGGTGGCGCGCGAGAAGTCGAGCGGCGTGCCGGAGGCGAGCCGCTCGGCGCGGCGGCGGCGCTCGGCGAGGAGTTCGAAGCGCCGGCCGGCGAAGGCCGCGTCGAGGCGGCCGATGAACTCCAGAGCCGCGGGGATGAGGATCTCGTCGTGGCGGTCACCCGGTGCGCCGAGGACCTGGACTGTGCTGGTCAGAGCGGTGGTTGACATACAGGTCTCCTCAGCGGAGGGGTGTGGACCGGACGGAGGCGGTCGCCCTCACCCGGGCACAGGGCCGACTGGACGGAGAGGGGCGAGCCGGGAACTGCTGCCCGGCTCGGCCCTCCCGGTGCTGCTTAGTGGAACTGCTCTTCCTCGGTGGAGCCGGTCAGCGCCGTGGTCGAGGAGGCGGGGTTGACGGCCGTGGAGACCAGGTCGAAGTAGCCGGTGCCGACCTCACGCTGATGCTTGACCGCGGTGAATCCCTGCTCCTGCGCGGCGAACTCACGCTCCTGCAGGTCGACATAGGCGGTCATGCCGTGCTCGGCGTAGCCCTTGGCCAGGTCGAACATGCCGTGGTTGAGGGAGTGGAAGCCGGCCAGGGTGATGAACTGGAAGCGGTAGCCCATCGCGCCCAGCTCACGCTGGAACTTGGCGATCTGGTCGTCGTCCAGGGAGGCCTTCCAGTTGAAGGAGGGCGAGCAGTTGTAGGCCAGCATCTGGTCCGGGTGCTCGGCGTGGATCGCTTCCGCGAACTCGCGGGCCTGGGCCAGGTCCGGGGTGCCGGTCTCGACCCAGATGAGGTCGGCATAAGGGGCGTAGGCGAGGCCGCGGGCGATGACCGGGGCCATGCCGTTCCGCACCCGGTAGAAGCCCTCTGCGGTGCGCTCACCCGTCACGAACTGGGCGTCGCGCTCATCCACGTCACTGGTCAGCAGGTTCGCGGCGAGCGCGTCCGTGCGGGCGACGATCAAGGTCGGGACATCGGCGATGTCGGCGGCGAGACGGGCGGCGTTGAGGGTGCGGACATGCTGGGCTGTGGGCACCAGGACCTTGCCGCCGAGGTGGCCGCACTTCTTCTCGGAGGCGAGCTGGTCCTCGTAGTGGATTCCGGCCGCGCCCGCGGCGATCATCGCCTTGGTGAGCTCGAAGGCGTTGAGCGGGCCGCCGAAGCCGGCCTCGGCGTCGGCGACGATCGGCGCGAGCCAGTCGGTGGTGTCCGCACCGCCTTCGGCGGTGGCGATCTGGTCGGCGCGCAGCAGCGCGTTGTTGATCCGGCGCACGACCTGCGGCACCGAGTTGACCGGGTACAGGGACTGGTCGGGGTAGGTGTGGCCGGCCTGGTTGGCGTCGGCGGCGACCTGCCAGCCGGACAGGTAGATGGCCTGCAGACCGGCCTTGACCTGCTGCACGGCCTGACCGCCGGTCAACGCGCCCAGCGCGTGGATGTAGTCCTGCTCGTGCAGCTGGCGCCACAGCCGCTCGGCCCCGCGCCGGGCCAGAGTGTGCTCCTCACGGACGCTGCCCGACAGCCGCACGACCTCCTCCGCGGTGTAGGTGCGCTCGACGCCCTTCCACCTCGGATCCGTCGCCCATCGCTCTGCCAGCTCTTCGGCCGTCGCCGTCGTCGTCCCTGCCTGCGCCATGACCGTCTCCCGGGGTCGCGTGAAATCACACGGTTCTTGTGAAGTGTGCGTAAGGCATGTCACTGAGTGACGTGCTACGAGTGCGGCCCGCCGCCCCCTCCCGGTATGTGAAGCGGTGAGCAATGCGCCCGGGTCGCCGGGGCGGAAGCCGCGATGTACGACGTCAGGGCTTGAAGTCGGGATCGAACTTCCGGCTCGGCTGCCAGGTCCGGCGGGCCGCACCACGACTCTGACACTGGCACTCAGTGCCAGCAACCATGGATCACTGCCAACTTCTGCGAATCTTCTGGGCCCAAATTGCCAACTTTGCCAATGCCAGCTTTAGGTCCTCGTGCATTAGCTTGAGCGCGTGGCCCGTACCCGTCCTGTGGCATCAGGCGTGTTGGCACCCGGAGCAGAGGAGAGCGGTGAGCAGGACATACGCGGGAGCGCGGCTGCGGCGGTTGCGCGAGGAACGGCGGCTCAGCCAGGCAGAGCTGGCGCGCGTGCTGGCGATCTCGCCCAGCTACCTCAATCAGATGGAGCACGACTCCCGGCCCCTCACTGTGCCCGTGCTGCTGAGGCTGACCGAGGCGTTCGGCGTCGACCCGGGGTTCTTCTCGGAGCGAGACACCAGCAGACTCGTGGCCGACCTGCGGGAAGCCCTCGCGGCCGAGGTCGCCTCAGCCCGGGTGTCGCCGACCGACCTCGCGGAACTGGCATCCCGTATGCCGGCCGTGGCCTCGGTCCTGCTCGATCTCGGCCGGCGCAGCCACGCTCTGGCCGAGCGGCTGGCCGAAGCGGCGGACGGTCGCGGCAACGAGGACCCGTCGCTGCCGCGCTCACCGCACGAGGAGATTCGCGAGTTCTTCTACCGGCGGCAGAACTACCTTCATGACACCGACCTCGCCGCGGAAGAACTCGCCCGTGCCGCCGGCGTCCGCCCCGGTGAAGTGGTGCGGTCGCTCTCCGCGCGTCTCGCCGAGCGGCACGGAGTCCGCCTCGCCACAGACTCCGACCGGCTGCATCACTTCGACCCCGCCGCCCGGGTCCTGCATCTGTCCAACCGGCTGCGCCCCGGCCAGCAGGCGTTCCGCATGGCCACCCAGCTCGCCCTGCTCGAGTTCGGCGACCAGTTGTCCGCGCTTGCGTCGGAGGACTACGAGGAGGGCTCCGCCACCTGGTCGCTCGCCAGGATCGGTGTGGCGAACTACTTCGCCGCCGCACTGATCCTGCCGTACACCGCCTTCCTCACGGCGGCGGAGGAGGTCCGCTACGACATCGAACGGCTCACCGACCGCTTCGGCCTCGGCTACGAGACCGTCTGCCACCGCCTCAGCACCCTCCAGCGGCCACGCCTGCGCGGAGTTCCGTTCTCCTTCGTACGCGTCGACCGCGCCGGCAACATGTCCAAGCGCCAGTCGGCCACCGGCTTCCACTTCTCCCGCGCCGGCGGCACCTGCCCCCTGTGGAACGTGTACGAGGCCTTCGCCGCCCCCGGCCGGATCCACGTCCAGATCGCCGCCATGCCGGACGGACAGCGCTATCTGTGGACCGCCCGCGCCGTCACCCGCCACCGCGGCGGCTGGGGCGAGCCCGGCAAGACCTTCGCCATCGGCCTCGGCTGCGAGGTCCGCCACGCCTCCCGGCTCGTCTACTCCGACGGCCTCGACCTCGACAACACCTCCGCAGCCACCCCCATCGGCATGGGCTGCCGCATCTGCGAACGTCTCGACTGCCCGCAACGCGCCGTGCCACCTCTCGGCCAGACGCTCACCATCGACGAGAACAGCAGCACCTTCGTGCCGTATCCCGTGGCGGACGGGCCGGACCGATAAGTCTGGTGGTGCCGCCCGTTCATCCCTAGGAGGTGAGTAGTCGTCGGGCCTCCAGCGGTGTCACGGGCTCTCCGTCCTGGACGGAATGCAGGACATGGGCCAGGACTTCCACACCGCGGACCACCCTCGGCCCCGGCCGGTTGAAGTCCGCCGGCCGTCGAGACCCCTACCTCGCCATTGCGTACGGCGGGCAACTCGTCCCAGCCTCGCGGCGCGCCCGGGCCTAACCGGGAGTGGTGAAGCGGGCCCGCCACAGGTCGCGGAGCAACGCGATCTCGGCCATGTGGTGGATGAATTCGAGGTTGGCCCCCGACAGCACGGTGATGAAGGGGTCGTCGGGATCGGAGCCGTACGGGTACTGCGAGAAGCCGACCGTGTCGAGCTGCTCGTCGGTGACGGCGGCGACGCTGTCGCGCCAGCGGTCGATCAGCGCCCAGAACCGCTCGAGTGCCAAGGCGGCGGAGGAGGTGAAGTCGACCAGCAGCTTGGGCTCCTGCCGCCGTTCACCGAAGGTCCACTCCCATCCGCCCGCGAAGCAGAAGTGCAGGTGCCCCAGCCGCCACGCGATGGTGGTGATCGGCGTTTCGTCGGGCTCCGGCGCACCGGTGTGGGCGAGGATCTGCTCGACCCGCTCGACACTCACGCTCCAGTCATCGGCGATCTTGGCGACGGTCATACCGCCGGCGGCCTGCCGGGCGATCTCGCCGTACTCGTTCGCCGGGATGTCCGGGTCGCCCTTGTCGAGCACCCACTCGCCCGGCCCGAACGCCCTGGGCGTCGCCGCCTCGCCCCGGCGCCGGATCGACCAGCAACCGGGCACCGGCTCCCACAGGTACTCCTCGTCGCTGAGCCCCGTCAGCCGCACCTGGGCCATCTCCCTGGCGTGGTCGAACTGGTCGAGCAGTAAGCCCAAACGGTCGGTCCGCGCGCCCTCATTCTCCATGCCTGGCTCCCTTCGCTGTCGCGTCTCGTACCTCACTACGCTCAGGCGGAAGTTAGCGGCTCATCTCACGGGGCGCGACCGATTTCCTCGCCCACGAAGCGGTGCAGCACCACCCGCATCACCGCACTCGTTCAGGCCGTCCTCACCCTCCACAGTGCGGTGGGAGTGCGTCAGAGAGGCTACGCGCTGCGCATGGACGCGCAGCTCGCTGTCCCCCTACGAGGCGAATGTGGTGGTCGCAGCCTTCAACGAGTGGCTGTGACCAGCACGCTCACAACAGATCTTGGTCGGCCTGCCCGGGTGCTGCACAGGCTCTGGCGATCACTTCGGTGTCCCAGTAGAAGGGGCGGACCTCGACAATCCGCCCGTCCTTGACAGTGATCGCCTGCAGGATCGGAAACGTCAGGTGTTCCTCTTCCTGCTGAACTCCTCGGGCGCTGTCGCGTCGTTCGTCTGGCTGGTCATCGCTTCGAGCGCGCCGCACGCTGTGCATCATGCAGCGGATCGAGGAGGCTCAGCCGTCCACTGGCAGGCCGCGAGGCTCCTTGATCCGCTTCATGATGATCTGCGAGTTGACCTCCGTGACGCCGGACAGCGAGGTCAGCTTCTCGATCCACAGCCGCTCGTACGCGCGCAGGTCCGCGACTGCGATACGCAGCAGGCATCCCGGGCTGCCGAAGAGTCGGTACGCCTCGATGACGTCGGGGATGTCCTGGAGGCCGGCCTCAAAAGCCTCGACCACCTCACGGTCGCGCTTGACCTCGATGGAGACGAGGACCTCGAAGCTCCGGCCGACCGCCTCCGGGTCGATCACCGCGCGATAGCCCTGGATCACTCCGTCCTGCTCCAGTTGCCGGACGCGGCGCATGCACGGCGAGGGGGTCAGACCCACCCGCTGCGCCAGCTCCTGATTGCTCAGCCGTCCATCACTCTGAAGCTCACGCAAGATATCTCGGTCGATCTCGTCCATGGCGCAATTATTCACCACCCTTGAGCTCGGAAGGGCCAAAATTAGCGATCGTATTGCGAGGCAAGGACTCTATCATTGCGTCCGACTGCTCCGGCATCCCCGGGCCAGCCATGGGGCGCAGCCCGGCCGGGGCCACGAGCGAAGCCGGGCCGCGTGCCCCGTCGAATTCGCCGCAGAACCTGTGGCACGAACGAGGAGTGGGCACTGTGGGACGCGTCGTCGTCATCAGCACCGGCGGGACGATAGCCAGCCGCTGGCAAGGTTCGGGGTTCGCCGCCGACGCGCACGGCCAAGAGGTCATGGCGACTGCCGCGGTGCCCGAGGGCGTCACCGTCGAGGTCGTCGATCTGTTCAGCGTGAACAGCCCCCGTCTCACCACCGCTCACCAGCTCACCCTGCTCCGCACGGTCCACGAGGTGCTTGCCGACCCCGACGTGGACGGCATCGTCGTCACCCACGGCACCGACACCCTGGAGGAGTCGGCGTTTCTGGTCGACCTCCACCACGACGACGCGCGCCCGGTCGTCTTCACCGGCGCCCAGCTTCCGCTCGACGCGGCAGACGGCGACGGACCGGGCAACCTCCACGACGCGCTGCTGACCGCCGCGACGACGCGTGGTCTTGGGGTACTGGTCGCCTTCGACGGCAAGCTGCACTCCGCCCGCGGCACCGTCAAGACGCAGACGCTGGCCGCCGACGCCTTCGGCGACCCGTCCGGCGCCCGCATCGGGAACATCGGCTTCGGCCGGGTCTCCGTACTGCGCCACCCCCAGCGCCCGGCGGGGCTGGCCCTGCCCGGCATGCCGGACGCCCTGCCCCGAGTCGACATGGTGATGCACCACTGCGACGCCGACCCGCTCCTGCTGGACGCTGCCTTGAACGCGGGGGCCCAGGGAATCGTCCTGGTGGCCACCGGCGCCGGCAACGCCACCCCCGAGATCGTCGAGGCCATCGCCTCCGCGACCTCCCGTGGCGTGCTCGTCGCCCTGACAACCCGTGTCCCGGCCGGACCTGTCGCCGAGATCTACACCCACGGCGGCGGGGTCGACCTCGTGGCCGCGGGTGCCGTGCCGACCGGCACGCTGCGGGCAGGCCAGGCCCGGATTGCGGTGCTCACCGCGCTGCTCGCCGCCACCGACCCGCAAGGGCGGGAACGGGTGCTGCGCCACGCGCTCGGCGAGGCCGTGCCGGCGGACGCCCACCCGTCGGCCGAACGCGTTCCGGCATAGACCGGGGCCGCTGGGTCTCCACTTCCCCCCTCCCCCGGACCCAGCGGCCCCACTACTCCCTTGAGCCGGCTCATCCCGATCGTCCCTGCACACACCTGACACGAGGCACCTCCATGGCCACGCACGACCACGTCCTCCACTCCGGCGTCCGCGCCGAGCACGATCTGCTCGGTGACCGGGACGTCCCCGCCGACGCCTACTACGGCATCCACACCCTGCGGGCGGTGGAGAACTTCCCCATCACCGGCACCCCCATCTCGGCCTACCCCGACCTCATCACCGCCCTCGCCTGCGTCAAGCAGGCGGCAGCCCTCGCCAATCGCGACCTCGGCCTGCTGGACGGCCGCAAGGCAGACGCAATCGTCGGCGCCTGCGAGGAGATCCGTGCCGGGAAGCTCCACGGCGAGTTTGTGGTCGACGTGATCCAGGGCGGCGCGGGCACCTCGACGAACATGAACGCCAACGAGGTCCTCGCCAACCGCGCCCTGGAGCTCCTCGGTCACCACAAGGGCGAGTACGGCAAGCTGCACCCGCTCGAGGACGTCAACGCGGGACAGAGCACCAACGACGTCTACCCGACCGCCGTCAAGATCGCCCTCGACTTCACCGCTCAGCGTCTGCTGGACGCCATGGAGGTACTCCGCTGCGCCTTCGCCGCGAAGGCTGAGGAGTTCGCGGACGTCCTGAAGATGGGCCGTACCCAACTGCAGGACGCCGTGCCCATGACCCTGGGCCAGGAGTTCGCCACGTACGCCGTGATGCTGGAGGAGGACCACAAGCGCCTCACCGAGGCATGCGAGTTGATCCGCGAGATCAACCTGGGCGGCACCGCCATCGGCACCGGTCTCAACACCCATCCCGAGTACGCGGCGCTGGCTTCCCGGCATCTGCGCACCATCACCGGACTTCCGCTGACGGTCGCACACGACCTCGTGGAAGCCACCCAGGACGCCGGCGCATTCGTCCAACTGTCAGGAGTGCTGAAGAGGATCGCCGTCAAGCTGTCCAAGACCTGCAACGACCTTCGGCTGCTCTCCTGCGGACCACGCGCAGGCTTCGCCGAGATCAACCTGCCGCCGGTGCAGGCCGGTTCCAGCATCATGCCCGGCAAGGTGAACCCTGTCGTCCCCGAGGTGGTCAACCAGATCGCGTTCGAGGTCATCGGCAACGACATCGCGGTGACCATGGCCGCCGAGGCGGGCCAGCTCCAGCTGAACGCCTTCGAACCGGTCATCGCCCACAGCCTGCTGAAGAGTCTGACGCACCTGCGGGCCGGCTGTCTGACCCTTGCCGAGCGCTGCGTCACCGGCATCACCGCCAACAAAGAACACCTCGCCCACCTCGTCGCCCACTCCATCGGCCTGGCGACCGCGCTGAACCCGCACATCGGCTACGAGCAGGCCACGGCGATCGCCCAGGAAGCCTTGAAGACCAGCCGGAGCGTCTCTGAACTCGTCCTCGACAAGGGCCTGCTGACCAAGGACGAGCTTCAGTTCATCCTGCTCCCGAACAATCTCGTCCGTCCGCATGTCCAGACCACCACAGTGGGTGCGCTCGGCGGCCCGTTGCCTGACTGATCGACGAACCTCAATGACGCGGACAACACTTCGTCGACATCCAGCCGGGCGAGGACTCCCGGCCAGGTTCGCTTCAGTCACCGTCCTGCCAACCAGTCAGATCAACAACTCCTAAGGCGCGCCTCAGGGGCTCTGCGACAGCGGTATGTGGACGTCCAGGACTGGCCCGGGGGTGCGGATGGGCGGTACGTCCAGACTCTCCAGGACGTGAAGCATCGGTATGTTGACCGCGGCGACCGCGGCGGTCAGGGTGTGGTGGCCGTCGCGGCGAGCCACATCGGCCGCGTGTGCGGCCAGCGCGGTGCCCAGTCCCTTGGACTGCCACTCATCCTCTACCAACACGGCAAATTCGCCCACCCCTGGCCGGTCGGTGCGCATGACGTTGGTCATGGCGATGATGCGGTCCCTGCACTCGGCAGTGGTGGTCACCAAGGTGGTCCCACGCTCCGGGTCGGACAGCAGCCGCCAGCCGGCCGGAGATAGCTCGGGCTTACCTGTGTGGTATCGCAGGGCTCGGCTGCCCTGCGAGCAACGGCGGTGCAGCGCCTGGATCGGTCCGAGGTCATCGGGTGTCACCTCCCGGGTCCGAGTGGAAGTGCCGTCGGTCAGCGTGATCGGGTGTGCGGTGCCTCGAGGCCCGGCGTCGGGCATTCGGCAGTCTCCTCAAATCGCGAACCTGACTGATGTGCCGCGGAGTTCGCCGGAGCGCCGGTCCGCCGTCGGCACAGGGCAAGTCTTTTGCCACTCCCCTGCCGCCTCAAGAGGGGTTCACGCCATACTGGTCACGCATTGCGCATTCCACATCACGGAACGCAGTGGAAGAGAACCCCCCGGCCCAGGGTTCGCCGATGCCCGGGTCGTGCCGCACAGGGCGAGATCGACCTCAACAGTCCGCCGCCGGGCACGTTTTCACCGTCGTCCACCAGCGGGAACCGTGCTCGCGGCCTCGCGTCCCGGCGGTCGGATCCTTGAACTCGGCACAGGCGTGGGCGAGGGCACTGCCTGGCTCCTCAGCGGAATGGACAGGGCATCCAAGCTGGTCCTCTCGGAAACGCCTGCCTGATACGGCATGGCAGCCCGGTGGAGGCGGCTCCCCCGGTCACCCCGTAGCGGAGCCGTCGGGGCCTGGGGTGGGGACCAGCAGGGGCCCTGCTGGTCTCGATCGCCACGGCTATCGGTGCCTCCTCTGTCTGCGTTGTGACGGCACGTCGCCGAAACCATGCCCACCTGGAACCGGGCCAGCGATCACACCAAGTCAGCGGGGCGGCAAGTCAGCCGTGAGCGCGTCGCGGGCGGCGGTGTGCGCCGCCTCGCGGTCGTGCGGGACCAGGCCGATGCGGGTGCGGCGGTCCAGGACGTCGGACTCGTCGAGGGCTCCCTCGTGGCGTACAGCCCACAGGAGTTCGGCTCCGGTGACGGGGTGGGTGGGGATGACGGGGCGCGAGTGCGGGTCGGCGAGGCCGATGGCGTGGATCTGGGGCTTCACCCGTAGCGGCGGACGAGGCGGCGGGGCGTCGAGGGTGGCGAGTATGCCGGGGCGGGCGGCGCCGACGAGCGGGAGGGTGGCCGTACGGCTGGGGCCTGCGGCCAGATTGCGTACGCTGACGGCGGCGTCGACGGCGTCCTGAGCCATGCGCCGGTAAGTGGTGAGCTTGCCGCCGACGACCGTGACGACACCGTCGGGTGAGGTCAGCACCGCGTGCTTGCGGGAGATGTCAGAAGTGCGTGCGGAGTCTGACGTGGTGTCCAGGAGGGGGCGCAGTCCCGCGAAGGCTCCCACGACGTCGTCCCGGGTCACAGTGACGTCGAGTGCGGAGCCGAGGACATCGAGAAGGAAGCCGATGTCGGTCTCCGGCACTTCGGGTACGTCCGGGATGTCGCCGTCGACGGGTTCGTCGGTGAGCCCCACGTACACGCGGCCGTCGCCCTGCGGCAGGACGAGGACGAAGCGGTTTTTCTCGCCGGGTATCGGGATGTGCATGCCGGCGGTGAGGCTGCCGAGGTCCTCGGAGCGCAGGACGAGATGCGTGCCGCGGGAGGGGCGCAGGCGGATGTCGTCGACGAGGCCGCCGGCCCAGACGCCTGTGGCGTTGATCACCGTACGCGCCCGGATCAGCAGTTCCTCGCCGGTGAGTTCGTCGCGGACGCGTGCGCCGGTACCACTGAGTGAGAGGGCGCGGGTACGGGTGAGAATGCGCGCGCCATGGGCGGCCGCGGTACGGGCGATCGCGGTCACCAGGCGGGCGTCGTCGGTGAGTTGGCCGTCCCAGGACAGCAGTCCGCCGCGCAGGCCGGCAGGCCGGAGCGCGGGGGCCATGTGACGGGTCTCCACAGCAGAGAGGGTCCGCGGGGCGGGGAGGGTGGCGCGTGCGGTGCGGGCTGAGGCGCGCAGCAGGTCGCCGGCGCGGAAGCCGGCCCAGGCAAGTGCGGCCTGACCACGGGAGACGAGCGGGGTGAGCGGCAGGACGAAGGGCTGGGCGCGGACCAGGTGCGGGGCGGTGCGTTCCATGAGGATGCCGCGTTCGACGGCGCTTTCGTGGGCGACGTCGAGCTGGCCGGTGGCGAGGTAGCGCAGTCCGCCGTGGATGAGTTTGGAGCTCCAGCGGGAGGTGCCGAAGGCGAGGTCGTGGGCGTCGATCGCGGCGACGGTCAGTCCGCGGGTGGCGGCGTCGAGGGCGGCTCCCGCGCCGGTGGCTCCGAGGCCGACGATGAGGACGTCGACCTGTGTGCCGTCGGCGAGTTCGGCGAGTTCGCGGCTGCGGCGGGCGGCGTTGAGTGACGACGCGCCGGGCGCGGGGGCGGTCGGGCTGCTCATGGCGTGAGGGTCCTCTCCAGAATTGCCCGCAGTTCGCCGAGGAAGGCTGTCTCGGTGAGTTCGGGGTCGGCCTCGTCGGTCATCGTGCGCAGCGACAGGGTGAAGGACTGCGCGACCAGCAGCAGTGAGCGGGCCTGCAGGCCGGTGTGCATGGTGCGGACGGATCCGTCTGCGTGGCCCTCGGTGAGGGCTCCGGTGATGAGTCCGAGCAGTGCGTCCTGGCTGGCGCCGCGGCGGTCGAGCACATAGGGCAGGAGCAGTTCGGGGTCGACGTCGAGGATCTTGTGGAGGAGCGGGTGGGCGCGGAAGGCGGTGACGCCGGCGACCAGTCCGTCGACGAGGCGGGTGCGGGGGGGGGGGCCGGGGTCGTTCTCGGGCATGGCGCCGACGGCGAGCGCGATCCATTCCCGGGTCATCACGTCGCCGACCAGGGTTCGTACGTCCGGCCATCGGCGGTAGAGCGTCATGCGGGAGACCCCGGCGCGGCGGGCGACGTCGGTGAGGGTCGTCCGGCGCACACCGACGGCGAGGACGCAGGCGCGTGCCGCGTCGAGGACGGCATCTGCGTCCGATTGGTTGTGACGAATGGGCGTCATCTGTCACAGTGTAATGCCAGTAGGGCGCACAGCACGGCGTCAGGAAAAACCGACGGTGAGGAACGACCCAAGTGACCCAGGTGGACATGTTGTGGAGCGGTTGGGGCGACCCGGACAAAGCGGCCCCGCTGCCCGACTCGGTGATCGGTCTGCTGCGCGATCTGCTCGGCGTCGCACCGCGCGAGAACGAGCCGGCCCAGCTCGACGGCATCGCCGTCCCCCAGTCCCCGCTCGCCGACGACACTCTCCGAGCGCTCGCCGAGTGCCTGGGCGACGGCGCATACGTACGCACGGATGCCGAGAGCCGTATCCGGCACACCCGGGGCAAGTCCACCCCGGACCTGCTGCGCATCCGGGCCGGTGAGGTCGACGACATCCCGGCGGCGGTCCTGCTGCCGGGCAGCCATGACGAGGTGCTGGCCGTTCTGCGCGTCTGCGCCGAACACGGTGTGGCGGCCGTGCCGTTCGGCGGCGGGACCTCCGTCGTCGGCGGACTCGCACCGGAGCTGAAGCGCTGCTTCGTCGCGATGGACCTGCGCCGCCTCGACGGGCTGCTCGCGCTCGACGAGGTCTCGCGCACCGCGACGCTGCAGCCCGGACTGCGCGCGCCGCAGGCGGAAGCGCTGCTCAACGAGCGCGGCTTCACGCTGGGCCACTTCCCGCAGTCGTACGAATGGGCATCGATCGGCGGCTTCGCCGCGGCGCGCTCCAGCGGTCAGGCCTCGGCCGGTTACGGCCGGTTCGACGAGATGGTGCTCGGCCTCACCGTCGCCACCCCTGAGGGCACCTGGGAGGCGGGGCGGGCGCCACGCTCGGCGGCCGGGCCGGATCTGCGTCAGCTGATCCTCGGCTCCGAGGGTGCGCTCGGCGTGATCACCTCGGTGACCGTACGGATCAGGCCGCTGCCCACGACCCGGATCTACGAAGGGTGGCGCTTCGCCTCGTTCGAGGCGGGCGCGGCAGCGCTGCGCACGCTCGCCCAGGGCGGTCCGCAACCGACCGTGCTGCGGCTGTCGGACGAGACAGAGACATTCATCGGCCTGGCCCAGCCGGACAAGATCGGGAGCTCGGACGCACCCGCGGCGGCCGGGTGCATGGCGATCGCCGGATTCGAGGGCACCGCCGAGGACACCGCGGACCGACGCGCGCGGGCCCGCAAGGTGCTCCTCGGGTGCGGCGGCGAGTACGTGGGCGAGGAGCCTGGGGACCGCTGGGCGCACGGCCGTTACAACGCGCCGTACCTGCGCGACGCGCTGCTGGACGCGGGTGCGTTCGCCGAGACGCTGGAGACCGCGGGCTTCTGGTCCGCCCTCCCGGCGCTGTACGACGCGGTGCGCCAGGCGCTCACCGCCGCACTGACCGAAGGAGGCACGCCGCCGCTGGTGATGTGCCACATCTCCCATGTGTACGAGAATGGCGCGTCGCTGTATTTCACGGTGGTTTCGGCGCAGGGCGACGATCCGGTCGCACACTGGGCTCCGGCCAAGCAGGCTGCGAACGACGCGATCCTTGCCTCCGGCGGCACCATCAGCCACCACCACGGTGTGGGGACTGACCACCGCGACTGGTACACCGAGGAGATCGGCCCGGTCGGCGTGCGCATCCTGCAAGCCGTCAAGGCCGAAATCGACCCGGCCGGGGTCCTCAACCCCGGCGTGCTCATCCCCGTCCGCTGACCCCCTCCCTCAAGGCCCCCGCCGTCCGAAAGGCGCACACATGCGACAGTTCACCGCGGTCGTCAACCCCGCCGCAGGGGGTTCCAGCGGTACGGCGGCCCTGCTTCCGCTGGCCCGCCTCCTGCGTGAGGCCGGGGCGCAGATCGACACGCAATACAGCCGCAGCCTGGAGCACGCCGGGGAGCTGGCGCGGCAGGCCGGCGAGCAAGGGCACATCGTGCTCGCCGTCGGCGGCGACGGCATAGCCGGCTGTATCGGCGGGGTGCTCAGCGGCACGGACACCGTGTTCGGGCTCGTACCGGCCGGCCGCGGCAACGACTTCGCCCGGGCGCTCGGGCTGCCCACGGACCCTGCGGCCCTCGCCGAGGTGCTGCTGCACGGCACACCGAAGCCGATCGACACCATCGAGGTCGAATCGGCCGTCCATGACAGGGCGTCCGTACTGGGCAGTGTGTACGCGGGCGTCGACGCGGTCGCCAACCGGCACGCGAACACCTCCCGGCTGCTGCGCGGTGCCGCGTCGTACTACGCGGGCGGACTGCGGGCCGTGGTGATGTGGCGGCCCGCCGCGTACCGCATCACGGTCGACGGCGTGGTGCACGAGCGGCGCGGCTACACGGTCGTCGCCGCAAACTCGGGCTTCTACGGCTTCGGCCGCAATATCGCCCCGGGCGCGCGGCTCGACGACGGGCTGCTGGACGTCGTCGTGATCCAGCACGCACCCAGGCGGCTGTTCTTCGCGATGATGAACGAGCTCAAGACGGGCGCCCATCTGAAGCGGCCGCAGGTGGAGGTGCTGCGGGGCAAGGAGATCCGTATCGAGGCCGACCGGGACATCCCCTACGGCGCGGACGGCGAGGTTGACGCGACGCTTCCGGTCACGGTCAGGGTGCAACCGGGGGCGCTCAGCGTGCTGTGCTGACAGCCGGGACGCGGGTGGCCCCCGGGCCGGGACCACCGCCCAGGTTCTGTCCGGCGGACGGCGTGCTGCGTCGTGCGGGAAATACGCCGGGACGGCCAACGCCGGCGCGGTCAACCCGTCCCTGACGGCCGTCGCCAATGCTCTGCGGGTCGGCGACCACCTCGTGGAGCGCCTGGGCTGACGGCCGGCGCCATTGGGCCGGCCGGGCGAAGATGCTCCGCCAGGCGGTCCTGGGGCGGCTCGCCGGACAGGCCGCCCGCCGCTGCCGGTGATTGCGTGACCCCGTGCCAGGCCGGCTGCGGCCGGGCGGACCGGAGCCGCGCAGCGAGGAGGCAGGGCAGCATGGATTCCACCGTGGGCGCACCGCAGGGTGTCATTCCGGAGCGTCTGCTGAAGGGCCGGAAAGCCCTGGTCACCGGCGCCGATTCGCGCATCGGGAAGGCCACGGCCATCGGGCTGGGCCGGGCCGGCGCCGACGTGGTCGTGAACTATGTGACCGGCCGTAGACGCTGCCCGGCAAGTGGTCGACGAGATCACCTCGTTCGGGGCCCGCGCGGCTGCCTACGAGGCGGACGTCTCCCAGGAGGACCAGGTCATCGCCATGATGGACCGGATGGTCCACGAGTTCGGGACGATCGACATCCTGGTCGCCAATGCCGGTTTGCAGCGGGACGCGCGCCTCACCGACATGACCCTCGCCCCGTGGCAGAAGGTGCTGGACGTCAACTTCACCGGCCAGTTCCTGTGCGCCCGGGAGGCGACCAAGGAGTTCCGGCGCCGCGGGGTCGTCCCGGAGGTCTCCTGAGCGCCGGCAAGATCATCTGCATGAGCTCCGTACACCGGATCGTCCGCTGGTCGGCCCACGTCAACCACGCCTCGTCCAAGGGCGGGGTGCAGATGATGACGGCGACCTTGGCGCAGGAAATGGCCCCGGAGAAGATCCGGGTAAAAGCGGTCGCCCCCGGCGCCATCCAGACCCCGATCACCGGCGGCTGACCTTCCCTTGTGGTTCTACCGCAGCGCGGCGTGCGCCGGCTTCGCCTCCGTCGTGGCCGTCGAGTGCGGCCGCGTCCCACCGAGGTGGGACGCCAGCCCTGGATCGTCCACGAGAACATGAGGGTCGCCGAGGCGGTCACCTCGACCCGTTCCCTCTCGCTGACCGTGGCCGACGGCGCGGGCTCACCCGCCACCCTGACCTGGCTGGCGTTCGTCACGCTGGGCCCTGGTGCTCGTCGTGCTGGCTGTCGCGTTCCCGTACTGGCTCGACACCCACGGCGAACTGGAAGCGTTCACCGACGCCGGCCTGCGAAGAGACGGTGCCGAAAGCGACGGTCCGGCCGGGAACGGCTGACCGGCCAGACCGCGGCCGAACTCCTCAAGCCTCCGGACTCCTACGAAGGAAAGCCGCCGTGACCGACGACGAGATCCTCCTCGGCATCGCACTGACCCTGGTGCTCGCCACCGGATCACAGATCCTGGCGAGCAAGCTGCGGGTCCCGGCTCTGATCCTCCTGCTGCCGGCCGGGTTCACCGCGGGTGCGCTCACGGACGTCATCCATCCCGACCGGCTGATCGGCCCGGAGTTCTCGGCGCTGGTGTCGATGTCGGTCGCGGTGATCCTCTACGACGCGGGCCTGGGCCTCAATCTGCGCAAGCTCACCGGTCACACCCGGTGGATCGTGGTCCGGCTGCTGCTGATGGGCGTGGTCGTCACGTTCCTGGTCGTCGGGGCGGTGTCGCCGGCCCTCTTCGACATGCCGCTCCGAGTGGCCTGCATGCTCGGAGTGATTCTCGTCGTCTCGGGGCCGACCGTCGTCGGTCCGCTGCTGGAGTACGTACGGCCTTCCGACAAGGCGCGACGCATCCTCATCTGGGAGGGCACACTCACCGACCCCATCGGTGGCATCCTCGGGGCACTCGTCTTCCACGCCATCGCCTCGTCGCACCAGATCGACATCGGCCGGGGCTACCAGCTGGGCCAGTTCAGCCTCAGCCTGCTCGTCGGTCTGATCGGCGGAGCCGTGGGAACCGCGCTGCTGTGGCTGACGCTGCGTACGCTGCGGCTGGGCGAGACCCTCGGCACGCTGGCGCAGCTCGCCGTCGTGATCGCGGTGTCGGCGGGCTGCGACATCGTGCGGGACGACACCGGGCTCATTGCCGCCATCGTGACGGGACTGGCCGTCACCAACATGCGCGGCTTCGACATGCCGGCCCGCCGCCCCTTCTTCGAGACCCTGGTCCAGCTGATCATCGGGCTGCTGTTCGTCTCGATCTCCTCCACCGTCACCCCGGCATCCCTGGTACCCGTCCTTCTGCCCTCGCTCATCCTCATCGCGATCCTCGTCCTGGTGGTGCGCCCGCTCGTGGCCTTCGCCGCGACGGCGGGCTCGGGTCTGAGCCCGGGGGAGCGGGCCTTCATCGGCTGGATGGCGCCGCGCGGCATTGTCGCCGCCGCCACGGCATCGGCCTTCGCCGCGAGCCTGGTCGACCGTGGAGTGGGCGGAGCTGCCAGGATCCTCCCGGTCACCTTCCTGGTGATCGTGGGAACCGTTGTGCTGTACGCGCTGACGGCGGCGCCCGTGGCGCGACGGCTGGGTGTCGTCAAACCCGAGGGCACCCGCCTGCTGCTGGTGGGTGGCGAACCGTGGGTGATCGACATGGGCAGAGCGCTGCGCTCCGCCGGAGTCGACGTGCTGATGTGGGCGGGGCACGACGAAGAGCGGGAACGGATCCGGGAAGCGGGGGTCGAACTGGCCAGTGGTGACCTGCTGGCCATCGCCACCGACCCCGGGGCGCGGCTGGAGGGCGTGTCGGCGGTGCTCCTGGCCACCGACGACGACGACTTCAACGCACTCGCCTCGGTCGTGATGCAGGACAGTGTCGAGGGCCCTGTCTACCGGGTCGGGCCGCCGCACGAGAGCCATGGAGTCATCGCTCCCTACACCGGCGGCGACATTCTCTTCGGCAGTTCGCTCGTGCGGCACGTCCTGGCGACGCGCTACGAGAGTGGAGCGCGCTTCATGGTCCAGCCTGCCTCCTCCTCCTTGCCGCCGGAGCACGACAGACTCTTCGTCGTGCGGGCCAACCGCCGGCTGGTGCCGGTCACAGAAAAGCAGCAGGTCACGGCAGAGGAAGGCGACAGCGTCGTGCTGCTGGTGCCCGGACCCTCCGCGAGTTGAACCTGCGCTGTGGTTTTCGCTCCGCTATCTCCCGCCCCCCGGCGCCTGGTTGAGCGTCGCATCCAGCGTGATGGCCGCATCGATGAGCGCCAGGTGGGTGAACGCCTGGGGGAAGTTTCCCAGTTGTCGTCCCGTCAGGTCGATCTCCTCGGAGTACAGGCCGAGGTGGTTGGCGTAGGTGAGCATCTTCTCCAGCACCAGCCTGGCCAGATCGGTGCGTCCGGCTCGCGCCAGGGCGTCGACGTACATGAACGTACACAGGGAGAAGGTTCCCTCGGAGCCGCGCAGCCCGTCAGGTGACGCCTCGGGGTTGTATCGGTAGACCAAGCTGTCGCTGACCAGCTCGCGCTCCATCGCGTCCAGGGTGGACTTCCACATCGGATCGTCCGGCGTGATGAAGCCGACCGTCGGCATACGCAGCAGCGACGAGTCGAGCACATCGTCGCCGTAATGCTGCACGAAGGCCTGCTTCTTAGGGTCCCATCCCCGGCTGAGTACCTGCGTGTAGATCTCGTCACGCGCGTCCACCCAGCGGCCGCGGGCCGCGGGACGGCCGTCGTCGTAGGCGATCCGCAGGGCGCGGTCGAAGGCCACCCAGGACATCACGCGGCCGTAGGTGAAGTCCTTCCGGCCGCCACGGGTCTCCCACAGCCCTTCTCCGGGCTGATCCCAGTGGTCGACGAGCCAGTCGAGAAGAGTGTGCAGCGCGGTCCAGCCCCCGTTGTCGAGATGCATGCCGTGCCGGTGCGCGAAGTAGATGCTGTCGAGCGCCTCACCGTAGATGTCCAGTTGCAGCTGGCTCGCTGCTCCGTTGCCGATGCGGACCGGGGCGGAGCCGCGGTACCCCTCCCAATGCTCCAGGGTCTCCTCGACCAGGTCGGAGGAGCCGTCGACGCGGTACATGATGTTCAGTGGCCCGGTGCCGTCTCCTTGGCCTGCCTCTTCCTTCACCCGGTCGTGCAGCCAGCTGATGAACGCCGCCGCCTCTTCCTTGAAACCCAGGCCCAGCAAGGCGTACACCGAGAACGACGCATCACGGATCCAGGTGAACCGGTAGTCCCAGTTACGCTCTCCACCCAACTGCTCAGGCAGAGCCGTCGTGGGGGCGGCGACCACGGCGCCGGTCGGCGCGTAGGTCATGAGCTTCAACGTCACAGCCGAACGTTCCACCGCCTCCCGCCAACGGCCCGAATAGGTGGACTGGCCCAGCCACGAGCGCCAGAACTGGACCGTCTCGTCGAAGAGTTGCCCGAACTCCGCCACTCGGACCTCGTGCGGCGGTCCGCCGGGGGACGACTCCATGAGCAGGCCGCGCTGCTGCCCCGCTTGTAGAGTCAGGGTGAAACGCAGGTCCTTGTCACCTGAGAGGATGTTCAGCAGCCGGTCGTCCTGCGGCTCACGGACGGCGTGGACAGCGAGGTCCATGTCCTCCGAAGTGAACAAGGCCCCGTGCTCCGAGATGTGCAACTCGTGCGGCTTACGGCCGTAGTCGAAGCGCGGAGCGATCTCCCCTTCGAACGTCATGCTGCCACGGACACAGCGCAGCATGCGGACCAGACGGTGCCGGTCCGTCGCCGTCGTGCCGGTCACCGGCATGAAGTCGACCACCTCGCCCGCCCCGGCCTCGGTCATGAAGCGCGTCACGAGAACGGCGGTGTCCGGGTGGTAGAGCTGCTTGGTGGCGTAGGTGTCCGCGGTCGGCCTGACGGTGAAGTGGCCGCCCTTGTGCCGGTCGAGCAGAGCGCCGAAGACGCTGGGCGAATCGAAGCGCGGACAGCAGAACCAGTCGATCGTCGCATCGGTGGTCACGAGAGCCGCCGTCTGTAGATCACCGATCAGGCCGTGGTTCTCGATCAGGGGGTAGTCGTCCATCCTGAGCCCCTTTCGGCCCCGGTCGACAACGACCGGGCACCGTTACACAGCGCACGAAGTGGACCGGGTGCCATTCGGTCAGCTTAGGCCGACGATGTCGTCCCGTCCTGGCGAGGGAGTCGCACGAGGTGGCGGCGGGAGCATTGCCGCTGCGCCGGTCCGAGAACGGCCCTACCGTGAGGTGACAGTGGTCCCGCCAGGGAGCCCGCGGTCTCGTGTGCCTCATGAGCACCGGACTCCTCCGGGTGAAGGGGGCGTGACGTGGGTGTCCTGACGTCCTGGGCGGCCAGATTCAGGTTGCGGCAATACGTCAAGGCAAGCCTGTGGATCGTGCCGATGTTCGGTCTCATCCTCGGCGCCCTTCTCGCTGAGCTCGCTCTCACCACCGACAGCGCGGACTGGCCGCCGAGCGGCTGGCACTACTCCGCGACGACGGCAAGCGGCGTGCTCACCGCCATCGTGGGGGCGATGGTGGCGTTGCTCGGATTCGTCGTCACCATTGGCGTACTCGTCGTGCAGCAGGCAACGGGAACCCTCTCCCCTCGATATATGCGCCTGTGGTACCGGGACCGGCTGCAGAAAGCGGTGCTGGCGACCTTCACCGGGACGTTCGCGTTCGCGTTCTCCTTGCTGCGCAGCATCGAATCCGACTCCGTCCCCGACCTCGGGGTCACCCTGGCCGGCGCGGCGGTGGCCATCAGCCTCGTGCTCCTGCTCATCTACCTCAACAGGTTCACCCACAGTCTCAGACCGGTGGCCATCGCCGAGTTGGTCGCGCGCATGGGAGAGGCCGTCTTCACGACCGGGGCCGCGGCGATCCGGGGCGCGGCGCCGCGCAGAGACGGAACCGTGCCGTCCGACGGTCCGGTGATGCCCATTCGTAGCGGACGCGGTGGAGCCATCCAGGCGTTCAACGTGGCCGGGCTGGTCGCGGAGGCAGCGCGCCACGACTGCGTCTTCGTCGTGACCCGGCTGATCGGAGACTTCGTACCGCCCGGCACCGTCGTCGTCGAGGTCCACGGGGGCACGTCGAAACCGGACCCGGACCGGGTGACCGATCTCATCGCCCTCGGGGACGAGCGCACCATCGAACAGGACCCTGCCTTCGCTCTGAGGGTCCTCGTCGACATCGCCATCAGGGCCCTCTCCCCAGCAGTGAACGACCCTACGACCGCGGTGCAGGTGGTCAATTACATCGAGTCGTTCCTGCACACGGTCGGCAGCACGCGCCTCCCCGGTCGTTACGTTCTGGCCGATCGCCAGGGGCACGCCCGGCTCGTGCTACCGGGGCGTGACTGGGAGAACTACGTTCAGCTCGCCGTCTGCGAGATCCGCGACTACGGAAAATCGTCCGTGCAGATCTGCCGAAGGCTCCGCGCGATGCTCGATGGCCTGCTCAACGCCCTGCCGCCGCCGCAGCACACCTCTGTGCGAGCAGAGATGAGCCTGCTGCAGGAGTCGGTCGAGCGGGAGTTCACCGACCCGGCCCGCCTGGCCATCGCGCAACAGGCCGACCACCAGGGCATCGGCGGGCAGTACCCCTCGTAGAAAGAGGGGTTGCACGCCTTCTTGCCTGCCGAACCCGAGGTCGAGTCCGATCCCGCACGCTCCCGGTCCCGAGGTGCGCATCGGAGCATGGGTGGCTGAGGCGCGATGGGGTCCGTGAGGGATGGAACACCGAACGAGGGCAGGGTCGCCGCACTTTGCGGAACCTTTGCCCGGATCCGGCCGTTGGTCCGGTGAGCGCGCGCGAGCGGGTTTGCGACAGATGACTCAGACGAATACCGAGGTGACGTCAATGGCAGTGTGGGACCGGCTCAAGGACCAGGCCAGGACTCTGCAGCAGTCCCAGGGCGGGCGCGGCGCGACCGGCGGACGGAGCCGCGGCGCGGGATCCGGCGGTGGTTCACGCGCCCAGCTGGTCAGCGCACTGAAGACTCAGCTCGGCTCCCTCAAGACCGAGCTGAAGAGCGGTGCCTACCGGGACGCAAGCATGGCGATGTGCGCACTGGTCGCGGCCGCCGACGGGCATGTGGACCCGGCCGAGCGGCAGCACGTCGAGTCGACGATCCTCAGCAATGAGGTGCTTCAGAACTTTCCGCCGGAGCAGTTGCGCCAGCGCTTCAACAAGCATGTGGACCAGCTGACCCACAACTTCCAGCAGGGCAAGGCCGAGGCGATGCAGGACATCGCCAAGACTGCCAAGAAGCCGACCGAGGCGAGGGCGGTGATCCAGACCGGCATCGTCATCGCGGGTGCCGACGGCGACTTCTCCCAGGCCGAGCAGATGATCATCCGGGAGGTCTGCGCGGCGCTGGGAGTGTCTCCCGCGGAGTTCCAGCTCTGATCTGCGCCTGCGGTCCGGTTCCCGGGGTGCTGACGCGGCGCCACACCACGGGAACCGGTGCGGCGCTACCTGAACAGAGAGCTTGAGTTCCAAGGAGTTGGTCGCGCTCCAGGACGGCTACCGTGAATCGGGCGAGTCCTGGGCGGACCTGCTGCGGAACTGCACCCGCCGGGGCATGCGCGCTCCGGTCCTCGCGGTCGGCGACGGTGCCCTCGGCTTCTGGAAGGCCCTTACGGAAGTGTTCCCCGACACCCGCGCACAGAGGTGCTGGGTTCACAGAACCGCAAATGTGCTCGACTCCCTGCCCAAGTCCGCGCAGCCGGGCGCGAAGAAGGCCATCCAGGACATCTACAACGCCGAGGACAAACAGCACGCCCAGACGGCCATCAAGACGTTCGCGCAGCTCTACGGCGCGAAGTACCCCAAGGTCGTCAGGAAAGTGACCGACGATCAGGAGCAGCTGCTGGCGTTCTTCGACTTCCCCGCCGAGCACTGGATCCACCTACGCACCACAAATCCGATCGAGTCGACCTTCGCCACCGTCCGCCTACGGACCAAGGTCACCAAGGGCGCCGGCAGCCGCACGGCCGCTCTCGCCATGGTCTTCAAGCTGATCGAGTCCGCTCAGGAACGCTGGCGCGCGGTCAACGCACCCCACCTCAACGCCCTCGTCCGAGCCGGAGCCCGCTTCGAGGCCGGACGACTCGTCGAACGATCCGACGCGGCAGCCTGAGAGGGACGGCTGAACCACGGGGCGCCGTACCCCGGCCCAGGGGATGTCCGTGATGTGTCAGGGCAGGGCCGGGCGGTCCAGGGTCAGTCGGACGTCCGACGCAGGACCAGGCTGACGAAGCCCCAGGTGTCCCGGTAGGCGCGCAGCCATTCGGAGCGATGGGTGGTAGCCGCCGCGAGTGCCTGGAAACTGTCCGGGTCGGCAGGGTGATCAAGGGCCCAGGCGGCAAGCGACCCCGACCAGGCCCATTCGTAACCGTCCAGTTCTTGGCGCGTGCTGATGTGCCCATGGACGGGTGTCCACCCGTCAGCTGCGACGTGGTCCAAAGTGGTCGACAGGTCGGTGAAGTCCCCAAGCATCTCGACGGCCTCCGGAGAGGGCTCGCGCTCCCAGAATCCCTCGCCGATCAGGACGTGTCCGCCGGGAGCCAGGTGCTTGCGTGCCGCCGCGAGCGTGGGCAGCAGGCCACCGAAGGCGTGCGTGGCCCCCATGTTGAGCACCAGGTCGAACGCGTGCGTGGAGGCGAAGTCCGCGGCGTCCTGGTGGTGGAGGACGAGGCGCTCGTGGACGCCGAGATTGCTCGCGGCCTCACGGGCATGCGCCAGGGAGCCTTCGGAGATGTCGACGCCCTCGGCCCGCAGGTGCGGACGCGTGGCCAGGGCGCGCAGCAGCCATTCCCCGCCGCCGCAGCCAAGGTCGAGTACGCGCTCATCGCCGCGGGGGATGCCCCGTTCCAGCAGCCGGCGCACCGAGTCGTCGTCGAGCGGGGAGGCTATCGGATGGTCAGCATGGGCGAGCCTGGAGATCTGTTCACGGTTCACCGGCGCAGCCTGGCAGCACCACGAGCCACGCGCACCTGCTTTTCCTCCGCGGACAGGGCGCCGCTCAGGCAACCGCCGATCCACAGGTATTGACGATTACTCCCTTCTCGCCTCGGCTCGGGACCGCGGCCGAGGTGTCCTAGACCCGTTCGCCTACTACGCTCAGCACCGCTTCAAGACCGGCTGCACGAGTTCGATGCAGCTCTACCGCGAGTTACTCGCGCTCGGCTACACCGGCGGCTACCACGTCGTGAACCGCTACGTGTCGTCCGTCCGCAGAGGAACGGCCATCCCCTTCCACGCGGTGACTCCCAGCCCTCGAACCATCACCTCGTGGATCATGCGCCCGCAGGAGCAGCTCAGCCCCTCGGACACGGCAGGCCTGGAAACCATGCGGAGTGCGTGCCCAGAAATCACCACCGCCTGAGACCTCGCACGCGAGTTCACAGCCGTGGTCCGCCACCGTCAGGGCCGTCAGGTTGTGATTCCACTCTCCGCCCTGTCGCGGAGTGGCGGAAGGCGGTCACTAACCTGTGCCCATGAGTGACGACACCTGGGACGCTCTCAAGGCGACCCCGATCGCGGAGATACGACGACGCGCGGCGATCATCAACAAGATTGTCGATGTCCCGTCGATGACGGTGGACGGCGCGGAACGGTTCGCTTGGAATGACAGCGGTGGGCAGTCGGCCGTGTGGTACTTCACGCCCGACAGTCGCGCGATGTTGTTGACCTTCGATCACGAGACGGCGCTGAACCTCTACGCCGAAGGCACCTACGCCGCGCAGGAGTCGCTCTATGGCGACGTCCCTGAGGACCTCGTCCAACTGGTGCGCAACCGTCCCGAGAACTACGAATCCTTGAACATCACGGATCCGGAGACGGACGAGACGATCCACTACGCCGGCGGCGTCTTCTGGTTCGACGGCGAGCAATGGTGGGCCGCCGAAGGATTCCTGGACCACTGCGATCAGGAGGGTCTGGACCCCATGATCGAGTCTGGATTCAGCTACTGTCTCGACAACTACATGTTCGGCCAGGAGTTCACCGCCGAGGCGTTCATCGAGCATCAGCATGCCGACAGCTGGTACGACAGCGCCGCAGAGAAGGACGACGCGCTGGCCGCGGTCCGGGAGATCTTCACCCGGCACGGATGACATGACGTGGCGAAGCGCGGCCAGCATGATGCCTCCGCCTGTAGCCGTCTTCCGTCGTTGAGCACCTACCGGAGCACCCGGTAGGCGATTCCGGCGAGGCAGGGGCAACCCGTACTCATGGGACTCCTGCGCAGGCGCCAGCGTGCTTAGCATGGCCTCATGACCGTAGATCTGTTCGCGGGCATCCCCGTCCGCGACTACACCACGGCGGCGGCCTGGTACGAGCGACTCCTCGGTGCCCCGCCTGCGTTCCTGCCCAACGACACCGAGGCGGTGTGGGAGCTCGCCGACCACCGGTACGTGTTCATCGAGGTGCGGCCCGAGCATGCCGGGCATGCGATGCACACCGTCTTCGTCGGCGACTTCGACGCCCGCCTCTCCCAGATCGCCGAGCGGGGTCTGCAGCCGGACGAACGCGAGACTTACTCCAACGGCGTCCGCAAGGCCACCTTTCGCGACCCGGACGGCAACGAGATCGGATTCGGCGGCGCGCCGGCCTGACCGAGACGGACGACTCCCGCCCCCAGAGATGGGAGATAGAGGTGCTGGCCGCGCGTTGTCAGCGCGGTCCTTATTCAGCCATAGTCATCACGGAAGCGCGGCAGCGTCTTCCTTGATGCCGTGAAGCACGGCAAGAGCCCGGGCCCGTGTGTCCCCGCCGCTCCACAGGCGCAGCACGGCGACGCGGTCCATCTCCAGCCGCTGCCCCTCGGCCAGACGCTGGAGCATTTCGCTGATCATGGCCGTAGCCCGTTCCCGCTTCTCCACTGCCCCTCCCTCGGGTCCTTCACGTAGTACGGCGAGCGTACGGCGGCAGCCGTGACCCGGGCCGTCTGTCCCAGCAGGCACCCCGTCCGGCCCAGCAGGCCGCCTGCTAATCACCCCCGAACCGCCAGGCCAGCACGCCCCGATCTCAGTTCCCCCGAGCTCGTAAGCGCGCGCGGGGGTCTCGCAATTAGTCGTCGAACGCGATCGCAGACGGGTCGACCGAGTGGGCGCTGACCTCGTGCTGGAATTCGGTTACGTAGCGCTGGAACCGAGCGGACTGGAGAGAATCGCCAGCTTCCACGGCCATGCTGGCTGTGGTGACGGTGGTTCCCCATCCGTGTGCGCAGACTCGACTTTGATCCGGAGACACTCCGGACATCGGCCCGCCGATACGAGCGCGAGCCTCAGGACTGTACGGGACCCAGAAGCCGGAGGCTGCTACTCGACGTCCATCGGTCTATCCGAGTCAGGTTGCTCCATTGACCCTGCTGGCGTCGATGACATCGAAACGCTCGTGCAGTGACCCCGCGTCGACCAGGATTTGGTCCGGGTGTATGCCAATCGTACGCAGCGTGGGGTGGGCGGCCAGAGAGGACAGATCCACGGGCGTGGCGCTGTGGTCGAGGATCAAGGTGTGCAGCTGCGAGAAAGCTGCCAGCCAGTACCAGGTGACGGATTGGTCGGCCTGGAGCCACAGGTGGGTGAGCTTGCGGTGGACGATGCCGGCCACGAGGTTGTTGGAGCCCAAACCCTCGCCGATACGCAGTCGTGCGCGACCGCCGAGGTTTTGCAACGCGCCGAGTTCCGCGAGCGTCAGTACGTCGAAGTAAATGTCTTCCCCGGCCATCTGGGAGATCACATCCTCAGCGTACTGGTCGGTGTCGAAGTGGTGCCAGGCGATGGCCAGCTGGGTGCGCACTCCTAGATCCGGGTGGTCGGCATAGCGGGCGAGGATGGGTATGGCGGCGTCACCTCCGATGAGCATCGCTGTCTGCACGGTGAGAGTGGCTGCCTCCGGCTCCAACCCCTCGGGCCCGGGAAGCAGCTCCAGGACGACCGGTCCTACCTGAGCCAGGTCACGCGCCTCTGAAACGCTCTTGGGCGGGATCAGGGCGCTGGCGCGGCGTTCCACCTCGGTGCGGATCGAGGGGGCGAGCTGGGTGGCGTGCTCCAGGGACGCCATGGCCAGCAGGTGCAGCTGGGTACGGCGACGATGTGTACTCGCGGTATCGCCGCGGGCAATGAGTTCGGCCAGGAGCTCGGCGCGTTCACTGGGGCGTGCGTGGGCTATGGCCATGCGGATGACGTCTTCCCACTGACTGTCCGCAGCACGCAGGACCAGAAGAGCCAGGTCTCCCTCCTCTACCGCCGCCTTGGCACCAAGATAGTCCTGGAACGTGCGGTGGATGAAGTCGATGGTCCCGGGAACGGGTTCGCGTAGGACACCGCTGCGAAGCAAGAGGTGGCGAAAGACCTCTTGGGCGGTGCCCTGGCTGACGGCCGCCGAGACGGAAGGGAGGGTCTGGGCGATGATTCTTTCGGCCTGGGTACGCTCAAGTTCCGATTTGCCGTTCAGGAGGAACTTGTAGGCCAGTCTCTGAAGAAACTGGGTCTTAGGTTCTTCGGTGAGTTCGATGCCGTCTATGGCCGACATGTCCCGCTCGATGTCGCGGCGGGAGAGGTCTCCCTTAGTTCGGACGGCAGCCGTCAGTGACTGCTCGTAGGCGTCCAGCAGCTGGCGCTCGGCGTCGTCACCGCTGCGCGCAGCGGTGTGCCAGCGGCGGATGAAGTGAGTGACATCGCCGCGGCTCATGGGAGCCAAGGACAGTTCGGTGAATCCCTGGGCCTCCAGCCATCGGTCGCGTACGGCTGACGGGCGGGAAGTAATGAGCCACAGGTTGTCCGGGTACATGGAGATTAGGTCGCGGAGCCAGACTTTGGTCCGTTCGCGGACTTTTTCCGGTACTTCGTCCACGCCGTCCACCAGGAGCAACCCACGTCCCGCACGCAGGACGCGGTCGGTCCAGCCGCGAGGTTGCGCCTCGGCCAGGGGACTACGGACTGCGGCCAGGAAGCGGCCGGGGGTGGGGAGGTCATGCCACAGGTGGGTCAAAGTGCGGAGTGCGAGAACAAAGGGGACACGGCCGGACAGGGGCGCCAGATGACGTCCATTGTCAGACCCCTGGCGGGCAGTGGTCACAGCCAGCCACTGCACCAGGGTGGTCTTGCCCGAACCCGCGACTCCGCGCAGCAGCGCCCGATCGCGCCCTGCCAAGATGTATTCGGCGCGGATCGGGGCTTGGCGACCGCGCTCGTTTACGCCCACTTCCAAGCTGAGATAGGCGGTGTCCAGGGGCCATTCGTCTGGGGAGTTGGTGAAGTCGATGCCGTAAATGGTCAGGGTGCCGTGCTTGTTGATGATGTGCTCGGCGTAACGGGCCTCGAACATGGTGTCCTCGGCGAGTAAGGACGGGGTGCGCTCAAGGAGCAGGTCGATCCGCGCAATGGAGTCGGCGAGCTGGCTGCTGTGACCGACCAGGGTGCGTGCGACGAACGTGGAGCGCTGGGTGAAGAAATGCAGGATGTGGAGACAGGCGACCTCCAGCAGCGCGTCGTGCAGGCGTGCGGCGTCGTCGGACAGGTGGTAGGTGGTGTGGGGGTCGGTATCGCGCAAACGTTTGGCGAGCGCTTTGTGCCCCAGCTGTACGGCCTGTACGTCATCCATGTCCAGGTTGCCCAGGCATTGCACGGTGCGGGCTAAGGCGATAGCGACGGCCGCTTCCTCATCAGCGCTGACCGGCCGCTCATGGGCGCCGGCGGATGCGACGGCGCGCCGGACTAACTCGGCTGTGATTTTCTGCAGCTCCCTCTCGCCCAGACTCCGCTTCTCTCCACGGAATGTGACCAGCCCGGAGATCTTGACCGGCCTATTGACGAGACCAGCCCCGGGCCCATCCGCGGTGAAGAGTTTCCTTACCAAAGGCACGACAGCACTCGAAGCAAGTCGAGCACCGATGGCCGCAGCATCCACGTGTCCCCCAGCCCCTTTTCCGACCCTCAGAGAGTAGAGCGCTGCAACCAGGGCGCACCACCGAATCAGCACGCGCTTGCGCTGCCATGCCAACCGGTACCGCGGGAAGACCCGCCCTGGCCGCCGCTGGCGTGGAGCCACATGGGGAGCCGGTGAACCCGTGGCCCCACGGGTACATCCGGCACTTCCCGGAGAAGGAGCATGAGCGGATCGTGCTGCAGGCCACGGTCACGGTGCGGCACTTCCACAGCGCGCACCTGGAGGTTCTTTTCGACGGCGACCTGGTCGACGACCACGACGGCCGCGCCCGCCCGGCCCAGGCTGTCCTCGCGGCGGGCGGCGACGGAACTCACCAGGCTCTGCTCTGCAAGGACTTCACCATCAAGGGGCACCATCACCGTGCACGACGGTCGCGACAACGGCGTCACCGACGGGTGGTCCTTGGACCTGACCGGCTGCCCAGTCCAGCCCCACGAAAGCCGCGACGGTGCCTGGGGCGTCGTGCCCGACCACCTCACCGACGGCACCGGACGGCGCTCTCTGGTCTACGAACTCCGACTCCCACGACGGTGGACGTACTGGAACTCCCGGCAAGACAGCCTGGAACTTCCCGCCCCTCGGTAAACCAGCTGAGCCAGCCAGAAGATCCCGCTCGCCCGGGCGTCCGTGTGTGTGACGGCCCATGCAACTCGCCCGGGCAGATCGGTCACTACGGTCTGCTGCTACTGCGTCAGGCTGCGATGCCTGCTCGGCCATCGTGACGCCGACCGTTGCGGCCATGGTGGCACCGGCTTGGCCATGGTGCACCGGGCAAGCCTGCCCCGCAGGGAGGCTTGCCCGGCTAGGAAAGAGGCCTGCCCAGCTACCCATGCGCGCCTCGGCGGCCGACCGGTTCGGGGTAGCGCTCGCGGCAGGAGTGGACCTCTCACCCGTCGCCGACTCAACAGGGACAAGGAGAGAGGCGTCAGCATCCCCAGTCCGACGACCGGGCAGTTCGTGACGGCGAAGATTGACTGGACAGGGATCCGCAGCTCACCTCGCAGCCAGGTGCCTGTGGGAGAGCGGCCTGCTCAGAACGGCGTCTGCTCGCCCGGCTGGCTACGGCGCGTTGGTGAAGGAGCGGCGGTAGGAACGGGGCGGCACACCCCGGCGGCGCACGAACTGTTCGCGCAGGACGGCCGCGCTTCCGTATCCGACCCGGTGGGCGATCTCCTCGATCGAAAGGTCCGTGGTTTCCAGGAGTTCCTCGGCGCTGCTCAGTCGCAGGCTCCGGAGCCAGGCGTGCGGGGTGGTGCCGGTCGCGGCGGCGAAGCGGCGGGCGAAGGACCGTTTGCTCATCACGGCGCGTCGGGCCAGTTCCGCGACGGGAAGCGATTCGTGGAGGTGTTCGCGGGCCCAGGCGAGCACCTCGGCGAGACGCTCGTCCTGGCAGTCCTCAGGGACGGGTGAGGTCAGATACTGGGCCTGACCGCCGTCCCGGTGGGAGGGCAGCACCATGTCGCGGGCGACGGCGTTGGCCATCGCGGCCCCGTACTCCCGCCTCAGCAAATGCAGGCACAGATCGAAGCCCGCGGCGGCTCCCGCACCCGTGGTGATCCGCCCTTCGTCGATGTACAGGGCGTCGGGGTCCACAACGACGTCCGGGTGGCGGTGGGCCAGCAGTTCGGCGAACCGCCAGTGCGTGGTGGCCCGTCGGCCGTCGAGCAGCCCGGCGGCGGCGAGCGCGAACGTGCCGACACAGTGGGCCGCGACCAGTGAGCCGCTCTCGTTTGCGGCCGAAAGCGCGTCAAGCACAGCGGGACCGGGTGGCGTACGGAAGCCGGCCCATGGCAATGCGATCACCAGATCAGCGGCCGCCAGCCGGTCCAGGCCGTCCGCGACCATGAGCGGCACGCCGAGGTCGGTAGGGACCGGACCGGGCCGGTCGGTGCACAGCACGAAGTCGAAGCCGGGCAGCCCCTCCCCGTGAGGGCCGAACACCTCGGCGACGATGCCGACGGCGAGCATGCCGACACCAGGGGGAACGTACGCGGCAACGGTCACGAAAGGCGGCACGGGAGCAGTGTGGCACGCGTGGCACGAATCCTGCGATGAGGGGCAGCAGTGCCACTCGTCAGCGGTCCGGCCTGCCCGGAACGATGGGGGACATGACAGACGCACCGCTCGGCCGCAGCGCCGTGTACACGATCCTCACCACCGGCTACGTCGGCTCCACCGGTCCCGGAGTCGCCGCCACCGTCTCCTACGTCACCGACGGCGACCGGCATGTGATCTTCGACCCGGGCATGGTGGCGAGCCGCGACCACATCCTCGGCCCGCTCCTGGAGTTGGGGCTCGGCCCCGACGACATCACCGACGTGGTGCTCAGCCACCACCACCCGGACAACAACATGAACGTGGGCCTGTTCGGACGGGCCAGGGTCCACGACCACAAGGTGGAGTACCTGGGCGACCAGTGGAGGAACCGGGACGCGGAGGGCTACGAACTAACCCCGTCGCTGCGGCTGATCCGCACACCGGGACACAGCCTCGAGGACATCACCCTGCTGGCCGGCACGGACACGGGCGTGGTGGCGTTCGCCGGCGACCTGTGGTGGCACTCGGACGGCCCCGCGGACGACCCCGTAGCCCCGGACCGCGAGGTACTGCGCGCCTCCCGGCTCCGCGTGCTGGCCGCCGCGGACCTGATCGTGCCCGGCCACGGCAGCCCCTTCAAGGCCGACATCACCGCGCCGCGCTAACCGTCGCCGTGTGCGTGGTCGTGCTGCTGGGTGGTCACCCGCGCAGTGTCGCAGTCCCGCTCCCGTGTCGGCAGCGGGTTTTCACCGGCCGTCACGCAGCGTCCGGGGACGGACAACTCTCCCTCGCCGACATAGGCGGCATGCCGCAGGTAGCGAACCCGGTTGACTTTGTGGATGACCAGGAACAGCGGCCCCGGACAGGCTCGATGTGGTCGGTAGAACGCAGAATCTGGACCCCGCCGGTCGGTCGGAGCGAGGCGCTGACGGGTGCGGGACAGGGCAGAATCCTGGGCTGTGATGATCACCGCGCGCGAACTCAACCGGGCGACCCTCAGCCGCCAGCTGCTGCTGGAACGTGAGCCGCTGACCGTGCCCGATGGGGTGCGGCGCGTGGTCGCGCTCCAGGCGCAGCACCCGGCCTCGCCGTACCTCGCCCTGTGGAACCGGCTCACCGGTTTCGCTCCGGCCGAGCTCGACGCCGCCTTCACCGGGCGATCGGTGGTCAAGGCGACCCTGATGCGGATCACCCTGCACGCCGTGCACGCTGAGGACTACCCGGTCTTCCGTGCGGCGATGCAGCCCACGCTGTACGCCTCCCGGCTCGGCCACCGCTTCGCCGTCTCGGGGCTGACCCCCTCGGACGCTGACGAACTAGTGCCGGAGCTGCTGGCCTTCGCCCGTCGGACGCGGACCTCGGCAGAGATGCAGGCGTGGGCCGAGGAGCGGCTCGGCGCCGAGAAGAAGGACGCGGCGTGGTGGGGGCTGAAGGCGTACGCGCCGCTGCACCACGCCCCGACGGATGCGCCCTGGTCATTCGGCCACCGGCCGTCCTTCGTCGCGGCCGGAACCGGGCCCGTGCCCGCGGACCGGGCGGTGGAGCCTCAGGCGCTGCGGACCCTGATCCTGCGCTATCTGGCGGGGTTCGGGCCCGCGTCGGTCGCGGACGTGGCGCAGTTCGCCATGGTGCAGCGGGCACCCGTCCGCGCGGCGCTCCGCGCTCTGGACAGTGCCGTCGAGCAGCTCCAGGGGCCGGACGGCGGCGCGCTGTTCGACCTTCCGGGCGCCTTCCGGCCGCCCGCCGAAACCCCCGCCCCGCCCCGGCTCATGGCCATGTGGGACAGCATTCTGCTGGCCTACGCCGACCGCAGCCGGGTGATACCCCCGGCCTACCGCCCTCTGGTGATCCGGCGCAACGGCGACGTACTGCCCACCCTGCTGGTGGACGGCCATGTCGCCGGTGTGTGGCGCCCGGCGGACGGCGGCATCGAGGCCACGGCCTTTCACCCTCTGTCATCCGCCACCTGGGACGGACTCGCCGCGGAGGCCCAGTCCCTGACGGCCCTCCTCAGCGACCGCGAGGCGGCGGTCTACAGCCGTTACCACCACTGGTGGGCAAAGCTCCCCGAGGCCGAGGTACGGATGCTGTAAGCAGCGATTTCGTCGCTCAGATTTCGATAACACACGCTCAAGGGTCGCCGGGACCGGGGGATTTGCGGGCAACCGCAATAGGGGTGGCCTACGACCACGGCCGGCGCGCTGTTCCTATGCCTCTGTGACGGAGCACAGGATCAGACGAAGGCCGCCTACAGGGCCCGGCGGCCGGGCTCCGTCGTACCCCCGCTCGTCACCGCTTGCCGCGTCCATGTCGCCCACACTGTCAGAGATGCGGACCGATCCTGTCCGCTAGAGGTGTCAGGGTTGCTCCATGGATGCAGACGAACTCGACTGGAACCGGACGCTGCGCGAGCAGTGGGAGTTCCACGGGAGCCATCAGCTCCGAGCCCGGCTCGACGGCCTCACAGACGACGAGTACTTCTGGTCGCCGGTGCCGGACGCCCGGAGCGTGCGGCCGCGCGGCAGCTCGACGGCGCCCGTGCAGTTCGGTGCCGGGGACTTCACGATGGACTACGCCTTCCCCGAGCCAGTCCCCGCGGCCCTCACCACGATCGCCTGGCGACTCGGTCACGTCATCGTCGGCGTGCTCGCCGCGCGCAACGCGGCGCACTTCGGCGCGCCGACGGCGTCGTACGAGACCTGGCAGTACGCCGACAGCGCGGCCACCGCGCTCGACCAGCTCGAGGCCCAGCTCGACGTCTGGCCGGCCGGGGTGCCCGGCCTCGGCGACGCCGGGCTCCGGGTCCACACGAAACCCGCTACGAACGGAGCAACCCGATGAGCCGCCACGTCCAGGTCACCTTCGACGCCCACGACCCGCGGGCGCTTTCGTCCTTCTGGCGCGACGTACTTGGCTACGTCCACCCAGGCCCGCCCGGAGTCGACCTGCCCGAGGACGCCGACCCGCTGGCCGCGTGGGACGACTTCCTCGCGCGGGTCGGCGTACCGGAGGAGCAGCGCAACACGAGATCGGCCATCGAGGACCCGGACAGGCACGGCCCACGGCTGTTCTTCCAGCAGGTGCCGGAGGACAAGGTCACCAAGAACCGCGTCCACCTCGACGTCCGTGCGGCTCCCGGACTGCGGGGAGAGGAGCGGATGGCGGCACTGGAGGTCGAGTGCGACCGACTCCTCGCGCTGGGAGCGACGCGGGTACGTCGCTACGAGCCCGCTCCCCCGATGAGCGCCGGCTTCATCGTGATGACCGACCCCGAGGGCAACGAGTTCTGCCTGGACTGACACAGCTCAGCCGCAGTCGCGGAAGCCGCGGCCGGTCTTAGGGCCGAGGCAGCCGGCAGTGACGAGGTGCTCCAGCAGCGGGGCAGCTGCTGCAGCCGGTTGGGACCTCCTCGCAGGTCGCCTCGGTCTGCCATGGAACACGTAGGCACGCTTGTCGCACCGGGTTGCCACGGCCCGAAAGCTTTGAGGGCGCTGATCGTTCGCTCAGTCCCAATCAGGCGCGGGCTGGTCGACTCGGCCGCCTTGGTGCGGCGATGGAATGTGGTCCTGTGCGCCGCCGGGAAGGGCTGCCACGCATGCTGAGGAACAGGCGCTGGCCAAGAGGGGCAGGATGTCGGTGGCCACGCGCAAGGAGATCCAGGCCTGGTGGAGCCCACGCTGTTCCATCGGCTGGTCGCAGACACTGCATGTGTGGATGGCTGTCGCTCCCCAGTGGCGGGGGTTCAGGCCGGTCAGATCGAGTTCCGCGGCGGAGTCTTGAGGCGGCTGGAGCCGGGGGAAGGGCGGACGCAGCTTGAAGTTGCCGAACAACGACCGTGTGCTGACCGTGCTGCGGATCAGCCGTGAGCATCTGGTGATCTCGTAGGGGAACCAGTGCAGGCGGTGCGACGTGTAGGGGGTGAACTCCTCCAGGCTGGTCATGGCTCCGATCTCGGGCGGGACGCGGACCAGGTTGCTGCCGTAGAGCACGAAGTGCCTGACCGCTGTCAGCTTGGAGATGGACGGCGGCAGGGTGACGATCTGTCGCCGTTCCCGCGGGCTGAGTTCGACCAGCGGACGGAACTCTTCCCGGCCGTCAGCGGCCGCCTCCTCGATCAGCGCGAGCAGATGCTGCCAGCCCGCGGAGGAGGTGTCCTGAGGCTCGGTGTGGAAACCGACGCGGGCGCGCGGATGCGCCTTGTACTGATCGAAGCACGAACAGATGTCCCGGTAGGACCCCCGTCCCCGAGGATCCGGATCCGATGTGTCGCCCCAGCGGTTCACAAAGAGTGCCGGCTCTTCCTCATCCCCCATGGCGCAAAGATACGGACTCTGTGGCCGCTTGGCCCGCTAATCGTCGGACGGGAGGGCTGGTCATCCGGTATCCGCCGACTCGGCCTGGGACTTGGACTGGGCGAGGCGGTAGGCGTCGGCCACGCGTGAGGGTGATCGCGTGTGCTGGGCGCCGAGTTCGCCCGGCTCCACGGCAACTGACCGCCTGGGACGCCCGCTTCTACGGCGCTCCCGGCGACCCGGACTTCGGTGAGCCCGAACGCGTCTCCTCAAAGCGGCTATAACCGCATGACGGGCTCAGGCCGCCGCGGCGGCCGTTTCCGCGTCCAGTGCCGCCAGCAGCCAGTCGTGCGCGGACCCGGGGGTCGGCTCCGGCCGCCCACCCGGCGGGGTGATCACCTCGGCCACCAGCTCCCAGTACCGGTCGATCCGCGGGTCGGCCGCGAGCTGCCCGGCCAGCAGACGGCGGAAGTCCGGGGTGTCTCGGGTGCCGTACGCGCTCGCGTACGCAGCCACGAAGCTGTCCAGCGCCTCGCCCGCGTACGGTCCCCGGTCCCGGCGCAGCTGCCCGCCCGCCAGCTCGTACGCCTCGGCCAGGCCCGCGTACAGCACGCCCGACCCGCGGGCCCCCGTGGCCCTGTGCGCCTCGGGCTGGCACTGCTCGGCGCCCGTGCACGGGCGGGTCACGAAGGCGTACAGCCGGGCGAATGCGAGCACCTGGGCCGGGTCCGGGTCGCCGGGCGGCTGCGGGACCGCCACCTCCAGGACCGCGGCGGTCGACCGGGCCGGCATCCGCGGCGGCAGCCAGCCGCGCCAGAACCGGACCAGCGGGTCCGTGCTCGGCGGGGCGGTCACCGCGCCGATCAGGCGCAGCCGGTCGGCCCGCTCCCCGGGCGGGCAGTCCTGCACCAGCCGCAGCCCCGCCTCCCGCCAGCGCAGGGCCTTGAGCTGGGAGCCGAGTTCGCGCAGCTGCCCGGCGACGGCGTCCTCCAGTACGCTGCCCGCCTCGTCCTCCTCGTCGAGGATGCGGTGCACCTCGGGGACCGGCAGGTCGAGGGTGCGCAGGGAGCGGATCAGGCGCAGCCGGTCGAGCGCGCCGGGGCCGTACCGGCGGTGCCCGCCGGCGCTGCGGGAGGCCTCCGGCAGCAGGCCGCGGTCGGAGTAGAAGCGGACGGTCTTGACGGTGACACCCGCGTGCTCGGCGAGTTCGCCGATGCTGCACAGGCCGTCGTGTGACGTGAACACTTGAACCTCCCTCAGGGGGAGTTCCTACCGTACCGGCGAGCGCGGCCGGGTATCGGGCCGGTCCGCGGACGACGGCGTACTGAGGAGAGGGCCATGACCGCATTCATCATGGTGTCGGGCGTGTTCACCGGCGCACACGTGTGGGAGGACGCGGCCGCACGACTGGCGGCGGCGGGCGACGAGGTGCACGCGGTGGCCCTCACCGGACTCGGCGGGCCCCGCGGTACCGCGGGGGGCCGCATCGACCTGGAGACGCACATCGCGGACGTGCTCGCGGTGATCGACTCGGTCGGCGCGGCGGCCGGCCGGGAGATCGTGCTGGTCGGCCACGACTACGGCATCCACCCGGTGCTGGGCGCCGCCGACCGGCGGGCGGAGCGCATCGCCCGGATCGTCTACCTGGACGCGGGGATGCCGCAGGACGGCGTCCCGGCCCTGGCCGCGGTGCCCGACCAGTCCCTGCGCGGGCAGTTGGCCGAGCACGCCGGGGCGGGCGGATCGGGCGCGGCGGAGGGGGCTGACAGGGAGCTGCCGCCCCCGGCCCGCGACGAGTGGCAGCGCTGGGGCAGCACCGCGGGCGTCCCCGACGCGGCGCTGGACCGGCTCACCGCCCTCGCCGCGCCGCAGCCGCTGGGCACTCTGCTCCAGCCGCTGCGGCTGACGGGCGCGGTGGCCGCGGTGCCCACCACCGGGGTGCTGTGCACCGGCAACGGCGCAAGCATCGAGATGGTCCAGATGCTGGTGGGCTTCGGCGACCCCGGCCTGCAGGCCCTGACCGATCCCCGGGTGAGGTTCTTCGAACTCCCCACCGGGCACTGGCCCATGCTGTCCTGCCCGGCCGAGCTGGCGGAGGTCCTGCTGCGGGCCGCGGCCGACGAGGGGCACCGGCTGGAGCCGGCGGACGCCGCGGAGCCGCCCGCGCACCTGCGGTCGTTCCTGCTGGACGTGCCCGAACTCCCCCGCGAGCGGACAGGGAACGTCGACCTGTACCTGCCCCACGCCGAGGAGCCGCGGCCGGCGGTGGTGTTCGTGCACGGCGGCCCGGTGCCCGCCGAGGCCCGGCCGACCCCGCGGGACTGGCCGACCCTGATGGGGTACGCCCGGTACGCGGCCGGGCAGGGGGTGGTGGGCGTGACACTCGACCACCGCCTGCACGACGTGGCCGACTACGAGCGCGCCGCCGCAGACGTGGCCGCCGCGGTGGAGCTGGTCCGGGCCGATCCGCGGGTGGACGCGGACCGGGTCGCGCTGTGGTTCTTCTCGGGCGGCGGTCTGATCTCGGCGGACTGGCTGGGGGCGCCCCCGGCGTGGCTGCGCTGCCTGGCGGCCAGCTACCCGATCCTGGCGCCGCTGCCGAACTGGGGGCCGACCGGCCGGTTCCACCCGGCGGACGCGGTCGCGGACGCGGGCGCCCTGCCCGTAGTGCTCACCCGGGCGGGGCTCGAGATGCCCGAGATCGCCGCCACCGTCGAGGAGTTCCTGGCCGCGGCCAAGGACTGCGGGGCGGACGTCGAGGTGGTCGACGTGCCGCACGGCCACCACGGCTTCGAGACCCTCGACCCGACCGACGAGTCGCGCGAGGCCGTGCACCGCGCGATGCGCTCGGTGCTGGCCCACCTGACGGCCTGAGCCGGGCCCGCCGGGCACTCGGCGGGGGCTGGCCGGGCCCTGTGCCGTCGCGAACCCAGGCCCCCAGGGGGACGACAACGCGGCGAGCGTGCGTGCCAGGGCACGCGAGCCCGGCACGATCCGAACGAGAGGCCCTATAGGTGTGTGCGCGTACGCAGGCGCTCCGATCGCCCCGGCGACTGAGGTCCGAACGAGTCCGGCAGCCTGCGATCGTCGCGGGAGGCCGCCGCTGCGGAGATGGGTCCCGCGACACTGTGGCGCCCCCCGGGACGTCTTCGACGACGCCCCCTCTACGCCGGCCCGCGCCGATGAAACCGAGGCCTGTGCAGCGACACCCGCAAACGCCCGATCCGCACACTGGGCAAGTCTCACCCGGTCGCCGGCCGGCCGGCGACCGACGGTGAACACCGGCCGGACTGCGACACAGACCCGATGCCCCCTGTAGCAGGGCAGACCCACTCGCTCCGGGCCGTGGGGGCCGAGTCCCGTCCGGCCCGGGACCGGCGAGTTCATTGGCACACAGCTCGACCGCGTGGTGCCCGCGCTGGACGCCCACTCGACCGGCGTCGGCAGGTCGTGCGGGCCGGTCCGCCGGGTTCGAGCCCGTTCCTCGAAGGCTCCGCGGTGTTACAAATGACAACGTGATCGATCCCTGCAACCCGTGTCGGGAACCTTGGTGCTGTCGCTGACCGGGAAGCACCCGCGAACCGTCGCCGGACAGGTGTTCATACTCCAGGCGGCGGTCGTAGTGCTGCTCACCGCCGGCGCCGTACTGGCGCTGGTGCTCCAGTCGCGGAACGACGTCGATCGGGAGGCCCGCCGCCTGTCGGTGGGGGTCGCCGAGACATTCGCCCACTCACTCGGGCTCCGTGAGGCGCTGAAGGCCCCGGACCCGTCCAAGGTCCTCCAGCCGCTCACAGAAGAGATGCGCAAACGCGCGGGCGTCGACTTCATCGTAGTGATGGACACCGGCGGAATCCGCTACACGCACCCCCAGCCCGAGCGTATCGGCAAGCGATTCGTGGGCACGATCGAGCCCTCCCTGGCAGGCCGGGTGCACACCGAGAGCGTGCGAGGGCCTCTCGGCCAGGAGATCCAGGCCGTGGTCCCGGTGACCTCCGCCGACGGCAAGGTCGTGGCGCTGGTGTCGGCCGGTCTCACAGTGGAGAACGTGACCGGCGTGGTCGACCGGCAGCTCCCCGTCATCCTCGGGGTCAGCGCGGCCGGCCTGGGCCTGGCCACCGTCGGCACTGCGCTGATCACCAGACGGCTGCAGCGACAGACCCACGGGCTCGGGCCGCTGGAGATGACCCGGATGTACGAACACCACGACGCGGTCCTGCACGCCGTCCGCGAGGGCGTCCTGATCACCGATGCGGACGGGCGGCTGGTGCTCGCGAACGACGAGGCCAGACGGCTGCTGGCACTGCCGGCCGACGCGGAGGGACGCGACATCAGGCGCCTGCCCGACCTCGACAAGCGCGTGGCCGGACTCCTGCTGTCCGGTCGGGTGGCCACGGACGAGGTCCTCGCGGCCGGGGACCGGCTGCTGGTGGTGAACCAGCGGCCGACGATGCCCCGCGGCCAGCCGGAGGGGGCCGTGGTCACCATTCGCGACTCCACCGAGATGCGCATCCTCACCGGCCGGGCGGAAGCGGCTCGCAGGCGGCTGAAACTGCTGTACGACGCCGGTATCGGCATCGGGACCAGTCTCGACGTGGAGCGGACCGCCGAAGAGCTGGCTGACGTCGCCGTACCCCGGTTCGCGGACTACGTGACCGTCGATCTGGCGGACCCCGTGCTCCACGGCGACGAGCCGACCGGCACGAGCGCCGACATGCGCCGTACCGCGGTGAGCGGCATCAGTGACGACCAGCCGCTCTACCCGCGCGGCAAGCTGATCGACTTTCTCCCGTCCACACCGCAGGCGCGCGGCTTGGGCACCGGCCAGGCAGAACTGGTACCCAACCTGGCCGACGCGCCCGGCTGGTTGGCCCAGGACCCGCCGCGGACGCAGAGCGTGATCGACTACGGCATCCACTCCCTCATCACCGCCCCCCTCAAAGCGCGGGGCGTCGTGCTCGGAGTGGTCAACTTCTGGCGCTCGCAGAAGCCGGAGCCCTTTGACGACGACGATCTGTCCTTGGCCGAGGAGCTGGTCGCCCGGGCCGCGGTCAGCATCGACAACGCCCGCCGGTACACCCGTGAGCACGCCATGGCCGTGACGCTCCAGCGCAGCCTGTTGCCGCAGGCCCTGCCCGACCAGAGCGCCGTGGACGTGGCGCACTACTACCAGCCCGCGCAGTCCGGGGTGGGCGGCGACTGGTTCGACGTGATCCCGCTGCCGGGCAGCCGCGTCGCGCTCGTCGTCGGCGATGTGGTCGGCCATGGGCTGCACGCTGCGGCCACCATGGGCCGGCTGCGGACGGCTGTGCACAACTTCTCGTCCCTCGACCTGCCGCCCGACGAGCTGCTCGCCCGCCTCGACGAACTCGTCCAGCGCATCGACCGCGACGGGGATGTGGGCGACGGCGGCATGCTGGGCGCCACTTGCCTGTACGCCGTCTACGACCCGGTCTCCCAGCACTGTGCCGTGGGACGGGCGGGACACCCGCCGCCCCTGGTGGTCCGTCCCGACGGCACGGTGGACATCCCCCAGGTGCCGGCCGGACCCCCGCTGGGGCTGGGCGGGATGCCGTTCGAGACCGCGGAGCTGAACCTGAGCGAGGGCAGCCAGCTCGTGTTCTACACGGACGGGCTGATCGAGGACCGCACCCGCGACATCGACGAGGGGCTGGAACTGCTGCGCGCGGCCCTGAGCCATCCAGGACGGCGCCCGGAGGAGAGCTGCCGCGCGGTCCTCGACGCGCTCCTGCCGGCTCGTCCGCGCGACGACGTGGCTCTGCTCATCGCGCAGACCCGGACCCTCGACGCCGATCACGTCATCGAGTGGGCTGTGCCGTTCGAGCCGAGCGCGGTCGGCGCCATGCGAGCCGTCGTCGTGGAGAAGCTGGATGAATGGGGTCTGTCTGATCTCGCTTTCGGCACGGAGCTGGTGCTCAGCGAGTTGATCACCAACGCGATCCGCTACGGCTCCGCTCCGGTCCGCGTAAGGCTGCTGCGCGACCGCACGCTGACCTGCGAGGTGTCCGACGGGAGCAGCACCTCACCCCATCTCCGCTACGCCGCCACCACGGACGAGGGCGGGCGTGGGCTCTTCCTGGTGGCGCAGCTCAGCCGGCGGTGGGGTACCCGCTACACCCCCGAGGGCAAGGTCATCTGGGCCGAGCAGCCGCTGCCGGGCTCCTCGGAGGGCCCGGAGAATCAGCTCCCGGACTTCCTCGACGCCGACGCGATCTGACGGCCTCGAGCGCAGGCGAGCGTCACGTCCGCAGGGTGCGGGCCAGGAGCACCGCCACGTCGTCCTGCCCGGGACGGGGCAGCAGCCGTTCCAGGACCCCGTCACAGAGCTCTTCCAGCGGCTGGTCAAGGTTCCGCAGCGCCTGCGCGAGCTGGTCCATGCCCTGGTCGAGGTCCCTGTCACGGGCTTCGATGAGACCGTCGGTGTACAGGACCAGCAGGCTGCCCGCGGGCAGCGGCACCTGTTCGGTGAGGAAGTCCTGCCTTCCTGTGCCCAGAGGCGTACCCGGCGGGCCGTCGAGGAACGTGATCGCCTCGCCAGGCGTGGCCACGGCCGGCGGAGGGTGACCGGCCCTCGCGATCACGCATCCACCGGATGCCGGGTCGTGCACGGCGTAGACGCAGGTCGCCATTTCGTCCTCCCCCAGGTCGGAGACGACTGCGTCGAGGGAGCGGAGCATCTGCGCGGGGGGAATGTCCAGGCGTGCCAGCGTACGCACCGCTGTGCGCAGTTGCCCCATGACGGCCGCCGCGTGGATCCCGTGGCCCATGACGTCCCCGATGACGAGTCCCGTCCGGTCACCGGGCAAGGTGATGACGTCGAACCAGTCGCCGCCGACGTCGTGGTCGCTGGCGGGGAGATAACGCCCGGTAAGTTCGAGGCCGGTGACATCGGGCAGCGCGCTGTTCGTCAGGCTCCGCTGCAGAGTGAGGGCCGCCTCCCGCTGGGTGGTGTACATGCGCGCGTTGTCGATGTTCAGCGCCGCGCGCGCGACCACCTCGTCGACGAGAACGCAGTCCTGCTCGTCGAACCGCTCGCGGCTGTTGAGCCGGGTCACCGTGACCGCGCCGAGCACCTTGCCGCGGGCGACCAGCGGGACCAGTCGCGCCGAGCCCAGACTGGCCAGGTACGTACGGAGCGCCTCGGCGCGTGGGTCGCTGACCAGCGCCGGTACGTCGGACCTGTACAGGTTCATGGGCCGGCCGTCGGCGATGACCCGCTCGTACACGGTGCCGGGCGGAATCTGCATGGTCTGGCCGGCCGCCAGTTTCGATGTGGGGGCGTTCGGGTCGGGGAAGGCGACCGCCAGCCGGCGCAGCACGCCCTGGGTGGACCCCGACCCGGCGGCCTCGTCCGGATCGAGGACCGATTCCAGCAGGTGTACGTCGGCCGAGTCGGCGAGCTGCGGCACCAGCACCTGCACCACTTCCTCGGCGGTCTTCAGCAGGTCCAGGGTGGTGCCGATACGGGCGCCCGCCTCCGCGAGCAGGGCGAAGCGCCGACGGGCCCGGTCGGCCTCGATGAGCGCCCGCTGGCCTTCGGTGATGTCGATGAGGGAGGCGATCAGGCCCAGCCGGCGGCCGGCGCCGTCCAGCAGCGGGGCGTACGAGCAGGACCAGGTCCGGTCATGATCGGGGTCGGCCGGGGTCCGGCCGGTGCGGCGCGCGTCGACGACCGGTGCACCGCGGTCCAGGACCTGCTGCATCATCGCCTCAAGCGCCGTGGCGTTGACGCCGGGGACCACCTCCGTCAGCCGTTTGCCCAGGTGCTCGGCCGCCGAGACGCCGTTCATCCGGGCCAGAGCGTCGTTGACCCGCAGGAACCTCAGGTCAGGGCCGAGGGTGGCCAGGCCGATGGGGGACTGGGTGAAGAGGCTCTGGAGGGCCGCCAGCGAGTCCCGCATGCGCAGGACCGCCGAGGTCTCCACGGCGATCAGCATCGCGCCCTGCCTGCCCTGCGGGTCGGCGGCGGGGACGATCCACATCTCCATCGTCACCTGGTGTCCGTCGCGATGCCGCACCGGCAGGGTCCCGACCACGGTCTCGCCGGCCTGGACCCGCCGCGTCAGCTGATCGGCCAGTTCCCGGTTGGCCTCGGGGACCAATACCGGTGAGGCAGGGCGGCCCAGGAGGTCCTCGGGGCGGTGACCGAGCAGGTCCTGGGCGGCGAGCGACCACTCCACGACGCGCCCTTCCGCGTCCTCCCTCCACAGCGCGATCGGAAGCAGTTCGCGGAGCACTCCCGCGTACCCGACAGCCGCCAAGGGCTGGTCCGGCACCTCGCTCGTCGACTGGTGAATGTCCAACGCATCGACCTAACCCCGGGGGGCGCAATTCCGACTGAATCACCCTATCTGAGACGTCGGCACGAGGCGCCCTACGGGCCGCGCACTTGCGCAGGGGCGACATGCCGAGCAACCGGTCTGGCGGTCCGACGCCGGCGGCGAGCGTTGCGCCATCCCCTTGGGTTCGGTCGGTGGTCCTGCCGACCAGAGCTCATGCGGCCGCGCGCAGCCTGCTGACCAGGACCGTGCCAGGCGACAGGGTCACCTGCTTCTCATCCAGAGAGTCGACGAGAGCGGCCGTGGATACGTTGCCTGACGATGAGTGAGGCTTCGCAGTCAACGGGAAATTCGCGCGTCTCAACCCCTGCCGGCGCCTCGACGAGTTCCTCACCGGACTCCCAGGAGCCCTGCGGTCCGTCCACGGCCGCCACGCCGGTCCGGCAGCGCGAGCACCGCGAAGGCCCGGTCCGCCGCGCCTCCGCGCCGTACGACCAAGAGCGCGGCGAGGAGGGCGGCAGCCGGGACGCCGAGCCACCAGCCCAGCAGGTGCACCGCGACCGAGGCCGCCACGGCCGTGCCGAGTGCCACCACGAATACCGCCCCCAGCACGGCGGCGAGGATACGCCGGCGACTCGTGACCGGTGCCGCCTCGCCCGCCTCGCGCTGCCCGGACCGGATCCAGGACACCATCAGCGCCAGCATCGCCGGGACGAGGACGACCCCCATCGCGTACAGCGTGAGCGCCACGGGCGAGGTGAGCCAGTCGGCCGCGCGCGCGAGCGCCTCCCCCGCGCCCGGTTGCCTCGGCCAGGCCGCGAACGAGTCCCGGTCGGCAGAGAAGAATCGCTGGTACCCGCGGCCGTCCCAGCCGTGGACGAGGATGAAGAACATGCCGACGTAACCGATACCCGCTTGCAGGAAGGCCGCGTACACCCGGCCGGAGGCGATGAGCCGCTCGGCGACCCAGAAACCTAGGACACCCTGACTCACATTCGTCGCCGCGAACAGCGCGACGAGCCACGCGGGCAGCGCCCCGTGCCCCCGTGCGACCTGCATCGTCTCCCAGTCCGGAAAGCCCCACAGCAGCCACGCTCCGCTGGGTGCGAACAGGACCGCGCAGTAGAGGAGCGCACCCATCAGGTACGGATTGGACCACCGACCGCCGTGCTCCGTACGGACGTTGCGGGCCGTGAGCTGACGGGCGGCGGCTGTCGCGAAACTCGCCCCTATCCCGTACGACCAGAAGACATCGACCTGGACCATCATGCTCTCCTTCCGGAATGACACGTCATTCCGTTCTCGAGGCAAAAGAAACGAGCGGTCCTTTCGGGCCTGCGGTTCAGGAGGAGCCGAGGCCGTCGAACATGAGCGTTTCCACCGTGCGGATCCATGGATCACGCATGGCTTGAGAGTCCTGAGCGTGCAGCAGACGCACCGCTCCCGTCAGGATCATTCCGTTCACGGCGAGGCCGACGACATGGGCGTCGAGGTCACGCCGGAGAAAGCCGCGGTCCTGGCCGTTGCGGATGAAGGCGGCGGTGTACGCGGCCGCCGCCTCCATGGCCCTGCCGGCGAGCTCCGGCTCGGCGCGGTCGATCGCGATGGCGTCGTAGAAGAGAATGCGGCACAGCGCCGGTTCCGCCACCACGAGGTCGAAGAGCTTGTGGCCGATGCGCCCGACCTGTTCCCGGTACTGCTCGAGCGACTGGCTGGAGCCGGGGTCCTCGTCGGCGATGGCGTCCATGACCTGACCCAGAGCACGGGCGACCACGCTGCGCGCGATGTCCTCCTTGTTCTTGAAGTACCGGTAGAACGTGCCGTGTCCGGCACCGAGCTCTCGGGCTATGTCGGAGATGCCTGTCGCGTGGTAGCCGCGCTCGGCGAAGACCTTGCCGGCCGCGCGCAGTATCGTGTCCCGCTTGTCCCCCACACCCTGCGGCACAACCAGCCCCTCTCCCCGCGGAATGACGTGTCATTCTGGAACCGGACGACAACTCCCGTCAATACCAAGGCAGTAGCAAGGCCGGGGGCCCTTCGCCGTTCCGGTGACGTGAACCCCCCGACGCGCCCGCCGATGTCCCCCTCACCACGCACCATCCCAAGCACCCTGGCCAGGCCCGGATCCGCAGCCGGCGCGGAATGCGACCTCAAGATCCCGACGGGTCACGCGGGGACGGGGTGAAGGGTGGCCACTCCCGTGACCCTGATACCGATGCGCTCGCCGGGGGACGCGGGTGCCGGGCCCGGAACCCGGACGTCGATGGGTGCGTCCACTTCGTCCAAGGCGACGGTGACCATGGCGTCGTGGCCGTAGTAGCGCACCTCGGTCACCATGCCGCGGGCCTCCGCCGAAGCGGTGTCGGTCAGTTGGATCTGTTCGGGCCGGAGCAGCACCATGCCCTCGCGTACGCCGCCCGGCGGGTCGGCCAGCGGGACGCGGCCGAGCGCGGTGGTTGCGGTGCCCTTGTCCACGGTGCCGGTGACGAGTACCGCGTCACCGACGAAGGCAGCCACCCAGGGGTCGGCGGGGCGGCGGTAGACCTCGTGCGGCGTGTCGCACTGGGCGATGGTCCCGTTCCGTACGACGGCGACGAGGTCGGCCGTGGAGAGGGCCTCCTGCTGGTCGTGGGTGACCAGGACAGCGGTGGCTCCGGTGGCCTGGAGGGCGGCCCGTACGTCGGCCCGCAGGCCGGTCCGCAGGGAGCTGTCCAGAGCGTTGAACGGCTCGTCGAGCAGCACCAGTTGCGGCTGTGGGGCCAGGGCGCGGGCGAGGGCGACGCGCTGTTGCTGGCCGCCGGAGAGTTCGTGCGGCATACGGTCGCCGTAGCCCGCGAGGCCGACCAACTCCAGCATCTCCTCGACGCGGAGGCGGCGCGTACCCCGGTCGAGGCCGGTCAGGCCGAAGGCGACGTTGCGTGCCACGCTGAGGTGCGGGAACAGGGCGCCTTCCTGGGGGACGATCCCGATGCGGCGCCGTTCGGGCGGGAGGTGCGTGCCGGGGCCGCTGAGGGTGCGGTCGCCGATGGTCACGGTGCCCGAGTCGGCGCGCAGGAAACCGGCGATGATGCGCAGCAGCGTGGTCTTGCCGCAGCCCGAAGGGCCGAGCACGGCGACCAGGGCGCCGGCGGGGACGGTGAGGTCGAGTCCGTCGAGAACGGTGGCGCCGGAGCCGTACACCTTGGTCAGCCCGGTGATCTGAAGGTCGGTCATGCGCGGTGCCTTCCGAGGAGGTACGACGGGATGGCCGCCAGCAGGATCAGCGCCGCGGCGTAGGGGGCCGCGGCGGCGAACGATCCGGTTCCGGTCTCCGTCCACAGGAGGGTGGCCAGGGTGTCCATGCCGGTAGGGCGCAGCAGGAGGGTCGCAGGCAGCTCCTTCATGCAGACCACGAAGGTCAGCGCGGCTCCGGCGGCAACCCCGGGCGCGGCCAGCGGCACCGTCACCTCGCGCAGCACGCTCAGCGGGGAGCGGCCGAGCGAGCGGGCGACGTCCTCCAGTACCGGCGGGGACTGCAGCACGGCCGCACGCGTGCCGGCCACCGCGACCGGCAGGAAGAGCACGGCGTACGCGCAGACCAGCAGCGGGAGTTCCTGGTAGAGCGGTTCGGCGTAGCGGACCGCGAAGAAGACCAGGGACAGCGCGACGGTGATGCCGGGCAGGGCGTGTCCGGCATAGGCGGACTGCTCCAGCAGGTGCGCGGTCCGGCCGCGGTGGCGGGCGGCGATCACGCCGACGGGTAGGGCGAGGAGGGTGGTGAGCGCTGCTCCGGCGGCGGCCACGCCGAGGGTCGTTCCGGCGGTTTCGAGGAGCCTGGCCGGGTCCCAGGTGGCGGAGTTGCCGACTGCGAGCCAGTAGCCGAGCGTGGCCAGCGGGGTGAGGACGGCGGCGGCGGTGACCGCCGTGCACCAGGCCAGCGCGGGCGCCCGCCACCGGCCCAGCGGCGTGGGGACGGCGGGGCGTGCGGTGCCGGTTCCGGTCCTGGCGTGGCCGGCCCGGCCACGGGTACGCGCTTCGACGGCCACGAGCACGATCGTCATCGCCACCAGGACGACGCTGAGGGCGGCGGCCGGGGTGCGGTCGAAGCTGGCCCGGTAGGAGGTGTAGATGCCGCGCGTGAAGGTGTCGTACCGCATCAGGGAGACGGCGCCGAAGTCGGAGAACACGTACAGCGCGACCAGTACGGCGCCCCCGGCGGCCGCGGGGCGCACCTGCGGCACTGTGACGCGCAGGAAGGTCCGCAGCGGTCCGTGGCCGAGCGAGCGGGAGACCTCCTCCTGCGCCGGATCGGTGCCGCGCAGCGCGGCCGTGACGGGGAGATAGACGTACGGGAAGCTCACCAGGGTCAGGGCGAGGGCGGCCCCGGTGAAGCCCGCGAGGTCCGGGAAGGCGGAGAGCCAGGCGAACGCGGCGACGTAGCTGGGCACGGCCAGCGGCAGGGTCACCAGCACCGACCAGGCCCGGGCTCCGGGCAGGGCGGTCCGTACGGTGAGCCAGGCCAGTGAGACGCCCAGCAGCAGGGAGGCGGTCACGACAACTGCGGCGAGTCCCAGGCTGCGGCCCAGGAGCTGGGCCGTGCGCTCGTTGGCGATGACGTCCCAGGCGAAGGCGGGACCGCGTTCCAGGGAGCGGACCGCGAGATAGCCGAGGGGCAGCAGCGCGAAGACCGCGGCGACGGCGGCGGGAATCAGCAGGACGGCAGGCGGGCGGCGCCCGGCGCGCGACCGCCCGGCCGGCGGGGTGCCGGTCGGGCGGGCGGCCGGATCCGTCCGCGGGACAGGATCCGTGGAGTACATGACGGCTCAGACCATCCCGGCGTCCTGCAGCATCTTCAGGGTCTCCTGAAGAGATTCGAGCCTGCCGAGGTCGATCTTGGGGGCTTCGAGGGACGACAGCGGCGGCAGGTCCTTGACCGTGCTGGTCACGTCGGCGGCCAGGGGGTATTCCTTGGTGTCGTCGGCGAAGTACTTCTGCGCCTTCGCCGAGAGGAGGAAGTCGACGGCCTTCTGAGCCACCGGTGCCTGGTCGTTGCCCTTGATGATGCCGACTCCGGCCGCGTTGACCAGCGCACCCGGGTCGCCGCCCGGCAGGAAGTGGATCTTCGCGCCGACCTTGTCCTCACCCTTCTCGGCGACCCGCTCGTACCAGTAGTAGTGGTTGACCAGGCCGAGCGAGACCTCGCCCTTGCCGACGGCGTCCAGCACCTTGAGGTTGTTCTCGTACACCTTCGGCTCGTTGGCCTTGAGTCCCTTGAGCCAGGCGCGGGTGGCGTCGTCGCCCTCAAGGACGCGCATGCCGGTGACGAAGGCCTGGAAAGAGGCGTTGGTCGGGACGTAACCGATCTTGCCCTTCCACTCCGGCTTGACCAGGTCGTGCACGGTGTCCGGCACCTTGGCCACCTGGCCGGGGTTGTACGCGAGGACGCGGACGCGTCCGGAGGTGCCCACCCAGTCGCCCGCGCCGCCGCGGAACGCCGGTTCGACCTTGTCGAGCGACGCCTGGGGCAGCTTCGCCAGCAGGCCCTTGCTGGAGAGGGCGCCGAGGGCGCCCGCGTCCTGGGAGAAGAACAGGCCGGCCTTGGTCTTGCCGCCCTCCTCCTGAATCTGCGCCGCGAGCTCGGCACTCTCGCCGTAGCGGACGGCGACCGTGGTGCCTACGGCCTTCTCCAGGTCGTCCAGGAGCGGCTTGACCAGCTTCTCGTTACGGCCCGAGTAGATCACGAGCCCGGCATCGTCCTCGTCGACGCCACAGCCGGCGACAGCGGGGAGGAGGAGTGCCGCCGCGAGGAGCGCGGGCAAGCGTCGGATCAAGGGGCGTCGCATGGGAAGCCTTCCTGCATGTGCGGCGGAGAGAATTCTTCAACGCCCAATAACTAAGGTAAAGCTAACCTAAAGGTCAAGAGTGACGCACGCAACGTTCGGGCGCGCCAAGACCGCGCCGGAACAGCGGCGGAGCCGACCCTACCTCGCGACTTCCTGTGGATCTCCAGTGGGCCCCCAGTGGATCTTCCATGAACCAGCTGTGACATCTCTGTGACTATCCAGCCAGGTAAGCCTTTCCTAAGATGCGTTCGTGACAGCCCCCTCCGACCTGCTCCCAGGCACCCGATCCGTCCCGTTCGCACTCGCTCTCGCGGCCCACGGCGACCGCACGGCGGTCATCGCTGCCGACGGCCCAGTGACCTATCGCGAGCTCGCCGCGCGGGTGGACGCGACCGCCCGCCGCCTCGGCCGGGAACGCCGTCTGATCCTGCTGGTCGGTGCCAACACCCTCGACGCCCTCGTCGTCCACCTCGCGGCGCTCGCTTCGGGGCACCCGCTCCTGCTGGTCCCGGGCGACCACCCCGACGCCGTGCAGTCACTGATCGACGCGTACGACCCGGACGTCGTGGCACGCCCCGACAGCCGGGAGTGGGTGCTCGACGAACGGCGCCCGGTATCGGCGCACGTGCTCCACCCGGACCTCGCGCTGCTGCTGAGCACCTCCGGCTCGACCGGATCGCCCAAGCTCGTCCGGCTGTCGCACGAGAACCTCCAGTCCAACGCGGAGTCGATCGCCGAGTACCTGGGAATCAGGGACACCGACCGCGCCGCCACGACCCTGCCCATGCACTACTGCTACGGCCTTTCCGTCATCCACAGCCACCTGCTGCGCGGCGCCACAGTGATCCTCACCGACCTGTCGGTCGCCGACACCTGCTTCTGGGAGCTGTTCCGAAGCTGTCGCGGGACGACGTTCGCGGGGGTCCCGTACACCTTCGACCTACTGGACCGGGTCGGCTTCGACGCGATGGAGCTGCCTCACCTGCGGTACGTGACCCAGGCGGGTGGGCGGCTCGCACCCGCGCTCGTCCAGCGGTACGCCGCGCTGGGCCGGGCATCCGGCTGGGAACTGTTCGTGATGTACGGACAGACCGAGGCCACGGCCCGCATGGCCTATCTGCCCCCCGAACTCGCCGCGACCCGTCCCGAGGCGGCCGGGGTCGCCATCCCCGGCGGGTCCTTCCGGCTCCACCCGCTGCCCGAATGGCCCGAAGAGGACACCGGCGAACTGGTGTACGCGGGACCCAACGTCATGCTCGGCTACGCCCACACGCCACAGGACCTCGGACTGGGCCGGACAGTGAAAGAGCTCGCGACCGGCGACATCGCGCGGCTCACCCCTGACGGGCTCCACGAAATAGTCGGCCGCCGCAGTCGGTTCGTGAAGATCCTCGGCCTGCGGATCGACCCCGACCAGGTCGAGGCGATGCTCACACGGCACGGCATCACCGCGCTGTGCGCAGGCGACGACGAAGCCCTCGCCGTCGCCGCCACCAGTGCTCGCGCATCCGAAGCGGGGCGGATACAAAAGCTCGTGACGAGCGAGTGCGGTCTGCCGGCGCGCGCTGTCCGGGTCCGCATCGTGGCCGAGCTGCCCCGCCTGGCCTCCGGCAAACCCGACTACCGAGCGGTGCGCGAACTCGGCCGCCCCGCCGACGCGGCCGCGCCCGGACCCGGGCCCGCCGGGGGCATGGACCCCGAGGACCTGTGCGCTCTCTACGCGCTGATCCTCGACCGGCCCCGGCAGGAGGTGACCCAGGCAAGCACGTTCGTCAGCCTGGGGGGCGACTCACTCTCGTACGTCGAGATGTCGCTCCACCTCGAGGAGCGGCTCGGCCACCTGCCCGCCGCCTGGCACACGACGCCGATCCGCGAGCTCAGGCCGCCCGAGCGGAAGGCCCCCTCGCACAGACGCGCCCTGGAGACCAGCGTCGCCCTGCGCGCCGTGGCAATCTTCTGCGTCATCGGCTCGCACATCCAGGTCTTCGGGATCAAGGGCGGAGCACACCTGCTGCTTGCCCTCGCCGGCTACAACTTCGCCCGCTTCCACCTGACTACCGCCGACCGCCGCGAGCGGGTCCGCCGCATCTGGGTCAGCATCGGCCGCGTCGCGCTGCCGAGCATGGCGTGGATCAGCTTCGTCCTGCTCCTCAATGACGACTACACGCTGGCCAATCTCGCCCTGCTCGACAGCGTCTTCGGGCCCGAGGACAGCAAGACGGGCATGCATTTCTGGTTCATCGAGGCCTTGGTCTACATCCTGATCGCCGCCGTCGCCGTTCTGGCTCTCCCCCTCGCCGACCGGTGGGAGCGCCGCTTCCCGTACGGCCTACCGCTGACGATCGCGGCCGTGGGTCTGCTCCCCCGCTACGACCTCCTCGGCCTCCCCGACCGCACCCAGATCCCAGACGCGATAACCGTCTTCTGGCTGTTCGCACTGGGCTGGGCGGCGGCGAAGGCCGGGACCGCGCGCCGGCGGCTGCTGGTCACCGCCGCGGCGCTGGCCACAGTGCCCGGCTTCTTCCCCGGCGACCCCGGACGAGAAGCGATCATTGTCGCCGGATTCGCGCTGCTCGTGTGGGTCCCCACCCTGCCCAGCCGGGAACGCGTCAACCAGCTGGCCGGCCTCATGGCAAGCAGCTCGCTGTACATCTACCTGACCCACTGGCAGATCTTCCCCCTCATCGAAGGGTTCTCCAGGCATCTGGCGTTCCTGGCCTCACTGGTCTTCGGCATCGCTTATGCCACCTGCGTCACCCGCCTGATGCGAGGCCTTCCCGTCAATCCGCTGCCCTCGCTCCGCCGGTCACCGGCGGGCAGGCACACCTCTGACCGCAGTCGGGCGTGACCCCGACTCCTGCAGCATCACGGTCAGTCGGTGACCTGTTCGCAACTGTCCTGCCTGCTGCGGGCGATGAGGAGGTGAAGGCCGTCGCCGGCTCTCGGCTCCTGCGGTGTTGACGAAGAGGCCCCGCCTGCGATCCGCGGCAGCCATGATGAAGGCATGACGGGTGGACAGCGTGTCGTGATAGTTGCGTCGGGCGTGGGGGTAGGGCTGCTGGCAGGGGCCTTTTGCCTCATGAGCTGGGACCGCGCGGATCAGGTCGCCGGAATTGCATCTGCCTTCTTGAGCGTCGCGGCGTTGGGCGTTGCGGTGTGGGCGGTCATGGCCGGCACCACCGGTTCGCGCTTGCGTGCGTCGAATACGGGGAAGGCCACCGTACGAGGTGGAGGGACCGCCAACACCGGCGTAGTCCTGCCCAACAGTGGCGTCTCGGACAGCACGGTGCACGTGCAGAAAACCGGGGCCGCGGAATCGGACGGCGGGCAGGCCAACACCGGCATTACCCCGCAGTGACCCCCAGCCCGCCCTTGGCAGATCTTCGGCAACAGCACAGGAGCTAAGGAGAGCCATGGCGGGCCCAGGACGGCTGACTGCCAAAGCGACGGGCGACGGTCACGCGGAGGGAGCGGGCGCCTTCATCAACACAGGTGTCATCGACGGCGACGTGATCCTGCCGCCGGTACACCCCGCTGTCTCCGGATACCTGCACCAAGTCCGCCGACTGGCGGCCGACTGCTTCCAGGGCCGCGAACAGGAGTTGGCCGCCATGGCGGCCTTTTGTACGGCTTCGGACGCCCATGCCGATGAGGGCCCTCATGCCAGGTGGTGGCGTTGGCTGGCCCCGGCGTGGGCAGGCAAGACTGCGCTCATGGCGCATTTTGTTCTGGCCCCTCCGCCCAACGTCGTGGTGGTGTCCTTCTTCATCACCGCTCGCCTCGCCGGTCAGAACAACCGTTCCGCCTTCTGCGAAGTGGTGCAACGCCAGCTCTACGCACTGCTCGGCGAAGAGGAACCACCCACGAGCGAACACACCCGTGATGAGCACCTCCTGCATGCCTTCGACCGGGCCGCAGCTCGCTGCGCTGCGCACGGCGAACGTCTCGTGCTGGTGGTCGACGGCCTTGACGAAGACCGTGGCGTCGCCCGGACAGGCGACGGCCACAGCGTCGCTGCTCTCCTGCCCTCCTCGCCCCCGCACAACGCCCGCATACTCGTCGCCGGTCGCCCGCATCCACCTGTCCCACACGACGTTCCTGGCGGCCACCCGCTGCACACCCACGAGATCAACCACCGCCTGGAACGATCTCCCCACGCGGCCGCTGTCCGTGCCGAAGCCGAGAACAGCCTCGACGCCATGCTGGAAACAGGAGGCCTGCCCTGCGAACTCCTCGGCCTGATCGCGGCAGCCGGCGGCGGACTGACCGCCGAGGACCTCGCTCACCTCACAGGCAATCGGCCACTGAAAGTCCGAAGGACCCTGGCGGGCGCGACCGGCCGGATCTTCCTCACCAGCCCCCCGATCTGGGCTCCCGACGGCAAGGTGTACCTACTTGGCCACGAAGAGATCCAGGCAACTGCCATGGAGATGCTCTCCGACACCGAACTTCGCACCTACCGCGATCGTCTCCACGCCTGGGCCGATCTCCACCGGGCCAACGCCTGGCCGGTCGAGACCCCGGAGTATCTGCTGCGCGGCTACACCTCGTTACTACGTGCCACCCGAGATCGGGAACGAATGGTGGCGCTGGCCGCCGACCCGGCGCGACACGAAAGACTGTGGCTCACCACCGGTTCGGACCTCGAAGCCCTTACCGAGATCACCGGCGCGTTCGACCTTCACTGCGCTGGGGCAGGCCCCGACGGCCCGGACATCAGCACCGCTCTCGTCCTTGCCATCCGCCGCGACACCCTGCACGGTCACAGCAAGACCGTTCCCGCCGACCTCGTCGCCGCGTGGTCACTCCTCGACCACACTGATCGCGCCATCAGCCTTGCTCTGGCTCACCCGGACCAGCATCAGCGAGTGCGTACGCTGGTACGTGCATCCACCTCCCTTGTCGGGCTCGGCAGCAACGTCGCTGCGCAAGCATTGGCCGAACCCGCAGTTGCTATCGCGCGCGCTCTTGACGAGCCGAGTGATCGGGTCAAGGGGCTGGCGCAGGTGGCCGAAGCCCTCGCCGAGGCAGGAGCGCTGGAACAGGCTCTTGATGTCGCTGCTGAGGCCCTCGAGATCGCACGCGCGCACGCTGAGAGCAGCCAGCAGGCCAACTTCCTGATCGCTGTCGCCCGCGCCGTAAGCAGTGCCGGGAAACACGTACGCGCTCCAGCGCTCGCCATGGAAGTCGCCGAGTTATCCCGCACCGTCGACGGCGAGAACATGCGGGTTTGGGCCCTGAGCGCCGCAGCTGAAACACTGGCCGGCCTGGGTCGGCACGAACAGGTCACTGAGATCGCAAACGAAATCATTGCCCTGGCTCCCGCCAATCCCAACATCGACATTCGCGCCCTCATGCTTCACAAGGCTGCCCTCGCCATGGCCCAGGCAGGACATCCGGAGCGAGCTGTCGAGATCACGCTCCAGGCCATCGAGATCGCTCGTGCCCTTGCTGACCCTGAGCGTTTGTCAGATGTGCTGGCCGATATCGCCAGTGCTACGGCCAGGGTTGAGCAGTACGATCTTGCCGTCGAGACCGCCCGCAGCATCGTCGACGCCGAATGGCAGGCAAAGGCACTGGCTGACATCGCGGGTTTCATGTGCGGCATGGGACAGCATGAACGCGCCCTCGAGCTCGCCCGTACCACTCACCCCGTAGGTCCGGCACTGTCACTAGTTGCTGAAGCCCTCTCCGAGGCAGGCCGGCACGAGCGCGCCATCATCCTTGCCACCGAAGCCGCAGAGACCGCCCGCGTTCTCGACGACCCCCAACGCCAGGCGCTGGCCCTGGGGGTTGTAGCTCATGTTCTGGCCAGGGCAGGGCACCACGAGCGCGCGGCCAGGATCGCCCGCACGGTGACCGATCCTGAGCGGCGGTCGAGGACGATGGCTGTGGTCGCCAGCATCGCGGCCAAGGACGGTCTGCGCGAGCGTGCCACCGAACTCGCCTCTGAGGCCGCCGTAATCGGCCGAGCCGTCAACGATCCAGAGTGGCGGACTCAGGTGCTGGGTGTCGTGGCCGACGCGATGGCTGTGGTCGGCCATCACGAGGGCGCGATCGAACTCGCGGCCGAAGCCGAAACGTGCGCCCGCACCATAGCCGAGGCCTCTACTCGGGAATGGTTGCTGACCAGGGTCGTTGTTGCTCTGGCCCGAGCTGGGGAGCAGGGACGCGCTGGAGAACTTGTGCGCACCTTCCACGGCGCGGAAGAGCGGTCAGCCGCATTGATTCATGTGCTCGGCCTGATGGAGGAGTGCGAGCAATGGGACGAGCTCGCCGCCGCGGCCGTCGAAAGCGCCCGCGCCATTACACAGCCGCGCGACCGCTCACCGGCGTTGGCCAACGTCGCGTGCGCTCTGCACCACAAAGGGCACCACGAGTATGCCGAAGCGCTCGCCAACGAAGCTGTGAACAGCGCCCGCACCCTGGAGGGCAGGGAATACGACTGGGCGTTGGGCCGCGCAGCGGAGGCTCTCGCCCGGATGGGGCAATGCGAGCGTGCTGCCGAGCTGGTCCGTACTCTGGCCGCACCTGCCGGCGTCGTGATTCGGGGCTTCGTCGCCAGTGCCATCGCCGACGTGGGCTGCTTCGAGAGTGCGGTCGAGCTTGTTGCCGAAGCCGTCGAGATCGCCCGTAGCCACGGCGACCTTTCCGTGCTGAGCAAGGCGCTGGTCCATCAACTCGGTGTTCTGGCCGCGACGGGTAACCGTCCAAGGGCTGTTGAGCTGGCCGCGGACGCTGACGAAGCTGTCCGCGCACTTCCTGTTGCCTGGCAAGCAGACGATCTGGTGAAAATGGCTGCTGTCATGGCCGCCGTGGGGAACGTCGACCGTGCTATCGAGTTTGCTGGTGAAGCGGCCTCGATACCTGAGTTCCTCAGACCTTCGGGAAACACTGGCGGGGCGTGGACGCTAGTAGAGGCCGCTGACGTGTGCGGTGCCACCGCGAAGGGACGCGAATTCACGGTGGATGCCTTGCAGACCGCGTTCTGGCTGGACACTTTTCGCATACTTCCGGCACTGGCGCCAGAGGCAGTTCCGGTGGCAGCCCACTGCTTGCTCGATGAGGGGTGGGCCGCCTGGCCCGGGACGCCTCAAGCCGTCCCCTTCAGTTCCTGAAGACGAGCTCGGAGCTCGGATGCGGCGGTGTCGAACGTGCCGGTCAGCGCGGGCACGAGGGTGAGGGCCGCGGCGATGAGCTCAGGCGAGGCCTTCGGATCTGCGTGGACCGCTCTGAATGCATCCGGCGCGGTCATCGGAGTCAGCCGGTACTTCCAGGCCAGGTGAGCGTGCGATGGGGCGTAGTGGTCCGTCAGGATCTCGATGGGGCTCAGCAACACACTGGTGCGGCGGAGGAGCGGGGCGAGGCCCGTTCCGCCGAGCAGTTCACAGATCTCGTAGTCATGGGCCTGGTTGCGGCGGTGGTCGTTGTGCACCTGGACAATCACCGCGTAGACCAGCGCACGCTCGCGATCTGTGCGGGGGCTCGGACGGGACACGTTCTGCCACAGCGTCTCGATAGCGCTCGGGCAGATTCGGGAACCGTTGCCGACACCAGTAGCGGCCGTGGCGGGGGTGAGGGCCATGCGGATGGCGCCGAGCGCGACGGTCTCCTGCGAAAGCCGGCGCTCGTAACGAAGACCCTCGGCCGCTTCCGGCTCTGCCTCCCGTGAGGCTTCCCGCACCTGATCGACGGTCGGCCCGTCGGTCCACACGAACGTCCACTCGCGCGTGGGGACGGAGTACTCGGCTTCGACCTGCCCGTGTTTGTGGTGGTCGAGGCTGAACTGTTCGGTGAGCGTGCGGGCGAGCCGGCGAAGGCGCGCTGCGCGGCTAAAGGCCATCGGGTATCGGGTGTTTCGTCATGGCGGGAGTGTAGGTGCTCCCCCGGGGTATGCCCGGACCTTCGCTCCGGCGGCCAGCCGGCTGCCGGGGGAGGTTCAACAGGTCAAAGAGAGTCCGGGCGTCGGCCGGCGCCAGCCGGTCTCTGTCCGGCCGACTGCCTCGGCCCGCGCTCAGCGGCTACTGTCGCGAAATCGGCTCGGGGTGTGCGCCTGCCCGTACGCCACATGTCGATCAGCGGATCCCGCCACAGCGCCGACGAGCCGAACACAAGCGACTCGTGCCGAACTCCAGGCCCGCCGCGCCAGGGTGTCCAGGCAACGCCGCCCGAGTTCGGCCAACTCCTGCTGGCGCCCATTCAATTCCGCCGCAGCGCTCACTGCATGCTCCGCCTCCGTACTTCGGGGCTCGTTCTGCCGTTCGGCACCCACGCCCCGCCGAGCCGCCGTCAACCACGCTCGAATTTCTCGAACTTCTCGGCGGGAGTGCGCAAGCCGTCACGGAACGCTTCGAGACCGGCGTTGAAATCGAGTACGGAGCCCACGAACAGCGCTGACTCGTCCGGGGCGACATAGATTTTCCCTCCGCCGCGTACTGCGTGCGCTACGCAGACACCGAGGCCGTCAGGTAGCTCGATCACCTTCAGGACCGGGTCTTGGGTGAGCTTCGCGAAGTAGGCCTTCGCGAAATCCACCAAGCGATCGATGTCCACCGTGATACCCGTTTCCCGTACTCTCGCTCGCGCACAAAGTCGATGACCGTCCTGGACGAAGATACGGCTTCCGGCGCCCACTCCTGCCGCACTCCCGCCCCTTCCGTGCCAAGCCCCCTTGGCTCACCCGTCCCGCCCAACGAGGTACCGAGGCGCGGGGAAACAGGGGCGTAACTCATCCGGCCCGATCCAAACGAAAGACCCTAGGCGCCGACCCGTTGGGCGGCCGCGCGCAGGCGCTTGCCCCGCTTGCCCGTCACCGCCTTGACCGGGATCAGCACTGCCCACCACAGCTTCGCGCCCGTCGGGGATACGAAGGCGAGCGGCACGGCGACGGCGAAGATCAGCACCGTCCACGCCAGATCGGCCACATCGTTGCGCGCGACGGGATCGGGAAGCGTCGCGCTACCCAGCCACGGGCGCTTCCACAGTACGACCGTCAGGGCGAGCTGCGTGGCCCCCATGGCCGCGACGGCGCCGGAGTAGACGGCCACCGACTGTGGCAGGTCCCCGTATTCGGCCAGCAGGGTGGTAGGGAAGGGCATCAGGGCGACCAGCCCCAGGCTCAGCAGCCCGAGCCTGATGACCGTCCCGTCCACTTCCCGCACGTACCGGAACATCTGGTGGTGGCCCCGCCAGAACGCCGCGATGACCAAAAAGCTAAGAGCGTACGCCCACAAGTTGGGCATCACATCCCTCAGCGCCCGCTTGAAACCATCGGAGTCCAGTTCGGCGGGCAGCGTGATGTCCAGCGCCAGCAGCGTCATCGCGATGGCGAACACCCCGTCCGACAGCGCGAGGAGTCGGGCCGCGCTCCCCTCGTCGTCCCACACTCGCTGGTGGCCGTTCACAACGCCACCCTAGGACTAAATTCACCGAGATGCTCCGATTGATCCCTTGAACGTGTTGAGCCGCCCGCCGGACTTCGTAGCCCGCTCGATGGCGTGCAGGTTCCGCGGCATCGATGCCCTGTCACCGGATGTCTGTGATCAACGCTGAGCTGACTCGGTTTGGGGTCACCGCGGCCGCGCGGACCGCGGTTCCGCCGGGGCCAGGTGCTGACGGAAGCGGGCGAACAGGCCGAAACCGGCTTCCTGCGAGGCCAGTTGGCCTGTGGTGGTAATAGACGTCACGAGGTCACTCCTCGAACACTCTGGCAGTGCTGGGCGTCGGGGTGGTCCGGGTCGACGGCTGCCAGGGCCACCCGCCACCTTCCCGTGTCCCGCCCCGACGTGCCCCTGCCCGTCATCGAGCTGCGCCTCCCACCAGCGGGTTGATCGGGGGTGTATAGCGTTCACCGCCATGAGTGATGACTGGCGGATGGACCGAGCTGAGCACGCTTATTGGCCACACCGGCCAACTGGCGGGTTGTGACCGCTCTCCGTGATGGCTACAGCTGGAGGAGGGTGCGGGCTCTGAGCACGACGTCGTACCCGGCGGCGCGCATCTCGGTGGGTGCCCATTCGTCACCGTTGCTCAGGGCTCGCCAATCCTGCTTTGCTCTCCTCCTCTTTCAGTGACGCCGTTCAGTCTCCTCGCGTGATGTCGAAGATGGTGGCGGGGCGCTCGCCGGTTCGGCCGGCCGGGGACCGGTGAGGTGGGCCTGGGCGAACTTACGGAAGGCCGCCACCAGGCGGCTGCGGTCGCCGGTGCGGGTCGCAAGCACGACGTGGCTCGGCTCGACGCCGTGCAGGGGGATCGCGGTGAGGTCGGGGCGGAGGCGGTTGTGGCCGACGTCGGCCGTGATGGCCAAGGCCTGCCCGGAAGCGATGAGTTCGAACTTGTCCTCGAAATCCTCGATGAGGGGACCGTCGGGTGCCCGGCTTCCGTCGGGCCGGGGATCGATGCGCCAGAAGGCGTTCCAGTCCGGGTCGGGCACCCGGAGCAGCGGCTCGTCGGGGATGTCGTCGAGGGTGACGGACTCCTTGCCGGCCAGACGGTGCCCGAGGGGTACCACCAGCACCCGGGGCTCGTCGTAGAGGATCGTCACGTGCAGCTGGTCGGTCCGGATCGGCAGCCGGGTCACCACCGCGTCCACGCGGTGTTCGAGCAGGGCCTCCCGCGGCTCGTTCCAGGCCAGGTGCAGGGCTTGTACGTCGGCGTCCGGGTGCCGGTGGCGCAGCTCACGCACCGCCGGGGTGACGATGAGGCCCGTGGTGTACCCGATGGTGATCCGGCTGGGCTCGGCGGCTGCCCGGGCGTGGGCCGCAGCCTGCGCGGCTGAGCGCAGCAGCGCCTTGGCGCGGGGCAGGAAGACCTCCCCGGCCTCGGTCAGCCGGCTGCCCTGCGGGGTGCGGTCCAGCAGGCGCGCGCCCAACTGCTCTTCAAGGCGGCGGACCTGACGGCTCAGGGACGGCTGGGTGACGTGGAGGGCCTCGGCGGCGCGGCCGAAGTGCCGGTGCTCGGCAACGACCGCGAAGTACCGCACCAGACGCAGATCGAGGTCCACAGAAGGCGGGGGCGAGTGGGGCATGCCTTCATCGTATCCTCTCGCGCCTGACAGGCAGCACCTGATGGCCACTGTGACCAGCTGTGATGCCTGAAACGTATTGACTGATACGGAACAGGCCTTGGACTCGGAGCGCTCCCTGCGCACAAGGTGGAGCCACCAGTCCAGCACCGTCCCGGTGCCGCATCGGGCCGGACCGAGCCATCTCGTCGAAGGATGCACCATGCGCGTATTCGTCACCGGCGCAACCGGATTCATCGGTTCCGCTATTGTCCGCGAACTCATTGATGCCGGGCATCAGGTCGTCGGCCTTGCCCGCTCGGACAAGTCCGCCGCGTCGCTGACGGCCGCCGGAGCCGCGGTGCACCGTGGTGCCCTCGACGACCTCGACAGCGTGCGCAGCGGAGCGGCCGCGTCGGACGGGGTGATCCACACCGCGTTCATCCACGACTTCTCCGACTTCGCAGCCGCAGCCCAGACGGATCGGCGCGCCATCGAGACGCTGGGCGAGGCGCTCGCCGGATCCGATCGGCCGTTCGTCATCACCTCCGGGACCGCCCTTCTCCGGCCCGGCCGCCTCGGTACGGAAGAGGACGCGCTTGATCCCGGGGCGCCCACGGCGGCTCGGAACGGCTCCGAAGACACGGCGCTCTCGTTCGCCGGGCGCGGTGTGCGCGCCTCGGTGGTGCGGCTCCCGCCGTCGGTTCACGACACCGGTGATCACGGCTTCGTCCCGATGCTCATCAGCATCGCCCGCGAGAAGGGCATCTCGGCCTATGTGGGCGATGGGTCCAACCGCTGGGCCGCCGTGCACCGGCTCGATGCCGCGCATCTGTTCCGGCTGGCTGTGGAAGCAGCGCCTGCGGGCGCAACACTGCACGGGGTCGGCGACGAAGGCGTACCGGTCCGCGACATCGCCGACGTCATCGGCCGGCAATTGAAGCTGCCGGTGACCGCCATTTCCCGCGAGGAGGCAGACGGCCACTTCGGCTGGCTCGCCCCCATCGTCGCGCTGGACTCCCCGGCCTCGAGCGCTCTGACCCAGAAGCAGCTGGGATGGCATCCCGTGCAAGCTGCGCTCATCCCGGATCTCGAAGAGGGCGATTACTTCAACGGCTAGGGTCTTTCGTTTGGATCAGGCCGGATGAGTGAGCGGCCCGCCGCGGAGCGGCTGATGTCACTGCGGTGCGTGCGATCGCAAGGCGAGGAGGAGGGAGGCATGGCGGAGCCATGCCGACCGACGACAACGCGGCGAGCCCCAGGCACGGGCACTCACGTCGCGGTGACCTTACCCGCGAAGGCATCCAGATTGCCCGACATACGTGCGAGGCGCTCGTCCAGGGTCAGGGACTCTTCGTACAGCCCGGGACGTAGCTTCGGCTGCCGCTTGCCACGCACATACAGGGGGCAGGCGAGGTCCGCACACACGTAGACACCGACCGTGTTGCCCTCGCGGCCCCGGGCTCCCGCCAAGGGGGCAGCGAGCAAGGTAACCCCGGAGGAAGCGTGCCCTGTCAGGCAGATCTGGCACAGACTGGACTTCACCGCACTGGTGCGGCTCACGGAGGGCACACGCAGAGAGATCCCCAGCGGACCCTGCGCACGGGACAGCACAAGATGTGCCCGCAGCGGCGCTCCCGGATCCACCCACCCCAAGAAGTCCAGGTCCTCCCAGGGCAGTTCGGCGAAGTCGAGCGGCAGCCGCAGCCGCGCCGCCTCGCCCTTGGTGCAGTTCACGAAAGATGAGCGGATCTGTTTCTCACTGAGTGGTTCCACAGGCGTCGACCCTAGGCACCCCCCGACCAGCCCGCATCTCAATATCGCTGCGGCTGGGGCCACTTCACCCACTCGCTCGGCTTCGTGCCGGTTGGATCGCTGCCGGTTACGGCTCCGTACGGTCGGTGTGCGCGTACTCGTCCTTGATGGTTTCCATGGTGATCGAGGCTCGCGGGTATCCGATGTAGCCGGCCAGCAGAGCGGCCAGCGCGGTGAGTGCGTCTTGGTCAAGTCCGTGTCGCATACCCAGCCGAACGTGGGTGCGCAGGCGTTTGTCGGCGACACCCTGGCAGGCCAGGGCCGTGATGATGGCGATGCTGCGGTCGCGTGCGGTAAGCGCCGGGTGCCACCATCCGGCCCCGCCGGCGGCCTGGAGTGCCTCCTCGGCGAATTCCGGTCCGACGAGTTCGGCGAAGGCCGCGGGTACTTCCTGCTCGGGAAGGGCGAATATCCTGGCGTAGGCCGCGATGCCGCGGTCGCGCCTGCTCACGGTGGGTGGCGGCGTGGCCTCACCGTCGTTTGTCCCGTTCATCTGGCAGCCTTCGCTGGTCGTCGCTGACATGGGCCGGCGGCTTGTCATGCGGGGTGTTCGGAGCACAGGCACCCGACACCTTTCTCGATCCACTCCTGGCCGGCCCACTCCGGGTGCCGCTGGATCATCAGCGCCGAGATCTCTTCGACGATCGTCTGCTCGCTGACTGCCGAATCGCGGCGGACCCACGTCTCGTCCCGCAGGAGCTCAAGGTAATCGCGGACATCTGCCAGCAACTGCGGGCCGCCGACCTCACCATGGCCGGGCACCACGACCCGCGCGCCCTCGGCTGCCAGCCGCTGCATGACCGCGAGCCAGCGGGTTCCCGAGACGTCGGTGTCGTACGGCGGGAACCAGGGGAAGATGGCGAACTGCCCGGCCTCCGCGAGGTCCCCCGTGAACAGGACGTCCGCGTCCGGCACCTTGACCACCTGGTCGCCCTTGCTGTGTGCCCGGCCGGTGGCCCGCAACTGCACCATCCGGCCGCCCAGGTCCAGGTCGTACTCCTGGTCGAAGACGACATCGGGCTCCGCCAGTTCGACGCCCTCAAGCTGGCGTGCGACCGGCTCGCCGAGTCCCTTGAACATCTCGAGATAGCCCGGGCCCTTCACCTTCAGGTCCTCGGCCTGTTCCCGGTTGACCAGAAACGTCGCTCCGCCGGCGAAGACCTGCGCCCCGAAGGCGTGCTCGGGGTGAAAATGCGTCGTCGTCAGGTACAGCTTGCGTCCCTTGGCGAAGTCGGCCGCGAACTCCAGCACTTTCTCGGCGTTACGCGGGCCCATGCCGGTCTCGACCACGAGAACGGAATGCCCGCCGCCGATGATGCCGATGTTCGGCACGAGCTGCACCTGCCGGTTGGGGATGACCACCACATCACGGGCGAGCTCCTGAACACCCTCAATGTGCACGACGGGCTCCGGCATCACATGTTCAGCCATTGCGACTCCTCAGCATTGCGATGATCGCAACCTGCCGGCATCTCGCCCGCCCAGCGGGTTCGTACAGCGGCAGATCGGTAGGTCCTCAGTCCATCGCGGGACGCCCCGGGGCGTCCAACACCGATCCCGCACCCCCGATACCGTGCGGGTATCATCGCTGATGATGGAGCTACGCACGCTGGGCTACTTCGTGGCGGTCGCCGAAGAACTCCACTTCGGCAGGGCCGCCGCGCGACTGCAGATGACTCAGCCTCCGCTGAGCCGGGCCATCAAACAGCTGGAGACCGAACTCGGCGCCATCCTGCTGCACCGCTCACCGACCGGGGTCACTCTGACCCCCGCCGGAGTCGCGCTCTACGACGAGGCACGCACACTGCTGGCGCAGGCCGACCAGGCGCGTGCCCGAGTGGCCGCGGCGACCGGCACGGCCACCCTGACCGTCGGCACCCTCGCCGACAGCGCCGAACAGGTCGGACCACGAATGGCCGTCGCTTACCGGCAACACCACCCCGGCGTACGCGTCCGCATCCGCGAGGCCGACCTGACGGACCCGACCACCGGACTGCGGGCCGGCCTCGTCGACGTGGCCCTGACCCGGGCGCCGTTCGACGACACCGGCATCACCACCCGCGTGCTGCGCTCGGACCCGCTCGGCGTGGTCCTACGCGCCGACGACCCGCTCGCCGACCGCGACAGCCTGCATCTGGACGAACTCGCCGATCGCCGATGGTTCCAGTTCCCCGACGGTACGGACCAAGCGTGGCGGGACTTCTGGACGGGTCCGTCAGACACCGGCCAACGTCGTCACGGGCCCGTCGTCCGAACAGTCCACGAATGCCTCCAGTCCGTCCTGTGGAACGGCACGGTAGGACTGACACCGCTCGCCCACACCCTTCCCGAAGGTCTCACCGCAGTCCCCTTGACCGACACGCCACCCAGTCACCTCGTCATCGCCTGGAACAGCGCCAACACCACCCCGCTCATCCGCTCGTTCGTACAAATCGCCACAGCCATCTACCGCCCATCCCGCACCACGGCCCCAGAAGCGCCCTGATCATCGACCTTGGCCCTCTCTGGAGGTCCTTACCCCAGAAATGCCGCCGTGGTTGCGGCGAACCGGCCGGCGTCGTCGAGCCAGGGGTAGTGGCCTGCCCCTGGCTGCACGACGAGCGAGGCATCAGGGAACAGCCCGGCGAACTCAGCCACCGACTGAGGGGGGCTGTTCAGGTCGAGCTCTCCGGCGAGCAGCAGGACGGGGGCCCGGAAGGCAGCGAGCGCCGCACGAGTGGCCTCCGGGTCGAAGGCACCCTCGGCCGCGAAGAGAGCGACCGCTTCCTTGTTGCTCGGCCGGCCGGCCGCTTGGTGCTTCTTCGCCGCGGCGTCCCACCGGCCACAGAAGAAGGGAGCGATGGCCTCCCAGTCGCTGCCCGTGCCCTCGGTAATCGCCTCCAAGGCGGCGAACGCCGCCGGGAACCACGGTTCGGCCTTCCGAAGCTGCGCGCGCTCGCGCCGCATCTCTCCGGTGATCGTGATGCCGACCGCTGCGGAGCCGGGGGTGATCAGGGCCAGATTGCCGATGTTCTTCGGATACCGGGCCGCGTACTGCACCGCAATATTCGTGCCGGCGGAGTGGCCGAGCAGGTCCATCCGGGGCAGTCCGAGGTGTTCGCGCAAGGCCTCGACATCGTCGACAAGGCGGTCACAGCGGTAAGAGGAGGTGTCCTCGGGAATCGCGGACCGGCCAGTACCGCGAAGGTCCAAAAAGATCAGCCGGCGGTGCATGGACAGGCCGCCAAGGTCTCCGAGGTAGGTGGAGTCCGTGGGACCTCCCGGGATGCAGACGACCGGGTCTCCCTCTCCGTTCACACGGTAGGCGAGCCGGGTTCCGTCAGGCGCGGAGAAGGTAGGCATGACGTGAAGCTTGTCAGCGAGGTCCCGGACGGGACAACCAGATTCCGGCGCCCCTGCGATTTCAGGCGTCCTGTGCGGAGGGGATGCCGTCACCGATGTCACCCCGGGCCCAGTAAGGTTGCGATCTTCGGATGGCACAGCTGCCCGGAGCCCCGGAAGGCACCACCAATGAACGTTGACCAAACCCCCGTGCCATGTCGCCTCGACGTAGCCCTGGAACGCCTGGATGCCACCTTTCGCGGGATGACCGCCCACCCCGACGAACGCAACTGCGAGTGCCACTGGGGCAGCGCGGAGGAACTCGCGCTGCTGAAGGTGCCGGATGTGGAGCTGGATCCCGACCTGCTGCGCCGGACCTGGCAGGCATCCGACTGGGACGACAGCCCCGCCGTGATGCGCCGGATCCTGCCGCAGTTCGCTGCCGCCCTCGTCACAGGCCGGGTCGACGACTTCGACATCAGGGAAGCCGGGCGTGCGATTGCTCGCGGCCAGTGGCACGAGGGGCCGCCCGAAGAAGCCGCAGCGGTCCAGGAATTCCTGCACGCCTGATGGGCCCGCACTCTGACCGATCCCGACCCCGCCGTACCCGCACACGTCGTCTTCGCCCTGTGTGCCGAAGCCACCGCCGTGCTCACGCCATGGCTCGATACCTGGGAAGCCACCACTCACACCGCCGCCGACCAGCACCTGGCGCAAGCGGTAATCCAATGGGAGTACGACCTGAGGGGCGGGGACCAACTCCCCTGGACATGCTGGGGCGACGACGACGAGGAAGCCGCACTGCGCGCCGAGTTGACGGCCTGGCTGGCCCGCCACGCCCCGGCCCGACTTCGCGCCCACGGTGCCTCGGAGGAGCTGCTCCACCACATTCGGCTGATCGGACTCAGCGACGCCGACCGCTGGGATGATCCCCACTGGAACGACTGCACCTACTGACTCAGCACTTCCTGACGTTGCCTCAGGCGATGCTTTCGAGCCTGCGGATCGCCTTCCGCCCGGGTAGTGGCTCTCGACGCCGGGACTGAGCTGATGCGGCTGATCGAGGTGTCAGTCGACCAAGAGAGTTCGCGCAGCCACCTGGGCTACGCGCCCCGGCCGCCGTCGATGCGTTGAAGCAGGTCGAGCATTGTCGTGCGGTCAGCTGGAGACAGGCCGGAGTAGCACGCGGCGAGGACCTCGTCGGCGATCTGATGACCTGCTCTCAGGACCTCTTCGCCGGTGGGGGTGAGGTAGTGCTCGATGCGTCGGCCGTTGCCCGGTCGGCGCTCGATCAGGCCCAGGGCGGCAAGCCGGCCGGCGAGCGTTCCGAATGCCTGTCCGCTCTGGAACGTCGCCTCGGCCAGGGCGCGGGCCGGTGCCCCGGGCGAGCGGCTGATCGCACGGAGGGCGTCCCACTGGGCGAGCGTCGTACCGGCGGCGGCGAGCCGGCTGTCGAGCGCCCGGTGCTGCTTGTACTGGGCCTGTTTCACCGCTCTTCCAAGGGCCTGCAGTCCATCGGGCATGGACTCACCCTACCGCAGGACTAAGCTAGTTTATATAAACATCCTTAGTTAGGGTGGGGGCATGCCCACAGACAACACGGTTGCCCCGTACCCGGACCTGTCCCTCACCCTGCCCCAGGACGGAACCGGCCGTCCCTGCCTGATCCTTCACGGCGGCGGGGGGCCGGCCACGGTCGCCGGACTCGCAGACCACCTCGCACAGACCGCGCACACCATTACGCCCACGCATCCCGGTTGGGACGGCACCCACCGCCCTGCATGGCTGACCGGTATCGACGATCTCGCGCTCGCCTACCTGCACTGCCTCCAAGACCTTCAGCTACGCGACGTGCTCGTCATCGGGTCCTCGATCGGCGGCTGGACGGCGGCCGAGATGGCCGTGCGGGACACCGCGGGACTCATCACCGGACTCATCATGATCGACGCTGTCGGAGTGCACATCGAGGCCGAGCCGATCACGGATTTCTTTGCTCTCGACGCTCGTGGCGTCGCCGAGTACGCCTGGCACGACTCGGCCCGCTTCTATGTCGACCCCGCCGACGTCCCCGCCGAGCAACTCGCCGTCCGGCAGGCCAACCAGGCCACCATGCGCGTCCTTGCGGGCGCCCCCTACATGCATGACCCCAAGCTTCTCCGCCGCCTGCGGCGCATCGACCTCCCCACTCTCCTGCTCTGGGGAGAAAGCGATCGCATCGTCACCCCCGCCTACGGCGCGGCATACGCCGACGCCTTTGGCGACGGCCGACTCCAGGTCATTCCCGAAGCAGGCCACCTGCCGCAGATAGAACAGCCAGCGGCCACCTTCGCCCAGATCGACACCTACCTTCGCCAAGTAGGCGGGGACTCCGTCAACGCTCAGTGACCGTTGGCGGCCAGATGCCCTCGCCACGAACTGGCCGGAAGCGGGATATCGCAACTGGCCGCTGTCACGTGGGCACCGTGTGCGCGCCGTCCGGGCCGGGCTCGTCGTCGCCGAGGATCTCGTGCAGCCAGGCGCGTTCGGCCCGGCTGGTGGCCCGGGCGGTGAGCATCATGCCGCGCCGGTAGGGGTCGGTTACGTCCTCGGCGCGCAGCGGACGGTCGCCGTCGCAGAAGAAGCTCGCCGGCTCCTCCAGGGCAAGACTCAGGTAAGGGAATTACCCGGGTGAAGGGTGCAGACTCATCCCTATCGGACTGAAGGGTGCTGGGTGAGTCGTGGATCTGGAGAGCATCGCGGACGAGCTGTACGGGCTGCCGCCGACGGACTTCATCGGCGCCCGTACCCGGCACGCGGCCGCTGCCCGCACAGCGGGAGACCGGGACCTGGCCGGCAAGATCGGCGCACTGAGGCGCCCGACCCTCTCCGCGTGGGCCAGCAATCTGCTCGTACGGGGCGAGCCCGACGCGGTCGTCGGTCTGCTGCGTCTCGGCGAGGGCCTGCGCGAGGCGCACCAGGAACTCGACCGTAAGCAGCTACGCGAACTGTCCGGCCAGCAGCATCGCCTGACGGCTGCGCTGGCACGCCAAGCCCGGCAGCTGGCAGCCGACGCCGGACATCCGGTCAGTGAAGAGGTGCAGCGCGAGGTCGAACTCACCCTGCACGCGGTCCTGGCCGACCCGCAGGCCGCGCAGGAGTGGGCCGTCGGCCACCTCGTCAAGCCCCTCACTCCCCCGGTCGGCTTCCCCGCGGCCGCGGTCAGCGGCACCCCGCAACGAGCGGCCGGCTCACCGTCCCCGCGCTCCGGCCGCCCGGCCGGTCGGGACGACCGGGACACTGCCAAAAGCCCGGACCGGAGCGCCAAGGACCAGCGCCGCGAGGCAGAGCGGATGAAGAAGCTCACCCAGGCCCGCCAGGCAGCGGAGACCGCCGGGCAACAGGCGCACCAGCGGGAGGACGAACTCCGGCAAGCCGAATCAGAGCGCGACCAGGCCGAAAGACAGCTCCACGAAGCAGAGGAGCGCGCGACCGCCCTCGCTCAGGAGGTGAAAGCTGCACAGGAACACCAGCGCGAGGCACGCAGCGCGCTGGACCAGGCCCGGCACCGGGCAACAGACGCCGCCCGGACGGCCCGCACAGCACGCGGCGGTGCACAAGCTGCGCACGCCCGAGCCGAACGTCTGGAAGCTGACGAGAAGTGAACGACAGATCAGCGAGCCACAGGGCGGCGGTGGTGCGGGACCAGCCGGCTCACCAGCGGGTCGTCGCCCAAAAAGGCCGTGCCGGCGTGGGCACCCCCGACCAGTAGTGGTCCGCCGAGCCCGATCACTGCATCCCGCTCAGGTGGCACCGATTGAATGATCAAAGTGGCGGGGGGTTAGCATATGAGCGCCGCCTAGCTCGAAAGATAAACCTGTGACTGTCAATGACGACTCGTTCACCAACTGGAAAAACCGCGAGGAGATCGCGGAGTCGATGATCCCCATCATCGGGAAGCTGCACCGGGAGGGGGACGTCACGGTCTTGCTTCACAGCCGCTCCTTGGTGAACAAGTCGGTGGTCAGCATCCTCAAGACCCACCGATTCGCCCGGCAGATCGCCGGTGAGGAACTCTCGGTCACCGAGACGCTGCCGTTCCTGCAGGCTCTCACCGCGCTCGATCTCGGCCCTTCCCAGATCGACATCGGCATGCTCGCCGCGACGTACAGGACCGACGACCGCGGTCTCTCGGTGGAGGAGTTCACCGCCGAGGCCGTCGCCGGCGCCACCGGTGCCAACAAGATCGAGCGCCGCGAGCCGCGCGACGTCGTCCTCTACGGGTTCGGCCGCATCGGCCGCCTCGTCGCCCGCCTGCTCATCGAGAAGGCCGGCTCCGGCAACGGCCTGCGGCTGCGCGCCATCGTCGTCCGCCAGGGCGGCGACCAGGACATCGTCAAGCGCGCCTCGCTGCTGCGCCGCGACTCCATCCACGGGCAGTTCCAGGGCACGATCACCGTCGACGAGGCGAAGAGCACGATCATCGCCAACGGCAACGAGATCAAGGTGATCTACGCCAACGACCCGTCGGAGGTCGACTACACGGCGTACGGCATCAACGACGCCATCCTCATCGACAACACCGGCAAGTGGCGCGACCGCGAGGGCCTGTCGAACCACCTCCGCCCCGGTATCGACAAGGTCGTCCTGACCGCGCCGGGCAAGGGCGACGTCCCCAACATCGTCCACGGCGTCAACCACGACACGATCAAGCCGGACGAGCAGATCCTGTCCTGCGCGTCCTGCACCACCAACGCGATCGTCCCGCCGCTGAAGGCGATGGCGGACGAGTACGGCGTCCTGCGCGGCCACGTGGAGACCGTCCACTCGTTCACCAACGACCAGAACCTGCTGGACAACTACCACAGCTCCGACCGCCGCGGCCGTTCGGCGCCGCTCAACATGGTCATCACCGAGACCGGTGCCGCCGCCGCCGTCGCCAAGGCGCTGCCCGACCTCAATGCGAGGATCACCGGAAGCTCGATCCGCGTCCCGGTGCCGGACGTCTCGATCGCGATCCTCAGCCTGCGGCTCGCGCGCGAGACCACCCGCGAGGAGGTCCTCGACTACCTCCGCAACGTGTCGCTGACCTCGCCGCTCAAGCGCCAGATCGACTTCACCACCGCCCCCGACGCGGTCTCGAGCGACTTCATCGGCTCGCGCCACGCCTCGATCGTCGACGCGGGCGCCACCAAGGTCGAGGGCGACGACGCGATCCTCTACCTCTGGTACGACAACGAGTTCGGCTACTCCTGCCAGGTCATCCGCGTCGTCCAGCACGTATCCGGGGTGGAGTACCCGACCTACCCGGTTCCGGGGGTCTGATCTCGGCGGACTGTCCGATCGGGTGCCCGGCCGGCGGGCGGCAGTGGGGGCGGTGACAGCCAACTGTCGCGCTCAGGTCAGCCCGCCTTGGCCGGACGCGGTGAGCAGTTCGTCGATGGCGGTGCGTATGGACTCGTCCTGAATGAACGTCTCGGCTCGTTGGCTTGGTGTGGCCCCGCGGTCCGAGCCGGCCGGGCGGCACGTGCTGCTTGCCGGAGCCCCGGCCTCTCGGCCGACGGAAGCGGTTCAAGCCGTGGTCGGGTCTGTGCGCCAAGCCAGATGCCGCTCGCGGTTGGACCGATCAACGGAGTCCGGTCACCCGAGAGGATCCGCTTGACGCGCCGTCGATGAGTTCCGCCGGCCCCGTCGTCTACTGGGGGAAGCAGAAACCAAGATGGGGGCGGCCGTCGACGCCACCCTCGGCCGCGTCGACACTTGCTGGTGCACCCGATCGCCGTCCGCAAGGGCATGCGGCTGTTCGAAGAGGGCGAGGCTCCGATCCCGCTGAAGCTGATCTCCGCCGAGACGTTCCAGACAGGCGTGCTGAACCTCTTCCACGCGCCCGTCGAGTCAGCCGGTGAGGCAACCTATGACGACGCCAAGGCCCACCTGCCCCAGACCGAACAGTAGCGGGACCCCTCTCGAAGCACTGCCGCACACGGCCGCGACCACAAGCGCCTGTGGACACGAAGCACGTCAGGAAGTCGTGTCTTCGAGTCCTTCCAGACTGTCCATGAACGAGCTGACGGAGAACACCGCCCGGCCGGGACCTGCCGGGCCGTAGCCGGGTGGGGAGCTCAGGCCGTACTCCTCGAGCGTCGCCCGGTAGGTCTCCAGCAGACGGATGTGGTACTCGAGCGGTGCGCCCAGGGGATTGGCCTTACCCAGTGGCGTCGTCGGTTCAGGGCACCAGGTGGTGAAGCGCGGTACGACGCCGTTCGACATGAAGAACCGCAGGCCCTCGGCGGTCGATTCGATCGCCTCGCTCACCTTCGTGAAACCGAAGGGCTCGGCCATCTCGATACCTGCCACGAAGTTGGGGATTACATTGCGAGGACCGAACACCTCGGCGGAGTCCAGGATCCTGCGGTGCCATTCGTCGCGGCCGACGTAGCGTTCCTTGCCCGGGCAGTGAAGCTCGAACAGCCGGCGGTCCCACACCTCGAAGTTGGGGTGGTAGATCCGGATGCCGGAGTCATGGAAGCGCTGCACGTCGTCGCGGGGCAGCGCCTGGGCGACGACCTTGCCGATCCAGCGGCCGGGGAAACGCTCCTCGATGGCCTTCGCGTAGTGGCCGTAGAAATCGGCTTCGTCGCGGCCGGCGACCTGTGAGGTGATCGAACCGCCCGTGAGGGTGTAGGCCCGGGATGTCCCCGCGGTGTCGTAGCGGTCGATGATCTCCAGGGCCTCCAGCACCTCCTCGACCGGCTTCACCCCGGTGTACGGCCGGCCTGCCGCCTTGTGCTGGCGCCAGTTGTGGTTGATGTCGCAGAACTGGCATTCCTCCTTGGCGCCGAAGTACTGGCACACCCGAAAGACCGTCAGGTAGATGAGATAGCCCCACTGGATGGTCGGCGCGACCTCCATCACCGACTTGCCGTTCGACAGCTTGTGCCGGTAGTACTCCGGCATCGGCGGCAGGCCGACGTCCGCGATCCGCACGCCGTCCAGATACAGGCCGAGCGCGCCGTCCTCGCCGCCTCGCACGACATACGGGGAGTCCGGATTGACCCGTACGGACACGACGGTGCGGCGCAGTTCGTACGGGCCACCGGTGAGCACGATTTCCTCGGGAGGCCGGTTGAGCGCGGCGGCGCCGAGCTCCGGCAAAGTGCGGTGATCGAAGGAGAAGATGAAGTACGACTTCGGCTTGACGTCGCCGGAAGCCCCGTCGGCGGTGTCGCTGAGCGCGGACTCGTCGAAGGCCATGCCGCCCCGCAGGAGGTCCTCCTTGATCACGGCTTCCCTGGGCACCTGCGGGAAGCGCCCCATCAGGCCCTCGACCAGCGCGGTACGGCTGAGGCTCTCCATGTGCTGCTCCATCCCAGGGGGCTCCTTGAGGGTCGCTTCGAAGCGTAACCCCCTGTTTCTTCCGCCTTCGCAGCGGCCATCGTGAGCTTGACCTCTGGAAACGGCGGCCTGTCACGCCCAGCGCGTGCGCCGGGTGGAGCACCTCCAGGCCCGGCGCCCGAGCAGACATCTCGGCGGAGTTGGCATTCACGGCCAGGAGAGCTGCTCGTGCCCGGGCGACCCGCCGACCCGCACACGGACCCGTGACGTCGGAGCTCACCGGACGTTGACCAGGCCATGAAGAAGCGAAGCATGGCCGCTGTTGCGTCTCTCGTCACCGGCATCGTGGCATCCCTTATCGCCCCCTCCCCCAGCGCGCACGCCGACACGCTCGACAACCACTTGGGCTTGCCGCTCGCCGTGCCGTCCGTCGCGGACGGATCCCTTGAAGATGCCGAGGAAGTCCTCGCGGCCGAGTAACCGAGCCACCACGAGCGCCAATTCGAGCCACGCGAGGCAGCGAGCCCCGGTCACCGTCGGGGGGACTCGTCCAGGGTCGCCGCCGGTGTCGGCCGGTTTCCGTCAGTGACGACGGCGGCAGACCGGCGGCCGCTCTTCGCAACGTGGACCTCGCGCAGCAGTGCGGCCGCTGCCGCACTTGTCGGATTGCCCGTTACGGTGACGGTCTCCCATGCCGGTACGGCTCCTGCAAGCCCGACAAAGTGCACTCGATCGGTCTTGACCGCGAAGGACTGCGGCACGAGCGCCACACCGAGCCCGCACGTGACCAGATCGAGCAGGGAGTGCGTGTCGGTCACCTCCAGCGAGACGTGGCGTTCGACGTCTGCGGCGGCGAGCACGTTGTCGACCAGGTCTCGGGTGCCCCAGTCCGGGTGGAAGTCCACGAATTGCTCTTCGCGCAACTCGGCCAACTCGACCTGTGCCCGGTCGGCGTACGGATGCTCGGGCGCGCAGGCCAGGACGATTGGCTCGCTGGCCAGCGGCGCCACCACGACGTCGTCCGGGATCCGGTCCGGGCGGGAGACGAACGCCAGGTCCAGCCGCCCCGCTCGTACTTGGTCGATCAGCTCGCCGGATCCTCCCTGCCGCAACCCGATCTCCAGGCCGGGGAATGTGCCTCGGAAGCGTGCGAGCACGGCCGCAAGGTGCACTGCGTGCAGGCATTGCAGGGAGCCGATCGCCAGGCTGCCGCGCAGGAGTCCCTGCACTGCCGCTACGGCGTCCTTGGCGGCATCAGTCGCCGACAGAGCCCGGCGAGCCTCGACCAGCAGTGCCCGCCCGGCGGCGGTCAGCTCGACCTGTCGGGTGCTGCGCATGAAGAGGGAGGCACCCAGTTCACGCTCGAGCGAGCGGATCGAGGCCGACAGCCCGGACTGCGCGACATGAAGACGCTTGGCCGCACGTGTGAAGTGGCATTCCTCAGCGACGGCGACGAAGTACTCGAGTTGCCGCAGTTCCATGATTCATCACCAGCACTGCTCAAAGGGATCAGATTCTTATGTTGGACAGCTTAAACGCCACGGTGGAAGCTGGGACATACCGAAAAGATCTCCAGAAGGAACCTCCCATGCAGACACGCACCATCAGCGACGTCCAGGTCAGCGCGATCGGTCTCGGCGGTATGCCGATGTCCATCGAGGGGCGCCCCGATGAACAGCGTTCGATCGCGACGATCCACGCCGCGCTGGAGGCGGGCGTGACACTGATCGACACCGCGGACGCCTATCACAGGGACGCCAACGAGGTCGGCCACAATGAATCCCTGATCGCCCGTGCGGTGGCCGGCTATGGCGGCGACACATCGGACGTGCTGATCGCGACGAAGGGCGGTCACCTGCGTCCGGGCGACGGCTCGTGGACCCTGAACGGCTCGCCGGAGTACTTGAAGACGGCCTGCGATGCCTCGCTCAAGCGGCTCGGCGTCGAGGCCATCGGGCTCTACCAGTTCCACCGGCCGGACCCGACGGTCCCCTACGCGGAGTCGGTCGGGGCGATCCGCGATCTGCTGGACGCGGGCAAGATCCGCTTCGCCGGCATCTCCAACGCCAATCCCGATCAGATCCGGCAGGCCAACGAGATCCTCGGCGGCCGACTGGTGAGCGTACAGAACCAGTTCTCGCCCGCATACCGCTCCAGCGAGCCGGAGTTGGAGCTGTGCGCGGAACTGGGCCTTGCGTTCCTGCCGTGGAGCCCGCTGGGCGGGATTTCGCATGCCGGCGAGCTGGGCTCGCGCTTCGCCGTGTTCGCGGACGTGGCGCAGGCGCACGGGGTCAGCCCCCAGCAGGTGAGTCTGGCCTGGATGCTCGCCAAGGCACCCGTGGTGATCCCGATTCCGGGCTCTTCGCGCCCCGAGACCATCCGCGACTCGGTTGCCGCGGCCGAACTGAAGCTGGCCGCCGAGGAGCTGGCCCGCCTCGACGCGGCGTGATGAGCTGACGAGGAGCGGGGGCGGTTTCTCTGGGCCATCGTTCGCCCGGATTGGCCAACACCGGGCAGCCACCCTGGCCCGGCACGGGCACGAGCTGCCAGTGGGTGACCGCCCGTTGAGCGTGCCGGCTTGCTCCTGGACGTTGCCGAACACATCTCGATCACCCCCGTACGCGACAGGTCGCCGTTCATCCGCCGATCAGCCGCTCATCGCCGGGCGAACCGGCGCGCCAGGAGGACCGCCAGGACGGCGACGAGGCCGGCGAAGACCAGCACGGCGTCGCGGACCGGCACCGTCTGCGCGGCCAGTCCCAGCCCCAGAACCGGGACGGACAGCCCCAGATAGGCGGCGAGGAACAGCCCGGTGAGAGTCTCTCCGCGCCTCTCGGGCACAGCCAGCGACAGCACCGTACTGACGCTGCCCTTGAAGGCCGTACCGGCAGCCGCGCCGGAGACCACGCCACCGACGAGGAACAACGGGAGGTCGGCAGTCCAGACCGCGGTGGTCAGTACGGCCATGCCGACCGCGAGGAACCCCAGTCCCGCGATCAGGTGGGTGCGGGTGCTCAGGCGGGCGAGCAGGATCTGCGCCAGCGCCGCCGAGCCGAAGACCAGGAAGGCCGCGAGTCCGGTGACGGTGGGGGAAGCAACGTGCAGGTCCTTGAGCACGACCGGCGTCAGCGAGGTGAAGAGGCCGAAGACCGCGAAGATGAGCAGAGCCGCGCCGGCCGCGGCGAAGAACGCGGGACGGGCCCGGTCGGGAACGCTGACGCGCTGGGGGCGGTACCGCGGCCGGGGCTCGGGCCGCTCGACGGTTTCCGGAGCCAGGACCACCGGCCGGCGAGGCGCTCGTACCGGCCGCGCGTGCGGCGCTGCGTGCCGCGGAAGAGGCACGGTCGGCGGTGGACGCCGTGCAGGGGCTGTTGCGGGGGACGGTGACGGTCGGCACGATGCAAGGCCTCTGGGCCGGCCTCCACCACGCCTTGGCCGCCTTGAGGGCGGAGCATCCCGCCGTGGTCGTCCGACTCCGGCAGGCGGCGGTGGCCGACATCCGTCAGGCGCTGCGCGACGGCACGGTGGATCTGGCTGTGGTCGCCCTCGACCGCCAGCAGCAGCGGGGGCTGGTCACCCGGCTGCTCTCCCGCGAGGAGATGGTCCTGGTGACCTCTCCCCGGCGAGACGTCACCGGAACGGGAGGGGATGGAAAGGTCGCACTCGACGAGGTGGCCGGGCTGCCCCTGGTGGACTTCGCCCCCGGCTGGGCGATCCGCCATGCGGTCGACCGCGCGTTCCGTGCCGCCCTCGTCGAGCGCGACACGACCTTCGAGGTCAACGACATCGTCGCGGCGTCCGAACTCGTCCGCCACGATCTGGGCGTCTGCATCATGCCCGAGTCGATCGCCGCGCGCTTCCCCGACCTGACCGTGCGTCGGCTCGAACGCCACGCGCCGCACTGGAACGTCATGGTCGTACGGCCCCGGGGCGAAGCGCCCCCGGTAGTCGCCGCTCTGCTGCGCCACATCACCTGACGGCGCAGACGCCCCGACGCCTGGGGAGCAGCGGGCTCGCGGGGGTCAGAGCGGCGCCATTTCCACCCTGCCGGTGAACCGGCCACCCACCTGATCGGCGAGCCATTGGATACGGGCGGCCTGGTCATCGCGCCGCACGTGCACGTGGACGGTGTGGTCCTGCGAGAGCTCGTCCTGGTACAGGTCCCGGGAGTTCACCGAGAGCGTGAGGTACGCGTACTTCTGCGAGACCTCTTCCAGTCCCGCTTCGGGGACCGCGGGCCAGCCGTCCAGGTCCCACCGGACAGCCGCGGGATCTGGCCCGAGGGCGGCGATGAACGGCTCGGCGCGGTCCAGCGGACGGCCCCAGTCGAATACCCGGATCGGCAGACAGTCCGCAGGGTCGCCGCCGGCCTCCGACGAGCCGCACTCCTTGCCGGCCAACGCCCACCATTCGAGGTCGGGCAGTACGTGGCGCACGTGCGCCAGGACATCTGACGACCGGATCACGCCTTCGAAGTCGACCTCCCCGTGCCTGACGTCTGCAATGCCCAACAAGGTACGGACGGCGCGTATCGCCTCGGCCAGGTCGGCGGTCGTGAAGACGGCAGCCGCATTGGAGTTGCTCATCCCGGGAACCATAGGGCGGCATGTGAGCAGCGGCAACCGGCCGAAGAAGAGGTCCCGTTCGGCGCGGCTGGTCACTGAACGCGGGTGTCAGGGGACCGGTCCGTGTCGCATGATCACGTCATGACGAATCCCGTGTCCTTCCGCGATCGGACCAACTGGTCCCATGGCTACTACTGGCCGGATGGTCGCAATCAGCAGGACCGGTCGTGGTCAGCCGGTCGCGGACCGTCTGACCATGCACGAGTACGGGCGGTCCAAAGCCGGCCCCTGGCCGTCACCGGCAAGGGAAGTGGCCACCGCTTCGGTCCCCGGCCGGCGGACGCGGGAGCCGGCGGCGGGACGCTCTCAGGCGACCCAGTGCGCTCGCCGGGCAGCGGACGAGGGTGAAGGTCCATCGGCGAGGGCGGTTGCCATACGGCGCACGGCCTCGCGCAGGGTGTCGGCAGGCGTTGTGTGGGGTCCGAGAGAGCGTCCGCACCGCCCGGCTGAGGTACCGACCCACCCGCTGATCGCGTGTCACTTCGCCCCCGCTGGGGCTCGCACAGTTCCGTCGGCCATACTGCTCGCCGTGGAGAAGCAGCGCATAGGTTCAGACATCCCGCCGGTGCACGCCGCCGGGCTCGATCCGGCATACATTCCCGGTCTTGTGCCCTCGGGCTCCGAGGTGGCCGACGAGGCGGACGACACAGCTTTGGAGCAGGGCAGCGAGGCCACACCGACGGACGCTGTCCCGTCTGAGGAGGCCGTCGTCCCGAACGCGCAGGAGGATCCTGCCGACGAAGAGGACGATGGGCCCGTCTTCGAGGTGTCCGACCGGCGAGGTGCCATCGTCGCCGACCGTGCCGGCATCACCTTCCGGCTGGACGAGGAGGTAGCCGAGTTCGGCTGGGACGAGATCGGGGCGGTGGAGATCGACACCCCGCGTTTCGGGCGGCGGTTCGGCGTGACGGTCTATATGTCCGGCAGGCGCTGGTTCCAGGCCGATGTGGAGGCCCCGTCCAGAGGGGTGCTCAAGGAGTGGGCAGCGGAACTCGACACGGTTCTGGACGCCCGGTTCGAGGAAACCGAGGCGTAGACCCTCGTTTCTCAGGGCCCCTCCGGCCTCCTTCAAGGCCCGTTCCTGCAAAGCCCTCGAACGACGAGCGGTGGAGATTCCGAACCCGTCCGAGCCACCCGTCTGACGGCACCTGACTGGGCCACGGCGGGGTATTACTTCTCTCAAGAGACGGGAGAAGTCATGCGTACCGAATGGTGGGTGGTGGTGGCGGTCGCCGCGGCGCTGATCGCCACCACCGTGGTGCTGGCCGGCCTGCTCCTGGTCAGACTGGTGAGGACACGAAGGCTGCTCCGGGACGCCGGAATTCCCGTCGAGAACAAGGTGATCTTCTGGGGCGCCCTGATCTACCTGGCGAGCCCCGTCGACCTCCTGCCCGACCCGGTCCTCCTGGACGACATCGGCGTCCTGCTACTGGCAGTGCGCTCTCTCCAGGCCGCGGCGGTCAGCGCCGGCGTCGCCCGCCGACGCTGACCATCCCTGTCGATCTGCTTTCAGGAGCGCGTGGGCCCTGGACGTCACGTCGGCCGTCACACCCATCCCAAGGCGTCTCAGCCGGCCACGGCCCGTTGATGTACGAGGTCCGTGAAGCGCCGCAGCCCGTGCCCGCCGCTGTGGGTGATGAAGAGGTTGGGTTCCACGAGCTCCAGCTCCATCACGACCGGTGATCCGTCGTCGCCGAGCGCCATATCGACCCGCGCGTACAGGTGGGTGTCCTGCCCGGGTACGGCCGCAAGCGCGGCGGCGGCGAGGTCCAACTCGGCGGCGGAGGGTTCGTGGGGCGCCAGCCCCGGATGCGCCGCCCGGTCGTTGTCGACCACCCCGACATCGGTCAGGACCGGCCCCTTGCGCATCGCGTGGCTGAACGCGCCGCCCAGGAAGACGAGGGCCCGTTCGCCCTCGTCGATCCGGGACAGGTACGGCTGCACCATCGCGGTCGCCCCGGCGGCGTGGAGCGCGGTGATGTGCCGTACGGCCAAGTCGTGGTGGTGTTCTGCGTACCGGGCGCTGTCGCGGGCACCGGCGGATACAGCGGGCTTGACCACGAAGGGGCCCTCGGGGAGGACGACGTCCTCGCCGGAGGCAACGAACCGGGTCGGGACGACCGGTACCCCGCGATCGGCAAGTTCCCGCAGGTACCTCTTGTCGGTGTTCCAGCGCACGACCTCGGCCGGGTTGTCGATCCGCGTCACGGCCGCGACCGCGTCGACCCACGCCAGGTACTCCGGCCACCGATCCGCGTACCCCCACGTGGACCTGATGACCACCGCCGCGCACTGTGACCAGTCGAAGTCATCGGCGTCCCACGCCACCGGCACGGCGTCGACCCCGCGCTCGCGAAGCGCCGCCACCATCCGTGGCAGGTCCACGTCCCAGCGCCGCCCCATGGCCGACGTGGCCAGCGCCACGCGGATCGCGACGGACATCCTTACCCCCAGCAGCAGTACACGCTGTGGATCTGCTGCGGCCCGCACGGTGTGCCGCAGCCTGGCCAGATCAGCGTAGGCCTCCCCCTGATCTCAAGCACGCGGGTTATTTGTCTGCGGGCTGCTGCGCCCCCAGGAGTCGCCTTGGGAGAATGCCGGTCATGCCTTCCTTGGTCGCTCCTGCGATGTCCGCTGGTCATCTTGCCGAATCCGACCAGCCCACTTTGCCGGTCGGAGGTGATGTGTTGCTACGTCCTTGGCTGCTCACAGACGCAGCCGCGCTGATGCAGGCGTTCCAGGATCCGGCGATCCAGCGCTGGCATGTTCGGAGGGCTGATTCCGTGGATGAAGCGCGGGAGTGGATCGAGGGGTGGCAGAGCAGTTGGCAGGACGAGACCGGGGGCCACTGGAAGCTGGTCGACGCCGAAAGTGAGACGCTTCTGGGCAGGGTCGCTTTGAAGTCGCTGATCCTGGCAGACGGTAAGGCCGAACTCGCCTACTGGATGGTGCCATCAGCACGCGGTGGTGGGCTGTGCCCCCGCGCGGTCATGGCGCTGACACATTGGGCTCTGGGGAAGGGCGGGTTCCACCGAATAGAACTCGAGCACTCGACCGCTAATCGGGCGTCTTGCCGCGTCGCGGTCAAGGCCGGGTTCGAGGAGGAAGGCGTCCGTCGGGGGGCGTGGCTGCATGCGGACGGCTGGCATGACGTGCACCTTCACGCCCGCATTCGACAGGACTGACTACTGGCAGGGTCTGTCCTGGCCAGCTTCGGCGAGTTCGGCCCGGGCGCCTGTGGGGTGAGGCAGAAGCACTCCTCACTGTCCACCGCGAGCTCCCAACTGGCGCCCAAGCAGGGCTCAGGCCCGCATGCCGCCGTCGACCCTCAGCACCGTGCCGGTCACGTAGGAGGAGCGGTCACTGAGGAGCCAGGCGGCGGCCTGGGCGATCTCGTCCGGGTCGGCTGCGCGGCGCAGCGGGGTGTGTGCGTTGAGCCGCTCGACGATGCCCGGGGAGCTTTCGTTCCATGCGCGCACCATCTCGGTGAGCGTGGTGCCGGGCGCGATGGCGTTGACGCGGATGCCCTCCGGGCCGTAGGTGACGGCGGCCGATTCGGTGAGGCTGTTGACCGCCCGCTTCATGGCGCCGTACGCGGGCAGTTCGGGGTTGCCCATCAGGCTGCCGACGCTGGAGTTGTTGACGATGGCGCCGGTCCCGGCCGTGGCGCGGATGGCTGCGACCTCGGCGGCCATGGCCAGCCAGGGACCCTTGAGGTTGACGGCGTAGAGGTGGTCGAAGTCAGCCTCCTGCACCTGGTCCAGCGGGCCCGGCGGCACATTCGTCGCAGCGTTGTTGAAGGCGGCGTCGAGCCGGCCGTACAGGTCCACGGCGCGGTCGACGGCGGCGCGGACGCCGGCCGCGTCGGCCAGGTCGCACACCACGTGGTCCGCGGTGCCGCCCGCCGCCCGGATCTCCTCGGTCACCGCCTTGAGCTGGGCCTCCGTACGGGCCGCGAGCAGCACCCGGGCGCCTTCCCGGGCGAACAGCCGGGCCGCGGCGGCACCGATGCCGCGCCCGGCGCCGGTGATGAAGACGACCTTGTCGGTCAGCAGGCCGGAGGCTGCGGCGGTCGGTGCGGAGGGGGTGGATGTGTCGGTGGTCGGTGTGTTGTCCATGCCGACGAGCCTGCGTCCGGCCGCACCAGCTATCCAGGCACCGGCGGTACCTGGCTGGGAGCGTGGCGCCCGCGCACACTGGGGGTGTGGACAGACTAGAACTGGCGGCATTCCTACGCAGCAGGCGCGAGCGGATCACCCCCGCCGACGTGGGGCTGCCCGCCGGGCCGCGCCGACGCACCCCAGGGCTGCGCCGCGAGGAGGCGGCACAGCTGGCGTACATCTCGACCGAGTACTACACGCGACTGGAGCAGGCCCGCGGACCGCGCCCCTCCCGCGAGGTGCTGGCCGGACTCGCCCGCGCCCTGCGCCTGTCGGACGCCGAGCGCAACCACCTCCACCACCTCGCCGGCGCTCCCCCGGGCCCGTCGGCCGGGCCCTCGCGCGAGGTGCGGCAGAGCATCATCGACCTGCTGCACCGGCTGCCGCAGGCCGCGGCGATCGTGATGTCCGCGACGTACGAGGTCATTGCCTGGAACGACCTGGCGGCCGCTCTCATGGAGGACTTCTCCGCCCTGTCGCGCCGCGACCGCAACCTGGTCCGCCGCGTCTTCCTCGGGCCGCACCCGGAGGGGCGACCGCTGTACGGCCAGTCGGACACGGACGCGTTCGCCCGGACCTCGGCCCAGCACCTGCGGGCCACCGCCGCCCGCTACCCCGACGACCCCGAGGTGGGCGGGCTGGTGGACGAGCTCCTCGCCGGCAGCGAAGAGTTCGCCCGGCTGTGGGCCTCCCACAACGTGACCGCCGAACCCACTCTGTACAAGACCCTCCAGCACCCCCTTGTCGGCCCCGTCACCGTCAATTGCGACGTGCTGGACATTGCCGACCGGGACCAGCGGGTCGTCATCTACACCGCCGACCCAGGATCGCCGTCCGAGGAGGCGCTGCGGCTGCTGTCGGTCATCGGCACGCAGCGTATGGATGTGCCCGGCTGAGCCGTGCCGGACCGCCGCCCTGCGGGCGGACGGCGCTATTGGTCAGACACGGCCCAGGCCGTCAGGTTCCCGGGCGTCAGGAGTTCCGGGCCCGCGCTCGGTAGTCGGCGAGGGTCTGCTCCAGGGCCTCTTCGAGTGGGGTGGCCGTGGCACCCAGGCGGTCGGTGATCTTGCCGCTGTCGACGATGAACGGCTCCTCGAACTCGTATCGCATCTCTATCAGTTCTCGAACCGTGGGGTTGAAGATCCCGAGGGCGCGCAGGGCGAGGGTGGGGACGCTGCGCAGTCTCGTACGCGAGTGGCCGGCCAAGTGGTAGACCATGTCGACGAGTTGGCGTGTGGTGTGGGTGCGGGGATCGTTGGGCAGGTGCCAGATCTCGCCGCCGGCATCCGGGTGCTCGCCGAGGAGTGCGAGGCCCTCGCCGATGTCGGGGATGTAGGTGTACGTATGCGGCTGGTCGGGATCGCCGATAACGCCGGCCGTCGCCCCACGCAGCGCGGGCCGGAAGACGCGGTCACCGAGGACGGTCTGGCCTCCTCCGCGAGGCCCGAAGTAGTCCGACGCGCGGCCGATCGCGACCTCGACGCGGCCCGCCCGATGGGCGGCCAGTAGGTGGTCTGCCATCCCGCCCCGCAGACGGCCCTTGCGTGTGGTGGCCGCGTTCGGACTGGTCTCGGTGAAGGGCCGGCCGCCGGGGCGCCCGTACATATAGACGTTCTCCATGCTCACCAGCCGCGCCCCGGTGGCTTCGGCCGCGGCCAGTACGCCCGCCTGGAGGCCGGGAAACTGCTGAACCCATTGGTGGTAGGGCGGGTTGAGGATCTGGTAGACGACCCGGGCTCCCCGCGCGACCGCGGTGGTGAACGCGGGATCCTTGGCGTCGCCTCCGACGACGTCGACGTCCTCGGGGACCGGAGCGGAGCCGGACCGATTCACCAGCCGGACGCTTTCGCCGCGGCGCCTCAGTGCCTCCACGGTGGCGAGGCCGATGGCTCCGGCTCCGAAGACGACATGGTTCGGGCTGTCGTTCATTGGGACACCTTCTCGGGCGTACGGACGGATGTACCGGCGAGCGTACGGGCGGGCCTGGTGATTGAACGGAAGCCGCCCGCAGGCCGTACAGATAAGGGCGGCCCCGACCTCCCGAGCCTGGTCCGCCGTTCCACCACCGGGCTTCGCACGGAAGGACCTTCGGGTTGTCGCTCTTCACGCGCTCTCGTCAGCTGCCGAAAACGGACAAGGCAACCACAGAGGCGGGTCCGACGCCGGACGGCCCCCCGGAGCCCACGCCGGAGGGTGCAATGGGCCATCAGGAAGCCGCCGCCAGCGGCGATCCCGACCAGGCCGTCGCAGGCAGCGGCTGGCGGGACAAGCACCCCGCCGCGGCGCGGACCGTGGCGCGGGTGAGCACCGCCCTGGCCGTCGGCCTTGTGCTCTTCGCCCTCCTCCTGCCGAACGAACTCACCCGCATCACACCCAGCGCGTTCGTGCGCATCCCCGTGGAGGGGATATCCGGCGCCGCCGTGCTGCTCGTCCTTCCGCCCAGGGCGAGGCGGGTGGTTGCGGTGCTCGCCGGGGCGGGCCTCGGCCTGCTGACCATCCTCAAGCTCCTCGACATAGGCTTCTACTGGTCTCTCGACCGGCCGTTCGACCTGGTGCTCGACTGGATTCTGTTCGACGACGCCGAGGCGTTCCTCAGGGACTCGGTCGGCCAGGCCGGCGCGATCGGTGCCGTGATCGGGATCGTGGTCCTCGTCCTCGCCCTGCTCGTCCTCATGGCGCTGGCGGTCGTCCGGCTGAGCCGCCTCATGGTCCGGCACAGCGCCACGGCGACCCGTACCACCCTGGTACTCGGGACCGTCTGGATCGCCTGCGTGGCGCTCGGCGTGCAGATCGCCGGCACACCGGTCGCTTCCCGGAGCACGGCCACGCTCGTCCAGGACCGCGCGCACCAGGTGCGTGCGAGCCTGAAGGACGAGCGGGAGTTCGCCAAGTTGACCGCCGTCGACGACTTCCGCGACACCCCCGCCGACCAGCTGCTGACCGGGCTGCGCGGCAAGGACGTCATCTTCGCCTTCGTCGAGAGCTATGGCCGCAGCGCGGTCCAGGACCCGCAGATGGCGTCGCAGGTCGGCGCGGTGCTCGCGGACGGGACGAGCCGACTGCGCGCGGCCGGGTTCTCCTCCCGGAGCGGCTTCCTCACCTCCCCCACGGCGGGCGGCGGCAGCTGGCTGGCCCACTCCACCTTGATGTCGGGTCTGTGGATCAACAACCAGCAGCGCTACACGAGCGTCACCTCGAGCGACCGCCTGACCCTCACCGGCGCCTTCCAGCGCGCCAGTGCCTGGCGGACGGTCGGCATCATGCCGGGCGTTACCAGGGCATGGCCGGAGGGGCAGATCTACGGGTTCGACGAAATCTACGACTCCCGGCAACTCGGGTACAACGGCCCGAAGTTCAGCTGGGCGCCCGTACCCGACCAGTACAGCCTGTCGGCCTTCGAACGCCTGGAGAACAGCAAGCCGGGCCGCGAACCGTTGATGTCGGAGATCATCCTCGTCTCCAGCCACAACCCTTGGGCACCCATCCCCAAGATGATCGGCTGGGACGAGGTCGGTGACGGCTCGGTCTACGACGCCATGAGCGAGGAGGGCAAGGACCCCAAGGAGGTGTGGAAGGACGCCGACCAAGTGCGCACCGAGTACCGGCGTTCCATCGAGTACTCGGTGAACAGCCTCATCTCCTGGGTGGAGAAGTACGGCGACGACAACACCGTGCTCGTCTTTCTCGGCGACCATCAGCCGGCCCCGATCGTCACCGGCGACGATGCCGGCCGGGACGTCCCCATCGCGATCGTCGCCCACGACCCGGCCGTGATGGAGCGGATCTCCGGCTGGGGCTGGCACGAGGGCCTCAAGCCCGGCCCGAAGGCCCCGGTCTGGCGGATGGACACCTTCCGCGACCGCTTCCTGACCGCGTACGGCCCGCGGCCCGGACCCGCCCCCTCCCCGTCGGCCCGATAGCCACGGCGCCACCGATGGGAGGCCGCGTCGGCGGTCCCCCGAGGGTGGATCTAGAAGTTGCCGTAGTTGACTTGCCAGGTGGGCAGGCCCATGCGGCGCCAGATGGCGACCACGCGGTCGCGGTCGTCCAGCGAGACCCGGACCGCGTAGCGGTGACGTACGTGCGCATCGAACAGTTCGGCCTTCACGACATCGTCGCGGCGGCCGTCACGCGCGGCACGCATCCACAGCTCGTCGTAGGGCACCTCGTGGCGCTCCAGCCACGCCTCCGTCTGCGGGCGGTGCTCCTCGCCACGCCCGGACAGGAGCACGATCACGTCGCTGTCGGCGCGCTGGAAGGAGGCCAGGGCCCGGCGCACCGAGACGTTGAGCAGGTCCTCACCGCAGCGGGTGAAGTCGTAGGGCGCACGGGCGCCCCTGATGGCGAGGGTGCCGTCGATGTCGCACATCACCGCCGACGGCAACCCCGGGTCGAGGACGTACGGCTCGACGGCGGGCTCATCGTTCAGCCAGTCGGCGGTGAGGCGCCAGCCGCCCCGGGTGGACTTCGCATGCTTGTCGGCCAGGATGCGGATGATCTCCTCGCCCACTGCCCTGGGTCGGTCGGCGTCCCGGCGGATGCACTCCTCGAGGGGTACGTCGGTGAAGTCGTGCACGAGGAACGTGGCCAGGCCGGCCACCGCGGCCTTCAGCCGCTTGGGGATGTGGGGCGTCAGGTGCGTGTTGTCGACGACCACGTCGAAACCACCGTCGACAGCCGCCCGTACGGCAGCATCCTGGATCGCCAACACGGTCTGCTCGTGCGCGTACGACCGGCCCCGCTCGGGCGCGGGGACGTCGAGCATGGCCCGCAGGTCATCGAGGTTGACCCGGCGCATCCGGCCCTCGGACTCCTCCTGCAGCTTCCGGGCGGCAGTCGTCTTGCCCGAGGCGGGCAGCCCCGTCATGACGTGTACTACGGGCACTGGTCAGTTCTCCTCATCGGTCGTGAACGGGTCGGCTGCCTCCGGCCGCAAGGACCGGTACGTGACGAGCTCGGTCGGGCGCCCGTCGAGGCGCAGGAACATGGTGGAGCGGATGCTCGCGTCCGGCAGCGCCTGGGCGGCGCGGGCGAAGGCGCCCCGGTCGCCGCCGAGGTGCGCGATCGACTCGAAGGCCTCGTCGATGGCGCGCTCGCGGTTCGCGGCGTCGCGCTCGATACGCGCGATCACCTCGCGCACCCACGCGTCGAACTCGTCCGGCACCTGCTCCAGCAGCGCGTCGAGGGGCCTGCCGCCCGACACCTCGATGTCCGCGACCGGGCAACCGAGCGCCTGGGCCGCCTTTTTGGCAGGCAGACCGGCGAAGCGCTGGATGCCGTGGCTGCGCCAGATGTCCCGCTCGGTGACGCCGGTCAGCACCTTGTGGAGCCGTACGTACTCGGAGAGCTTGGCCTTGGCCCGTACACCGGACGCGAAGCGCAGGACGAAGCCCTCGGCGTCGGTGCCCGTGGCGGTCCGCCCGCCGGGCATCGTGTTCGACTCGGTCAGCGCGAGCAGTTCGGCGAGCGGCATGGCGGGCCACACGGTGACCACCGAGCCGATCTCCTTCCAGTCGGCCGCGGCCTCGTCGAGGGGCACCTCCGAGCCGTCCTTGGCGAACGCGGCGAGAAGCACCAGGTCCCGGCGGTCGCCGTAGTCGACGACGATCCGGTTCTGCGGGTACAGGATCTCCGCGAGGTAGGTGACGCCAGGGGTCAGAGCCGAGGTGTCCTTGGCGTCGAGCCGGCACTGCGCCCAGGTCGCCTGCGTGCTGATGAACGATCCCTTGGAGGCGACCCGCCACCGGCCCGCGTAGTGGAAGACCACTGCGAGGCTGCCGTCGACCTTGTCGTACACCTCGAACGGCTCGTCCGGCAGGGCGGGCGCGTACGGCTGACAGGCCTCGTGCTCGCCGACGTTGAAGAACTTCGGCAGGGGCAAAGCGACGATCTCGCCTGTGGCGTCGTCGGCGACGAGGCCACGGCAGCGCGTGGTCACCGGGTTCCAGATCCGCTCCCACTGGCAGATCCGGCTGTAGGTGTAGATCGACAGCGGCAGCTCAGGGTGCGACTTGCGCGTGACATGCCCGGCATCGAGTGCGGCCGTCAAGTCCTGCGGCGGCAGCAGCTCCTGAAGAGTCAGGTACGCCTGGCTCATGGGTTCCTCCCCCGTTTGTGATGCTTGATTCTTTCGTGCGGGAGGCCCTGACCGACAGCGATTTAGCGCGGTCCGGCGGCAAGAGACACAGGTCACGGCGGAGCCGCCGAGTGGATTGCATGTGCAGCGCGCCGCCTGCCGCGGGAATGAGAACACCCACTGTGTGGAGAGGGCCCACGTCCCCCACGGCATGCTCAGCGGGCCTCGAGCTCCGCGATCAGCTTCTTCGTGGCAATGGTGCGGTAGCTCTCCTCCACCCAGTCACAGAGCACCTCCGCCGACGGCGCGCCCTTCTGGGCGAGGGGGATCTGCACCCAGCCCGCCTTCCCCAGTCCGTAGCCGGACGGCTCGGCGCCCGGGCACGACAGGGCATGCGCGTGCATCGCCTCGTCCTTGAGCTTGACACCGACACCCAGCGGATAGCTGCCGTCGTCCACTCCCAGAAAGACAAAGATCTTCTTGTTGACCTTGACGACGGTCTCGCCCCACGGGAATTCCTCACCGGCACCGGGCAGTCCAAGGGCAAAGGACCGCACCTTCTCCCATTTCGCCAGCGCGTGCTTCGGTGGTGCCGCCATCTCGTCCTCCCGGTAGCGCGGTCCGTCCCCTCCCACGCTAAGCGGCCCCGGGGAAGTCCGGGCGGCGTCGCGGGCCGATGGCTGTCGCCTGGCTGCGTTGTCGGCCCGGCAGGATCGGCCGGACAGTCGCACGGGGACGGGGCGAAATGGCAGCCGGGCCGGCGCCCGGCCGCCACGAGGGGAAGCATCGCTGGACATCGCTCAATTCAAAGTCCGTTGAAGTGACGCCAGTTATGCGACCCAGGTCGTCCGCCCCGTGGCGGGACCGTGGGAATCGGGTCTACTCGCGGGCTGGTTACCGTCGGGCCATGATGCCCGAGTGAGCGTTTGCCGATGCAACGGTCCACACCGGGTGCTGGGGCTCGTACGCCGGGTGCTGCGGGATCCGGCGCAGTCCGGGGACGTGACCCAGGACGTACTGCTAGAGACGTGGCGTATCGCCGGGCGGTTCCGGCCCGAGCAGGGCAGCGCGATGACCTGGTCCAGCCGGCCTCCCCCGTGCGGCTTTCCCGCCTGTTGACCTCGGTCCCGTGACCGGCCTGGTCACAGGCGGTTTCCCGGCCGCACGCCCGACGGGCAACAGGAAACCCGTCGACCCCCGGTGCGCACCGGCGACAGGCTGAGGGCGTCAGCACGAAAGCAAGACCCTCAAGGGGGAAGTCAATGCGCAAGATGATGACAACCGCTGCGGCGCTCGTGTTCGCCGCCGGCGCGGTGACCGCGGTCGGTGCGACCCAGGCCCAGGCCGCGACCACGGCCAGCCACGGGTGCGACTCCGGGTACGTGTGCCTGTACCCGGGCGCCGGCTGGAACAACGACCGGCCGACCCACAAGTACTACACATACGGGGCCCACAACCTCAGCAACATGTACGGGACGTACCGCATCTTCAACAACCAGAGCGGCGGCGCGACCATGCAGACCTGCACCGGGTACAACGGCACGGGCTGTCAGGGCCACCTGCCGTCCGGCTGGTACATCGACAAGGACATGACGCCGATCAACTCGATCGTCCTCAACCGGCCGTAACCTCCTCCCCGCGTGGACAGCTTCCGGAGCCGCCATTCGGCGGTTCCGGAAGTTCGTGTTTTAGTCACACCAAAGGAAAGGCTCGGTTCAACGTCCGACCCCCGCAGTAGCCTGGGCAACCGCCGTCTCACGGCTTGGGCGCACATTGCCATGGGGGATGCTTTGCGGGAGCAGCAGTACGGACACGAAGCCCACAACCCGAGCGAGCTGCCGGAAGGGGCGACGCCTTCCTTCCCCGCACAGCTGAGACGATTACGCCTGCAGCGCGGCCTGTCACTGGCCGACCTGGCGCGGCAGACGCACTACAGCAAGGGCTATCTGAGCAAGATCGAGACCGGTTCGAAGCGCGCGACCATCGATGTCGCACGGCGCTGCGACCAGATACTGCGGGCAGAGGGCGAGTTGCTCCGGCTGCTGCGGGAGACCCCTCCGCAGGACGGCGGCGCCGGATCCGATGCCGCTCCGCCGGGACCGCAGTCCGACGGCGAATGCCCGTACCGGGGCCTGCCGGCGTTCACCCCCAGGGACTCGGGATGGTTCTTCGGCCGGGAGCGTGCGACGGCCGCGCTGGTCGAGCGGGTCTTCGAACGGATCGGGAGCGGACCGCTGATGCTGGTCGCCCCCTCGGGCGCCGGGAAGTCGTCCCTGCTCAACGCCGGTCTCGTGCCGGCTCTCCGGCGCAGCGGCGGCTTCCCGATGCCGGGCGCCGACGGGTGGCCGGTGGTGACGTTCACGCCCACGGCGCATCCGCTGGCCGAGCTGCTCGACTGCACCGCGAAGGTCCTGGGAAGCGATCTCGGCCTCACCGCAAGGGAGTTACAGGACCGGCCCGACACGCTGCTCGAAGCTGTCCGGGGACTGATCGACGACACGTCGGCGGGCGCCGGGGACCGGCAGCCCCCGCCCATCCGTCCGGTGTTGATCGTCGATCAGTTCGAGGAGCTGTTCACTCTCTGCTCCGACGTGGACGAGCGGCGGGCCTTCGTCCAGGTGCTCTCCGCCGTGGCGACCTCCCGGCCGGCGACGGGTGGGCACGACCCCGCCGTCGTGGTGCTCGGCGTGCGGGCAGACTTCACCGGGAGCTGTCTGGAGCTTCCCGAGCTGGCCCCGGTCTTCACCGACGGGCTGTTCGTGCTGCCCCCGATGTCCGTGGCGGAGCTGCGGGAGTCGATCACACGACCGGCGGAGCTCGCCGGAGTCGGGCTCGAACCGGGCCTGGTCCAACTGGTCCTGCGGGACGCCGGGTTGCGCGACGATCCGGGTACGGGGGCCCCGGGGACCGTACCCGACCTCACGCCGTCCGGTGCGCTGCCCCTGGTGTCCCACGCGCTGATGGCCACCTGGCAGCGGCGCGAGGGTGCCACGCTGACCGTCGCTGGATACGAGCACACCGGTGGGATCCAGGGGGCGATCGCGCGTACGGCCGAGAACGTCTTCGCCCGCCTGTACCCGGCCGAGCAGAGGACGATCCGCCGCGTCCTGGTGCGCCTGGTCCATGTCGCCGACGGCACCGGGCCGACCCGGCGCCGGATGAGCCGTACCGACCTGATGGAGCAGCTGGCCGACGCGGACGGTGCCGCGGCGGCGCTCGACACCTTCGTACGGGCACGCCTGATCACCATGGACAGCGACACGGTCGAGATCACCCACGAGGCCCTGCTGCACGCCTGGCCACGGCTGCACGGCTGGATCCACGCCGACCGGGCCGGCCTGCTGATACACCAGCAACTGGCCCACGTCGCCGCCGAATGGGAGCGCGAGGGCCGCGATTCCTCCCTCCTCTACCGCGGGACCCGGCTGGACACCGTCCGCTCGTGGGCCGACGAACTGGACGGCAGGAGCCGGCTCGGCCCCCAGGAAGAGGCTTTCCTCCAGGCGAGCCAGGCCGAGGAGGACAGCCGGGGCAAGCAGGCCAGGCGCCAGGTCCGGCTGCGGCAGCGGATGCTGGCCACCCTTGTCGTCCTGCTGGTCCTCGCCCTTACCGCCGGAGGCCTGGCATACCAGCAGCGCGCGGGCGCGCTCGACCAGGAACGCGTCGCCCGCTCGCGGGCTCTCGCCGTACAGTCCACCTCCCTGGCCGCCGGTCAGCCGGAGGCATCGATGCTGCTCGCCGAGGAGGCCTACCGCACCGAGGCGACGACCGAGGCGCGCGGGGCTCTCCTGAGCGCACAGTCCCAGCCATTCTCCGCCCGGCTCGGCGGGCACAGCGGGCCGGTCAACGCGGTGGCCTTCGCGCCGGGTAACCGGTCGCTGGCGACGGCCAGTTCCGACGGGACAGTGACACTGCGGCGGGTGGCCGACCGCCGGACGATCGCGACGTTCACCGTCCCCGGGCGCGTTCGCTCGGTCGCCGTCAGCCCCGACGGCCGGACGCTCGCGGCGACCTCCACGGATGGGCCCGTACGGCTCTGGGACACCGGCGACCACGGTGTGCAGGCGGTTCTCCCCGCGAGCACGACGGGCGCGCGGGCGGTGGCCTTCGACCCCCGCGGACGGACGCTCGCCACCGCAGCCGCCGACGGGACGATCCACCTGTGGGCCACCACCCGGAACCACCGGGCCGTAGGGTCCCTCACCGGCCACGCCGGAAGGATCAATGCCCTGGCCTATGCCTCGGACGGCCGGACCCTGGTCTCGGCCGGCTCCGACCGGACCGTACGGCTGTGGGACGCGGTAGGTGCCCGTCCGCTCGCCGTTCTGAGGGGGCACACCGACGAGGTGCTGGGTGCGGCGTTCGCTCCGGACGGGCGGACGGTCGCCACCGGAGGCGTCGACCGGACCGTACGGGTGTGGGACGTGGCCGTACGGCGGGTGACCGCGACGCTGACCGGGCACAGCGACGACATCAACTCGGTCGCCTACACGCCCGACGGCACCACGGTCGTCAGCGGGGGCGGAGACGGTACGACCCGGCTGTGGGACGTGCGCAGCGGACGGCTGACCGCGACGCTCGCCGGACACACCGACTACGTGCTCGGGGTGGCCGTGGACTCCAGCGGCACGGTGCTGGCCACCGCCGGGTTCGACCAGTCCGTGGTGCTCTGGGACCTCCGCGGCCCGGTTCTGACGTCGCGGCCGTTCACCGAGATCTGGCAGGCCGCGTACAGCCCGGACGGGAAGCTGCTCGCCACCGCTGACGCCGATCACACGGTCCGGCTGTGGGATGCGGCGAGGCGCCGGGTCCTGGCGACGTTGACAGGTCACCGCGAGACCGTGTTCTCGGTGGCCTTCGCGCCCGACGGGCGGACGCTGGCCTCCGCCGGTTCCGACGGCACGATCCGCCTGTGGGACGTCGCCGGGCGCCGCCCGCTCGCCACACTCACCGGCCAGAGCGGAGAAGTGTTCTCGGTGGCCTTCGCCCCGGACGGGCGGACGCTGGCCTCCGCCGGCGCCGACCGTACGATCCGCCTGTGGGACGTCGCCGCACGCCGCGCGCTCGCCACACTCACCGGCCACACGGACTTTGCCAACGATGTCGCGTTCAGCCCCGACGGACGTACCCTGGCGAGCGCCGGTGACGATCTGACCGTGCGGCTGTGGGACGTCGCCGCTCGCCGCCCGCTGGCCACGCTCACCGGGCACACGGGCGCGGTACGGGGTGTGGCCTTCAGCCCGGACGGGCGGACTCTCGCGAGCAGCGGCAACGACGGGACCGTTCGGCTGTGGGACGCCCGGCGGCACAGCTTCGTGGCCGCGCTGACCGGCCACACCGGCTCCGCGCGGGGCATCGGCTTCTCCCCCGACGGCCGCACGCTGGCGAGCAGCGGCAACGACCGTACGGTGCGGCTGTGGGACGTGGCCGGGCGGCGGCTGTGGGCCGCTCTGACGGGTCATACGAACGCGGTGTGGGGCATCGACTTCTCCCCCGACGGACGGACCGTGGCCAGCAGCAGCAACGACGGCACCGTACGTCTGTGGAACCTGGACATCGGGGCCCGGCTCGCGGAGATCTGCCGGCTGCGGGAGGGTATCGGCCCGAAGGAGCGGGAGACGCTCATGCCCGGCCTCCCTCGCTCCCCCGGCCCCGCCTGCGCCCGTGCCTGACCCCGGCGGCGAAGTGCCCTGCTGGGGAAGGGTTTCCCAAGTGTTTCCCGTTGCCCGTCCAGATGGGGTGACGCCGAACCCTCGCCGAACGGGAGCCCGGCCCGCAGGCTGATGTCCACGTACGGAACGACGAACGGCACAACGACCAACGGCAACAGGAAACGGGGGTCCTGGCATGCTCCGCCGGACCGGAATCATCGGCATACTCATCGGGTTACTGGCCTTCCTTCTCTGGGCGCCCACCACCGCGGCCGCCGCAACCGCGCCCGCGGCCACAGCAGTTCGTACGGCCGCCGCCGACGGCGAGTGCGCCGTCCTGGCACCGGGAGCGTCCGCGGCCGCCGAGCGGGCGATCGCCGCCGCCTGCGCGCAGGTGGCAGCGGACGTCTGGTACACGTGGGGCGGCGGTCACGGACCCCAGCCCGGTGCCACGTACGGGCAGGTGGACCCCACCGACCCGGCCAGCGAGCACGATCCCGAGCGGCTCGGCTTCGACTGCTCGGGTCTGGTCCGCCACGCCTACGCCCAGGCCACCGGCGTGGACATGCTCAACGGGGTTGCCAGCGCCCAGTACTACACGCATCGCGCCGCCGAACGCTTCACCGCCGCCCAGGGCCTCGCCCCGCTGCTCCCCGGCGACCTGCTGGTGTGGGGCACCTCGCAGAAGCTGCATCACATCGCCATCTACCTCGGCGCGGGCAAGATGGTGGAGGCCAAGCAGTCCGGCACCAGACTCATGGTCAGCGATGTCCGGCTGACCGGCAGCTACTACGGAGCGGTCCGCGTCAACACCGGACCGGTGACCGGGCACGTCTTCCAGACCTGGGGCAACGGCGTCTGGACCAAGGCCCAGCCGTCCACCAAGGCCGCGCGCGTCTACGCGCTCGCCCAGCCGACGACGATCCGCGTCGAGTGCCAGAAGCACGCGGAGCTGGTCACCTCCGACGGCTACACCAACGACGCCTGGTCCTATCTGCCGGACTACAAGGCATGGGTGACCAATATCTACATCAAGGGGCCCGCGTGGCTGGACGGTGTGCCCACCTGCACCTTCTGACGTCGCGTGCCGTTCGCACCAGTGACCGCCACGGGGGTGCGGCCACTGGTGCGAAGGCGTTGACCGGCCGGGGTGGGACAGCGGATCGCACGCGCGGCGGAGGTTCAGCCGGACCGTTGCGCGAGGTCTTCCACGACGGCAGACACAACCGCGCCCAGTGGCACCCATCGTGCGGCCGCGCGGTCATGATGGATCCAGGTCAGCCAAGCGCTTCCGGCTGTCCGGAGAGAAGGTCGTCGGCAACTGCCGTCAGCACATCGGGCAAAGCCACGGCGAGGGCATCGACGGCTATCTGCCAGGCGTCGAGTCGCACTGCCTGTGCAATCAGCGGACACGCGCGAGCCGCCCCGACCTGGGAAGCCAGGTTCACCAACGCTTGCGCCCGGTAGTGCGTGAGGCTGATGCTCCAGGCGATCTCCTCGGCGTGGTCGATGTCCCCCGCCGCAGCCCATGCCTCCACCACCTCTGCCAGCCCCCACGCCTGCTGCTCCAGGTCGCTCGTGATGCTCCGGGCGACCGCCTCGGCCTCGCGGGCCACGGCCTTCGCGCGGTCGGTATCCCCCGCTCCGGCCCGCGCCCGCGCCACGTCCGCCAGCGCCCACGCCTGATCGACGGGATCGGTGATGCTCCAGGCGAGGTCGACGGCGAGGTCGACCTCCCCCACCGCGGCCAACGCCCGCGCCAGGTGTCTCAAGGCCCACTCCTGCCAGTCGTCGTCGATGCTCCAGACGATGTCCTCGGCGCGTTCGATGTCCCCCGCTCTGGCCGCTGCCTGCGCCACGTGGGTCAAGGTCAACGCCTCATCGACGGAATCGGTGAGACCCCGGGCGAGGCCGTCGGCGCGGTCGACGTCCCCCACCGCGGCCAACGCCCGCGCCACGTTCCTCAACACCCGCCTCGTGGGGTTGGCGATACTCAGGGCGAGGTCCTCGATCTCGCGGGCAATTGCTCCTGCGCGGTCGACGTACCCGGCTTCAGCCAACGCCTCCACTATGTCCGCCAGTTTCCACGCCACCTTCTCGGGGTCGGGAGTGTTCCGGGCGACGGCCTCAATCTCACGGGCCAGAGCCTCAGCGCGGGCGAAGTTCCCCGCTGCGGCCCACGACCGCGCCACGTGCGCCAACGACCATGCCCGTTGGTCGGGAACGACGATGCTTCGCGCAAGACCCTGGGCGCGGTCGACGTGCCCTGCCTCAGCGGCCGCCCACACCGCTTCCGCCAACGCCCGCGACTGCTTTTCGGGGTCGGTGATACCGCCGACAAGGTCTTTGGCGTAGTCGATGTCCCCCGCACCGGCCGCCGCAGCCGCCTCGTCCACCACTGTCCGGGTCTCTTCGTCGATATAGACGTAGCTCCGGGAGAAATACCCCTCCCCTTGGCCGGAGTCGCCAGCGCTGTGGGTGCGGTCATCGCCCTCAGCCGCTGCCCATGCCAGCTTCGCCGCCCGCGGGACGAACTCCGACGTCCACGTTCGCTGCTCTTGCCGTTCAAGGTCTGTGACGATCTGGGCCAGCTTGCGGGCGTGAGCACCGTATCCAGCCCTGGCTACGGTGCTCACCAAATCGACCAAGCCGTTGTACATCCCTGGATCCTGATGCGAAGCGGAGTTGGCGAGGGAGACAATCTCGTCAGCCAGAGCCCCTGCCCGAGAGCGGTCACCGCCCTCGGCCAACGCCGCGGTCACAGCGCCCAGCGCACGAAGCTGATCACGCCGATCCGGGATGGACCTGGCCAGGGACTCGGCGCGTAGGGGATGCCCCAGCATGGCCCATACGGCAGGCAAACCGGGAGGGATACTGGTGTTGCGCCGGGTGAGGTTGTCACGGTGGACCGACAAGAGGGTCATGGCCCACAGATCCGGAACGCCGCTCTCGAGGATCGCGTCCTGCGCGGTAGTGATCTCCGTGAGCGCGGCGGCATCCGCGCCGCTCACATCGAGCATCCGTCCGTGCCGGGCCCTGTCCAAGGCGCAGGCGATCATCCTGGTGAGGTCGCCCTCGGCCCGCAGCAATCGAAAGTAGCCGAGAAGCAGATACTCAGGTGTTCCGGCGGGCCACTCCTGCTGGCGGTACTCGTCCGCCCAGGTGTGCAGCCGCTTCCGGTACTCATCCAGGCGTGCGTCGCCCAGGAAGTCGACGGCAGCTCGTTGGAGCTCTTCGTGGCCGAGCACGTAGACCTCGTACCTCGCCGCCGGCGTGGACCAGCCCGACACGGGCCGGCGGGCGAACGTGCGCCCGGCGACGGCGTGGAGCGACTCCTCGATCTCCCAGACCTGGCGTCCCGTCAGCTCGGCCAGGTCCTGTCCGCTGAGCCCGCCCCCCGCCGCCGTGACCAGGCCCAGCAAGTCCTGTTCCGCTGTCGTGCCGTGAAGCAGCCGCACCAGCTCCCGCTCGGCATCGTGCCGGACGTCCTGGGCGTGCGGTGACGCCTCCACGTCTCGTATTACGGCCGGATCGCGCAGGGGGTGCTTGGGTGGCACATCGGACGGGACCGGCGGGTCGTGACGCCCCGACACCACGATGCGCATGCCCGCGGCAGGTCGAGCCGGGAGCAGCGCGGCAATACTGTGGGCGGCGGCCCCGCTGTCCTCGTCGAGGCCGTCCACGACCAGCACGAGGCGCTGTCCTTGCTCCTTGCAGGCCGCGGCCGCGGAATCGAGCATCGCCCACAGGTGTGAGGCATGGGTAGCGGCGGTCAAGTACGGCGGTACCGGCTCGCCCAGGAGGGTCGCCAGCTGCTCGATGACGACGTCGAGGAACGCCGCGCGATCGCTCTGGGCGGCGAGGCGGGCGGTGATGAAGAACGAGACGATGCGGGTCTCGCGTGGTGGGTGCAGGACGAACCACGACATCAGCGCGGACTTGCCCGCCCAAGCCCTGGCGCGCCACCACTGGTAGTCGCCGGCGTCGGGACGGGTGCAGAAGTCCGTGAGTTCGGCCAGCTCCGTCTCCCGGCCCGTCAGGACTTCGGGGGCGATCGCCTGTACCTGGTAGAGATACGCGGACTGTGCAGCCGGCCGGCCAAGCGCGGACACGTTGATCTGGACGTTGCCGTCTCCGACCTGCAGTCCCCTGGCTCCGCGGGCGTCGACTCCGGGGCCTGTCTCGTCTGCTCCCACCGGCGCGGCCCTGTCAGTTGAACGTGTTGGTCTGCGTGTTGTGGTCACCCACCTGCACGCCCTTGGCCTCCCGGATGTCCATCACGTTCACCCCGCCGTGCCGACCGGCCGCGTCCAGCTCCCGGAGCAACAACCGTGCGGCGGCCAGGATTTCCCCGTCCGGCTCCGAAGCTACACTCCCTGAACACCGTGCGGGCGGGGACGCCTGGGCTCCCGCCCGTGCCCGACACGTAGCGGTGGGCATCGACGCGGCTACTCGAACCGTGCGATGTCGCCTGCTCCACGGCGTACGATCTCGGCTTCGCCGCCGGAGAAGTCGATGACCGTCGTCGGCTCGGTGCCGCAGTCGCCCGAGTCGACCACCGCGTCCACCACGTGGTCGAGCCGTTCCTTGATCTCCCAGCCCTGCGTCATCGGCTCGTCCTCGCCCGGCATGAGCAAGGTGCTGGAAAGGAGCGGTTCACCGAGTTCGGCGAGTAGAGCCTGAGCGACGGCGTGGTCGGGAATCCGGACTCCGACCGTCTTCTTCTTCGGGTGCAGGAGCTGGCGCGGCACCTCCTTCGTCGCGGGGAGGATGAAGGTGTAACTGCCGGGTGTCGCTGCCTTGATCGCGCGGAACACGTCGTTGTCGATGTGCACGAACTGACCCAGCTGCGCGAAGTTCTGGCACACGAGGGTGAAGTGGTGACGATCGTCGAGGTTCCGGATCGACCGGATCCGGCCGATGCCGTCACGACTGCCCAGTTGGCATCCCAGTGCGTAACAGGAGTCCGTCGGGTACGCGACGAGCGCGCCGGACCGGATGCTGTCAGCGACATTGCTGATGGTGCGCCGCTGAGGATTCTCGGGGTGCACGTCGAAATACTTCGCCATCCGCCGAGTCTAGGTGATCCGGACATCCGCGCTCACGTGACAGGGACGGCGCCGCCGGGCCGACAGCGTCCTGAGCCGACAGCTGGGGCCCGTACAGAACAGCCTGGCTCCGATCGCCGTCCGTCCTACTCCGGATCACCGGCTTTGGGCTCCGGCGTCGCGTCGTGAACGACGGCGAACAAGCCGCGCGCCCTAGAGCCGTCCGGCTGAAGCCAGCCGGCGGCGACGTATCCCACCGGCTGTCTCGCATGGGCCGCTGAGTCGCCCTGGCCGGCGCGCAGGACACGGTTCACTCGGATGGACAGCTCTCTGTCCTGGCGGGTCCCCGAACCGGCTGTGGCGGCCGTGGTCCGTACGAGGAGATTCGTACCGTTCGACCCGTTGGTCACGCTCATCGCCCTGATCACCGCTGTAGGGCCGGTCTCTGCGAAGAAGCTGGTGACGGTCGCGTCGAGGGTGTCGCTTGCGTTCTGGTCCTGCGGCTGGGCCTCGCCCTGGATGAGAGCGAACAACTGCGCGACGAGAACGGGGTCATGGGTTCCGTCGTAGATCCACCGCCGTCCCAGCACCCCGTGCTCGGTGGTGCCGACGAGCGCGTGGTCGGCACCGGCGAGTGGAGACCCCCGGTAGCCGAGCGGCACCTGATACGTCATCGGCTGGTCGCCGGACCCGTCGGTCACCACCATGAACTCGATCCCGACCTCGCCCTCCGGGTCGTCGATCCGGAAACCGCCCACCTTGGTCAGTTCCGGCTCGCGCCCCGAGCCGACGTACCACGACTGCCGAGGAAGCCATCTCGCGAGAAGCTCGACCTTGCTGGGCGTCAGCGTGGTGTTGTGGACAACGGCCATACCGTTGCTTCCTTCCCATGAGTAGGGCGCTCTCTGCCAGTTGGGCATCCGGTCCTGGCTGCCGCCGACCACCGCCTGCCGGAGATTCGCAGCCGGCCGAGCTTCAACAGCGAGGGCTTCGTCGACGACTATGACGCGTCGCCCGCCCGCCCGGCTGTCGGGTTGCCGTACGCCGTCGACTCCGCCACGAGGTCGGCCGGTTCTGGGTCAGTGGCCAGACGGGCATGCAGGTGCTCGTCGTAGTACGCCCCATCGCCGAAGCGGTGAGAGTCCCGCAGCGTGCCCTCGGGGAGGTAGCCGCAGCGGTGGGCCACCCGGCAGGAGGCCTCGTTGCCGACTGCGTGGGCGATCTCGATCCGGCGGGCACCGGCCGTCCCGAAGGCCCAGCTGGTCACCGCCCTGGTTGCTCGGGTGGCCACACTCCGTCCGCGGGCGGCCGGCACCGTCCAGTAGCCGATCATCGCCAGGCCGTCCGCGCGGTCGACCCAGCGCACGGTGACGCTGCCCAGGAGGGCGCCGTCGGCCGCGGCCAGCGCGGCGAAGGAGGCGCTGTCACCGCGGTCCCAGCCTCCGTCGCGAGATTCCAGCCACGCCAAGGCGTCGCTGTGGTCGGATGTCGCGAGAGGGTTCCAGAGGGCGATCAGCGGGTCCGCCGCGGCGGCTGCCAGGCCGTCCAGCGTCCCTTCCAGCTCGGCGGCCTCCCTGCCCCACGGGTGCAGCAGCACATCACCCAGGTCTAGCGTCGTGCGGACGAAGGTCCGCCGGTCGACGGGGTTCTGGGGCGCGGGCGGGGGCGTGGAGGTACTCATGGCGCCCTTCCTATCCGGCCATCAGGCCCACCGCCAGCGATTTTCCGGCGGCCACGGGCAAGCCTCGCAGCTGAGCGTGTGCACCAGGCCCAGAGAGGTGATCTCCTGCATTTTACTGCTCCTTGTCCGAGGTCACATGGATGGTGCCGTCCTTCTTGGCGTCCCCTCGGGACTCCTGCGCAGGCCAGTCCCCCGGAGGATGACGGCTTCCGTATCAGGCGAGAGCGGATGCGCGTCTGATCGCGTCGAGCGTGCGCGTGACGTCGTCGTCGGTCGTCGACCAGTTGCTCACCGAGATCCGCATGACGCGACGGCCGTGCCAGGTGGAGCCGCTGATCCACGCCGTGCCGTCGTCGAGCAGCCGGGTGAGTACCTGTTCTGTGCGTTCGTCGCTGCCGAACTCGGCGCAGACCTGGGTGAAGACCACGTCGTTGAGGACACTCGCCCCGTCGATCCCGGCGATGCCGGCGGCGAACGAGGAGGCGTGCCGGCACAGCCGCTCGACGAGGTCGGCCACACCTGCGCGTCCGAGTGACCTGAGGGCGGCCCACACGGTGAACGCTCTGCCGCGCCGGGAGAGTTCGGGGACCTTGTCGATGGGGTCGCCGTGTTCGTCCTGGATGAGGTAGTCGCCGTGCAGGCCCATCGCCGCCCTGACCGCGAACGGGTCGCGCACGATGGCGAGGCCGCAGTCGTAGGGAACGTTCAGGGTCTTGTGGGCATCCGTCGCCCATGAGTCGGCCTGTGCGGCACCCGCCGTCAGATGTGCGTACGCCGGGGAGACAGCCGCCCACAGTCCGAACGCGCCGTCGATGTGCACCCACGCGTCAGCCTCGCGAGCGGCGCGGATCGTCTCGACGAAGGGGTCGAAGGCGCCGGAGTGGATGTCTCCGGCCTGGAGGATCACGATCGTGGGGCGCTGCCCGCCGGCCGCCAGGGTGTGCCGCAGGGCCTCGGGCTCGATGCGTCCCTGATCGTCCGCCTTCACCACTTCGGGTCTGCCGAGCCCCAGGTAGCGCAGCGCCAGATCGATGGCCATGTGGCGGTCCTCGCCGACGATGACGCGCACGGCCGGCCCACCCGCGAGGCCGTCGCGGGCGACGTTCCAGTCGGCACGGCGCAGCACCGCGTCGCGCCCGGCGGCGAGGCAGGTGAAGTTCGCCATCGTGGCACCGGTGGTGAAGCCGACGGCGCTGTCGCTCGGCAGGCCGAGCAGTTCGAGCAGCCACGCGCCGGCTATGTCTTCCGCCGCCGTGTGCGCGGGCGAGACGGCGCGCATCACACAGTTCTGGTCCCAGGCGCTGACCAGCCAGTCCGCGGCGAGCGCGGCCGGTCCGGTGCCACCGACCACGAACCCGTAGAAACGGCCGCTGGGAAACGCGGTGAGCCCCGGCTCGCAGGCCGTGACCAGCAGGTCGACGACGTCGGCGGGGGTGCTCGGACCGTCGGGCAGCTCGACACCGAGCGCGCTCACGATCTCGTCGACCGAAGCGCGGGCTGGGACCCGGCGATCGGACAGGCTCGCCAGCCAGCGGACGGCATGGCCGTATGCCTGTTGGAGCGCCTTCTCGCGCGCGTCCATACCTCGGACTATGAGACAGTCCCCGCCGCCGCGCAAGCCACGACTCACACGGCGCTCCCAGCCCCAGCCGGCTGACTTCCGATACGCACGCCGCCTCCGGCGGAAAGCTCGGTTTCCCGGCATGCCGGCTTCGTACCTGGATGTGGACTCGGTGTTCCCTGTTCAGGAGGTGATCGATACGGTCCTGCCATGTCACAACCAGCCGAAGCAGCAGCAAGCCCCTCCCGCGTCACCGCGGACGACCTCGACCAGGCCGTACAGCTCGCCGTGACCGTCCTCCAGGAGGCGCCGGCGACGGCGTGGGGTGGTAAGGCCGGCACGTTGGAGTGGGACTGCTGGGAGACCGTCGAGCATCTCAGCGACGACCTGTTCGCGTACGCCGTCCAACTGGGCCCCAGAACACCGCCGTTGGACGGCGAAGTGCCCTTCGTCTGGGAGAGCCGACGGCCCGGTGGCCCGGGGAACGCTGTCCATGCGGACCGGACGGCGGGTCCTGCCGGGCTGCTGCAGGTGCTGGAGGCGAGCGGGGCGCTCCTGGTGGCCATGGTGCGGACCACGCCGTCGCATGTCCGCTCGTACCACGGGTACGGAGTATCTGACCCCGAGGGATTCGGGGCGATGGGGATCGTGGAAACCCTTGTGCACACGTACGACCTGGCGGAGGGGCTCGGGCTCGTCTGGGATCCGCCTGCCGATCTGTGTGCGCGCGTGCTGGCCCGCCTGTTCCCCAACGCACCGGTGGACACGGACCCGTGGCTCACCCTGTTGTGGGCAACGGGGCGCACCGAGGTGGACGGGCGGCCTCGCCTCACCACATGGCGCTGGTACGGCGAGCCCCGGGGCTAAGCGGCCCCGGGGAAGTCCGGGCGGGACGGTCGCCTGACCCACAAAATCCGCTGGCGCACGGCGGGACGGGCATGACAGCATCTCCCGCATGACCTATGGAATCGAGTCCCACCGCACCCGGTGAGCGCCCCGGAAGAGCGCGGCGCGCTCACCCCTCGGCCCTCTCTGTACGAATACGCCCTGCGCCTGCATCGCGCGGAGCCCGACGGCCGCGTGCCCAAGGGCGGCTACTCACTTCCCGACCCGCCGCCACAGCGCCGCGGCAGCCTCGGCTGGGCCGAGGCCCAAGTGGCCGTCAGGGAGGCCCTCGTCCCCCTGCTGTCCGCCCCGGACACGTTCCGGGCCGCCGACGAGGTCCACCTTCGCCTGCACGAACTGGGCGCCCTGGACCGTCACATCCATGCCGCCGTCGCCGGACTGCCCCTGGACGACGAGGCGACAGCCCGCGCTCTCGGTCGCCGCCTCGTGCGTATGGGTACCAGCACGCCGGCCGTGAGCGTCGGCGTCGGTCTCCTGGCCCGACTCGGCGAGCCGGAGGATGTGCCGTACCTCAAGGTTCTCGGACTGCTGCACGGCTTCGCCCGCCCGGCCGTCCAAGCACTCACCGCCCTCGACTGCCCTACCGCGGCCCTGGTATGGCTGGGCCATCACGTCGAGGGCCGGGAACTGCGCCACTTGGTCGCCGCTCTCGCCGCGCGCGACGACCAAGCCGCCCGCACCTGGCTGCTGGAAGTTCCCATCGAGCCTCGCGCCGTAAGCTCCTCGACCGCCCGCAAGATCGCAGAGGCCGTCGGACTCGCCGATGTCCTCCGTGAGGATCCCGTCGACAGCCGGGTCCTGGCCCAGGCAGGACGCCTGCTGTCCCTCATGACAAGTCTGCGCGACTACCGGGCCGAGATCCTCGCCTACCCACAGGCCCTCACCGCGTACGACGCGCTCGTTGCCCGCGCCTCCCAACTGCCCCCGACCCTCGACCACTACGCGACGCTGCTCTCGCTCGCCCTCGACCTGCACAGCGGCCCCAGCTTCCTCCTCAACTGGCGGCCCGGACAGCGCGAGGCACTGCTGAACGCCCTGGAGACCGTCCTGGGTACACCCGCCTGGTCCGCCGTACCGGTCGGCGAACCCACCGATCCCACCGAACGCCGCCGGACCCACTGGATCCGGCGCGCGGCGCGGCAGCCCTTCAGCGCCCGGGCTACGTCGACCCGGCTACGAGTCGAGGTCGCCGTGCGCGACCCGGCAGACCCGGACACCGCCGAGACCCGGCTTCTGATCGACGGCCGCCCCCTGGTGCCGGAGGCCTTCGGCCTGGGCCCCGCCAACTCCCCGGAGTACCTGCTCGACAGCGGCCGCCTGCGGGCCGCGGCCGAACCCCGGGAAGTGCGGCTCGCCGAGGCCTACTGCACGGAGGGCTGCTGCGGTGCGCTCTACGTCACCATCTGCCGCGAGGGGGAACATGTGGTGTGGCGCGACTGGCGCCGCCCGGCCACGCCGCCTTCCCGGCAACCCCCGCCCGAACTCCCGGAATACCGCTTCAACGCGGCCGACTACGACGCCGAGATCGCGCGTGCCGAGAGCGACCACTCATGGGCGTGGCCCGCCCGGATCACGGCGCGGCTGATCGCCGCGGGCCTGCGAGACCGGCCGGACCTCCTCACTCGGTGGGACGCCCAGCATGGCTGGACCGGCACGGCCTTCAACGACCCGGACGTGACCTCGCTGTCGTTCACGTACTGGCCGGGGCTCAGCGCCGGGCAGAGGGACGAGGACGGCCCCTGGCTTCAGTTCGTCTGGAGACTCCCGGACGACGGCACCCCTCCCGAGGACCGCGCCGCCGCCGCGCTGCGGCGCCTCGCCACGGAGGACCCGAAGACCTACGCGGACGTCAGGGGCGGCAGCCGCGAGCACGCCGAGGCGCTCGGCTTCCCCTGGCCCGAACGCGAGAGCCGCTAGGCCGTGTCTGACACATAGCGCTGTCCGCCCGCAGGGCGTCGCGCGCCAGGCGGGATTTGTCAGACACGGCCCAGGCCTCTCGTCGAAAGCCCACCTGGCCCGCGGCCCCAACTGCCGCGGGCCTACCGATACCACTGTGGCCACGGAACCTGAGGGCGCCTCCGGAGAATCGCTGAGAAACCCGGATCGGGGCGGCCGGGATTGCCCCCTTGAGGGCCTACGACGGAGGCTTGGGCGGCGCTGCGCCCCCGGCCGTGGGTGGCGCCCTTCTCCCCCTGGCGGGGGCCCCTCACTCGGTCGGCGACAGCGTCCGGCCACCCGGCCTGATCTGGGCTTTTATCCCGGACCAACCTACGATCGACGGACAGGGAAGGGGGACCGGATGGACCGGAACATCCGCACCGTGGACGACGTACTCAGGCTCCTGGACGGCCTGTTCGCGCCAGGGGCCGACCGATGGACAGCCGGCGCCGGATCGTGGTGGGACAGCTTCTACGCCGACCGCTCCAAGCCGGTGCCGTTCTTTGTGGACAAGCCGGATGAGAACCTGGTCTCCTGCCTCGACCGCGGTCTGATCACACCGGGGCGCGCCCTCGATCTGGGCTGCGGGCCGGGCCGCAATGCGCTCCACCTCGCCTCGCTGGGCTTCGATGTGGACGCCGTGGACCTCTCCCCCGCGGCCACCGCCTGGGCCGAGGACCGCGCCCGCGAGGCGGAAGCCGAGGTCCGATTCCTGTGCGGTGACGCCTTCACTCTCGTCGGTACCGAACTCCGCGGCCCGTACGATCTGATCTACGACTCCGGATGCTTCCACCATCTGCCACCGCACCGCCGCATCAGCTACCTTGCCCTCCTCGACCAATGCCTGGCTCCCGGCGGCCATCTCGCCCTCACCTGCTTTGCGGCCGGCGGCATGGGATCCGAACTGGCCGACAGCGACTTCTACCGCCAGTCCAGCCTCCACGGCGGCCTCGCCTACACGCCGACCTCCCTGCGCCGGATCTTCTCCGACCTGACGGAGGTCGAACTACGCCGTATGCGCGACGAGCCGCCGGAGTCCCCGTGCTTCGGCGAACCCTTCCTCTGGACAGCCCTGTTCCGCCGCAACGCCCAGCCGTAGCGGCCACGCGACCGCCCTCGGGCACCCCCGTCAAAGCGCGTTGCCACAAGCCTCAGGACCCAAGGCGCTTCGAAACGCCCGCAAAGGACGGGGTCGCCGGCGCCGGTCCCAGGGTCGTCGTGCCGGGGGCCGCGCGGTGGCCCAGGCCCGTGCGGTACGCGTCGAGTGCCGCCTCGGTCCGGCCCGTGCGGCGCAGCAGGTCGCCCAGCAGCCGGCAGAGGTCGGCCAGGTCGCCCGTCGCTCCGCTCCTTTCCAGCAGGCCGAGCGACAGCACGTAGTGCTCCTCGGCGGACTCGGTGTCCCCCTGCTCCTCCGCGATCATGCCGAGCAGCCGGTGCGCCCCGCCAGCGTGCACGGCGCCGTGCCGGTCGCCCAGTTCGAGCAGCGCCGAGAGGAGTCCGGTCGCCTCGTCATGCCGGCCGAGGCGCCGCAGGACGTCCGCGAGCTCGACCTCCACCTGGGCGGTGTAGAGGGCGGCGCGCTTGGCCGCCAGCATGTCCCGGGCGGTACGCAACTGCCGCTCGGCCGCGTCGAGTTCGCCGTTCTGGGCCTGGACATAGCCGCGCATCCAGTGACAGTGCGCCAGGTCCGTGTTCAGCCGCAGCTGCTGGTAGATCGCCTGGGCCTTGGCCAGGGAGGCGTCGGCGTCCGCCGTACGCCCCTCCGCGAGGAACGTACGGGCCACCTGCCGGTGCATGCCCGCCACCAGCGCCGGGTCGTTGACCTGGGGCGCCAGGGCGAGGGCGAGCTCGGCGGCGTGCGCCGCGCGGGCGTGGGCGCCCATGTCGATGTACGGGCCGATGACGGCGGCGTACAGCAGCACCAGCGCCTCCGGGTCGGCCAGTCCGCTCGCGCCGAGCTCGTCGATGGTGGATTCGAGGAGGTAGCACGCGTACCGCAGCTCCCCGGCGAGGAGGTGCGAGATGGCGCGGCCGCGGATCGCGCGGGCGCGGCGTGGGAGCGGTTCGCCGGACAGGAGCCGCTCGGCCGTCTCGAAGTGGCGCCCCGCGTTACCGAGTTCCCCGGTCTCCAGCGCGCAGTCGCCAAGACCGAGCAGCGCCTCGGCCTGCTCGGGAGCGAGGTCGAGGTGTTCGGCGTCGGTGAGGAGCCGCCGGTAGCGGACCGCCGCCTCGTCGGCGGCGCCGGAGGCGAGCATCTGCTGGGCGTCCGTGAGGGCGAGCCGTAGTTCGGTGGCCAGGTGGGCGGGGCGTCCGGTGGCCAGTTCCTCGTACGAGGTGCCGAGGCGCTCGGCCAGAAAGCGCAGCGCGGTCTCGGAGGGCCGCACCTTGCCGGACTCCAGTGTCGAGATGTACGCGGAGGTGTACGAGGGCTCCGCCAACTGCCGTTGTGTCAGCCCGCGTTCGGTACGCAGACACTGAACACGGCGGCCGATCTCGGCCGGTTCGTCCATGGAGACCCCCTGGTCGCTCGAACTCCCTCAGTATTCAGGGCCGACTGGCCATTGCGCACCTCCCGTGCGCGCCCCTAATTTAAGCAACTCGTTCAACGCACTTATCCGTGCACTTAACTTCCGTACAAGGGGGAGAACTCCGTGCGCTCACACCTGAGCAGAGCCGTGGCAGCGGCCGGTGTCGCCGCAGCCGTCACCGCCGCACTGGCCGGCGGCGCCGGGTCGTCGACCGCCGACCCGGCGCCGCCGACCGGGACGACGACCGAGGCCAGGACGACGGAGGTCGAGATACCGGGGCCGGAGCGCGGCGGAGCCGCCGGATCCGGCCACACGCATGTACCGGCCGACGGCCTCGACCGGCCCGCGCCCCGGCTCTCCGCCCGCGAGGCGGCGGCCGACGGCGAGGTCACCAAGGTGATCGACAACGGCTCCACCGCGGACCGGCTGGACGTGGTCGTCATCGGTGACGGCTACACCGCCGCCGAGCTGGGACAGTTCCACACGGACGCCAAGGAGAAGTGGGCCGAGGTCGCGGCCGTCGAGCCGTACACGACCTACCAGAACCTCTTCAACCTCTGGACGGTCGACGCGGTCTCCAACGAGTCCGGCGTCTCCGGCGACCCCGACCAGGCCACCGTGCGGGACACCGCCCTCGGCTCGTACTTCTGGTGCGACGACATCGAGCGGCTGCTCTGCATCGACGAGACCAAGGTCGACTCGTACGTGGCCAGGGCTCCGGAGGCCGACCTCGTGATCGTCCTCGCCAACAGCACCAAGTACGGCGGTGCGGGCTACAACGAGCCCAGCGAGACCCTCGGCTACGAAGGCATTTCGACCGCGTCCGCCGGCAACGAGCGTTCGGGCCAAGTCGCCATCCACGAGACCGGCCACTCCCTCGGCAAGCTCGCCGACGAATACTTCTACCCCGGCTACCCGGACTACGAGCAGTACACGGGCCCGGAGCCCGGCGACTCCAACACCTCCACCCTGACGGCCGACCGGATGGCCGCTGAGCGCGCCAAGTGGCACCGCTGGCTCGGCGAGACCTCCCCCGACGGCGGCACGGTCGGCACGTACGAGGGCGGCGGATACTTCGTGAAGGGGCTGTACCGCCCCACCGACAACTCGCTCATGCGCGTCCTCGGCAAGCCCTTCAACCTCCCCGGCATCGAGGCGATGATCGCCGGCTTCTACCGCCACGCGACGGTCGCCACCGCCGTCACCCCCACCGACGGCACGTTGCGCTCACGCCACACCGCGAAGGTCGCCGTGCCCCGGCTGGCGGGCGTCGCCACGACGCCGCTCGCGATCCGCTGGTCGCTGGACGGCAAGGAGCTGAAGCGCTTCGAGGGGCGGAGGGAGGTACGCGTCTCCGAACTGGGGCTGAAGCTACTGGACTTCAAAAAGCACCGGCTGTCGGTCACCGTCGTCGACCGGACGGCCTCGGTACGCGACCCGGAGATCGCCGGGAAGCTGCGTTCGTCGGTCGTCTGGACCGTCCGGCGCTGATCCCCGTCACCAGGACGTATCGTCCAACAGCAGCCCCGCCGCCGCCTGCTGCCCGTTGACCAGGGACTGTTCGGTCCACATGACCTTCCCGGCGGGCGTGTACCGGGTTCCCCACCGTCCGGCCAACTGAGAGACAAGGAACAGGCCGCGCCCGCCCTCGTCCGTCGTGGCCGCACGTCGCATGTGCGGGGCGGTGCTGCTGCCGTCGGACACCTCGCAGATCAGCGTGTGCTCGTGCAGCAGCCGCACATGGATCGGCTCGGCCCCGTAGCGGATCGCGTTGGTGATCAGCTCGCTCAGCATCAGCTCAGTGGTGAATCCGATCTCCTCCAGACCCCACGTCTCCAGCTGACGGCCGCACGCGGCGCGGACAGGAGCGACGGCCGCGGGGTCTGAGGCAACGTCCCAGTCGGCAACCCGGGCAGAGTCCAGCAGGTGAGTCCGGGCCACCAGCAATGCGATGTCGTCCCTGCGGTGCGCGGGCACCATGGCACCGAACACGGCCTGGCACGTCTCCTCCGGCGTCCGGTTCGTGTCCTCGGCCAGGGTGCTGCGCAGGAGGCGGAGGCCGGTGTCGATGTCGCGGTCGCGGTTCTCGATGAGGCCGTCGGTGTAGAGGACGAGCCGGCTGCCCTCGGTCAGCCGCAGTTCGGCCGTCTCGACGGGCAGTCCACCCAATCCCAGGGGTGGGGAGACGGGCACCTCGGGGAAGTCGACCGTGCCGTCGGGGCGGACCAGTGCGGGGGCGAGGTGCCCTGCCGTTGCCAGGCTGCACAGACCGGACACCGGATCGTAGATGGCGTACAGGCAGGTGGCTCCCGTGATGCCGTCGCTGTCAACATCGCGGCCCTCCTCCTGGTCGATGCGGGAGACCAACTCGTCGAGGAGCCCCAAGATCTCGTCAGGCGGCAGGTCGAGGGAGGAGAAATTGTGGACCGCGGTGCGCAGACGGCCCATGGTGGCCGCCGCGTGCAAGCCGTGGCCGACGACGTCGCCGACGACCAGAGCGACCCGGGCCCCGGGCAGCGTGATGACGTCGAACCAGTCACCACCCACCCCGGCCTGCGCGGGCAGGTAGCGATAAGCGACATCCAGGGCGTTCTGTTCGGGCAGGACGCGCGGCAGCAAGCTGCGCTGGAGGGTCACCGCCATGGTGTGCTCACGGGTGAAGCGGCGAGCGTTGTCGATGGCCACAGCGGCGCGTGCGGCCAGTTCCTCGGCGAAGGACAGATCTTCCGCATCGAAGGGCCCGGGACGCTCCGCGCGCCAGAAGTTGGCCATTCCCAGGACGACACCACGAGCCTGCAACGACACCGTGACCAGCGAATGCACTCCGTAGGCGAGCGCTTGGTCCGCCCCCGCCGCATCCTGGGCCCGCCAGCCGTGGGCGACGGTCAGATCGGCCTCCAGCACCGCGTGGCCGCTGGCCAGAGCCGCTGCCATCGGCGTGGTGGGGACGACGAATCTGATCACGTCGCCCACCGGCTGGAACGGGTGGTCCTCACGGAGGCCGCTCACTGCCGTTCGCCGCATTTCCGTGTGCACGCCCGACGGCTCCTCGCCAAGCAGTACCGGGTCCAGCAGCTCCACCGTCACAAAGTCCGCGAACCGCGGGACCGCCACCTGGGACAACTCCTCGGCGGTCTGCACCACGTCCAGCGTGGTGCCGATCCGTACCCCGGCGTCGTACAGCATCTTCAGGCGCTCCCGGGCCACCTCGGCCGTGCCGGACAGCGCACGCAGCTCGGTGGTGTCCCGGAGCGTCGCGACATTGCCGGAAGTCCCGCCGAACGGCACCGTGGGCCGCGTGTTGACGGCCAGCAGGCGGTCCCCGGCCAGGTGCACCTCGTCGGTCACCTCACGGTCCGAGGCAAGCAGCTCCGCGGTGTCCGCATCGAGGCCGAGATCGGCGACGTGGCGCCCCTCCGCACCCGGCGGCAGCTCGAGGAGCCGGCGCGCCTCGTCGTTGGCCAGCATCAGCCGGCCATCACCCCCGATGATGAGCACGCCTTCCCGCACGGCGTGCAGGACCGCGTCATGGTGCTCGTACAGCCGGGTCATCTCGGTGGGGCCAAGGCCGTGCGTCTGCCTCCGCAGCCGCCTGCTCACCAGCGCGGAGCTGATTGTGGCCAGGGCGAGTGCGGCGGCGGCGCAGCCGAAGAGCACCGGCATCTGCCGGTCCACCGAGCCCCAGACGTTCTCGATCCGGACTCCGGCGCCGACCAGACCGACGACGGAGCCGTCGGCACCGACAACGGGGACGATGGCCCGCGCGGCGTCATTCGGCTCTCCCTCGAAGATCTCCGTGAAGGCTTCTCCGGCCGCGGCGCGTTCGATGCGCTGGGCGCGCCGGCCGATCAGCGTCGGATCGGTGTCGGCAAGGCGGATACCACCCGTGGACATCACCGCGATGAAGTCCACTCCCGATCCCCGCCGGGCCTCCTCAGCATGGGGTTGCAGCGCGGCGGTCGGATCAGGAGATCTCAGCGCCTCTACGGTGCCCGGGGCGTCCGCGAAGGACTCCGCGGCAGCGAGCGACTGCTTCTCGGCATCCCGCTCGCTGTCGTACCGCGCCTGGAACACGAGCGCCACCAGTGCGCCGGTGATCAGCAGCACCGCGACCGCGATCTGCAGGAAGAGCACCTGACCGGCGGCGCTGCGCACACCCAGCAGGGAACGCACTCCTCGCCGTGGCGAACCCTGTGACGCCCCGGGCGCCTTCCCGTGCGGAGCGTTCCACCCGCGTCCCGAAACGGGATGTCCGTGCCGATCGCGCAGAAGCCGACCGACAAATGAGCGGCCCGCTTCAAGCCTGGATCGCAGGGAATGTCCCTTCATGCCTCATTTCTAGCACTGGGCACTCTTTGCAATGGTCTGCGGGACGGCGACACAGAACGTGGACCCTGAAGGGGCCGGACCGTCGGCCCGGCCGCTTCCGGGCGCTTGCCTGTGCCCTGTGGGGTCGTGCGTTGTCTCAGGTTCAGGGCTTGCGGCCGTAGACGAAGACGTCGTCGCCGTTGCGGAGCAGGCTCCAGTACTTGGCGGCGTCACTCTTGGTCATGTTCACGCACCCGTGTGAGCCGGGCGGCGCCCAGACGCTGATACCCACGGAGTGGAAGGCCTGGCCGCCGTCGAAGAACTGGCTGTACGGCATCGGCACGTTGTACAGGCTGGACACGTGGTCGATGTGGCGCCAGTAGATCTTCTTCAGTCCGGTGCGCGTCTCGTGTCCGTTACGCCCGGTACGCACCGCGACCGGTCCGTACACCAACTTCTTGCCGTCCTGGATCCAGCTGAGCTGAAGGGTCAGGTCGACGCAGGCGATACGGCCCTTGTTCGTGGGGCACTTGCCGGCCTTGTTCGGGTTCTTCCCGACGGCCTTCTGCTTGTTCATGAGATCCATGACGCCCCAGGTGACGGGGCCCGCCAGCCCGGCGTTCGGGCTGATCGAGTGCTTCGTCTGGAAGGCCTGGATCGCCGTGCAGTCGGCGGCCGACTGTTTTCCGTCCACCGGGCGGCCGAGGAACTTCTCGACCTGCTTCTGGTACGCCCCGGTCTGGGTCGTACACGAGGCCGCCTGAGCGGGCGTGCTCCCCATGACCAGAGTGAGCGGGGCCGCCAGCGCGGTGATCCCGAGTGCGACGACTCCTCGTCGGCGTGTGTCCCCCACAGTTGTCGACTCCTTCATGTCCTTCATGCGCGCGTGTTGCGAGTTCCGCCTGGTAGACGGCACAGGGGACGTGGTAGTTGCACGCGGAAGGAAGACGGTTCGGTAACAGCCGCCACGGCAGATGCGTACGACAGCCAGTCGCGCCGCCGAGTCAACAGCGGCTGTACGCGTACCGGAAACGTTCTGGCATGCGGGCGGACGGAATGTGGCCCTGACAGCTGTCAGGGTGCGGGCTGCGCGTACGTGTTCCGTTCTGGATCGACTCGCTGACCACGAGGGGCGAACACACAGTGAACCAGTCACAGGGGAAGGCCAGTTGGCAGCGGGGCAAGGGCGGGCGCCACGCTGTTGTCACCGGACACACCGCCCTTCGGGTTCCGCCAGACGTCGAACCTGCGTCGCCGGTACGACCGTCGGGGCCGCCGCCCGGCCGGATTCCTCGCGACGGGCTGTTCGGGGCGTCGCGCCTGTCGTCGGCCCGGCGTTCCGTTCCGTACTGACCCCCGTACGCGGCCCCGTCGCCGACACCCTGCAGCCGCCGCTCACGTCAGCGCAACGCACGAGCCGCCCCGATTCCGCTGGACGCGCCGGTCACCGGCGCCGCGCACGCCGACGGTGGGCGGCAGAACGGGCGGGGCCCGGTCGTGGGGGCTGCCCGTGTGGTCAGGGAAGCAGCTTGTCGAGGGCCGCGCTGCCCTCGTCGGCCAGTTTGCGCTCTGCCCATGCGAGATTCGCGGGGGTGACGTCGCGCCCGGAAGCCAGCACCACGTCCTCGGGCGTCACACCACCTTCGGAGCCGATGTGCAGCGTTGAGTCGGGTGTCACGCCATCGGACGGCTGATTGCGATCAGGCTGAGTGTTCATGTGGCTCTCCTCGTTCGCCCGCCTTGCTCTTTTGTCATACACCAGCGGCTGCTGACCTGCGACTGCGACGGCGAGGGATCGCTGCTGCCGGTAGGTCGGGGCCCGGTCCGGCGGGACAGCCAGGCCTGGCGCCACCCGCCGGCGCGGGCCGCGAGGGCTTTGATTGTGTCGCGACGCCCGCGGGCCCCGGGCTACGTTGAAGACAACGGCGCTCCAGGGGTCAGGCCATGGCCTTCTCACGTTCCGCGGGCATTGCGCCAGAGGCATGGTGTGCGGTGGCGGTGTAGTACACGGTGGCGCCCTGCTTGGCGCGTTCGACCTTCGAGCGGGCCACCAGCCGTTCGGCGGAAGTCCGCACAACGTTGTCGCTGATCTTGCGGCCGGGGTGGGCGTCGGCGAGTGCCTTCGCGATTTCCGCGGCGGTACGCGGCTCGTCCTGTCGGCTGAGGTGACCGAGAACGAGGTCGGTGACGGCGGGGCCCTTCTCCCCGGTGGCCGCGGCGGGCTTCTTGCTGGTGGCCGCCTTGGGGGCGGCCTTCTTGGCCGGCGCTGTCGTCTTCTCCGCCTTGCGTACCCGGCGCGGTCCGGGAACGTCCGCAGGCTTCGGGCTCGCCGCGTCTCCCAGGGCTGCACTCATGCCGAGCAGCAGTTCGCGATCCTGCTCCAGGGAAGTCAGCTGCGCTTGCAGGGCGTCGATCTCTGCCCGGATGCGCTCCTGTTCGGAGGTGTTCTGCTCCAGGTCGTCGGTGACCTTGGCAGCGTATTGAGCCTTCAGATTGGTGGTTTTCGAATCGGGCACGATGACTCCTCAGTGCGGGGGTGTCTGCCGGATGTTACTCACCTGCGACGACGTGTGTATGCGTGTGAGACTGGGTTATCTCCCGTGCAGGGTGTGGGAGCGCGCAGGTCCGCGAGAGGGGCTGCCCGTTCTCTTTGGCGGAACAGGCATGTGTGGAACGGTAGTTGGAGCGAACTCGGCGGGCCGCGACCGTCCGCCCCGCCCCCCCGGCAAGCCTCCTAGTTGTGCCCTCATTCACAAGCCGTACGGTGCCGTCGCCCGGCCTCTGTCGTTGACACCGCCGTCCGGTACGAGCTGGAGCGAAACGGGCCGGCTGCCGTTGTGTTGGGCCCTGCACTAGGTGGGGCCCCGGCTCATTCAGCCCTGGGCCGCCCCTCGTTCTCGGCGGCTTTGGCCGCCTCGTACTCTCGCTCGGCCGCCGCGCGTTCCGCCGCGCTGCCCTCGATGCAGAATTCGTTGCCGGCCGGGTCTGCGAAGACCACCCAGCCTCTGCCGTTCGGCTTTCGCCTGTCGTCGACGATGGTCGCGCCGAGCGCCGACACCCGCTCCACCTCCTCATCCCGCGGCCGGTCCGGCTCCAGATCGAGGTGCACGCGGTTCTTCAGCGACTTCTTCTCGGGTACCCGCACGAACAACAGCGTCGGTTGACCGGCAGGCACCTCCAAGGCGACCTCGTCGTCGCCCGGTTCGTCGATCGGATCGACCGGTTGACCGAGCACCTGACTCCAGAACCGGGCCAGGTCGTAGGGCTCGTGCGGATCGGCACAGTCGAAGGTGATGTGCCGGACGATGGAAGTCACTTGATCTCCTTGCGTGTTGGGGATGCGACCGGCCGACGTACCCGTCGGCGATCGACATGCTCAGTGGACGCCAATCCTCGCCGGACTGTACCGGGGCAGGTCCGGCGACCGGCGGGCATTTTCGCCACCGCGTTCGACGGGTGCTTCTGGCGGACGACGCGCGAGCGGCTGCCACACCTGACACCGTCCCGCCCGCGGGAAGTGGTCGCGGACAGCGAGTGGAGTGCTGGTCGGGCCCAAGGCCCCGGGCGCCCGTGTGGCCTGTCGGGATGCAGTCGTGTTGAGGCAGGGCGACGATGGACGTACACACCACGCCGCTGCGAATCTCTCACACGCTGCCGGTACTGAAGTCGGTGAGGTAGAACTCCAGGCGTCCGGCTCCAGCTGACCGGTTCCAGCGTCGTCGCGCCGCTCGAGGCAGGACGCACAGGAAAGGCGGAGACCGATGTCGAAATATCTCTTCAGAGTCACGCTGACCATGGAGGGGCTGAAGGGCTTGCTCAAGGAAGGGGGTACGGCACGCCGTGAGGTCGTCGAACGTATGGTCCAGAGCCTGGGGGGTCAGCTCGAGTCAATGCACTGGGCATTCGGCGAGGAGGATGTCTATGTGGTGGTGGACCTGCCGGGCAACGCCTCAGCCGCGGCCATGGGGCTGACCGCATCGGCCGCAGGGGGCGTTCGCACGAGCACGGTCGTGCTGCTGACGCCCGAGGAGATCGACGAGGCGGTCCGCCAGAAGGTGGACTACCGGGCACCCGGCGCCTGACGCATCGGCGCGCTGGGGAATTCACCGGCGCCGAGCCCGTGGAGCAGAACCCCGTGAAAGGTCACGGACCGCTCGGCTTGGGCGAGAGTGCGGTGGGTGTCGGCGCGTCGCGGGGAAATCAGCTTCCGTCCCCGCGCGGTTCCACGCGGAAGTTGAACGCGACGGTCCCGGGATCAAGCGCCGTCACCCCACCGTCAACGGCAAGCACCGCGCCGTTGACGAAGGACGCGGCCGGTGAGAGCAACCAGGCGATAGCTTCGGCAACCTCACGCGGCTCTCCCGGGCGACGCGAGGGGAGCAGTCGAGTCGCCTCCTCGTAGGCCGCATCGGTACCGCCCTCTCCCAGCCCCGCCTCCTCAGCGAATCGCACCATCCGCCGGTCCGCCATCTCGGTGCGTACCCAGCTGGGGCACACAGTATTGGCGCGCAGCCCGTGCTGCCCGTAGTCAACGGCGAGAGAACGGCACATCTGGAGCAGGGCCGCCTTGGACGTGGCGTAAGCGGCATTGGCCGGCCCGTTGCGCAGCGCGGACACCGAAGCGACCGCGACCACCGAGCCCTTTGCCTTCAGTAGGTGCGGGAGCGCGGCGCGCAGAAGCAGAAAGGGGCCCGTCACGTTGGTCCGCATGACGGTCTCCCAGTCCTCCACCGACAGGTCACCGACGGCTCCCGAGCGCCCTACGCCTGCGTTGAGTACGACTCCGTCGAGCCGACCGTAGGCGGCCACGGACGCATCCACGAGATCTCGGACAGCCTCGGGGTCACCGATGTCAGAGGGGTGAGCCAGGACTCCGGTCTCCTCCGAAAGGCTCTTCAAGGGCTCAGGCCGACGTCCCGAGACAACGACGAGGTGCCCGGCCTCACGCAGCAGACGGGCCGTGGCAGCGCCAATCCCCGTCCCACCACCGGTGACAAGGACAACTCGCTGGTTCACCATCGCTACTGGCCCTCCTCGTTGGCGCGCTGCCCGAGTGATCATAAGCTCGTCCTCTGCGGCGCGATCTCGCCGGCCGGCCGGCTGAGGGGACGCTGCAAAACGCGGCCCCGGCCGGCACTGGGTTGTCGCGGTCGACTCGACCAGCCTTCGACCTCGACGCCTATTGGCCACAGCGGATGCGCGTGTCCCCGCGGCGCTCCTGGCCCTGCTCTCCGCGGGGTTCTCCGCAGGGGCCGGCTTCCTCCGAAGCGACAGCAGACGAATTGCCAACAAGCGCGCCTGGCAGGCATGGGCTGCCGTGGAAGCCGAGGCCAGCACGGTGCTGACGCAAGAGGACCCGGACGGCATTCACATGCCCTCGCCGGAAGCGGTCCGGGGTGCTCTGTGTTCCGGTGCGGCAGCTCAGGCCTTCGCGGTGTGGGCAAGAACCGCTTCGGCGAGAGGGTTCAGGACCTGGCGGGGCAGTGCGTGTCCCATCCCCGCAATCTCTACGAGTGCCGCGTCCTCTCCCAACACCTGTGCCAGATGCTGAGGGTGGGGCGGCGGGAAGACGGGCTCCGCGCCGGCCGCGATGACGAGTGCCGGGACCCGGGTGGCCGCGAGGGCCTCAGTTCGGTCCATGCCGGAGTAATCGGCCTGGCCGTGGGCGCCGGAGGAGTCGTACCGTCCCGTGTGCTCGATGATGCGTCGTTCCAGCGCACGGAAGTACTCCGCGTCGAACGGGATCCTGTCGCCGTGCAGCAGTCGCCAGTGCCTCACCCTGCGGTCGAGTTCGGCTTCGACCCCGTGGTCCTCGACCGGCCGGGCCCACTCCTCGAGGATCCGCTGGTCGATGCCTGGCAGATCCTCCACCGCGGTCGTGGTGCCGTCGGCGTGGACGAGAGGCGTCGTGCTGAGCGCGTTGGTGCCGATCAGGGTAGCGCTGAGCAACCGGTCCGGGTCGTCGGAAAGCACCAACTGGGCGAGCATCCCGCCCAGGGACATGCCGACGAGGTGCGCGCGCTCGATGCCGAGGCCGTCCAGCACCGCGATCACGTCGTCGGCGAGATCCGTGATGCGGTAGGGCTCCTTACCGTAGGACCAGGTCGAGCGACCAGTGTCGCGGTGGTCGTAGCGGACGACCTGGTGGCGGGCGGCGAGCGCGTCACAGAGTTCTTCGGGCCAGCCGAGGCCGGACGCCTGGGCGCCCATGATCAGAAGCAGCACGGAGGCGTCCGGGTCACCTCGGCGCTCTGTCCACAGGCGCACGCCCGGTGCGGCTTCCACGTACTGGACGTGTGGCTGCGGCATGGGATTCCTTCCGGCGGACAATTAGACGATACGTATCGTCTCGCGTTTGTTGGGCCTCGTCAATCCGTTTCGATTCGGCCGCGGGCGCTCCTACAGTGGCGCGGTGAACACTCAGGTGATCGTTCTCAATGGTGGGTCCAGCTCAGGCAAATCCGGGATCGCGCGCTGTCTGCAGGCTGTCCTCCCGGAGCCGTGGCTGACGCTTGGCGTAGACACGCTGATCGAGGCGATGCCCGCCTCAATGAGTGCAGTAGGTGCGGGGATCGAGTTCGGCGCGGACGGGCAGGTGACCGTCGGGCCCGCGTTCCGGCAGCTGGACGCCGCATGGGGCCAGGGGATCGCCGCGATGGTCCGCGCCGGAGCGCACGTCATCGTCGACGAGGTGTTCCTCGGCGGAGCCGCCTCGCAGGAGCGATGGCGGTCAGCCCTCAACGGCCTGGAAGTGCTGTGGGTGGGAGTGCGGTGCGACAGCGCGACAGCCGCGGGACGTGAGACCGCGCGCGGCGACCGGGTCTCCGGGATGGCCGAGTCGCAGGCGTACGCGGTCCACGACGGGGTGATCTACGACTTGGAAGTGGACACGACCCGTACCGAGTCCATCGACTGTGCACGCGCGATCGCGGCGCACATCGCCTCCGCCTCAGCAGTCCACGTCGACTGAGACCGGACAGAGGGCGAACAGGCCGATGGCCGTGGGGTGTTGGACCTCCGGGGTGGCCTTGATCGCATACCGGGGCGGAATCCCCTAACCCATTACCCCAGGTACATGATCGGACACAAGTTACTTTTAGGTATGTCGTGACTTAACGCGCAAGAAACAGTAGAACCTGTTCTCACTCCGTCGAGAGTGAGGAACATCACATGAGTGACTCCGTCATGCATGACAAGGGTTCCAAAGGCGTCTCGCGCCGCAGATTCATCGCTGGAACCAGTTCTATTCTGGGAGCCGTGGCCCTCGCGGGTCACCCCACCGCAGCTCAGGCGAAGGCCGCCGCCGCGGCCGCTCCTATCGACCCCGGGGCACACGTCCCGGTCCTGGTGATCGGCACCGGATACGGCGGCTCCGTCGCCGCCCTGCGTCTCGCCCAGGCGGGCATCGACGTGCACATGATCGAGATGGGCATGGCCTGGGACACCCCCGGTTCGGACGGCAAGATCTTCTGCAACACGACCTCGCCGGACTACCGGTCCTACTGGCTCCGCACCAAGACCAAACAGCCCATCAGCAACTTCCTCGGCTTCCCGATCGACAAGAACACCCCCCGCCACACCGGGATCCTGGACGCCGAGGAGATGGGCGGCATCATCGTCTACCAGGGCCGCGGGGTAGGCGGCGGCTCGCTGGTCAACGGCGGCATGGCCGTCACCCCCAGACGGGAGAACTTCGGTGCCGTCCTCCCGTCGGTGAACGCCGACGAGATGTACGGCACCTACTACCCGCGCGCCAACGCCGGGCTCGGGGTCAGCACCATCGACCCGGCCTGGTTCGACACCGTCGACTGCTACCAGTACGCCCGGGTCGGCCGCAAGCACGCACAGCGTTCCGGCTTCCCGTTCATCTTCGTGCCGGACGTATACGACTGGGACTACATGAAGCAGGAGGCGGCCGGAACCGTCCCCAAGTCGGCGGTGGCCGGCGAAATCCTGTACGGCAACAACCACGGCAAGAAGTCGCTCCAGCAGACCTACATCGCCCAGGCCAAGGCCACCGGCAAGGTCACCATCTCGCCGCTGCACAAGGTCACCTCGGTCGCCCCGGCGGCCGGTGGCGGCTACACCGTCGTCATCGACCAGATCAACACCAACGGCGACACCACGACCACCAAGACCGTGACCGCGGACAAGGTGTTCTTCGCGGCCGGCAGCGTCGGCACCAGCAAGCTGCTGGTCAAGCTGAAGGCCACCGGCGCGCTGCCCAACCTGAACAGCGAGACCGGCAAGGGCTGGGGCGACAACGGCAACGTCATGTGCGGGCGCGCCAACCACCTGTGGGACCCGACCGGCAAGGTCCAGTCGGGCATTCCCTGTTCCGGCATCGACAACTGGGCTGCTGGTGGCGCGTTCGCCGAGGTCGCACCGCTGCCCACCGGGATCGAGACCTACGCCTCGTTCTATCTGTCGATCACCAAGAACCCGAACCGTGCCCAGTTCTCCTGGAACGCCGCTGCGGGCAAGGTCGATCTGAACTGGCAGACCGCCTGGAAGCAGGCGTCCATCGACATGGCCAAGACGATCTTCGACAAGATCAACGCGAAGGAGGGGACGATCTACCGGACCGACCTCTTCGGCACGTACAAGATCTGGGGCGACCACCTCACGTACCACCCGCTCGGCGGCGCCGTGCTGAACAAGGCCACCGACAACTACGGCCGCCTCCACGGCCACCCCGGCCTGTACGTCATCGACGGCTCGCTGATCCCCGGCAACACCAGCGTCAACCCGTTCGTCACCATCACAGCGCTCGCCGAACGGAACATTGAAAAGATCATTGCCACCGACCTGTAACGGCGGCCTGATGACGGAGAGTTCGTTGTCAGGAGGCGGCCGTACGAGCCCCCTGCGGGGTGAGTCCGAGGCCGGGGCCGGCCGGGCTCACCGAGCGGCCCCGGACCACCCACCTCAGCCCGTGGGCAGCACGCACACCGCGTCCAGGCCCAGCACATGGTTGAGCCTGCCGAACGCCAGCCAGGAGCCGATGCTCATGCTCAGCTCCACGATCTCGACCTGGCTGTAGTGCGCGGTCATCCGGGTCCAGAACTCGTCGTCGAGGTTGTGGTGGTCCAGGGCGTACCGCTCGGCGTACTCGGCCGCCAACCGTGTGCGCTCGTCGAAGGCGTCGGCCGTACGCCACTCGGTCACCGCATCGGCGAACTCCTCCTCGACCTTCTGCCCGTCCCGGTCGGTGCGCCAGTCGAGGCAGAACATGCACCCGTTGATCTGCGCGATCCGCAGCCGCGCGGCCTCGAACTCCCGCAGTCCCAGGGTCGTGTGGGAATACACCGACAGCGAGAAGTTCGCGGCGGCCATCCCGATACCGGGGACCATGTCGCCCCACACGTACTCGATCGGGTGCTTGCCCTCGGGGATGTCGATGTTCATGGCTGCTTCCTTCCCAGTTTGCCGACTGCGGGGCGCAGCGGGACGTCGAGCGCGTCGTACAGTCCGGGTTCCGCGTCCACGAGCCAGTCGATGGCGCCGACCAGCCGGCCGACCGCAGTGGCGTTCCCGCCTGCGGACCGGTTCTCGCCCTCGTCGGTGGCCTCGACCGAGACCTCGATGCGCGGGCGGCCCTCGATGATCACCCGGTGCGCCCCGTCGCCACCACCGGGAGGCGTGGGCCAGTCCGGTGCGCAGGACGCGTGGATACGGGTGACGTGCTCGATGACGATGCGGGGTTCGCCCTCGACGATGCCCTGCACCTCGAACCGCACCGCCCCCTGGGTGCCGGCCTCGAACTCACCCATCGTCCTGGTGGTCACCGTGGCATCGAGCGGACGTCGCTCCAATGTCTCGCTGATCTCGTCGAGTTCGACACCGAGGGCTCTGGCCATCAGCCGTATCTGCCCGCCCCACACCATGGTCGGAATCGATGGCAGGAGCATCATCGGCTCGTAGTCCATCGGCTGGCCCATGCCGACCAGGTACCGGACCGAGTGCTCCTGCTCGTACGTGGAGTAGTCGAAGATCTCCTGGCAGCGGATCGCGTCCACGGTGCTGCCGAGTCCACTGATCAGCAACGGCAGTACGTCGTTGCCCCAGCCGGGGTCGACGCCCGAGACGAACAGCGAGCCGCTGCCGTCCGCGATGGCGGCAAGGACCGGGTCCCGGAACTCCGCCGGGGCATTGCGCTGGTCGTAGAGCGGGTACAGCGCGGGCGTGACGACCACGGCCCCGGCCCGGACGGCCCTGACGATGTCGTCGAGTGCCTCGTCGGGGCGGATGTCACCAGAAGCCGCGTACACAACAGCGTGGGGGCCGGCGGCCAGTACCGCGTCGATGTCGTCGGTCGCCGCGACCCCCAGTTCGCAGTCGAGCCCGCCGAGATCGCCCGCGTCGCGGCCGACCTTGTCGGGGTTGTGGACGAGCACGGACGCGAGTTTCAGGGCCGGATGGGCCTCTACGGCACGGATGGCCGCGCGGCCGACGTTGCCGGTACCCCAGACAACCGTGGAAATCATGCGCGGAGGGTAGCGAGAGGACGTATCAGTTCATAGTGCCGTGCCGGAAAAGATTGCGGCCTGCCTGCCGGCCCATCGACCGGTGAAAGCGGAACAAAGCAGGCGTAGGCTGGCCAGAACGCCCTATTGCACCGCGAGTGAGCGATGGAGGCGGCCCATGACCGACCCTCACGGCTTCCTCAGGACACCCCGTCGGCCCGTGCCGGCGCGCCCCGCCGAGGAGCGGCTGAGCGACTGGAACGAGATCTACGCGGGGCAGTCGCTGCTTCCGCTCGTGTCCGAGCAGGCCGGGCGCTGCATGGACTGCGGCATACCGTTCTGCCACAGCGGCTGCCCGCTGGGGAATCTCATCCCCGAGTGGAACGCGTACGCGGCGCGGGGCGACTGGTGGGCCGCGGCCGAGCGTCTGCACGCGACGAACAACTTCCCCGAGTTCACCGGGCGGCTGTGCCCGGCGCCGTGTGAGGAAGCCTGCGTGCTGACCATCAACGCCGATCCGGTGACGATCAAGAACGTCGAGCAGGCCATCGCCGACCAGATCTGGGAACGCGGGTACGCCGCACCGCAACCGCCGCAGCGGCTCAGCGGGATGACCGTCGCCGTCATCGGCTCCGGGCCCGCGGGGCTGGCGGCGGCGCAACAGCTCACCCGTATCGGCCACACCGTCGCCGTGTACGAGCGCGCCGACCGCATCGGTGGACTGCTGCGCTACGGCATCCCCGCGTTCAAGATGGAGAAACGGCACCTGGACCGCCGTATCGAGCAGATGCGGGCGGAGGGCACCCGGTTCCGCACCGGTGTGGACGTCGGCGGCGATCTCGACGCCACCGAACTCACGCGGCGTCACGACGCGGTGGTCGTCGCCGTCGGAGCCATGGAGCAGCGGGAGCTCCCCGTCCCCGGCCGCGAGCTGTTCGGCATCCATCAGGCCGTGGACTACCTGACCCTCGCCAACCGGGTCAGCCAGGGCGACCACCCCTCGCACCCCGTCACCGCCGCGGGCAAGCATGTGGTGATCGTCGGTGGCGGGGACACCGGCTCGGACTGTCTGGGCACCGCCCTGCGCCAGGGCGCGGCCTCCGTGGTGCAGCTGGACATCAACCCGGAGCCGGGCGACGCCCGGACGGACACGGAGCCCTGGCCCACGTATCCGAAGGTCTACCGGATCTCCCACGCCCACGAAGAGGCCCGGGGACGGGAGGGCACGGATCCCAGGGTCTTCTCCTCCGCCACCCTCCACTTCGAAGGAGGCCCGGCCGGCCAGGTGCGCGCCTTGCGCCTGACGGAAGTGGAACCCGAGGCCAGAAGGCCGCGGCCGGACACCGAGCGGGTGATCCCGGCGGAGCTGGTCCTGCTGGCGCTCGGCTTCTCCGGTCCCGAACGGGGCACCGGCCTGATGAGGCAGCTCGGGCTCACGCTGGACGACCGGGGAAACTTCGCCCGCAACGCCGCCTTCGCTGCCGAAACGGCCCCGCAGGACGAGCGGACAGGCCGCACCAGGACGGACGGGGTCTTCGTCGCGGGCGACGCGGGGCGCGGCCAGTCCCTTGTGGTGTGGGCCATCGCGGAGGGACGGTCCGCCGCGGCGGCCACGGACCGCTATCTGACGGGCTCCACCGTGCTCCCTGCCCCCGTCGCCCCAACGGACCGGCCGTTGGCGGCGTGACGCCCAGGGCAGTCGGCCGACCCTGGGCTGGTGTAGCCGGCTCCCGGAGACGGCGTCGATGCGGGCGCTCCGGGCACCCAGCGGCCGAGCCGACACACGAGGGCACCCGAACTCCCTCGCGCCTGTGCCTGCCGAGGTAAACCGGCCGTGCAGCCACGCCGGATCAGGCGCCGGCCGTGTTGTGCCCGTCCGCCGGGCGGCCGAGGCACACCGCGGCGAGAGCGGCCACGGTCGACCGCGAGAGCAGGTGGACCGCCCGGCCCGCTGGGGAGATGCCGACCGCGTGCCGGGGAAGCCGCAGACGGAGGGCCCCGGGCAGCGTAGCGAACACGATCGGCGGCTCGAGCGTCAGCGCCTCGCCGTCGACCCCGATAGCCACGGGAGCACCCGAGCGCACCTCGAACCGCTCCGCGGTCCACTGGCGCCAGCCGGGGAACCGCCGCACCTGCCCGGCCGCCTGCAGGGTCGTGAACCGTACGGCTTCGGCCGTGTCGCGGATCGTGAGCGTGACCACGCCGAGCCTCCCGGAGTCCATGCGCTCACGGGTGCCGCGGCCTTCGAGTCGGTCGAGCTGGTAGGGGCCGTTCGAGACGAGGATCAGTTGCGCCGTGGGGTACGGGGCACCGTCCGGCCCCGTGAAGCGCAGGTCGGGCGGGACCGCGTCCGGACCGAGGAGGTCGGGGAGTGTCTCCGCGGCGGTTTTGAGCTTGGCATCCCGGTACTGGGGCGACTGCACGACGCGCGCGTACAGGCCGAGCGAGGCGTTGTTGACGAAGACACGGCCGTTGACGGTCGCCAGGTCGATCCGCCGCTCGACCCCGTCGACGAACGCGTCGAGGGCGCCGACGACATCGTCACGGTCCAGTCCGAGGTCGAGCGCGAGATGATTGCGCGTGCCCGTGGGAACCACGACGTGCGGGATGTCGTGTCGCGCGGCGACCTCCGCGACGATCGCCTGCGAGCCGTCCCCGCCGGCCATGCCGATCGCGTCGGCACCGCGCGCGATCGCCTGCTCGGCGAGTTCTCGCAGGTCCTCACCCGGCTTCAACAGGACGGCTCCGATGCCGCGGCGGCTGCATTCGTCCACCAGGCCGAACCGCTCGACCTTGCCTCCGCCGGACTTCGGGTTCATCAGCAGGACCGGGCGGGCCGGCTTCGCGGCGGGTCCCCGCGCCGCCTCGACGGACCCTCCGCGCCGGCGCAGCGCGACGCGCGCCGCTGCCGCGGAGAGCGCCGCAAGCACGAGGACCAACGCGAGACGCGGCAGGCTGAGGTCCGTGAGGAAGCCGACGGCCACCAGCAGTGCCAGCGCCAGAGCGGCGCCCAGTCCGGCCAACGCGCGTCGCATCCCTTTGCGCGAGACCGCGTGCCAGCCCGCCGTCACCCCGACCAGCAACGCCGCGACGGCGGCCACCGTGGCCTCCCAGTTCATGACCGCTCCCACGATGAGGGTCGCCATCGCGACCGGCAGCGCCGCCAGGGCGATGAACGCGGCGAGGCGCTCGACGGGGCGCGGCCGGCCGGGCCGGTCATGATCGGTCACTGGGGAAGGCACCTCCCTCTGTCAGGAGCGACAGCCACATCCTCGGCCGGGACCCGGACGGCATTGGTGCCATCGGCAGCACCGCGGCTGACGTACGTCAGGCTGTCGACCCTGTCCGTGGCGTCGTCGTCGGAGGAGGCGGAGGGGGCGGCGGCGGAGTCCTGGGACATGGGATTTCCTTTCGGGGTGCTCACCGCGCGGTCACAGACGCACGATGACGAGAGCGATGTCGTCGCGGGCCCCGCCACTCACGTCGAGCTGGGCCAGCACGGCGTCGGCGAGGCGTCCCGGTCCGAGTCGTCGGTGGCGGGTCAAGGCGTCGGTGAGACGGGTCAGACCGACGTCGATGTCCTCGCCTCGGCGTTCGATGAGTCCGTCGGTGTAGAGGACGAGGACGGTGTCGGGGATGTAGGCGCGGACGGCCTGGGGACGCGGAGCGTGTACGGGGCGGGCGCCCAGCGGCGGGTCGGTGGCCTGGTCCAGGAGCTCCCAGGCACCGTCGGGGTACAGCAGGACGGGCGGCGGGTGGCCGGCGCTGCTGTAGGTGATCAGGCGGCGGCCGGTGTCGATCAATGCCAGGGCGGCGGTGGCGGCCAGAGCCCCGTCGACGGAGCGGGCGTAGAGTCCCAGCACTTCCAGTGCTGTGGCCGGGCCTTCGACGGCGCGGGCGGCGGCGCTCAATGCGCTGCGGAGCATTCCCATGACGGTGGCGGCCTGCAGCCCGTGGCCGACGACGTCACCCACCGCCACGGCGAAGCTGCCATCGGGAAGGTCGACGATGTCGAACCAGTCGCCGCACACGTTCAGCGATCCGACGGCGGGTAGATAGCGCACCGCGATGTCCTGGTGCTTGTTCAGATCGGGTGCATGGAGCATGGCCTCCTGCAGAGCGAGCGCGACGTGGCGTTCACGGGCGTGTGCCAGGCGCAGTTCTTCGTTGAGCCGCTGCAGCTCGCGTGCCCGTGCGTAGAGTTCGGCTTCCATCCCCTCCACCCGCGCGCCACGCGCCACGCCCGGGTGGCGGGCGTGGATGAAGGCGGTCACGTCCTCGACCCGGTGAATGATCCATGCAACGGTGCCGTCCGGCTTCAGGACCGGGGTGTTGATCGTGGACCACCACCGCTCCTCGAACAGACCAGGGGTCTCCGTGAGCGGGATGTCGTACCTCAGCAGGGCCAGCGAATCGGGCTTGCGGGAGGTCAGGACGCGGTGAAGCGAGGCCTCGAGATTCGGCACTCCGTCGGCTTCGGAGTCCGCGGGGTTGTCGGGGAAGGCGTCGAAGACGTACTGCCCGAGCAGCTCTTCCCTCGTTCGGAGCGTTGCCAGGAGATAGGCGTGGTTGACATCGACGATGACGAAACGTGTATCGAGCACCAGGTAGGGGCTGGGCGTGGCGGCGAACAGCGCTGCGTAGTCGAGAGTCATGCCATCACGCGCCTGCCCGTTCCAGCGGTCCACGGCCCTGCCCGCTGATCAATCTACGAGGCTTCCAGCTCTCCCGCGCGGCACCGCTGAGCCGGATGACGACGGTGCCGTGAGGAGCGGTTTGCACTGCGCGCCCCTGCACCCGGTCCTATCGTGCTGAGTATGAGTACGCACTTCGATGTGGTGGTTCTCGGAGCCGGTCCCGGCGGATACACCGCAGCGGTCCGCTGTGCGCAGCTCGGACTGTCCGTGGCGGTCGTCGAGGAGAGGTACTGGGGCGGGGTGTGCCTGAATGTGGGGTGCATCCCGTCGAAGGCGCTGCTGCGCAACGCCGAGCTGGCTCATCTCTTCACCCAGGAGGCGAAGACCTTCGGTATCCGGGTGGAGGGCCGGGTCAGCTTTGACTACCACGAGGCCTTCGCGCGCAGCCGCAAGGTGGCGGACGGGCGCGTCAGAGGCGTGCACTACCTGATGAAGAAGAACAGCATCACCGAGTACGACGGAACCGGCTTCTTCACTGACGCGCACACCCTGCAGGTGCGGGCCGCGGACGGCACGGTCCAGACCGTCACGTTCGGCCACTGCGTTCTCGCCACGGGCACCACGACAAGACTGCTGCCCGGTACCAGCCTGAGCGAGCGCGTCGTGACGTACGAGGAGCAGATCCTCAGCGACGAGCTGCCCGGCAGCATCGTCATCGCGGGCGCGGGCGCGATCGGCGTCGAGTTCGCGTACGTCCTGCACAACTACGGCGTGCAGGTGAAGCTGGTGGAGTTCCTGGACCGCCTGGTCCCGCTCGAGGACGAGGAGGTCTCCGCCGAACTCGCCCGTCGCTACCGCAAGCTGGGCATCGACGTCCTGACCTCGACCCGCGTCGAGGCGATCGACGATTCGGGCGAGCAGGTGCGGGTCCACGTCACCACGGGCGGCCAGCGGCAGATCCTGGAGACCGAGAAGGTGCTGCAGGCCATCGGCTTCCAGCCGCGGGTGACCGGCTACGGCCTGGAGAACACCGGCGTGAGACTGACCGACCGCGGCGCGGTGGACGTCGATGCCCGCTGCCGCAGCAGCGTCCCGCACATCTTCGCGATCGGTGACGTCACGGCGAAGCTGATGCTCGCGCACGCGGCCGAAGCCATGGGGATCGTCGCTGCCGAGACCATCGCGGACACCGAGACCATGGAACTGGACTATGTGATGATCCCCCGGGCCACCTACTGCCAGCCGCAGATTGCCAGTTTCGGCTTCACCGAGGCGCAGGCGCGCGAGCAGGGCTTCGACGTCCGGGTCCAGAAGTTCCCCTTCACCGCCAACGGCAAGGCCCATGGCCTGGGCGACCCCGTGGGCTTCGTGAAGATCCTCAGCGACGGCCGCCACGGGGAACTTCTCGGCGCCCACCTCATCGGCCCCGAAGTGACCGAGCTGCTGCCCGAGTTGACGCTGGCGCAGCAGTGGGACCTGACCGTGCATGAGGTGGCCCGCAACGTGCACGCCCATCCCACCCTCGGCGAGGCTGTGAAGGAGGCGCTCCACGGACTGGCCGGCCACATGATCAATATGTAGCCGGGCCCGCGCGCCCGGGCGTCGATGGGGGCGGCCCGTTGTTCACAGGCCGCGGGTGCCTGCTTCTAAGCTTCCGCTCATGACCAGGTCCGCAGTTGAGTGCCTTAATGAGTGCCGGTCGAACCTCGGCCCCGCACCACGCTCGTTCGATTTCCTCGACAAGCGTAGGTACGCCCGAATTCCCCGGCCCGAATGGATAGCAGCTGCGGAACCTCTACAGGAGATTCTGCGACAGCAGAACACTCTGCTCCGGGAAGGGCGCCTGGTGTGGGCCTCGCTGGTGCAGGCGAACGAACTGCTCTTCCGGCCGGGCGGTCACGACCACCCGTCGACAGTGATCTACAGTCCCGACACCGCAGCCTTCGACGACGACCCCGACCGCCTCCGTGGTATCGCACGAGCGCTGTACGCGTTGAAGGGCACAGGCCAGGAGGACGCGGAGCTCGCGGCTTTCTCCAGGACGCTCGCCAGTGAGATGGAGTACGAGATGAGGATGCGTGTGCCTCAGAGCCTGGCAGGAGATGCCGAGGTGTACTGCACCGACATCATCGTCTCCCGTCGCCACCTTCCCGACGGGGTCCTCCGCAGCCCGCTCTTCCCCTTGATCATCCACCCGGAGAAGACCGCCATGACCATGATGCTGCCCAGCCGTTACTGGCCGAACGAGCTGATCGAGACAGAACGGCCCCCTGCCTGACCTGGCCCCGATCCTTGGTCGGTGCGGGGTGGCATCTTGGGGAAATGGTTGACCTCAAGTTTGGTTGAGGTCTTAGCGTTCTGGGTGCGCCCCGGGCCACGCCGGCCGACGGGAACCGCGTCGGCCCACCAGACTCCGGAGGCACGCCCATGGACATGGAAGTCACCGCGTGGACATCGCTGCACAGCGCGATGAACGCCCAACAGGACCGGAGGCCCTTCTCCCGGGCCACCCTGCGCCGCATCGCGTCCTTCGCCCGGCCGCACCGCCGGCAGCTGTACCGCTTTCTGCTGCTCAGTGTGGTCACCGCGCTGCTCGCCGTAGCCACACCTGTGCTCGCCGGACGCGTCGTCAACGCGATCGTCCAGGGCCGGGACACCGGCACCGTCACCCGGCTCGCGCTGCTGATCGCCGTCATCGCCGTCGCCGAGGCCGGACTCGGTCTGCTCACCCGCTGGCTGTCGGCCACCCTCGGCGAGGGGCTGATCCTCGATCTGCGCACGGCGGTCTTCGACCACGTCCAGCGGATGCCGGTCGCCTTCTTCACCCGCACCCGCACCGGCGCACTCGTCAGCCGCCTCAACAACGACGTCATCGGGGCCCAACGGGCCTTCAGCAACACCCTCTCCGGCGTCGTCTCCAATCTCGTCACCCTGTTGCTGACGCTTGCCGTGATGCTCAGCATCTCCTGGCAGATCACCCTGCTCGCCCTCGTCCTGCTGCCGGTGTTCGTTGTCCCCGCCCGCCGGATGGGCTCCCGCATGGCCAAGATGCAGCGCGAGGCCGCCAACCACAACGCCGCCATGGGCACCCAGATGACCGAGCGGTTCTCCGCCCCCGGCGCGACCCTCGTCAAACTCTTCGGACGGCCCGCCGACGAGTCCGCCGAATTCGCCGCCCGCGCCCGCCGGGTGCGCGACATCGGCATCCGTACCGCCATGGCCCAGTCCGTGTTCATCACCGCCCTCACCCTGGTGTCCGCCCTGGCGCTCGCCCTCGTCTACGGACTGGGCGGCTACTACGCACTGCGCGGCAGCCTCGACCCGGGAGCCGTCGTCGCCCTCGCCCTGCTCCTCACCCGGCTCTACGCACCGCTGACCGCACTGGCCGGCGCCCGTGTCGAGGTGATGAGCGCCCTGGTCAGTTTCGAGCGGGTCTTCGAGATCCTCGACCTGAAGCCGTTGATCACCGAGAAGCCGGACGCCCGCCGGGTGCCGGACGGACCGGTGTCCGTGGAGTTCGACGGGGTCCGCTTCGGCTACCCCTCCGCCGACAAGGTCTCCCTCGCCTCCCTCGAAGAGGTCGCCACCCTCGACACACGCGGCGGCACGGACGTTCTGCACGACGTCTCCTTCCGCGCCGAACCCGGCCGGATGGTCGCGCTGGTCGGCTCCTCCGGCGCGGGCAAGTCCACGATCGCGCAGCTCCTGCCCCGGCTGTACGACGCCGACACCGGTTCCGTACGGCTGAACGGCATTGACGTACGCGATCTGACCTCGGCCTCGATCCGCGAAACGATCGGCATGGTCACCCAGGACGGCCACCTCTTCCACGAGTCCATCCGCGCCAACCTGCTCCTCGCCCGGCCCGACGCCACCGAGGACGACATCTGGGACGCGCTGCGCCGGTCCCGGCTGGCCGGGCTCGTGGCCTCGCTGCCCGACGGTCTGGACACCGTCGTCGGCGAGCGCGGCTACCGGCTCTCCGGAGGCGAGCGGCAGCGGCTGACCATCGCCCGGCTGCTGCTGGCCCGCCAGCGGGTCGTCATCCTCGACGAGGCGACCGCCCACCTCGACTCCACCTCCGAGGCGGCCGTCCAGGAGGCCCTGGGCGAGGCGCTGGAGGGCCGTACCGCCGTCGTGATCGCCCACCGGCTCTCGACCGTACGGGCCGCCGACCTGATCCTGGTCGTCGAGGAGGGCCGGATCGTCGAACGCGGAACCCACACCGAACTGCTGGCCGCCGGCGGCCGCTACGAGGAGTTGTACCGCACCCAGTTCGAACGCCCGGGGACGGAGGAGGCATACCCCGTCCACTGAGCCCACCGCACCGGCAGCAAGCGGACGGAGAACGGATGGTCAGGCAAGGGCGGTCCCCCGTACCAGGAGCAGTGTCAGATCCGCCGCCGCCACGGCGATCGTCCCGGCGAGCGCCGCCTCGCGCCAGTACCGGCCGAGTGCGAGCCCCGCGAGCGCCGTCAGCGGCGCCGCCGCGAGCGTGGCCACTCCCCACGCACTCGGCGGTCCCGCGGGCGCCAGCACCAGAACCGCCGTTGCCGCCACCAGGGGGACCGGCAGCAACAGCCGGGTGCCGGTGACACCCAGCCGGTGCGGCAGACCGCGCAGTCCGGTCTTCAGGTCGTCGCCGATGTCCGGGAGCACGTCGCCCAGATGGGCCGCGACACCGAGCAGTGCTCCGGCCGTAACGGCCCACCACGCGGGCCAGGGATGGCCGGGCAGACTCAGGGCGACGACAGCGGGCAGGCCGCCGAATCCGACCACGTACGGAAGCCAGGACAGCGCCGTCGCCTTCAGCTTCAGGTTGTACAGCCACGCCGCCACCACCGCGGCCAGGTGCACCATGCCGGCCAGGAGGCCGCAGGCCAGCGACAGCGGAACACACAGCAGGAGGGCGGCAAACGCCGCCGCCCACACCGCGCTCCGGCTCACCGCACCATCGGCCACAGGTTTTCCCCGGCGGCCGACCGCGGCATCGCGCTGGGCGTCGAACGCGTCGTTGCACCACCCCACCGAGAGCTGGCCGGCCAGTACGGCAGCGCCGATCAGAGCGCAACGGGCGCCGCCAAGGCCGGCGCTGACTGCCAGTGCGGTGGCCAGGGACGTCACAGCGACCACGGGCCCCGGATGGCAGGACCTCGCCAGCCCCACCGCACGGCGGAGCGGAAACGCGGTCGCCCCGCACACCTGCGACTGATCCGTAGCGCCCATCGTGTGATGGTAGGCACTCGTGCCGGACGAATGTGGCAGCCGCACGGGCGACTTACGGTGTCCCCACGCCCGTGCTCGGGCAGTGATGCGGTCATGATCCCTCCGAAGCGGGAACCTGAATGACCCGGATCGCAGCTGTTCACGGCGTACTGGCACCCCACCGTCACACCCAGCGCGAGATCACCGACCTGGTGGCGCGTATGTGCCTGCCACCGGGCGCCGACCGCCGTGTCCTGGATCGGCTCCACACGAACGCGCAGGTGCGCACGCGGCACGTAGTGCTCCCATTGGAGCGCTACTGCGAGCTGGACGGCCTCGGCGCCGCCAACGACGTCTTCATCGGCGCGGCAGTCGATCTGGGTGCCGAGGCGGTCCGCGGCGCGCTGCGGACCGCAGGGCTGCGTCCCACTGATGTGGATCTGCTGATGTTCACGTCCGTCACCGGCGTGGCCGCGCCCTCCATCGACGCACGGCTCGTCGGCCGTCTCGGCCTGCGACCCGATGTGAAACGGCTGCCCGTCTTCGGCCTGGGCTGTGTTGCCGGGGCCGCCGGTGTGGCTCGGCTGCACGACTACCTTCTCGGCTGGCCCGACCACGTGGCCGTGCTGCTCTCGGTCGAACTCTGCTCCCTCACCTTCCAGCGCGATGACGCGACGCCCGCCAACCTGGTGGCGACCGGGTTGTTCGGCGACGGCGCCGCCGCCGTGGTCGCCGTCGGCGACCGGCGGGCGACGACGGCCGGCCCCGAGGTGGTGGCCACCCGCAGCCGGATGTACCCGGACACCGAACGCGTCATGGGCTGGGACATCCGGAGCTCCGGCTTCAAAGTGGTGCTCGACCCGGCCGTCCCCGACGTCGTACGCCAATACCTCGCCGACGACGTCCACGGTTTCCTTCAGGAGCACGGCCTCAAGCCGAAGGACGTGGCCCACTGGGTGTGCCACCCCGGTGGCCCCAAGGTCCTGGAAGCCGTCTCCGATGTCCTCTCGCTTCCCGAGGGCGCACTCGACGTCACCTGGCGCTCGCTGGCCGCGGTGGGCAACCTGTCCTCGTCCTCGGTCCTGCACGTCCTGCGGGACACGCTTGAGCAGAAGCGGCCCGAACCGGGAACTCCCGGTCTGCTGATGGCCATAGGGCCCGGCTTCTGCTGCGAACTGGTACTGCTGCGCTGGTAGGTCGGAGGACGCATGATCTGGTACACCGCTCTGGTGCTGGCTGTCGCAGCCGAGCGTCTCGCCGAACTCGCCGTGGCACTGCGCAACACGCGCTGGAGCCTCGCCCGGGGCGGCACCGAAGCCGGCAGAGCCCACTACCCGGCGATGGTCGCCCTGCACACCGCACTGCTGGCGGGCTGTCTCGCCGAAGTCCGGCTGGCCGACCGCCCGTTCCTGCCGCTGCTCGGCTGGACCATGGTCGTCGTGGTCGTCGCCGCACAGACCTTGCGCTGGTGGTGCATCCGTACGCTCGGCTATCAGTGGAACACCCGAGTCATCGTCGTCCCGGGCCTGCCCCTGGTGACCGGCGGGCCCTACCGATGGCTGCGCCACCCCAACTACGTCGCGGTCGCCGCCGAGGGACTGGCGCTGCCGCTGGTCCACGGCGCCTGGGTGACCGCCGTCGTCTTCACCGTGCTCAACGCGGTGCTCATGGCGGTCCGTATCCGGTGCGAGGACGGGGCGCTCGGCTCCGTGGCGGCAGTGGACGTACGGACGTGATCGATCTCCTGGTGGCCGGCGGAGGCCCGGCCGGCCTGGCGGCGGCGATCCATGCCGCCCGGCTGGGGATGGAGGTTGTCGTCGTCGAACCTCGCGCTGCTCCCGTCGACAAGGCCTGCGGCGAGGGAATCATGCCCAGCGGTGTGGCGGCGCTGCGGTCCCTGGGTGTCGAGGTGCCCGGCCACGACCTGCGCGGGATCCGCTACCTCGAGGGCGCCCGCAGCGCGGAGGCCACGTTCCGGGACCGTACGGGGCTCGGCGTACGCCGCACCGCGCTTCACTCCGCTCTGTATCAACGCGCCGTGGAACTCGGGGTATCGATGGCGGAAGGCAAGGTGCGGGGGATCCGCCAGGGACACGACAGTGCCGGCGCGGCGGGGCTGACAGCGCGTTGGCTGATCGCCGCAGACGGCCTGCACTCCCCGCTGCGCCACGAGCTCGGCCTGGACCGTCCCGGGGGTCCACCGCGCCGCTACGGTCTGCGCCGCCACTACCGCATCGCCCCGTGGACGGACTTCGTGGAAGTCCACTGGTCCCGCCAGGGCGAGGCGTACGTGACGCCGGTCGGGGACAACCTGGTGGGCGTCGCCGTACTCAGCCGCGACCGCCGTTCCTACGACGAGCACCTGACACTGTTTCCCGCCCTCGCCGCTCTGCTCCGGGGCCGGGAGGCGAGTCCCGTGCGCGGCGCCGGGCCCCTGCGACAGCGCGCACGGAGCCAACGGGCCGGACGCACCCTGCTGGTCGGCGACGCGGCGGGCTACGTCGACGCACTGACGGGCGAAGGCATCGCCCTGGCCATGGCGACGGCCGCAGCGGCGGTCAGGTGCCTGGCCGCCGACCGCCCCGAGGCCTACCCCGCGCAGTGGGCCCGGCTGACGCGACGTCACCGGCTGCTCACCGAGGGCCTGCTGCGAGCAGCTCGGTATCCCGCCACAGCCCGCCTGATCGTTCCGACGGCTCGCCGCGCACCGGCGGCGTTCAGGGCGGCGGTACACGCACTGCAGTAGACGCGGGGGCGCGGGCCAGGGTGCCGAGTGGGCTCTGCGATGCTGACCATGTGCCGCACACGCCCCGTACCCCGCAATCCATCACGGCCGACTCGCCCCACCCCGAGGTGAGCCCCCTGCTGACCCAGTCATGGCTGGACCTGGCGTTCCTGCACTGGGCGGCCGATCCGGCCGACGTGGCACCACTCCTTCCGGCCGGCACCGTTCCCGACTCGCTCCACGGGGTCACCTACATCGGACTCGTCGCCTTCCGGATGCACCGCGTGGGCTGGTTCCGCCTGCCCGGCGTTCCCTATCTGGGCACCTTTCCCGAGACCAATGTCCGTCTCTACTCCAGGGACGCCCATGGCCGCCGCGGGGTGGTCTTCCGCTCACTCGATGCCTCCCGGCTGATCCCGGTCGCGGTCGCGAGAACGGTGTTCCGGCTGCCGTACCAGTGGTCCCGGATGGCGATCCGGCGCGACGGCGACACGCTCACGTACACCAGCACGAGGCGCTGGCCCGGACCACGAGGCGCGCACAGCCGGATCGCTCTGCGGATCGGGGAGCCCGTCGAGGCGCCCAGCGAGCTCGAACACTTCCTGACCGCCCGCTGGGGCATGCACAACACGTTCTTCGGACGCTCGCTCTACCTGCCGAACACCCATCCGCGCTGGCCCCTGCACCGTGCCGATCTCATCGAGTGCGACGAGGACCTGGTGGCGGCAGCAGGACTTCCCCAGCCGAAGGGAGAACCGGTGAGCGTGCTGTACTCGCCGGGCGTCCCCGTCCGCTTCGGCCCCCCGGCGCGACTCGGCGGCATCCCGACCCCTTGAAACCACCGCGCACCCGGCGGTCGGGTCGTGAACTCGTGTCCGGGCTTCGGGTAAGTACTGATGTCAGGACGCGCATGGGCTCACTCGTGCTCGTCTGTTCACGGGAGGGAAGACGTCGTGAAGAAATTGATGGGTAGCGTTGCCACCGTCGCGGTGTGCGCCGGATTCTTCGGGGTCATGGGAACGGGGACGGCTGCGGCCGTCAACACTCAACCGATTGACCTCTGGGATGCCACCTATGGATACGCCCAAGGCGGCGTGACTTTCCACAACCGAGATGTCGTGATCCAGGGTTCAGTGAAGTCCCACACGACTGGGTGTGCTCAGGCCGAATTCGAGATCTTCGCGAACTTCACGGACGAGACGCCGCTGAAGACGGAGACGCGTACGGCGTGCGGCCGTGGGACCGGCACCAGCACCGATTTCCACTTCACTGTCGACATGCCCGCAGGTGGCGCCGCCTATCTGCGAACGAGTCTCAACGAGAACACGACCGGTAGCTGGAAATTGGTTTCGTGGGAGACAGCCAACAACACCGACCGGCTCTGAGCCACCCGAAAGCCACGGCGCCCGGACTTCACCTCACGTCCGGGCGCCGTTGGCGTTCCAGTGCGCCCGGCGCCACAACCTGGCGGAGACTGAAAGCACGGGACCGTGAGGAGGAGACATGAGCGAGAGCTCCATGGGAGACGAGGTCTACCAGCCGGACGGGTCCGAGGTGCAGGATGATGCCGGGCTGCTGGACGCCGAGGACACGCTCGAGGATCCCGCACTGCAGATCCTCTCCGACGGGTACTCGCCACCGGAGAGACCGTGGGCCGTGGAGCATGTGGGCACCACCGCAGCGGAGCAGCGCCGGGGCGAGAGCCTTGATGAGCGGCTGGCCGAGGAAGCACCGGACATCACTGTTCCCGCGGGCGACGGGCTGGGGGATGTCTGGGATACCGACGGCGAGCTGATCGACGACGAGGTCGGGGCGGAGCGCGCGGGCCGGCTTGTGGCCCCTGACGAGGGGGCCCACTCCGACCTGGAGAGGGAGCTGCTCGCCACCGATGTCGGCATCGACGGCGCCGCCTCGGCGGAGGAGGCGGCGATGCATCTGATCCCGGAATCCGAGCAGCCCTGATCCGCACAAGGCTGCTCCGGGCGCTCGGCTGAGCGTCCAGCCCGCGCCTTGCGGGCCCTCGCACCCGCCGGGGCACCGTCCGAGTCTCTCCTCACACCGTGACGACGACCTTGCCGCATGCGTGGCCGCCCCGCAGGTACTCAATGGCCTCGGGAACCTCACTCAGCGAGAACGTCCTGTCGAGGACCGGAGTGATCTTGCCGCCTTCGATCAGTTTCCCCAGCAGCTGGAGGTCCTCCTCGTTCTCCGTGGACACCAGCATCCGCAGTTTCTGACTCACGAACGGTGACAGCATCGCCGCCCGCAGCGCGCGGTCCACGCCCTGCGCCCACCGTCCTCCCCTTTCGGATCCGACGATGACAAGCGTTCCCCGAGGATCGAGAGCGCGCCGGAGGTGTGACAGCGAACGACCGCCCGCGATGTCGAGGATCAGGTCGTAGCGGCGCGGCCGGTCCGCGAAGTCCTCGCGTGTGTAGTCGATGACGTCGTCGGCGCCGATCGAGCGGACCAGGTCCGTCTTCTTCGTGCTGCATACACCGGTGACGTCCGCTCCGAACGCCTTGGCCAGCTGCACCGCGAACGTCCCGACGCCGCCGCCCGCGCCGATGACCAGCACCTTCTGTCCTGCCTGGACCTTTGCAGCGCGGCGAAGCCCCTGGAGGGCGGCGAAAGCGGAGGTGGGGACTGCCGCCGCCTGCTCGAAGGTGACGTTCGCCGGCTTGGGCGCGAGCTTGTCCTGGCGCGCGCGGGCGTACTCGGCGTAGGAGCCCTCACAGGTGCCGAAGGCCTCGTCACCGGCCTGGAACCGGATCACGTTCCGGCCGACCGCCTCGACACGCCCTGCGACATCCAGACCCGGAACACGGTTTTTGGGTCTGCGCAGCCCGAATCCTGCGATGCGAAGGAGGTACGGCAGGCCCGTGACGAGGTGCCAGACGCCCTGGTCGACGCCGGCGGCGTGAACGCGTACGAGCACGTCGTCATCGCCGACAACCGGCTTGTCGATCTCAATCAGTTCCAGGCCATCCGGTGGCCTGTACGTGTCCCTGACCATTGCCTTCATGACGGCTATCCTTCGCTGTCCGGGTACTGGAACACCGTGTCGAGCGGGACCTTGAACACCCTGGCGATGTGAAATGCCATTTCGAGCGAGGGCGAATACCTGCCTTGCTCGATGGCAATGACGGTCTGGCGTGACACACCGATGCGTTCGGCCAGCTCCGCTTGTGTCATCTCTCCGTGCGTGAACCGGAGGGCCCGGATCGCGTTCGTGACCCTGGTGGGCTTCACCATGGCTGAAATCCTCGGCGGTACGCGACGATCCTGGCCGTGGAGCCGAGGATCGCCGACAGCACGAACGCGAGGTAGACCGCGTTGGCGATCCAGAAGTAGTCCAGCTCGGCCATCGCCATGCCGAGCGCCGCCACTCCCCCTATGACGACGAACGACTGGCCGATGTGTTCGCCGAACCGATTGATCTCCCTGTCGCGCTGATCCTTCTTGCGGGCGCCCTTCGGCGAGAACGTCGCGACGAGTGTATGGATCACGATCGACGCTGCGATCGAGACGCCCAAGGCCCACAGCAGCGGCGCCACGTACGACACCTCGGCGAGAGGAGTGTCCCCCGCTCGCCCAAGAATGACGATGAGGTAGCCGGTATAGGTACCGACCGCCAGCACCCCCATGACCCACGCGCTCTTCTCTTCGAATGGCATGTCATGAATGTAAAGCAATCCAGACACCATGTCAAAGTTTCTTAACACCTGAGCGACGCCCTCACCTTCGGGCAGCCGTACGGACTTACGACGGCCCTGCCTCCTCGAGCCGGCGCAGCCGCTCGGCGTCACAGGTTCGGGGACAGGTGCCGCAGGCCTGGGCGGGGCGGATCGTGTAGTAGAGGCAGCAGCCGAGGCGCGTACGGGTGGGATACGACTGCCCGTCACTGCCTGCCAGTTGGCGGAATCCGGCGCCGCCGGGGAACGGCGGGACGGGCCCCGGCAGCAGCTCGCCCGCTTCCCGGACAGCACGCTCCTCCTCGCCGAGCGTCCGTCCGAGGTGCCAGATGCCGGACACCAGATCGTCGCCGACCATGCCCCACAGCGCTCGCGGCCCTCGCCGCAGCCGTGGACCGAGCGCCGCCAACAGCGGCCGTACGTGATCGGCGACCACCGCACGCAGCTCGCCACGCAGGGCTTCCTCGTGGGGCAGTACGCGAGCGCCGGGAAGTCCGGCCGCCGGATCTCCGGGGAGGCAGGCGAAGCCGCCGGGGACGACCGCGTAGGCATCGGCCGTCCGGCTGACGTGGACGTCGCCGGGACGGATCCGCGGGACCCGCCGCTCCAGGTACCAGGGGCCGGCCATCAGCAGGCAGACGGACCAGAGGTAGCCGTGCAGCGCGCGGGATGCGACGACATCGGGCCGGGCGGTGTGCGCGTACCGGTTCTGGATTCGTACCGCCTCGGTGTCGAGGAAGGCGTCGAGGAGTTCCGGACGGTACGCCAGTTCGGCGCCGTCGACCCAGCCTTGGCCGGCCGGTGCGCAGGGCTGGGCGACATCCACGTCGAGCGCCCGGCACAGGGCGGTGAGCCGTCGATACGTGGATGCGAGCAGGGCGGAGCAGCTCACAGCAGGGCCGGCCGGTGTCAACGACGGTGTCGGCCCTGGCGTCAACGTCGGCGCCGAGGCCGGGGCCAATGCCGGGGCCGGGATCACAGGGCACTCCTCAACAGCAGAGCGAACGCGAAGGGGTAAGGGAAGGCTCACCTTAACCACATCGGGAACCTCCCCCGCGAACCGGGGGCGCGACACGACGAATTGGCACTTTTAGGCATGCCTAACCTAAGCTCTCGGATCGTGATCCAGAACAACCGGGCAGCCGTACCAGGGGGTTCATCAGACCCGGCGCGGATGTACCTGCTCGCCCTCAATCCAACCGACTCGGTCACCGAAGGCTTCATCCCCGCCGCCCGCCGGCTCGGCCTCGCCGTCACCGTTCTGACGGACCAGCCCGAGGCGCACCGCGCCCTCTACCCCGACATCGAGCTCCTTGCGTGCGACGTCCGCGACTTTCACGCGGTCATCTCCCGGATCTCGGCCCACCACACCCCGCACGCGGTCTTCACCAACAGCGACCACCTGCAGACCCAGACCGCACTGGCCGCCGGCTACTTCGGCCTCCCCGCCAAGAGCTGGCAGGCCGCGCTCCGCACCAAGGACAAGGCGGAGATGCGCCGGCACCTCGCCGCCACCGCTGCCTGCACCGTCCGGTCGGTGGAGCTGACCGCCGGACAGGATCCCGCCGCGCTGTCCGCCCTCGACGTGCCGTTCCCCTGCGTGGTCAAACCGCGCGAGGGCGTGGCCAGCGAAGACGTCATACGCGTCGACGAGCCCGCAGCGCTTGTCCAGCGCTGCAAGGAGATCCGCTCCCGCCGGCCGCGCGCGGCGCTGGTCGTCGAGGAGTATCTGAGCGGCGAGCTGTGCACCCTGGAGACTCTCGGCGACGGCCGGCGCCTGCATGTCCTCGGCGGCTTCCGCACCGAGCTGTCCCCTCCCCCGTACTTCATCGAGGAGCGGCTGTCCTTCGTCCCCGGCCACCCCGGGCCGGTGGTGGCCCAGGTGCTGGCTCAACTGGACTCACTCGGTGTGGGGTTCGGCGTGTGTCACACCGAATTCGTCGTGGAAGAGGGACGCGTACGGATCATCGAGGTCAACTACCGTGCCATCGGCGATCAGTGCGACCTGCTGCTCGCCGAACTGCTCGGGATCCCGCTCTTCGAGCACATCCTGCGTACGCACCTTGGCGAGCCGCTGCCGCCGGACCTGGGAGCGCGTACCGACGGCGCGGCCCGGCTGGACTACCCGTGCGCGGACCGCGCCGGCACCTTGACGGCCGCTCCCGCTCCGGCCGATCTGATGGTCGGCGACGTGAAGTTGACGTACCGTCCGGTGCGCGGGATCGGGGAGCGGCACGAGCTTTACCACACCAATCGCGACTTTCTGGGCATCATCAGAGCCACCGGAACCGACCAGGAGTCCGTGGACCGGGCCGTGGCCGACTTCCTCGACGGGCAGCGCTGGGAGATCACGCCGTGACGGTGACGAGTGCGGGCGGCGCGGATGCCGGCGGTACGGCGGCCGAGGGGGAGCTCCTGCTCCGCAGCCTCAGCGCACTGCTGCGCGAGGACGTCGTCGGTCTCCGCACACGCAGCACGGCCGTGGAACGGCCGGACGGAACCTGGCTGCGCCTGGACACCGCCGACAAGGACGCGCTTCTGCTGCCGGTCCGCGACGACGGGATGCGCGGATTCCAGAGCCGGACCACCGCCCGCCTGCCGCTGCTGCGGCGCGAGTCCGACGGGACGGATCTGACCACCGCCGACGACATCCTGACCGCACTCGGCACCCTCGCCGACCCCGTGGACCGCAGCGGTTTCGACGCCTTCGCCGCCGAATACCGGCAGGCCCTCGCCGCGCTGCGACTGCACACCGCGACAGACGACGAGGTCGCCGCGCGGCTCGTCGCCCGGTACGGTTGCGACCCGGCCGACTGGACAGGCCTGGCCGCCGGGCTCGCCTTCGACACGCTCGCCGCCCGCACCGACCATCCCGTGTACCCGACGGCACGCGGCCGCTCCGGCCTCTCGGACAGTCAACTGCGTTCGTACGCACCGGAGTTCCACCCGACCCTCGCGCTGCGCTGGCTCGCTCTGCCCGCCGAGGCGGTCACCGAGGCGCGCACTCGGACGGACGCGGTACCGGGACGGGACACAGCCCCTCACGGCTGGTGGCCACTCCCTTCGGCGCTGGGGCTGCCGCCGGAACTCGACGGCAGCCATCTCGCCCTTCCGGTCCACCCGTTGACCACGGGTGGCCCCTTGCGGGACGCCCTGCGCGCCACCGGACTCGACGGCCGGGCCGTCCTGGCCGAACGGCCGTATCTGGAGGCCGTGCCGACCCTGTCGATGCGGACCCTGGCACTCACCACCCATCCGGATGTCCATCTCAAACTGCCCCTGGCCACCTCCACGCTGGGCCTGCTCAACCGCCGCACCATCAAGCCCGGCACACTGATCGACGGCGCGGCGGGCCAGCGCCTGCTGCACACGGTCATCGCCCGTGAGCCACGCTTCGCGGACACCGTCCTGCACGCCGACGAGTCGCACTTCGCGCATGCCGGTCATGAACTCCTCGCCGTGCTCGTACGCCGCTGTCCCACCGGTCTGGAGGGCGCCGTGGTCGTTCCGATGGCGGCTCTGCTGGGCCCGGCCCCCGGCGGCCGGCTGCTGATCGACCGCCTCGCAGACCGCTTCTACGGCGGCGACGCGCTCGCCCTCCTCGACGCCACCCTCACGCTGCTCTTCGACTGGCAGACCACGCTCTTCGGATACGGGATCGCCCTGGAGTCCCATCAGCAGAACATTTCGCTGGTGCTGGACCAGCCCGGTGGCCGCACACGTCCGAGGCTGCTGCTCAAGGACAACGACGGCCCGCGCATCAACACCGTCCGGCTGCGCGAGGCCCTCGGCGCGGATGCGCCGGACCCGGCCGAGTTCGACGACGCGCGGATCTCCGGCGACAGCGACGGGCCGCTCCTCGATCTGTTCACCACCATCACCGTCCACCTGTGCGCGGGCGCGTACGCCTTCGGTCTCGCCCGGCACGGCCGCGCCCCGCTCGACCGGCTGCTGCGGCTCGTACGCGACCGGCTCGACGAGGCCGTCGAACGGCTCGGTACGCAGCCGGGCCGGCCCGGAGCCGTACTGCGCGCACACGTCCTGGACGCAGCGCACCTGCCCGTCAAAGCAATGGTCACGGCGGGCACGCTGCTCACCAAACACCGATCGGGGGCGTCCGACATCAACAAGCACTACACCACCGGCCCCAACTACCTGTTGCCCGGAGCGTGACCGGCGATGACCAGCACAATCCCCGGCCGCCCGGCGTATCCGACGGAGTCGTCGTCCGGGCTCCCCACCGCCGACCGGGCCGTCGCCCACACCCTCCTCAACTGCCTGCTCCGTGAGGTGTCCGGCCGCGAGCGCCAGACCGCCGTCGTCGACGGCCGTCTGCTGCTGCGCCTGCCACACCGGGGAGTGCTGCTCCGGGTGGCCCTTCGCCGTACGTCCGTCCTCGGCGCCCACCGCTTCACGGGGCCGGTCACCGAGCAGTCCGACGGCGGGTGGTCCGAGGTCGACTGGCGGCGGCTCGCCGAGTACATACATGCCGAACTGTCACTGCGTACCGGCGCGCGCAATGACGAGTTCCTGGCGCAGGTCGCCGCGAGCCACCGGGGAGTCACCGCCGCGCTCGCGGTGCACGCGCACCGCCCGCAGGCGATGGACGGGGACCGTCTCGCCGCCTATCTCGCGTCCGAGCAGTCGCTGGTACTGGGCCACCGTTTCCACCCCACGCCCAAGGCACACGGCGGCGATCCCGCCTCCTGGTCCGCGTACGCCCCCGAGGCCGGGGCCTCCTTCCCGCTCCGCCTGCTCGCCGTACGCGACCACCTGGTCGTCCAGGAGTGCGCAGAGCCCGGTGCCGCCGACCCGCTGGACCGGCTGGGGGCGGTGCCTGAGGGGTACCGGCTGCTGCCCGCGCACCCCTGGCAGTACGAACTGCTGCGCACGCAGCCGACGCTGCGGGCAGCCGTCGGCCGGGGCGACATCCTCGATCTGGGCCCCGGGCATACGCACTTCACGCCCACCGCGTCCGTACGGACCCTCTACGACGGTGACACCTTCCTGAAGTTCAGCCTCAACGTCCGCATCACCAACTGCGTACGGAAGAACGCTCATTACGAACTCTCGGGCGCGGTCGCTCTCACCCGGCTGCTCGGCCCGGCCTTCAGCGACCTGGCCACCCGCTTCCCGGGCACCGGCGTGCTCCGCGAACCCGCGTACCGCAGCCTCGCGCTCGCCGGGCCCGACGGCCGCCCCGACCTCGCGCTGCTGGAAGGCTTCGGGGTGATCGTCCGCGAAGGGCTCGACGGCCGCCTTCTCCCCCGTACCACTCCCCTCCTCGCCGCCGCGGTCGCCGACGAGTACCCCACGGGTCCCGCACACATCTCCCGGCTGCCGGCCGGAGCGGACCCCGCAACCGCCCTCGGGTGGTGGCGGGACTATCTCGCGCTGCTCGTCCCGCCCGTCCTGGCCGCCTACTTCGACCACGGACTGGTGCTCGAACCGCACCTGCAGAACGTCCTCGTAGGCGTCGACGCCGACGGCAGACCCGCCCAGGTCCTCTTCCGCGATCTGGAAGGCACCAAGCTCGTCCCCGAGCACCACGCCCACGCCCTCGCCGCACTTCCCGCAGAGATCGCGGGTCCTTTGACGTACGACGCCCGGCGCGGCTGGGACCGCGTCGTGTACTGCCTCGTGGTGAACCACATCGCCGAGATGCTCGCCGCTCTCGCCGATCTGCACCCGGGGACCGAGCGGGCACTGTGGTCGCAGGTGCGCCGCACGATCCGGGACTACGCCGACGAGTACGGCTGCCCGCCCCGGCTGAGGGCCTTGCTGGCGGGTGTGCCGCTGCCCGCCAAGGCCAATCTGCTCGCCCGGTGGGGGCGTGCCGCCGACCGCGACGCGGGCTATGTCCGGCTGCCCTCCCCGCTCGCCGAGGACGTGCTGTCCGGAGCGACCCGTGCCGACGCCTGCCGGAGCGCCCGTTGACCACTCCTGCCGCCCTTACTCCGCTGGTCCGGGACCGCGCGCTGGCCCTCCCGGCCGACGAGCTGCCCGCATACCTCTACGACCTCGTCGCACTGCGCGAGCACGCGGCCTTCGTCCGCTCCGCCCTGCCCGAACGCGTCGAGCTGTACTACGCCGCCAAGGCCAACCCCGAAGCGGAGATCCTGACCGCCCTCGCTCCGTACGTCGACGGCTACGAAGTCTCCTCGGGCGGCGAACTCGCCCATGTCAGAACGGCGTTCCCGGGCCGCCCGCTGGCCTTCGGCGGCCCCGGCAAGACCCCCGCCGAAATCGAGTCGGCCCTGCGACTGGGCGTGGAACGCTTCCATGTGGAGAGCGCGTACGAACTCCGCATGCTGGCGGACCTCGTCGCCTCCCGCTCGACGTCCGGCACCCGCGTCCGGGTCCTGCTCCGCCTCAACCTGCCCCTGGCCGAGGAGTCCTTGGAGGCGAGCGCACTGGCCATGGGCGGGCGCCCGACACCGTTCGGTCTGGACCCGTCCCAGGCGGACGACATGGTCCGCCTCCTCACCGACGGCACCTACCCGCAGCTGGAACTGCGCGGCATCCACGCGCACCTGGCCAGTGGCCTGGCGGCCCCCGAGCAACTCGCCGTAGCCGAATCCATCGTGACCTGGGCATCGAAGCTCGCCGCCCGGCACGGCATCCCCCTGCGCGAAGTGAACGTCGGCGGCGGCATGACCGTCGACTACGCGCGCCCGGACGCCAGATTCGACTGGGCCGCCTACGGCGCGGGCCTCGCCCGCCTCACCGCCGCGCACCCCGGGCTGCTGCTGCGCATCGAGCCGGGCCGCGCGCTGACCGCGTACTGCGGCTGGTACGCCACGGAGGTCCTGGACGTGAAGCACAGCCACGGCGAGGACTTCGCTATCGTCCGCGGCGGCACGCACCACCTCCGCACCCCGGCGACGAAGGGCCACGACCAGCCGTGCGCCGTGCTCCCCGTGGACGCCTGGCCCCACCCGTGGCCACGGTCCACGAGCCGCCACGGTCCGGTCACCCTGGCCGGGCAGCTGTGCACGCCGAAGGATGTCCTCGCCCGCCGTGTCCCGGCGGAGGGTCTTCGCGCCGGAGACCGAGTGGTGTTCGCACTGGCCGGGGCGTACGCGTGGAACATCTCCCACCACGACTTCCTCATGCACCCCCGGCCGGGCTTCCACTTCCTGGCCGGGGACGAGGACGCCTGACGACCGGCGCGGTGACGGTCACGGGGCGCCGTCACCGTCCGTCATCGCGTCCCGATCGTCACCAGCCGGGGCGGGCCGGACGGATCGCCAGCCCGGTCGGACCGTTCAGGCCGTTGGCGGGGAGGGTGGTCTGCCCGCCGCCGTCGGCGGCCACCTTCACGACGCGGTTGTTGTAGTTGTCGGCGATATAGAGGTTGCCGGCGGCGTCGAGCGCCAGCCCGAGCGGGTCGTTCAGGCCGTTGGTGGGAACGGTGGTCTGCCCGCTCCCGTCCGCGGGCACCTTCACCACCCGGTTGTTGCCGGTGTCGGAGATGTACAGGTCGCCCGCTCGGTCGAGGGCAAGCCCGGCGGGCTGGGAGAGGCCGCCGGCAGGAACCGTGGTCTGCCCACTGCCGTCCGCGGGCACCTTCACCACCCGGTCGTTCACGAAGTCGGAGATGTAGAGGTCACCGACGCGGTCGAGTGCGAGTCCCCACGGGTGAAGCAGGCCGGTGGTGGGGACGATGGTCTGCGGGCCACCGTCCGCGGGCAGCTTCACCACCCGGTCGTTGAAGGAGTCGGCGACGTACAGGTCACCGCCGGCGCTGATCACCAGCCCGAGCGGGCGGAGCAGGCCGGTGGTGGGGACGACGGTCTGCGGGCCGCCGCCGGCGGGCAGCTTCACCACCTGGTTGTTGCCCGTGTCGGAGATGTACAGGTCGCCGGCGGCGTCGAGCGCCATCCCGGTCGGGCGGACCAGACCGGTCGCGGGGACGGTGATCTGCGGACCGCCGCCGGCGGGGAGCTTCACCACTCGGTTGTTGCTGTAATCGGAGATGTACAGCGGTGCGCCGCCGCGGGTGGGTACGGCGGCCGCGGCCGTCGGCCCGACGGGCACGAGTCCGGCCGCGCACAGCATCACGACTCCCGCTGCCGCGGCCAGCCGGTTCCGCCACAACCGGCGTCCCGGACCGGACGGTTCGGACGTTTCCCGCGTGCACGACTCGACGGAATCGGGCGCTTGAGAGCGGCCCATGAGACACCCACCTGTTCTGGTCGGCCGGCCCGATGCCGTACCGGCCGGCAGAGACGGCCGGCGCCCCCGGCGCAGTACATCGAGGAGGCAAGGGAGCGCCTTTGACGTGATGGGCCGTCACCGAGCGGCGGTGGTCACATGCCGCGCCGGCGGCGGTCCGTCAGCCGCCGACCTTAGGGACCATCACCCGACACCTGGCGTGCACCACGCCATCGGCCGCCCGGCATCCACCCCAACGGCAGGGACAGGACGTGGCCTCGGCGCCGGGCTTCTCAGCGGCGCTCCAGCGATCCTCGGACGAATGCCGCCTGGCCGGCGTGCTGCAGGTCGTCGGCCAGGACGCTGATCAGCCGGACGCCCAGGGTGACCGGCGGGGACCAGGACGCGTCCACAACGCCGTCCAGCGCCGCGTCGTCGAGCCCGCGGACGAACCGCACGGTCTGCTCGTGGACGGCGTCGTAGTAGCCGAGCAGGAGTTCGGCCGACTGGACCCGTACCGCGGCGACCTGCTTGCTGGAGTGGCCGTACCCCGTCGCCTCCTTGGGGAAGGGCAACTCGAAACGGGCCGCCCAGTCCTGGGAGAACCACACCTGCTCCACGTCGGCCGCATCGGCCACATGGTCGTCCTGGATACGCGTCAGATGCCACACGAGCCAGGCGATCGAATTCGCGTCCGCGTCCAGCCGTGCGTTCACATCCTCCGGCGAGAGCCCCTCGACCGCGCCGTGTACCGCCTCCCGAATGCGCTCGAACCCATCTGCCAGCAAGTCTTGGCTGTTCATGCACCGATCCTCGGTCCTGGGCCAACCCGGCGAGTGAAAGTGTCCCGGAACCACTATGTACCGCCCGCGTGGCTCCGGTACCGGTGAACCGGGCCGGGTTCATCCTCAACGGTGCGGATATTTTCGGCCAGTAACCCTCCTGAATATGCGTCACATCTGCCCGGAACCTTGTGGTGACATGAATCAGAAGAAGCGGATACTCATAGACTGGGGCCATCCAAGATTGAACAAATCGCTCTCCCGGGAACCGCTTCACAGCACGCGCGCCACATCGATGCAACGAAAGGGCGGCAGCGGCCGCCTCGCGACGAAAACGGTGCAAGGAGAGCAGCCGTGCATGACGAATTCCTGTGTCACGTCACCGCGTACGGAGTGGCTGGAGGCCGGCGGATCGGCGTACCTCTGGGGACCTATCGTGCGCCCACTCTGCCGCTCGCGATGTGGTGGCTGCGCGACCGCGCCACGTGGATCGCCGAGAGGCTCGATCCCACGCCCGACAGTCCGCACTTCCCGGCCGAAGCACTCTGCCCGATAGGTGCGCACGTCCCCGATGTGCCGGGCCTGCTGCGCGCCTGGCGCGACGACAACGCGTGTCAGAACAGGATCGCTGAACAGCTGGCCGGCGGCCGGCTCATCCGCTACACGGTCCACGACGAGGTGACCGAGTACGAGCTGCTCGCCGAGTCGGTCGACGCCCTCCGTATGCACCGGGCTGTCCCTCGACTGACGGCACCTCCCACGGGCCTCCGAAGTGCCGGCACGCCCACGGCCACGACAGGTTCCGGAAGAGGGCGCATCATGGTCGTTGTGGATGAGTTCACGAATCTGCTGGAAGGAATTCCCCGATGAGCGACGCCGGGGCCGGCCACCGAGGCGTGGAGCCGGCCGATCTCGACGACCAGCAGTTGATGCGGGAGCTCGAGACCATTCACCGCACGCGGCACGACACGTTGCTGCACGGTTCACAGAACGCACTCGTGGCGCACAGCATCCGCATGACGGAACTGGAGGCCGAGTACCTGAAGCGGCACGCGAATCGCCCCGTGGCGAGCGGCAGGACACGGCACGGAGCCCGCGCCAGGACCGACTGAGCGTCCGGTTTCAGGAGTTCTCGGCAGTGGCGGGCGACGGTTCCTCGTCGTGCGAATCCGGCGTGATCGGCAGGCAGACGCGGAACCTCGTGCTGCCCGGCTGCGAGTCCACTCTGATATCGCCGTGGTGCTTGTTGACCACGATGCGGTAGGAGATGTCGAGGCCGAGCCCGGTACCCTCACCGACCGGCTTCGTGGTGAAGAAGGGCTCGAAGATCCGCGGGCGAATGTCGGCCGGGATGCCGGGGCCGGTGTCGCGGACCTCGACGAAGAGGCGGTCGGCATCGCGCCAGGTGGCGATCGTGAGCGTGCCGCTGCCGTTCATCGCGCCGAGGGCGTTGTCGATGAGGTTCGTCCAGACCTGGTTGAGCTCCGCACCGTACGCCGGGATGGGCGGCAGACCGCGGTCGTACTCCTTCACCACGCGCACGCCCGAGGGGATCTTGGCCTGCAGCATCACCAGCGTGGCGTCGAGGAGTTCGTGGATGTCGACGGGCTGCTGGGCGGCGCGGTCGAGCTGGGAGTACTGGCGTGCCGCATCGACGAGGCCGGAGATGCGGTTGACGGCGTCCTCGATCTCCCCCATCAACAGCTCGGTGTCGATGGTGTACGTCAGCCACCCCACCGCCGCCTGCCGGTTCTCGTCGCCCAGGCTGTCGGTCGCCTCGGACAGCCATGCGGGGTCGATGCCGCCGGCGACCAGGACGGGGGCGATGTCCCAGGCCCGGTCGATCTCGTGGTCCTCGAGCCAGTCGGTGACCTCGTCCTCGGCGTCGGAGGCTTCGATCGCCGACAGCTTGGGGGCGTTGGAGGCGCGTTGGACGGCCGCGTCCTGCATCTCGACCAGGTGGTGCAGACGGGTGCCGTCCACCCGGCCGTCGGCGATGAGGGCGAGCTTGTGGCGCATCTTGGTGACCCGGTCGCGCAGGGTGTCGGTGGCGCGTACGGCCGCGGCCGCGGGGTTGTTGAGCTCGTGGGTGAGCCCGGCGGTGAGGGAGCCGAGGGCCTCCAGTCGTTCGCGTTCGCCGATGATGGTGTTGCTGGCACGGGTGCCGAAGAACAGGCCTTCGAGCAGATGCAGCGCCATGGGGAACCAGGTGCGTACCGCGTGGGCGAACTCTTCGGCGGGCAGCACGAAGAGTTCGACGTCGGTGATGGCTCGCAGCGTGTTGGGGTAGACCTGGTCCACCCGGTCCCCGAGGTAGGCCTGCGTGGCTCCGCTGTAGACACCTACCTGCTCGGTGCGGCCGAGCTCGATGTCGTCGCCGTGGAGATGGCGGACCATGGCGACCGTACCGCTGAGAAGTACGAAGAAGCAGGTGGCGGCCTCGCCCTGGGAGTAGACGGGCGCTCCGCCCGGCCGCACCTCGACGCTGCCGCGCTCGGCGAGCCACGCCAGCTGTTTGTCGTCGAGGGCCTCGAAGAGGAACAGGGTCTGCAGTTCGGCCGGGGTCAGCTTGTCGCGCGGGCTCGGGGCATTCATTGCGCCTCCATGTAGCGGTGCACCAGGGAGACGGCCATGGCGCCTTCCCCGACCGCGGATGCGACCCGTTTGACCGATTCGGCCCGTACGTCGCCGGCGGCGAAAACACCGGGCACACTGGTTTCGAGGTGGTAGGGGTCCCGTGACAGCGGCCATCCAGCGGGGCGCGCTCCCTCGGACAGCAGGTCGGGACCGGTGAGCACGAAGCCCCGTTCGTCACGGCGGACGACGCCGTCCAGCCACCCAGTGGGCGGTTCGGCGCCGATGAAGACGAACAGCCACGAGGCATCGGTCGTTCTCACGTCGCCCGTGCGGTTGTCGCGCAGGGTCAGTCGCTGCAGGTGCCTGTCGCCCTCGCCGCCCGCCACCTCGGTGTGCGGGTGGACGTGAATGTTGGCGATGCCGTCGATCTGCTGGACCAGGTAGTGCGACATCGACCTGGCCAAGTCGGCTCCGCGGACCAGGAGATGGACGCGGTTGGCATAGCGGGAGAAGTAGACGGCGGCCTGGCCGGCGGAGTTGGCGCCGCCGACGATGTACACGTCCTCCCCCGTGCAGTTGGCTGCTTCGAAGGACGCCGAGCCGTAGAAGACTCCGGCTCCGGTGAACTCGTCGAGGCCCGCCCCCTCCAGCCGCCGGTACGACACCCCCGTCGCCAGGACGACGGTGTGCGCCCCGATCGAGGTCCCGTCGCTGAACCGCAGCACCCGGCCCGCCCCTGCCGCTTCCAGTGACACCACTTCCCGCGCGCTGAGGATCTCGGCGCCGAAGCGGGTGGCCTGCCGACGTGCCCGGTCCGTCAGCTGCGCCCCGGACACTCCGTCGGGGAAACCCAGGTAGTTCTCGATACGGCTGCTCTGGCCGGCCTGCCCGCCGGTCGCGCTCCGCTCCACCAGCACCGTTCGCAGCCCCTCGGACGCCGCGTAGACGGCGGCGCCGAGCCCTGCGGGGCCCGCGCCGATGACGACGACGTCGTAGAAGTCGGCGGCCGGGGTGGTGCTCAGTCCCACTTCGGCGGCGAGCTCGGCCTCGCTCGGCGCCTGCAGGGTCTTGCCGTCGGCCGTGATCACCAGCGGCACGTCGTCGGCGCTGAGACCGGCCGCGTCCAGGAGCCGCCGCCCTTCGGGTTCGTCCGCGGCGACCCAGCGGTAGGGCACGAGATTGCGGGCGAGGAATTCCCGTACGGCGAAGGACGGCGCCGACCAGCGGTGGCCGACGATCCGTGTCTCCCCCACCGCCAGGTCGGGCGCCGCCGCCCACAGCTCCAGCAGCGCGTCCAGCACCGGGTAGAGGTTCTCCTCCGGCGGACTCCACGGCTTGAGCAGGTAATGATCGAGATCGACGATGTTGATCGCGTCTATGGCCGCGCCCGTGTCGGCGTACGCCGTCAGAAGCACCCGTCTGGCCAGGGGGAAGAGGTCCATGGCCGCTTCCAGAAACTGCACGCCGTTCATCGTCGGCATGCGGTAGTCGGCGATCATCACGGCGAGCGGCTCGCCGCGCAGCTTGACCTCCCGCAATGCCTCCAGGGCCTCTGCACCCGAGGGCGCGCGGAGCACGCGATACCGGTCGCCGTACCGGCGCCGGAGGTCGCGGGCGATGGCTCGGGAGACTCCCGGATCGTCGTCGACGGTCAGGATGGTCGGCTTCGCCATGCCCACCATCATGCGCCGCACCGATCACGAATGCGATGCGAATGCGGAACACGACCGGAGTAAGGGCTCGGGCGGCGATCTTCGGCCCGTCGCCATGCAGCCCCTCCGTGACCTGAAGGTCACGCTCGTGGAGCGCCGTCACGTCGGCCCGGTCCGTGCGGCGAGCGCGATCTGTTGCGTTTGAACCTTTCGGCTAAAGAGTCGGTGCGGTGGTACGGGCCAGGCCGGGCCGCAGATCGACGTCGGCGAGCACGTCGCAGCAGGCCGCGCCTGCCCGAGCTGCGGGCGGCAGCAGCCGGGATCGGGGCCGACCTGCACATCTCGGGGCGCTTCACGGGGATCCCGGCGGCCCGAGCCGCCGGGACCCAGAACGTCAGTAAGGTCCGTTGACGTTGTCGATCGAGCCGTACTTGTCGGCGGCGTAGTTGCACGCGGCGGTGATGTTGGCGACCGGATCAAAGCTGTCCATCGCCGTGCCGGGCACGTGGTAGGCCAGGAAGGTCGGCTGGATGACCTGCAGGAGCCCCTTGGACGGCGTTCCGGCGGCGGCGTTGGAGTCCCAGTTGTTGATGGCCAGCGGGTTGCCCGCGGACTCGCGCATGACGTTTCGGTGGATGCCGTCGTAGCTGCCCGGTATGCCGTGCCGGGCCATGACGTCCAGCGACTCCTTGATCCAGCCGTCGAGGTCATTGGAGTAGGCCGCGGGCTTGGAGACGACGGCGGCCTTCTTGGTGGACAGGGTGGACGTCCGCTCGGAACGGTCGGCCCGCTGGGAGGAGGATGCCTTGGACGCGGACGCCTTGGCGGAGGGCGCCTTGGCGGAGGGCGCCTTGGCCTTCTTACCGACGGTCAGCTCGAGTCCGGGATGAATCAGCCGCGGGTCGTCACCGACAGCCTTCCGGTTGTCCTGGTACAGCTTCTTCCAGCCGCCGCTCACGGCGAGCTGGTCCGCGATCTTGGAAAGGGAGTCCCCCGCGACGACCGAATAGGTCGTGGGGCCCGCCTTCTTCGCGGGGGCCGGCGCGGCCGCCGCGATGGCCGGTGCCACGGCCTTCTCGACAGCAACGGGCTGCGCCTGCGCCGCGCCGGCAGCGGTCGCGCCGATCACCGGAAGGACGAGTGCGGCGCCACCCGTGCCCACGACGGCGAGACCCCGGGTGAGTGAGCTGGACTTGGGGCGACGGTGCTTACCCTTTGCGGGCATGACGAATTCCTCTCCGTCGCCTGCGAGGTGAGCTGTCGGGTTCGGGCTGGAGATGCCCGGCCGCAGTATGAATGCGACTTCACCCCAAGCCGTTCCGGATTCCGGATCGGCGGCTTACCTGGGTCCCCCGCTCCTGCCGTACGTGAGTGGGTCGGTTCGGTTTCCGGATGGCGGCAGGATTCGGCGGTCCATCCGGATTGCCGTGACCGTAAGCGAGATGCACCGGAGGGAACAAGCCCTGAATTCAATAGGGCATTCCGCGAGGAGGATCCGCCGCGAGAATATCCCTTGATCCATCCCGAGCGGGAAACTCAACTTTCTTTCTGTGGAACGGGACTGGGCTCATCGGCGCTGTCCACAAATCGCCATAGACGTGACCCATTTCACTGGAGGCAATGCGGAACGGTGTGCCGTGCGGCAGGGCGCGAGAGAAAGATATTTCGCGCGAGTACTACCAATTCAGGCATCATGCGAAATATCAGAGCAACTGCCCACGCAGTAACTTTTCGGGCGAAACGTCACTGCCGGAACGCTTTCTCGACCAAGGTCGCGCAGCGAGTCGCCCTGGCGGACCGCGAAACGCCCCGCGGTTCGCACCACTATTCGCCGCTGTAGGCAAATATGGAGGCTTATGCCGCCTCTGTCCGTTTATCGACCGGCCGCCCCAGACTCTCGGCCGCCGGGACCCTGCTCCTGGGCCTGCGCCCACGCGGTGAACGCCTGAGTGCACAAGAGCGGGGTCCCCATCGTCGACGAGAGGAAACGGGCGGGCGGCGTGGCATCCGCCGCGCCGGATCCGGACGTCAGCCGCACCTACGGCCGTTGTTGATGCAGCTCACCGCTTTCCTCATCAGCGACGCGGACATCACGTTGATGAAGTCGCCATGGTCCGTCACCGGCTTGTGCAACTGCTCAGGGAAGCTGTCGACGGCGAACACGGAGCCGGGCGCGATCTTGTACGTGATCCGCTGGACCAGTTGAGGAATGGCCCGGAATCCCTTCGGGCACGCGCCGTTGGGGCGCGCGAAGGTCACATGCGTGCGGTGGTTCGCGCTGTCGGTGTTCTGGCCGTCCCAGCAGCTCTGGAAATTGAACGTACGCACCACGTTGCTGCCGCGCGGGCACAGCGGGTATTTGTCCTTGAGCTGTCGGTTCTCGAAGCCGGTGCAGCTCCAGGATGCGTTGGCATTGGCTGTTCCATTGGTGAACGCCTTGGCGTCGCCGGTGATGATGCGCAGGAATGTGGGCATCGCCGTGACTTTGCCGACGGGACTGCCGCGGAAGGTGAGTTGCACGGAAGCGGGCTGGAGAATGCGTCCGACGTTGCCGTCCTGTCCGCCGCCGGGAAGATTGGCGTCGGCCTCGATCTTCCCGTTGCGCAGTCGCAGCACCGGCCAATAGTGCGTGGAGCGGTCGCCGTTGGTGCACGTCGTATTGGCGGTGGCCAGGTCGTCATTGGTGGAGAAGGCATCGGTCTCGAGGTTGCCGACGTAGTCGTGCATGTGGTGGGCGCCGTTGCTCACACCGGGGGCGACGATGACGTTGTCGGGGTTGAAGTGCTTGTTCTCGTTGCGACCGCAGCGCGACTTGAAGGTGCCACGGGAGGCGTTGCTCCGTACGCGGGGCTCGGCGACATTGGGCCGCACCTTGCGGATGTCCACGAAGTCCGACCTTCGGGGACCCGTCTGCCCCTGACCGCCCGCGGCCGGCGCGGAGGCACTGGCAGCAGGGGCGCTCGGAGCGTCAGATCCGGAACCGGCCGCGGAAGCGGGGGCCACATCGTCCTTCTTGACCGTGCAGGACGCCAGCGAGTCCATCCCCTGGGGCCGGCTCGAGACCCGCTCGATCTCGGCGGCGATGCGGTCCAGAGTGCCGCGGCGCTGGGAGGACAGCGGATCCAGTACGCGCGTGCGTACCCACTTCTGGTCGGCTTGAGCGCCGCCGGTGGCGAGTTGCCGATAGGCATCCGCGACCTGGCTGTCCAGCTGCGCGAGTTCACCGTCCACGGCCGGCCGCGCCTGCTCCGGCACACTCGACAGACGGACCGCGACGTCCGGACAGTTGATGGTCATCGGCGCCTGCCAGCCTGCGGCCTTCGTGGAACCCCGGGCGGCCGAGGCGTCGTTGTCCGTCATCAGGAGAGCCCCGCCCCCCACGGCCATCGCTGTCACCCCGGCGACAGTCATGCCGATCAGTCTGGACCGCTTGTGTCTCTGTCTGTACCTCATCAGTCCGCCCCTCTTGATTGCCGTCGCACACCGTGGGCTTCATGCCCCTCGGCCGAGTCGGGCCGTACTCTCGCCCGCTCCGGCGGAAGACACAGCACAACGCAGAGGGATACGGAAACCAGGATGGTTCTGCTCAGTCGAAGCGGAAACTCGCTGAAACTCCGTGCGCCGGGCGGGCGTCGACGGGCTCTTGCGGACGGCGGAAGGGATCACGCCGTCGCGGAGATGATACGGATCAGAACAGTAGCGCCAATTCGGGGGCGCGGGCCCCACTTCACCTGCGAGACGGCGCCAGCCGGCGCCGGTACGCCGAGTTGGTCCAGACCTATTGACGCACACAGCACCGGCGTTGGGCTGTCACTGCTCGCGCATGCCCCAGGGTGAACCGTACTCGGTCAACAGGTCCAGGAAAGGCCGGGCGGGGAGTGCCTCGGGACCGAGGACGCCGCTGCCGGACCAGGTGCCGGCGGCGATCAGTTCCAGGGCCACGACCGGGTTGATCGCGGTCTGCCATACGACGGCCTGGCAGCCGTACTCGCGCATGGACCACTGGTTGTCGACCACGTGGTACAGGTAGACCTCGCGCGGGCGGCCGTCCTTGGTGCCCTTGACCCAGGTGCCCGCGCACGTCTTGCCGTGCATGCGCTCCCCCAGGGCTGCCGGGTTGGGCAGGCAGGCGGCGACCACGTCCCGCGGAGAGACGTGGACCGTGCCCGATCCGTCCGCCGCGGGCACCGGCACCGGATCGGTGCGGTCCAGGCCCAGCTGGTGGAGCGTCTGCAGCGTACCGATGAAGTCCGCACCGAGGCCGTACTTGAAGGTGACACGTCCCGCGTCCACCCACCGCGGCACCAGGAGAACCTCCTCGTGCTCGACGTTGACGCACTCGACGGGCCCGATCCCCTCGGGGAAGTCGAAGACCTCCGGCTCGCTGAAGGGGGCGGTGGTGAACCAGCCCCGGCCGGCCTCGTAGACGACGGGCGCGTTGAGGCACTCCTCGATGGTGGTCCAGATGCTGAACGAGGGCGCGAAGTCGTAGCCGTCGACGGTGAGGTTCGCCCCGTCGCGGATGCCGATCTCCTCGATCTCGTCGAAGAGTTCCTCGGCGGCGTGCCGGGCGAAGACGTCGGACAGTCCCGGCTCGACGCCCATGCCGACGAGGGCGAGTGATCCGGCCTTCTCCCAGTCCGCGGCCCGCTCGAACTGGGCGTCGCCGAGCTTGACACCGCAGAGCTCGTACGGGCGCTCCGGGTGCGGGCGGGACAGCGACATCGCCATGTCCAGGTAGTGCGCCCCGGCGGCCAGGGCCGCCTGGAACAGCGGCATCACAAAGCGGGGGTCGGTGGCATTGAGCAGGACGTCGCAGCGCTGCCGGTGCAGCAGGGAGGTGACGGCCCCCTCGTCGCTCGCGTCGATCCGTTCGGCGCTGAAGCGGCCGTCCGGCTGCAGGGCCGCGACGGCGGCTTCGGCGCGGGAGAGGTCGTAGTCGGCAACGACCATGTGGTCGAAGAAGGACCGGCGGGCCGCGATCCGGGTGATGGCGGTACCGACGCCGCCGGCCCCCACGAGCAGTACACGCATGGCAGAACTCCGTTTCCCAGGCACAGCCTGCGGGGCGCTGCTGATGGTCGCAGCGCCTCTCTGATCCGATCCAACGTGCCTGCCACTGTTCACGTCAATGGTGTTGGCATAAGGTCGGTGGGGTCATGGTGGGTGTCATGGAGGGAGCGTGCCGTGCCCAAGCCCGTAGTGCCGGAGGAAGCCCGGCGGCGTCGTCGTCCCACGAAGAGCGGTGCGGTGCTCTCACAGCAGCTGATCGTGGAGACCGCGCTTCGCATGCTGCAGGAGCACGGGAGCGCGGGTCTGACAGTGCGCCGTCTGGGCACCGCTCTGGGGGCGGACCCGAGCACGCTGTACCGGTACTTCAGCGGCATCGACGACCTCACCCTCGCGATCGGTGACACGCTCGTCGGACGTGCCGTGGCGGGTTGGGAAAGCACCGGTGACTGGCGCGCGGACCTGCGGGAGCTGGGGCTGCGTATCCATGCCGCCTATCTCCGTCATCCGCAGGCGGCCGTGCTGACCGCCAGCCGGGTGACCGGCAAGGCCTACGAGGTCGCGGCCGACGAGACGATCCTGGGACTGCTGCGTACCGCCGGCTTCACGGACACCGACACCGTCCGGATCTATCACGCCTTCATCGACCAGAGCCTGGCATTCGCCGCGCTGGACGCCGCCTCGCTGGCCCTGCCGGCGGGATCACGCACGGCGGACGAAGAGGTCTGGCAGGCCACGTACGCCCGGCTGCCCGCGGCGACCCATCCGCACATCGCCGCGACCGCGCACCTGCTGGCCGCCCGGATGAACCACAGCGCGTATCCCACCGCGCTGGAGATGCTGCTGGACAGCGCCTGGGCCCAGCTCGGCGCAGCACACCGCGGAAACGACGGCGGGAACGGCTGACGCGGCGCAGCCACCCATCACGATCACCTTCGCCGCATCGTTTTGGGGGCGGCGGCTCAGGCTCACTTGACCGAGTCCAGGTGGGCGAACACCACCACGTTGTCCTCGTAGTCCTTCGCCTTCCTGTCGTAGTCGCCTCCGCAGGTGATCAGCCGCAGCTGCGGGGACGGAGTGTCCGCGTACACCCGCTCGTTGGGAAAGCGGGCCTTGCTGAAGGTTTCGACGGAGTCCACCGTGAAGATGGCGACGGTGCCGTCCTCGCGAGTGATGTCGACCCTGCTTCCCGGCTTGAGCGCGCCGAGCAGCAGGAACACGGCGGGGCCGGTCTTGGTGTCGACGTGGCCCGCCACAATCGAGGTGCCACGTTCGCCGGGCGTCGCACCGCCCCGGAACCAGCCGACGAGATTGTTGTTGTCCGGGGGGGGTGCGTCCAGCTGTCCGGAGGCGCCGACGGACAGCTCGGTGAAGGGGGCGTCGACGGCGATCTCCAGGATCGACAGCCTCTTCGGCGCGGAACGGGGCAACACCAGCTCAGGAGCAGAGGCGTCGGCAGCCTTGGTCGGGGCGGGGGCGGCAGCCGCAGGACGGATCTGTGGGGACCGTGGCGTGCCTTGTGCCGAGGTGTCGAACGAGCTGTAGATGAGGATGACGCCCAGCCCAACCGCCACGAAGGGCCACATCAGGGCGCGGCCGAGGGGATTGGAGGCGGGGACGGTCCGGGACTGGTTCGAACCGGGCGGCTGCGGGGCGGCCATGGGAGCGTGCCTTTCGTTGTACGGGGCGTCAGAGGGGTGTCAGCGGGTGTGAACGAGCGGCGGAACGGGGCTGCGGAGGCAGAAACGCAATCGCCGCGGCCACCGTCCGCGAGGGACGGCGGCCGCGACAGCGAGCGGCCTGCTGGTGGTTCAGCCCCGTCAGGCGGCCGCGGCACCAGATACGTCGCGGCGGCGCAGCTTGTACGCCGCGGCGCCGAGGCCGCCGAGCATCAGCACCGAGCCCGCGGCCAGGCTGCCGCCCGACAGGGCCAGGGCGCCACCGCCGGTGTGGACACCACCCTTCGGCTTCCCCTCCTTCCAGCCGCCCTCCGACTTGCCCTTCTCCCAGCTGCCGCTGCCGCTGGACGACGAGCCGGAGTCCTGCTCCCAGTCCCCTGCCGCGGCGAGGGCGCCACCGCCGGTGGCGACACCGCCCTCGGGCTTCTCGCCTTCCCAGGTCTTGCCGTGGTCGCTCTTCTCGGCCTTCTCAGGCGTCTCGGCCTTCTCGGGCTTCGCGGCCGTCTCAGGCCTCTCGGCCGCCTCAGGCCTCCCAGAATTCACGGTGGGGTCGCTGCTGGAGGAAGGGCTGCTGTCCTTCTCCCAGCTGTCGTCAGTAGTCATGGCCATGGCGGCCGGTGCGGAGATCATGAAGGCCCCGGTGATGGCGGCTGTAGCGAGCAGGGTGCGAGCTGTGCGCATGGAAGCGAATTCCTTTCGACGCGGCTGCGATGGCTGACCAACCGTCAGCTCCGCGGATCGCAGTGGCGACGTGATCCACCGTCAACCGGAATTCGCTTCCGCACCACCGGAGAGCGGCGCAATCCAGCTACGGCATGGGCTCTTCGAGTGGTGAATCGGCGACATTCACCCGTTGGACGGCACGCCACGCCGAGGCCGTGTTTGCGCATCGTCACGAGAGTCGTGCTCTGACGGCACGTCATCAAACGGGTGCCCCGGGATGCTGGTCACGGGCGTGATGACGAGGCGATCACGTCGAGCGATACCTGCCACCCGGTGGCCGGGTTGAGGCCCAGGAGGTAGGCGATGCGGGCAGGTCCCCAGCGGCGCAAGGTGCGGACCTTGATGATCCGGCGCTCGGTACGGGTCGGGGTCCGGCGCGGGCTGCGGTGGGGGCCGGGAGGAGCGGTCGGTCATCCCGGCCTCCCCGAGAACACCTAGGGCGATGAGACGCGGGCGATGACCAGGGCGACGTCGTCGTGGTCGTCCGGCCGGCGCAGGGAATCCAGGAGCCAGTCGCACGTTTCCTCCAGCGGGCGGCCCGTGTTGGCGAGCAGCTCCAGCAGGATGTTGAGACGCGCGTCGATGGGCTGGTCCCGGGTTTCGACCAAGCCATCTGTGTACAGCACCAGTTCGTCGCCGACCATCATGCTCACGGTGGTCGCCTCGAAGGGGATGCCGCCCACGCCCAGCGGCGCGCCGGTCGGCAGGTCGAGGAGTCGGGGGGCCTCGCCGGGGCGGGCGAGAACCGGCGGCAGATGCCCCGCGACGGCGATGCGGCACTGCGCGCTGCGCGGGTCGTAGACCGCGTAGATGCAGGTGGCGATGGTCTCGCCCAGACCGGAGGTGATGCGGTCGAGGTGCTGGAGCACCTGGGTGGGATCGAGGCCGAGTTCGGCGAGGGTGCGGGTGGCGGTGCGCAGTTGCCCCATCGTGGCGGCGGCATTGATGCCGCTTCCCATCACATCTCCGACGACAAGGGCCGTCGTGCCGTCCGCCTGCGCGATGGCGTCGAACCAGTCGCCCCCGATCTCGATGGTGGCCGCGGCGGGCCGGTACCGGTAGGCGACTTCGAGCCCGACGAGTTGCGGTGGCCGCTGCGGGAGCAGGTGGCGCTGGAGGGCGATGGCGGCGTTGCGTGCGCTCCGGTACCAGCGGGCGTTGTCGATGCACACAGCGGCACGGGCGGCCAGTTCGCCGGCCAGGACGATGTCGTCGGCGTCGAACGGCAGCAGGTTGCGGGTGCGTTTGAGGTCGAGTGCGCCGAGCACCTCGCCCCGGGCGATCAGCGGCACAGCCAGGTAGGAACGCAGCCCGGCGCGGGCCAGCAGAGCGGCGGCGTCGTCATCGCGGGCGATACGTGACAGGTCCCGGGCCTGCACATGGGCCACGAGCACCGGGTGACCGGTGGTCGCGCACTGGGTGACCAGGCGGTCGGCGTCGTACCTGGCGACGTCGCCAGGAGGGTCCGCGGCGCGAACGGCCTCGCTCGAGTAGGCGGCTGACACTGCCAGCGCCCGGAACACGGCGGGCCCGCGGGCGGCCCCCGCGACGCTGGGACGGCCTTCCAGAACGGAGTCGAGGATGTCCACCGCCGCGACGTCGGCCAGCTCCGGTACGACGACGTCGGCGAGCTCGCGGGCGGTCTGGTCCAGGTCGAGGGTGGTGCCGATACGCACCGAGGCGTCAGCGATCAGAGCGAGCCGCCTGCGGCCGTGGGCGATCTCCTTGGCCGCCTGGTGGCTCTCCGTGACGTCCACGACCGATGTGGCCACGCCCAGGACCCGCCCGGTGGCGTCCTCCAGCCGGTAGTACGACACCGACCAGGCGTGCTCGGTGCTCTCGTCGGCGTGGGTGCGGCCCGCGGTGAACTGCTCGAGCAGTGGGGTGCCGGTGGCCAGGACCTGGTGCATCGCCGATTCGACCGCCCCCGCGTCGTCGAGGAACGACAGGGCCTCGAGGGGACGGCGGCCGATGTGCTCGGCAGCGGGCAGGCCGTTGATGCGCTCAAGCGTCGGGTTGACCAGGACGTAGTGCAGGTTCGTGTCCAGCACCGCCAGCCCGATCGGGGACTGCGCCACCAGGCGCGACGACAGAGCGAGGTCCCTCTCCAGGTGCCGCAGCATGGCCCGGTCCGTCGCGATCCCCAGCGCGTACAGGTCACCCTTCTCGTCCAGCAGCCGCATGTTCCGGAACTCCACGAGGCGCGAGCTGCCGTCCTTGCGGCGCACCGGGAAGGCCCCGGCCCAGTCCCCGTCGCCGCCCATCACCCGTGCGAACAGCTCCAGCACCATACCGACGTGTTCCTTGGCGGCCAGCAGCCCGGCAGCGGGCCGGCCGAGCGCCTCCTCCGCGCTCCAGCCGAACAGCTGCTCGGCCTGGGGGCTCCACAGTGCGATGTTCCCGTCCGCGTCCAGCACGACGGCTGCCACGCTCAGTACATCGAGCAACCCACTCGGCGCGGACAGCATGGCTCCCGTCGGCCCGCCACCGGCCTCCAAGCCATCGGTCGTATCCATCGCAGGCGCTCCCTTCCGACCGCCGCGTCTGCCGCGTCCGGCCGCCGCGCTCTGGCTCAGGCCGGCGGAACCATGTCCTGCCCGAGGGAAACGGGGGCGGCCGCCTCGGCCCGTACGGCTTCGACAACGGATTGGTGGAGGGTACGGCTGGCCTCTTCGGAGGGGCAAGGGACAGGACTGCCCGTCAGGGTGAACCAGTCCGAGGAGCCGCTGAATTGAACGGCGATCTGGGCCTCGCCGTCCGACCAGGTGGTGTGGACGGTCAGGTCGCCCTTGATCACGCCGACTTCCTCGGTGAGGACGCCACCAGCACCCGCGTAGATTCCGCCGGTTGTCCACGATGCCCAGCTCATGGTGCATGCCTTACTGACGGTGGGAGACATTCAGCGCCCGCGGCGTTCCCCCGAGCGCGGCTCTTCGAGTCTGACACTCGCAGGACGCGGGCGCGCGGTGGTGCCGTGCCGGACGCGTGGGCCCTCGGTGACCGCTGCGGGCGCATCGTCATCGCCTTCTGCGGATGAGTCGGACGAGGAAGACGGCCAGTGCGGCGAGTGCGGCCACAGCGAGGGGGCCCGCTGCGCGCTTGGCGACCGGGAATCCCGCTGTACGCAGCAGATCGATCGGCTCGGCCTCGTGCGTTCCGGCGCCTGCGACCACGGCGAGCTCGGCGTCGTCGGACTTCACACCCTCGGACTTCACACCCTCGGACTTCACGTCGTCGGACTTCACGCCCTCGGCATGTGCGTCGGCTTCCTCCGGGGCGGCGGCCTCGGCAGACGCGCCCGCAGCCGGTTTCGTGCCTGCCAGCAGCTGCGACAGGCAGTCGGCGAACCGCCCGATGAGCTTGTCCCCCACTTCGGCCATGACCCCGCGGCCGAACTGGGCGGGGCGTCCGGTGATCAGCAGGTCGGTCACGACGACGACCGCCGTACCGCCGTCGCGTTCGGCGAGCGTTCCGGTCACCGTGGCGTTCGCGGTGCCTTGGCCGCGTACTTCCTTGCCCCGGGCGTCCAGGACGATCCGGTGGGCCGATTCGTCCTTCTCCTTGAAGGTCGCGGTGCCCCGGTACGTCACGGTGAACGGGCCCACCTTCACCTTCACGGCGCCCTTGATGGTCTCGCCGTCGAAGGCCTCCACGGTGGCACCCGGCATGCACGGGGCGACCCGCTCGATATCGAGGAGCACCCGCCACGCCTCGTCTACCGGGACAGGGACGGTGAAGGAGTTCTGCAGCCTCATGGTCGCCTCCTCGCGCGCTGACACGGATCAAACCGATCACACGGACCTGAGCCGCGGTGGATGGATGGCCCCGGCCGTGTCCGCGAGGGGTGTGCCACTGCCGCCCCAGCGCAGAGCGACGATCTCCGCCGCGATCGAGACGGCCACCTCCTCGGGAGTACGTGCGCCGAGGTCGAGGCCGATGGGCGAGCGCAGCCGCTCGAGTTCCGCCTCGTCGAGTCCGGTCTCCCTCAGCCGCGCCAGCCGGTCCTCGTGCGTGCGACGGCTGCCCATCACACCGATGTACGCGGCCGGGGAGCGCAGCGCCACCTCGAGCAGCGGAACGTCGAACTTGGGGTCGTGGGTGAGTACGCACATCACCGTCCGTCCGTCGACCTCCGTCTCGCGCAGATACCGGTGCGGCCAGTCCACGACCACCTCCGCCCCGTCCGGGAACCGCCGGGGGTCGGCGAAGGCCGGGCGGGCGTCGCACACGGTGACGCGGTAGCCGAGGAACGCGCCGATGCGGGCCACCGCGGCGGCGAAGTCGATCGCGCCGAAGACCAGCATCCGCGGAGGCGGGGCGAAGGACTGCAGGAACACGGTGACGTCGTCCTCGCGCCGCTCGCCGTCCGGGCCGTAGTGCCGCCGGCCTGTCGCCCCTTGCGCGAGCTCACCGCGCGCGTCGGCGGTGACCGCCGCGTCGAGACCGCTCGACCCCAGCGAGCCGGCCACGGTGTCCGGCCATACGGCGAGCGCGGCGCCGCGCCGGGCAGGACCGTCGATCACGGTCGCCACCACCACCGGGCGGTGTTCGGCGACCGACAGGGCGGCGTCGCCGAAGGAGACGTCGGCCGCGGGCGACACGGAGCGTACGAGGAGCGTGATCTCGCCGCCGCAGGTGAGCCCGACGGCGAACGCGTCCTCGTCGCTGTAGCCGAAGGTCTGCAGCTGTGCCTGACCGGTCTCGACGACCTCCTTGGCCAGTTCGAAAACCGCCCCCTCCACGCAGCCGCCGGAGACGCTGCCCACGACCTGGTCGCCGGGGCCCACCGCCATCGCCGCCCCGGGACCGCGCGGCGCACTGCGGCTGACGGCGACGACGGTGGCCAGCCCGAACGGCTCTCCGGCGGCGTACCAGCGGCTCAGCGCGGGGAGGATCTCACGCATCGGACGCACCTCTCACCACAGCTGCCAGGCGCTCCAGGGCTCCCAGGCTGTGACCCTCGACGAATGCGTCAACGCTGGGCAGCGCCGCCGCCATACCCGCCGCGAGCGGCTCGTATCCCGGGCGTGCCTTGCGCGGGTTGGCCCACACCACCCGGTGTGCCAGTCGGTGCAGCCGCCGCATCTGAGCGGCGAGCAGTGCCGGGTCGCCACGCTCCCACCCGTCGGAGAGCACGACGACGACGGCTCCACGGGCCGTGCCGCGCTGCCCCCACCGGTCGAGGAAGCCGCGGAGCATCTCGCCGAGCCGGGTGCCTCCGCTCCAGTCGGGCACCGCGGACGCGACAGCGGCCAGCGCCGCGTCCGGATCGCGGTGCGTCATCTCCCGGGTGACCCGGGTCAGCCGGGTGCCGATCGTGAACACCTCGGTGGGCGTCCGGGAGGACGAGCCGTGCGCGGCTGCGTGCGCGAAGCGCAGCAGGGCGTCCGCGTACGGGTCCATCGAGCCGCTCACATCGAGCAGCAGCACGACGCGGCGGGGCTTGGTGGCGGGGGCGCGGTAGCGCAGCCGGGCCGGCTCGCCGCCGCGGTGCAGCAGCTCGCGTACGGTGCGCCGCGGATCGACGCCGCCGCGCCGCGCCGGACGCAGCCGGGGGGTGCGGCGCGGCTCACCGCTCAGCGAGAACGCCGCGAGCAGCCGCCGCAGTTGGGCCCGCTCGGCCGCGTTGAGCTCGGCCATGTCGCGATGGCGCAGGACCTCCGCGGAGCTCGCCAGGGCCGCCGCGGGCTGTGCAACGGCGTCCTCCTCGTCCCTTTCGGGAGAGGTACCGGCCTGGGCGGCCACCGGGCGCGGTACCGGCTTGGGGGCCGGGGCCGGGCGCGCCCGTTCGCCGGGGTGCGGATGCTGCGCGAAGTACGCGGCGAAGACGCGGTCGTACCGTTCCAGGTCGTCCTGGCTGCCGCAGAGGGTGAGCCGGCCCGCCCAGTAGACGTCGGAGCGCACCTCGGAGCCGAGGAGTTCGAGTGCGCCGAGGAAGGTCTGTACGCGGTCGGGGCCCGCGGCGACTCCGGCAGCGCGCAGCGCTCGGGCGAATCCGACGAGGACGGCGGTCGCGTCCACCTCTGGTACTGCCGGCATGGGCGGGCGGGGCACGGTGTTCACGCTCCCCGTGCCGCGAGGATCGCGGACAGGTCGAGGGATCGGGCCCGGTCGGCGTCCTCGCGGTACTTCAGCACCGATCCGAGCGTGGCGACGGCCAGTTCGGCGTCGAGTTCGGTCGCGCCGAGCGCGTCGAGGGCCTCGGCCCAGTCGATGGTCTCGGCCACCCCGGGCGGCTTGAGCAGATCCTGGGTGCGCAGGGTCTGCACGACGGCGGTCACCTGGGCGGCGAGCCGTTCGGTCACCTGGGGCTGGCGTCTGCGGACGATCGCGAGTTCGCGCTCGAACCCCGGGTGGTCGAACCAGTGGTACAAGCAGCGCCGTTTCAGCGCGTCGTGGACCTCGCGGGTGCGGTTGGAGGTGAGGACGACCACGGGCGGCGACGCAGCCCTCAGCGTGCCCAGCTCGGGGACGGTGACGCTGTACTCGGAGAGCAGCTCCAGCAGAAACGCCTCGAACTCGTCGTCGGCCCGGTCGACTTCGTCGACGAGCAGGACCGACGGCTGTGTCTCCAGCGCCTGCAGCAGCGGGCGCGCGATGAGGAACCGCCTGCTGTACAGCTCGCTCTCCAGCCGCCCCGCATCGGTGACGCCGACGGCTTCCGCGGCCCGCAGGTGCAGCAGCTGGCGCGGGAAGTCCCAGTCGTACAGGGCCTGGGACGCGTCGATGCCCTCGTAGCACTGGAGGCGGATCAGGGGTGCGCCCTGGACCTGGGCAAGGGCGGACGCGAGCGCGGTCTTGCCCGTGCCCGCGTCGCCCTCGCAGAAGATCGGCCGGTGCAGCTTGAGGGCCAGAAAGCAGGCGATCGCGAGACCGTCGTCGACGAGATAGCCGGTCTTCTCCAGTCTCGCCCGCAGCTCGCCGGGCCCGTCCGTCACACCCTCACTCCATCCCGGCCGCCGCCAGCACCGCTCGGCGGGTGAGCACCCGCGCCAGGTGTTCGCGGTACTCGGGCGACGCCGACAGGTCGGACGCCGGACGAGTGCCGTCCGCCGCCGATTCGGCGGCCCGCGCCACCGCGGCCGGGTCGGCGTCCGCCCCGGCGAGCGCCTCCTCGGTGGCACTCGCCCGCAAGGGGGTCGCCCCCATGTTGGTCAGCGCGACACGGGATTCGACGAGGTGGCCGTCGTCGCGTCGCACCATGGCCGCCACACCGACGATCGCCCAGGCCTGCGCGACCTGGTTGAACTTCTCGTAGTGGTAGCCCCAGTTGTCGCTCTTGGGCACCCGGACCTCCACCAGCAGCTCGTCGGGCCGCAGCGCGGTCTGCAGGTAGTCGGTGAAGAATTCACGTGCCGGGATGATGCGCCGGCCCTGCGGCCCGATGGCGACCATCTCGCCGTCGAGTGCGAGCAGCACAGTCGGCAGGTCCCCCGCAGGGTCGGCGTGGGAGAGCGAGCCGCCGATGGTGCCGCGATGGCGTACGGACGGGTCGGCGACGGTCTCGGTCGCCGCGGCCAGCAGCCCTGCGTGGCTGCGCACCAGCGGGTCGTGGATGACGTCGTGGTGGGTCGTCATGGCTCCGATCACAAGAGTCCCGGCGTCCTCGCGGACACCGCGGAGTTCCGGGATCCGGCCGACGTCGACCAGCAGTTCGGGGAAGGCGAGCCGAAGCCGGAGGATGGGGATCAGGCTCTGGCCGCCGGCCAGAACCTTCGCCTCCTCGCCGCCGTCCGCCAGGGCGCGTACCGCTTCGTCGACCGTCTGCGGGCGTGCGTAGTCGAATGCCGCGGGAATCATGCTGTTCCCTCCTCGGCCCGGGCCGCTGTGACGGCCTGCCAGATCCGCTGCGGTGTGCACGGCATCGCCACGTCTCTCACGCCCATCGGCCGCAGTGCGTCCACGATCGCGTTGACCACGGCGGGTGTGGACGCGATCGTCCCGGCCTCGCCGACGCCCTTGGCGCCGAGCGGGTTGGATGTCGCCGGGGTTTCGGTGCGGTCGGTGACGAAGTCGGGCAGGTCGACGGCGGAGGGCACCAGATAGTCCGCCATGGTGCCGGAGACCAGGTTGCCCTCGGTGTCGTACACCGCTTCCTCGTAGAGCGCCTGGGCGATGCCCTGGGCGAGGCCGCCATGGATCTGCCCCTGGACGATCATCGGGTTGATCACCTTGCCGACGTCGTCGACACAGACGTAGCTGCGGATCCGGGCGTGGCCGGTCTCGGTGTCGACCTCGATCGCGCAGAGGTGGGTGCCGTGCGGGAACGAGAAGTTCTCGGGATCGACCAGGTGCTCCGCGTTGATCGTCGGTTCCATGCCGTCGGGCAGGTCGTGGGAGGAGAACGTCGCGAAGGCCACCTCCTGAATGGTCTTCGTCGCCTCGGGCGATCCTTTCACCGAGAAGGTCCCGCCGGAGAACTCCAGGTCGGCCTCGTTCGCCTCCAGCAGGTGGGCTGCGACCCTGCGGGCCTTGGCCACCACCTTCTGCGCGGCATGGTGGACGGCGACCCCGCCGACCACCAGCGAGCGGGAGCCATAGGTGTCCATGCCCTGCGGCACCACCTTGGTGTCGCCGTGGACCACCTCGACGTCCTCGAACGGAACACCGAGCGCGTCGGCCGCGATCTGGCTCCAGCAGGTGGCGTGCCCCTGCCCGTGCGGGCTGGTGCCGGTGGCCACTTCGACCTTGCCAGTGGGCAGCATGCGGATGCTCGCCGCCTCCCAGCCGCCGGCCGCGTAGTTCAGACTGCCCAGCATCCGGCTGGGGGCCACGCCGCACATCTCGGTGTAGGTCGAGATGCCGATGCCGAGCCGCACCGGGTCGCCCCGTTCGTTCCGCGCGCGCTGTTCGGCCCGCAGGTCGTCGTAGCCGAAGAGCGCCATCGCGCGGTCGGTGGCCGCTTCGTAGTTGCCGCTGTCGTAGGTGAGCCCCGCGATCGTGGTGTACGGGAACTCGTCGTGGCCGATCCAGTTGCGACGGCGCACCTCCATCGGATCAATACCGAGTTCCGCGGCCAGTTCGTCCATGGTCCGCTCGATCGCGAACGTCGCCTCCGGACGGCCCGCGCCGCGGTAGGCGTCCGTGGGGGTCTTGGTCGTGAAGACGCCGGTGCAGTTGAAGCTGTACGCGTTCATCTTGTAGATGGCCGGACACATGAACGCGCCCAGGAGCGGGACGCCGGGAGTGATCAGCATCAGGTAGGCGCCCATGTCGGCGAGCAGATCGACGCGCAACCCGAGCAGCTTGCCGTCCCGGGTCGCCGCGAGCTCGATGTCCTGGATCTGGCCGCGGCCGTGATGGGTGGCCTGGTAGCCCTCCGACCGGGACTCGGTCCACTTGACCGGCCGGCCGAGCCGCCTGGCCACGGCGAGGGCGACTGCCTCCTCGGGGTACACCTGGAGCTTGGAGCCGAAGCCGCCGCCGACGTCCGGGGCGACCACCCTCAGCTTGTGCTCGGGGATTCCCGTGACCATCGAGAGAATCACTCGCGCGACGTGCGGGATCTGGGTCGATGAGTACAACGTGTATTCGTTGGACGTCGTGGGCGGTGTGGCAACCACGGCCCTCGGCTCCATCGCGTTCGGGATGAGCCGCTGCTGGGTGTAACGGCGCCGGACGACGACATCCGCCCGGGCCTTCTCCGCCTCGTAGTCGCCGGCGGCGAGCGGCCAGGTGTAGCAGCGGTTGGTGCCCTTGTCGGAGTGCACCAGGGGGGCGCCGTCGGCCAGCGCGGCCTCCAGGTCCAGCACCGGAGGCAGTGGTGTGTAGTCGACCTCGACGGCCTCCAGCGCATCGGCCGCGACGTATCGGTCCCGGGCGATCACGATGGCCACCGGGTCGCCGGCGTACCGGACCTCGTCGACGGCCACCGCCGGGTGGTCGGGCATGACGATGTCCTCGGTCACCGGCCACACGCAGGGCATGGAGCCGAGTTCGTCCGCCAGGTCCCGGCCGCTGAAGGCGGCGATGACTCCCGGCCGCTCCAGCGCGGGCGAGACGTCGACGCGGTCGATCCTGGCGTGCGCCATGGGGCTGCGCAGGATCGCCATGTGCAGCAGGCCCGGGACGGCGATGTTGTCGGTCCAGGTCGTCCGGCCCGTGACGAGCCGGGCATCCTCCTTGCGGGTGCGGGAGCGACCGATTTCCGGGGCAGTGAGCTGGTCGGTCATACCGGCGCCTCCTACCCGGCCGAGGCCGGGGTTCTTGGCATGGCCGGAGCGGCTTCCGGCCCGGCTCCGGGTGCGTGAGCTTCTTCCGCCCCCGGTGCGGGAGCGCGGCGGCGGCGCTCTTCGGCAGCCGCCGCGAGGACGGCGCGCACGATGTTCTGGTAGCCGGTGCACCGGCAGAGATTGCCCTCGAGACCGTGGCGGATCTCGTCCGGGGTCGGGTCGGGGTTCTCCTTGAGCAGGTCACGCGCGGCCATGATCATGCCGGGCGTGCAGTAGCCGCACTGCAGGGCGTGCTGTTCGTGGAACGCCGTCTGCAGCGGGTCCCATTCGGCGTCGGTGGCCAGGCCCTGGATGGTCGTCACCGCGCTGCCGTCGGCCTGGACGGCCAGAACCGAGCAGCTCTTGACGCTGTCACCGTCCAGGTCGACCGTGCAGGCGCCGCAGTTGCTGGTGTCGCATCCGACGGGGGTGCCGGTGAGGCCCAGGCGGTCGCGCAGGTAGTGAACGAGGAGAAGGCGAGGCTCCACGTCGTCCTCGTACGCCGTGCCGTCCACCGTCAGTGAGATACGGGTCATGTGCCCTCCCAGAGACACGGGCAAGGGGTATCTGCCGTTCTGCTCTGATATTGGCAACTCTAGGCCGCCGTGCGGGGACGCGCGAGCCCTCGGCGGACGCCGCGTTGGGCCACGGGCTGTCCCTGCCGGCAGGCGAGTTCTTCACGGGTTCCCGGAACAGCCCTTTAATGAACATCGTTCACGTGAACGTCGTTCACTATAGTCGTGGCCATGAGTCCGTCGTCCACCCCCCAGCCCCCCGAAGCCACCCGCGCCACAAGAGGAAGGCCGCCGAGACTGGACCACGCCCGCACCGTCGAAGCCGCTCTGCAACTCCTGGACGCATCAGGGCTCGACGCGCTCACCATGCGGCGCCTGGCCGACGCCGTCGGCACACAGGCCGGCGCCCTCTACCGCTACTTCGCGGCCAAGCAGGATCTGCTGACCGCGATGGCCGAGCGCATGCTGGCCGACTGCACCCCCCGGTCCCCCGCCCACGGCGACTGGAGCGAGCAACTGGCCGACCTGGCCCGCCGGATGCGTACGGCGCTGCTCAACCACCGCGACGGCGCACGCGTCTACGCCGGCACCCACGCGACCGGCGAGAACACCCTGGGCTTCGCCGACACCCTGGTCGGCGTCCTGCTCGACGCGGGCTTCCAACCCGACGACGCGGCACGCGCGGCACTGGCCGTCGTCCACTTCACCGTCGGTCACACCCTGGAGGAGCAAGCCGCCACCCAGGCAACGGACGAGGAGCCCGCGGACCCCGAACGCCTGCGCCAGGCGGTGACTTCGGGCCACTACCCGCATCTCGCCGCGGCACTGCCCGTACTCACCAGCAGCGACTTCACGGCCCACTTCGAATTCGGTCTGCGCCTGCTCGTCCGGGGACTGCGATCACTGGACTGACACCGGCAGTGCCCAGAGCCGCGGCCCCCTGACCCGCCGCGCGTTTCCTCCTCCGTTGGACAGGGACCGCCCACTCTCGGAGTATTGGAGTGTCGGCGAGCAGTGATCTCGGCGGCGCCTGCCCCGTCGACCGCGTAGACCCGCGCCGCACAAGGAGGCGCCATGACCATCCGTATCGCAACCTTCAACGCCGAGAACCTCTTCCGCCGACCCCGTGTCTTCGCAGTCGAAGACACCTCGGAGCGGCGGAAGACGCTGGAGGACTTCGCGACCCTGGTCTCCGTCCTCGACCACGAGACCTACACGGCCGAGGACAAAGAGCAGATCGCCGGGATACTCGAGAAGTACGACGTCCCCGACTCCCTGTCGAAGACCCGGCCGATCCTGGTGAACGAGACCCGTGGCGGCGCCAGACTCTTCAAGGTCAAGCGGGGTGGCGCCATCGAGATAATCGCCAAGGGGCGGCCCCACTGGGTCGGTTGGGCCGAGCTCGTCCGTGACGACCTCAACTGGGACGCCGTCCAGAACACCGGCCGGGTGATCGCCGAGGTGGACGCCGACGTGCTGCTGACGGTCGAGGTCGAGGACCGGCTCGCCCTGCAGCGTTTCAGCGACCAGGTACTGGGCGATCTGATGGGCGCGAAGCAGTATCCGTTCAACATGCTGATCGACGGCAACGACAGCCGCGGCATCGACATCGGGCTGTTCAGCCGCCGCCCCGTCACCTCGATACGGTCGCACATCTTCGACGCCGAGTCCGGTCGGGCGATCTTCAGCCGGGACTGCCCGGAGTTCGAGGTCGACCTCGAGGGCGGGAAGCCGCTGTGGATTCTGGGCAACCATTTCAAGAGCAAGGGATTCGGAAAACCCGCCGTCAGCGCCAACAAGCGCAAGGCGCAGGCCAAGCGGGTCAAGGCGATCTACGAGGCCGCCCTCGAGCGCTCCGCGCGCGTCGTGGTCGCCGGGGATCTCAACGACACCCCGGACAGCGAGCCGCTCGGGTTCCTCCTGGCCGCCGGCCTGCAGGACGCGATGGACCACGGCAGTTACACGGGAGCGCCCGGCACCTACGGGACGGGCCAGTCACTCAAGCAGAAGATCGACTACCTGATGTTCTCGCCGGATCTGTGGCGGCACGTGCAGGCGGTGGAAGTGGAGCGGCGCGGAATCTGGGCGCCCAACACCTTCAAGTCGTTCGAGACCGTGACGTCGAAGGCCACCCAGGCATCCGACCACGGCGCGCTGTACGCGGACCTCGAGGTGTGAGGCCTCAAACCCGTGCGGCAGGCCCCGCACCCCCACCTCGCGACCGAGCCCTCCGGTGCCCGATGCACCGGAGAGCTCCACGAACCGGCGGGACCACCCGAGGGCGCGTCCGGGCAGGTCACATGTCGGCGGCGTCCACCACCGCACCGAGATCGACGAACTTGAAGCCGGTCGACTCCCTTTCGCCGCCCTCTCCGTCCGGTGCCGCGGGCGTCTCATGTCCGTCCTGGACGACGAGAAGGCCGCGCGGATAGCGCGCTCCCAGCGGCGCGTTCAGCACCGCCGCGCCGTCGCACTCCTCGCTGCCGTCGAGCGTGGCCGAGGCCGCGCCGATCCTGAAGCCGCCCTCGTACTCATTGCGTTCGGAGATCTCACGGTCGTACAGCGCGAATGTGTTGTCGCCCTGGCTCGACGACATCACATAGCCGTCGCCGTCGGACTCCTGGAAGAGGGTCAGGCCCTCGACATCGGCCGCCAGTCGCCTGCCGCCGTAGCCGGGATCGGCGCCCGGGGCGCACTCCTCCGTCTCCGCGTCGTAGACGCCGGGGATGCCGTACTCCTTGACCTTGTCGACCAGGACGGGCTTGCCGGTGAGGTCGGCGCGCATGCGCCAGATGCCGATGTCCTCCTGGCCGGCGTAGAGCATTCCGTTGGCCGGGTCCACGACCATGCCCTCGACCTGTGGCAGCTCGTCGGGCTCAGCACACGGGCTCCACCGGGCACCGTTGGGGAGGCGGAACGACGACGGGAGTTCGAGCGTACGGATCTTCCGGTAGCCGACCGTGCCGGTCGCGGTCGCCTTCAACTCCAGCAGCGCGACCTCGGTCCGATTGCGCCGACTGACGAGTGCGTACGAACGCCCCGTGCTCCTGTCCGTCCACGTCGCCAGGCCGTACGCCGTCCGCTGCTCATTGATCTCGGACTGGCTCGCGGAGAACACCGGGGCAGCCGCCGGATCCGTGACGTCGGTCAGCGGACGCCCCGGCCGGGAGGGGTCAATGCGGTAGACGCGCAGCCGGTCGTTGCCACGGTCGCTCACCACCGCCACATCGGCGCGACCGGTGGGCGTCCGCAGTCCGGTGACGAGGTCGACGTTGTTGAACCGGCCCGGCGCGTCATCCGCCGCGGGCGGCGCCGGGGCGGGGATCGACTGCACCAGCCCGGCGTCGAGACCGTAGACCCGCAGGCCGCCCTCCTTCGCCGTGGCCACGACCAGACTGCGTGCCGGATCGGCGGCGTTCCGCCAGATCGCCGGGTCGTCCGCGTTGGCGTTGCCGCCTGCCTCGTCGTCGTAGAGGGCCGCCGTTTCCGCCGTGGCGGTCACCGTCGGCAGCGCCGACGGACGTGCCTGCGCGGGGGGCGGGGCGAGGAGGGCGACAAGTGCGGCACCCAGGGCGGCGGTTGCCGCCGTGCGGGGAGAGCGGTGCAGTCTCACTGGCGCTTCCTTAATGTCGGGGACATGCCGATGGTCCGTCAGGGAGCATGCGGCCAAGGGGCGGCGCCGGACTGTCGTCGAGATGATGCGGCCATGTTCGGACGGTGAATTCGCCCGGTCCGGGGCCTAAGCGGTGTCGGGGAAGTCCGGGTGGGTGAAGGAGCGGGTCGAGGGCCGAGTCTGGCAAGGCGGAGGAAGGAGTCCACGCGGAGCGTCGGCGACTGACGACAACGCAGCCAGGCGACAGCCATCGGCCCGCGACGCCGCCCGGACTTCCCCGGGGCCGCTCAGGCAGCGGTGTACGCCAGCCAGGAAGCGACCGCCTCCGCGATGGGCTGACCGGTCTCCAGCTCGACAAAGCCGAACTGGCCGCCCTGGTTGCACTCCAGGAACCACCAGACGCCCTCTGCGTCCTCGGCGAAGTCGAAAGCGCCGTAGGCCAGACCGGCAATCCCCGTGAACTCATGGACAGCCCTGCCGATACGGTCGGGCACCTCGACGGGCTCCCAGGCGTGACCGGTCTCGCCGTAACGCCCGTCCACCTGACCGGACTCGGACACCTTCCGGGCGGCGAAGAGCCGTCCGCCGACGGATGTCAGCCGGATGTCGGCCCGCTTGGGGATGTACTGCTGAAGCAGGGTGGGCGCGGCCGCGACGTCGGCGAAGTCCGTCTCGGGCCCGATGCGGGTGGTGGGCAGGGTGATCGGTGGATCACTGCGCGGCGGGCCGGAGGCGGACTTCACGACGATCTCCCGGTACTGCGCCGCGAACTGGCGGGCCACGCGCGGGAAGGTGGTGATGAGCGTGGGCGGCACCGCGAAACCGCTGCGGTGGGCGACGCGCAACTGCCATGGCTTGCAGCGGGCCTGCGCGGCCACGCAGGGGTGGTTCATCCAGCGTGCCGTGGTGGAGTTCAGCATCCCGTAGAGGGCCTGCCCGGACTCGGCGGTGAGCCACTCCGACGGCTCGGCGGCGTGCGCGGCGGGCTCGCCGGGCCTGCGCACCCATATGGAGCGCAAGCCGCTCATGCTCAACAGGCGTCCGTCGTACGACAGATAACCGCGAAAGTCGCCACTGATGAACTCGGCGGACATGGAGGCTTCACCGGGAAGGTCAGCGGGGTCGAACCGCACGAGCGGGATGCCGCGTTCGTGCAGACTTGCCACCACCATGTCCGTCGTCACATCCTGCCGGCAGGTCAGGATCAGCACAGTCATCGACGTGCCGGGCCGGTCAGTCGTCGAAGTGTGTCTGGGAACCGGCCGTGGACGTCGTCGTCCCGGCTGCCAGGAGCACCGCCGGGTCGGTGATGGCGGGGCGTCCGTCGGACAGGACGTTCAACTGAAGGGCGGAGTCGTACGTATAGGGATCCGCGAACGCCGAATTCTCGGCCGGAAGTGCGTAGTTCAACACGAACGGTCGCATGACTCTCCTCCAGTACCCCGTGTGTGGTCCAACGCCACACGTAACAGTACGTACTGACGTTGGAGTGGTCTCACTACCCTCCGTCACATTCGGCTCATAGTGGCGTGAAGGACGTCACACTGTCCGGCCCTCGCGCATGGATCAGCGGCGGGCGGTGAAGTCGTGAAGCCGCTCGGCGAGTCGGCGGTCGGGGCGGCTGACGATGCCGCAGCTCTTGTTGCGTGAGGCCAGCCGGTCGACCTCTGCCTCCAGGCCCCCGGTGGGCGCGCTGGCCGCGGAGCCGTTGACGCGGACGTAGCGGGCGAACAGCTCAAGCCCCTCGAGGAACGCGTCGTCGGGAGCCGAGGTGTCGGACGGCGCCTGGGTGACCTGGTGGTACCAGTGCCGGGCCTCCCTCGCCTCCCCCAGCTCCAGGTGATGAAGATGGAGGCAGTACGAGGCCCCCCGGTGACCGGCGCCGGCGGCGAGCTGCCACCAGAACTGTGCGCTCTCGGGGTGTCCGGTCAGATAGAGCAGGCAGGCGAAGACGAGCGCACCCTCCACGTCCATCTGCTCCTCCGTCAGCTGGACGCCACCTTCGGGGCCTTCGGCCAGGCGGTCCACGTGGATGGCAGCGCCCGGCCCGTTGAGCACCCAGCGCGAGACGACGCCGAGGCGCTGGCCGGCCTGCGAGGCCCGGAGCACCTCCGAGGCAGGGGAGGCGAGGGCCGCGTCGGTGGCCAGCCGGCGCAGCGCGGCCGCGACGTCGAAGGCGCGGGGCTGCGTGGGGGGTATGGCGGAGTCGGCCAGCAGGTCGTCTATGGCGGAGGTCACTTTCGTTCCCCTCTCTTCTTGGTGTCGGCGGGCAGGCCCAGCTGCACCCGCAGCCGCTCTTTGCCCTTGCGGCCGTGGTAGTCCACGGTCCGCTCGTTGAGACCCATGAACCAGGCGATCCGGGACGTCGGATAGCCGAGGAGATACCGCAGCACGATGACGTCGAACTGACGGGACGGCAGGGCGGCGATCGCCTCGTACAGTCCTCGCCTGCTCTCCATCACGCTCAGCTTGTCCCGGGCGGCGCGCAGTACGCGGGCGATGGCGCCGTTGATGACGAACGCGGGCGGCCTGCCCTCGGCCTCCAGCCGGCGGCTCACGGTCCGGCGCACGATCGCCCACGCCCGCTGTTCCAGGTTTCCCGCCTGCAGGAGCTCGTCCCAGCTGGTCAGGATGGTCAGGAACACGCCGTGGACCGCGTCTTCGGCCGCGCGGCGACTGCCAAGGTGGAGCTCGGCATAGTTGTGGAAGAGCTCCTGGTGTCCGAGGTAGTAGGCCTCGAAGTCGAGCGGGAGCGCCAAGAGATCGCGTACCGGCTGCGTGAGCCTGCCGTGGTGGGGTGAGTCGCCTCTCTGGACGTCTTCGCCGTTCAAGCCGGCCTCCCCTGGGCGTGGGTCATCGCGGTTCCTCTTCGTTGAGGGCGGTACGTCAACTCACTTGTACCGGATGCCTGTTCGGCCTCACCTCCACCTAAGCGATTTCGACGGACGACCACTCATGCGCCACCCAGAAAGACTCGCCACCGCCGGCACACGACCACGATCGACAAGATCATCCGCGTCGCGGCGAGAGGCTGCCGATGCCGCTGAACAGCGGAGACGGGCAGCCGTCGCGCACCTCCCGACCAGAGCGCGCCACCGAGGTGGCAAACGTCACGCCTGAACCGTCCACGAACCGGCGCGAGTTGTGAACTGTCGATCGGAAGTTGTCAGGAAGCCGAACGCCGATATCCGCAAGGCCGTTTGGACGCGCCGCCACAGCGGTGAACCGGCCGCAGCGCAGAAAACCGGCCCGCGCCGGGGGCCCTGTCCGCTGCGCCTGCGAGGATGGTCGGATGCGTGTGCTGATGCCGGTCCCGGACCGCGATTTCGACGTCACCGAGGTGGCCGTGCCCTGGCGGATACTGACCGACGCCGGGCACCAGGTGGTGTTCGCCACCGAGCGCGCGGGAACCCGGCCCGCCGCGGATCCGCGGCTGCTGACCGGAGTGCTCTTCGGGCAGCTCGGCGCCGCTGAGGAGCCCAAGGCCTTCTACGACGAACTCACCCGGTCCGAGGAGTTCGCCGCGACCGTGGGGTGGGCGGATGTGGACGTCGATGGGTTCGACGGTCTGATCCTGCCGGGCGGGCACGCGCCGGGAATGCGGCAGTACCTCGGCTCGGAGGTGCTGCACCAGCAGGTCGGCAGGTTCTGGGCGCTGGGGCGGCCGGTCGGCGCGATCTGCCACGGGGTGCTGGTGCTGGCGCGGTCGCGTGAAGTCGGCGGCGATCGCAGTGTGCTGGCGGGCCGCCGTACGACCTGTCTGCCCAAGTACATGGAGCGCTCGGCGTATCTGAGCACGGCGTGGCGCCTCGGCCGCTACTACCGCACCTATCCGGCCTACGTCGAGGACGAGGTCAAGGCCGCCCTGGACGATCCGGGCACCCTCTTCGAGCGTGGACCGAGGGTGCTCACCGCGCGCGGCAGCGCGACCGACGACGCCCCCGCGTTCGTCGTCCAGGACCGCAACTACCTCTCGGCCCGCTGGCCGGGGGACGCGTACCTCTTCGGCCGCCGATTCCTCGAACTCTTGGCTTGAGGACCCAGTATTCGCGGACTCCGGCACTTCCTCCCCCATCAGGGCGTGGTGCTTTCCGCCGCGTCGGGTATCGGCGGGGCCGGAGGCCACGGGATCTCGGCCAGGACCGGAAGCAGCGATTCCTCCTCGTAGTCGAGGTGCGTCGTCAGCTCGTCCGACATCCGGGCCAGCTCGGCGCGGAAGCGCAGGGGGTCTGCGGTGCTGATGTCGGCCAGCAGAGCGACCAGTTCGCCCTGTATGCGCGCGACCGTACGGTGTTCCTCGCGCAGCCGGTCGAAGGTGCCGCTCAGATGCGGGTGGTGGGCAGCGATTCCCGGGAACAGGTGCACGTCCTCGCTGGTGTGGTGGAACTCCAGGAACTGGCAGAACGCCAGGCAGTGCTGCCGGATCTGCAGGCCGAGACCCGGGGCCGGCGGTTCGCCGGGGCCTTGATGTGCCGCTCGCGCGGCGAAGTGGGCCTCGGTCTCGGCGTGGACGTGGCGCAGCTGCGAGCGCAGCCAGGTGTGTACCTCCACGAGCTTGTCGGCGAGATTGCGGACCTCGTGGGGAGTCTCCCCTTCCTCGGACTCGGCCCGCTCCAGCACCACGACCGGGAGGGTGCGGGTGGTGCGGGTCTGGTAGTCCGCGTATCCGGGTGCCGCGCGCACCACGCGCTCGAACAGCCGGTCGCGCCGCGCGCCTTCGGCGGGAACGGCGATCGCCTCGAACGTCTCGGTGCCGATCTCCACTTGCACCGAGGGACGGGCCAGCAGGTTGTGGTACCAGGCGGGATGGCGGGGCGCGCCGCCCGCGGATCCGACGACGAGCAGCAGATCGCCGTCGCGGACGTAGCCGAGCGGAGCTGTGTGTTCCGTCCCCGACTTCGCGCCGGTGGTGGTCAGCAGGAGCAGATCGCCGCCCTCGAAGGGACCGCCGACCTTTCCGCCGTTGGCTCGGAACTCCTCGATGATGGCGTGGTTGAAGGATGTGGGCATACGGATCTGGGTCTCCCAAGAAGTGCGGTGGACCGGATCGAGTACGCGGAGCCGTGGACGGGCGAGCCGGGGCACGGCAGCCGTCGGGGAGGCATGGCGTACTGAGGTCACACGGCGGTGCCGGGCACCGCGGAGGACTAGGCCCAGGACCGGACAGGACCTGGGAACGACGTATGGAGGCGCTTACGTCAGGCGCGGGGTGCGGAGTATGAACTCATGGCAACGTCCCTGGGTGAAGGGTGCCGCCCAACTGCCAACCCGCCCACTGCTCTTTGGTCGGCGTCACGCGACACGCTGATCATTACAGCCACTGGGTCGCCGGCTGTCAACGTGGCCGGCACCAGGGGCGGGCTGCTTCTTCCGGTACGAGCCTTCGGCACGGTCGCCGTCTCCCGGTCACCGGCGCGCCCGCGGGGCGTCGGCCGCACGACGCCAGGACGTCGCACAGCGTGGGGAACCTGGTGCCGGCGACAGGCCGGCAGTGCGGGTGAGGAGCGGAGACGAACCGAGGCGATGTCCACACCTCAGGGAAACCGCCTTCGGCGGCTGCCGCTGCGCCAGCTCGCCTGCCTGCTGCCGATCGCCGCGGTCAGCGTCTGGGCGGCCCGGCATTGGCCGATCATCACGGCCGGCGGCAGCAGACTCCTGTCGGCCGACGAGTACTGGCTGCTGGTCGCCGTCGCACTCACCGTGCTCGGATGGGTCGCTGTGTCCTTCTCACGCCAGGGAGCGACCCTCCAGCGGCTCCCTGTGCTCCGGCTGTTCGTGACGCAGTTCGCCGCGGCAGCCGCCAACCACCTTCTCCCGGCGGGGCTCGGCGCGGGCGCGGTCAATCTCCGCTTTCTCCAGCGCTGCGGACTCTCGCTGTCCCGCTCCTCCGCCGCGCTCGCCCTGCACATGCTGGCGGCGGGCACCGGACGCGTCGTCCTGCTGCTGGCTCTCGTCGCCCTGTCTCCGCACGCGCTGAGCCTCGACAGTCTCATGCCGGGTGCGGCAGGCCCTGTGCTCGTGGTGGCGGGCACTCTGGTCTGTGCGGTGGCGGTGCTGCTGGTGGCCGTAACCCCGCTGCGCGGGGTCATCCGTACGTTCGTCGAAACGGCTCTGAGCGACGCGCGTTCCGTGCACACCAGGCCCGCGCGAGCGCTGGCCCTGTGGGGTGGCGCGCTGGCCTTTCCCACGCTGCAGGCCGCGGGACTGGTCGCCGTGGCGATGGCTCTGGACGTGTCCGTTCCGGCGGTCCATCTCGGGATCGCCTATCTCGCCGGAAGCACCCTGGCCGCCGTCGTACCGACACCGGGCGGCCTCGGCTCGGTGGACGCGGCGCTGGTCATCGCGCTCGTCACGGCCGGGGTCCCGATCGCCCTGGCCACGTCCGTGGTCCTCGGCTACCGGATCATCAGCGTATGGCTGCCCCTGGTTCCCGGGGCGCTCGTCCTCGGTGTCCTGGTCCGCTCGAAGGTGATCTGACCGCAATCGCAGGTGTTCCGAGGAGCGATTCAGCCATGGCTACGCCTGGCGAGCGAGGGTACTGACGACTTCGTGAGCGCTGCGGTATTCCTCCTTTGCCGGCAGCCGGTTCACGAGCTCGACCAGCCGGTCAGAGGCGTGCCGCTCGCTCAAAGCGTCCGCCAGTTCGCCGCGGGTGGCGGGGAAGGCCGTACGGCTCAGATGCCGGGCCAACTCGACCTCCAGCTTTGCGTCGGGGCCCACCGAACCCCTCTCGGGCGCGGCGCCTGACGCGATCTCCGGGTCGTCATCCGCACCCGGCTCCGGGTCCTGCCACTCCTTTACCCGCGTGGGGTGTCCTGAACGGAGCAGGCCCTGCAATTCATGCTTCATCTCGTCGTCCTTTCGGACGCTGAGGCGATCGCTGCCTCGCTGCATGTCTCACTCCTTAGGTCCGGCGACTGAGCACGTACCCAATCCGTCGCTTCTGACACCGAACACGACATTTCGCCCCGCGGGACCCTGTTACCTTTTGCGCCCGTTTGCGCACTGTGAGCGACGAGCGCAAGGTGGGTACGCCAGTCCACCCCCAATGTGAGAGGACACCATCATGGGTAAGGCAAAGACGAAGGCGAAGCAGGTCAAGGGCAGGACGAAGGAAGCCGCCGGCAAGACCATGGACGACCGGGCCATGCAGATGCCGGGCCGCGGCGAGCAGATCGCGGGTAGGGCGCAGGAAGCCGGCGAGAAGACTGCCGAGCGGATGAAGAAGCCGTCCGGGCGGTAAGCAGGAGACGCACGAGCTGGGCCTGAGGCGGTGCGCCTCAGGCCCATTCTCCGTATGGCCGGCGCAGGAGGAAGAGCATGCGGACGATCTCCGTGCGCCGACGCCACTGCTTGCCCGCCGCACACATCGTCGTGAGGCGGAGCGGGCGGGTGTGGGTGACGATGGAAGGGCCCAGTACGGCGGCGCGTGGAGCGAGGCCTCAGGTATGGATTACCCGGAAAGCTACGAGCTGATATTCCAGGCAGCCCTGGTAGAGGACGATGTGGTGATCGTCCGGCGCACCGACAGGGCCGGAGCGGGCGGCTATCCGGTCTACGAGGACGAAACGGGGATCGTGCGCGCCGAGATCAGCGACCGGGGAGAGGTTCGCATGCTGGCCAGTGGGGGGCATCAAGCACCGGGGACGCCAACGGCGCGGGCACTCAGTTCCTGAGTGGCCGGGGCGGCCGGGAAGGGCCGCCCCGAGTCAGGCCGGACGGTGGGCGATGACGCCGAACATGGTCACCGACATGTGCAGCGCGCTCCGCTCGGCGGCCGCGGTGAGGTCGGCGTACAGCCGGTCCCGCTGCTGCTCAGTGATCAGCTCGCTCCGTACGGCCCCGTCGCACAGCAGCCGGACCAGCGGCCAGGCGACCTCTCCGGGGTCCTGGATCAGCGCCTGCGAGCCGAGGTCGCCGATCTCCAGCCCCGCTGCGGCCAGCTGACCGGCGAGTTTCCGCCCGGCGTACGGATTGGCGGCCGCCGAGACCGCCGCTCCGGTCAGTGCCGCGACCACCTCGGGCTCACCTGGGTGCAGGATCGCGGTCGCCCAGTCGGAGTCGATCAGCGCGACCCTCCCGCCCGGACGCAGTACCCGGGCGATCTCCGCGGCGGCCTTCTCCGGTTCGTCGAGGTGCTGGAACACTCGTTCGCACCAGACGACGTCGGCTTCGGCGTCGCCCATCGGCAGCGCGAGCGCGTCGCCGTCCACGAATCGTGCGGCGCTGCCGGCCTCCGCCGCCCGCCGCTCGGCGACCGACCGCAGACCGGGGTTGGGTTCCACCCCGATCGCCTCACCGTCCGGCGCAACCGCTGCCGCCAGCATCTGGGTCACCGACCCGGTGCCGGCTCCCATGTCCAGCGCGCGCTCGCCCGGCCGCGCGGCCACGCCGAGGTGCGCCCATTCCCGCAGCCGCCGCACGCCCGCGCTGAGCGCCTGCACGTCCAGCAAGCCGACCAGCTCGTCGGTGTGCGAGTCGTCGAAATTGTCCGAATGGAAAGCCGAAGTCGGCCGGTTGTCCCCCATATCGGCCACTCTAGTTGTCCTGCCGGCCGGCCGCCGCCGGTCAGCGGTCGGAGAGGGGTCGGAGAGGCGGGGGCATCTGAGGGCCGGGGGACAAGACCGTTCTCAGAGTGGGAGCCGCAGCACCGTCGAGGCGCGGCCCAGCCTGTGGTCCCTCCCCCAGCGGACGAACTCGTACCCGAGGGCCGTCCAGAACGCCAACCCCCTGGGGTTGTTGTCGAGCACGGCCAGCTTGAGTCCTGTGCGTCCCCCGGCCCGGAAGCGGTCCGCGACAATCCCGGCCAACCGGCGCCCGTGCCCCGTGCGCTGCACCTCTCCGTGGACCATCAGCAGCCCGATCCAGGGGTCGGGATCCGCCGGGTCGGGATGACGCGCCAGCGTGACCGCGAACCCGACGAGCTCCCCGGCGGACCGTGCGAGCAGCATCTCGACTTCCGGGTTCACCAGCTCGTCCGCGAGCGAGGCCGCGACCTGCTCGGGCGTGATGCCGTCCGGGTCCGGGAAGTCCCCGCTGAGCGCATGGAACTCGCGGTTGGAGAGGTGGAGCGCGGTCAGCTCGGTGAGCAGCACCCCGGGGAGGGCGCCGTCCACCGGCACCAGCGGTTCAATGATCACGACCCGCAGGTTAGTGGCTACCCCTGTGCCACCCGGCGGTCCTCTCTCCGGCGATCCTCTGTCAGCTCGGCGCGGAAGGCCACGACCGCCTGCCGGGCGTGACGCAGCCCGATCCGCTTGAACTCGGCTTCCAGTTCGGCGAGTTCCGCCAGCGTCGCGTCCGGTGCGTGGCCGTCGACGTGGCCGTGGCGGGAGCGGGACTTGATGAGGCCGAGGCGGGAGAGCGCCGTTCCCCGGGGCTCGTTCATGTCGCGGAACTCGCGCAGGGACAGCGCGTAGGCGACGCCGGCATCCTCGTAACGCGCCGCGCGGAACAAGACGTTGCCGCGCATCTTGTGGTTGTACGCGAGGGCACCGGCCAGATCCATGTCGCGGCAGATGGTCTCGGCGTCGGACAGCAGTGCCAGCGCCCGCTCCGAATCGCCCTGCACGGACACCACGTCGGCTATGCCCCGCAGCGACCATGCCCGCCCGCGTGCGTCGTCGGCCGCTTCCGCGATCCGGGCGGACTCCTCGAACAGCTCCAGGGCCTTGTCGTACGCGCCGGTGTTGCGGTGCATCTGCGCGATGCCGGACATCGCCCAGACCATGTGCCGGGACTCGCCATGAGCTCGCGCCTGGGCCAGTAATTGCTCGTGCGTCTCCGCGACCGCCTCGTAGTCGCCCTGGATCCGGCCCGTTTCGGCGAGGCCGGCGAGCGAGTACCCGTGGGCGAGGCGATCACCGCTCTCGGCGGCGAGTTCGACGGCGGACGACAGCAGGCGGCGGGCCAGCGGCAGAGTGCCGCACTGCCGGGCCAGGGTGCCGCCGCTCCAGAGGGCCCACGCCATCGCGCCCCGGTCGCGGGCCTGCCGGGCGGAACGGTAGCTGTCGCGCCAGGAGTCACCGGCATCGGCCACCCGGCCCAGCCGCCGGTTGGCCTCGGCGAGTGCGAGCGAGGCGCGGGCGCGGTCGAGTGCCGAGACGGCGTTGCGGCGCGCGTGTCTCGCCGTTGCGAGCACCTCGTCGTACGAGGAGTTGACGCCGAGAACCGAGCCCAGTTCGCCCTGGTACTCCGGGGCGAATGCCTTGCCGTACATGTCTCTGTTGCCTCCTGATCATCGCGGTGCTTGATCAAGAAGCTATGAGCCGGCAGGTATGCGGCGAATCCCCCGGCGTATGTGTTGTCGTGTACGACCCGAGTGCTACGAAATCGGACGCGATCATCATCAAGGTGTACGGGGCGCCGCGTTGACCTGGGCAGACAGGGCGGGACCAGGCCCTGTCCGGGCGATCTTGTCGGGCCCGCGACGCTCCCCCAGAGCTTCGCCTGGGAGGTACCCCCGGCTACGGCACCTCGCTCCGTTGTCCTCAGGGCCGGGTCCGCCTCGACACCTGGGAACTCGACCCCGCCGTGCAGAACGCCGTCGCCGAACGCTGGAGCACCGCCACCAGCGACACCATCACCGAACTCGCCGACCTCGACTGGTTCAGCGACGAAGTCCGCCGCCTCTACGGCTTCTCCGTCCGCGGCTTCGACTACACCGCCGCCGTCGAAACCGACGTCCCCTGGCCCACTCTCACCATCTGACCCGCGCCCGACTTGCATATAGACCGGGTGGCTAGGCGGCCGGGTTCCAACGACCGGAGCCGGTGCCGTAGTCGAAGACGGGCCGGTCCTGAATTCCGCTCGTACGGAAGGGCTGTCCGCTGTCGTCGATCCGTACGGTGCCCGAGCGGTCGCCGCTGCTCCACTCCAACTCCAGGTACCAGTCGCAGTCACAGCCGACCGTACGGCCGGTGACCAGCAGCGTCTCGGGGTCGGTCGCCGAGACCTTGTACGGAAAGGAGACAGCAGGGATCGGCTCACCGGCGTCGTTGCCCGCCATCGAGCGTGCGATCGGTCGGGGCTTGTCGAGGTCGACGTCGAACAGGCGGGGCGTGAGCGCCCCGCCGCACCCGAGGTTCATGCGGAAGGCGTTGTGCTTCGGTGGCGCCCGCCTCGCCGTCACCCGGACGTGCATCGCCTCGAGGACCACCGCCTTGTCGCTCTTGCCCTGCACGGTGATCCGCACTCCGGTATCGGCGCCGTGGACCGCACCGACCGAGCGCGCCCAAGGCTCGGCGTCCGCTTCGGCAGGCGGCGGAGGCACGTGGGCGGGGCCGCGGTTGACGAGGTAGGTGTGGCCGCACCCGTTCTGCCAGATGTGGTCGTTCGTGCTCCAAGTGAACGGCAACCGGCTCCGCTCAGGCTCCGAGGGGGCGGTGGAACGGCCGGAAGCGGTTGCTTCGGGCGGGCGCTGACCGTGGTCGGTGGATACGCGAGGTCCGTCGCCGGGAGCGGAGGCCGTGGCGTCGGGAGACGCGGGCGCGGTGGAACGGGAGCCGTCGGGGTGGGGCTGGGAAGAGTCGTTGGCTCCGCCGCCGAACTGCTCCGCCGCGGACTGCCGCCTGTCCGCTGCCGAAGGGAAGTTCTCAGCGAAGGCGATGAGCAGGACTAACGCGAGGACGGCCGCGGCCAGGACGGTGGCGTACGCCCAGCGGCGTCCCCGCCGTCCGGGCTCGTCGGGTTCCGCCAACGGCTCAGGGGCGGGTGCCGGATCGGCTTCGGGGGCCTCGCCCGGGACGGCCGTGACCTCCCGGCCTGCCGCCCCGGCACCGCTCTCCTGACGCCTGCCGCGATCCGCGTCCGCCCTCACCCACAGCCGGTGCAGCGCGGTGAGTTCCTCACCCTGGCATCCGCAGAGGCGTGCCAGCCGTTCCACCGGCGTGTACTCCACCGGCACCGTCTGCCCGGAGCAGTACCGATGCAGCGTCGACGCGCTGACGCCGACGCGGCGCGCCAGCGCGCCGTAACTGCGGCCGGATCCGTCCCGAAGCTCGCTCAACCGTCGCGCGAACGCTTCCGTCTCGGTCTCTCGCGGTGTGCTCAAGCGCTCCAACTCCCCCCGGCCGTCCCAGGACGGCGTCCCACCCCACTGATAAACCCCACGTCAACCGGGGTGGAATGGTTCCACCGTCCCTGAAGGGCGTGGAGTGCTTGCCGCCGCCCACCGGCGCGCCGAAGCTGGTGATCGCTCAGCCAGCCACGAACCGGGGGAAGCCCTTACATGAACAAGATCCGCACCGCTGTCGTGACCGCGGCAGCCGTGGGCATGACCATCGCCTCGCTCGGCTCGGCCACGGCCGCCGCCCCCGTGGCGCCGAAGTTCCTCTCGGCGTCGCAACTGCCGGCCTCGATCAGTCCCTGGCACGCCGATCCGGTGAAGCAGGGGCTGCCCGACTCCGGCTCGCCGTGCACGGCGGGGATCGCGCCCAAGACTTCCACCGCCTACCGCGACTTCAGGACGGAGCTGGACACCAGCGCCCGTCAGACGACGACGGTCGCACCCAGCACGGCCAAGGCGAAGGCGCTCGCCTCCAGGCTCCGCGCCTCGATCGAGGGCTGCCTCGACCGGCTGAAGGACACCCACCCGGGGCTCGAGGGCGAGGCTTTCTACCACGGCAGGATCAACGTCGAGGAGGGAGCGCACGTCTACAGCATCGACACCGCCGACCCCGACGTCGGCTCAACCGACATCGGCCTCTACTCGGTCGGCCGTGACGGCCGGACGGTGACGGTCATCGAGTGGGGGCAGTTGGGCGACCTCGACGGCGCGCCGCTGAAGGGCTTCAAGAAGACCACGGGCGTCGCGGTCGCCAAGCTCTACTGAGCCGGGCACCACACCGCAGACCTGCCGGTCGGCCGGGCGCCCGCGCTCGGTCCGACGGGCAGTACGGGGGAACGGGGGAACGGGGGAAGCGGGGATACGGGGGAGCGGCGGGCTCCGGGTCGGACACTCCGGCCCGGAGCCCGTTCACTGTCACCATCGCCCGGGAGAGTGAGGTATCCCAGTACTCGCGGAGTAGCCGACAGGACGAAGGCGGTTTGAATGGCAACCTATGTGCTCATCCCCGGCGCTGACGGTCGCGCTTGGTACTGGCACCGGCTCGTCCCCGAGTTGCGCGGGCGCGGACACGAGGTGGTGGCCGTCGACCTGCCTCAGGACAACTCCGCCGGGCTCTCCGAGTACGCCGACTCCGTCGTCCGAGCGATCGGCGATCACCGCGACTTGGTACTTGTCGCGCAGTCGCTCGCCGGCTTCACCGCGCCACTGGTCTGCGAGAGGGTGGCGGTCGATCAGCTGATTCTCGTCAACGCCATGGTGCCGGCCTACGGCGAGACGGCGGGGCAGTGGTGGGACAACACGGGCCAGGCCGCGGCGCGCGCGGCGTACGCCGTGCAGGAGGGACGCGCTCCGGACGCCGAGTTCGATGTGCTGGTCGACTTCTTCCACGATGTGCCGCCGGAGGTGACCGACGAGGCGATGGCGCAGGGCGAGTCCGGCCCCTCGGAGGCCCTGTTCACGCAGCCGTGGCCGCAGCGCGAGTGGCCGAAGGTCCCCACGCGGTTCCTGCAGGGCCGTGAGGACCGGTTCTTCCCCCTTGAGTTCCAGCGCCGGATCGTGAAGGAGCGGCTGGGAATCACCGTCGAGGAACTCCCCGGTGGACACCTCGTCGCGCTCAGCCGGCCGTCGGAGCTGGCCGATCTGATCTGCCGCCGGTGACTGACACGGTGACCGACTGAGGCACCGGCTCACCCGCGCAGCCCAGCAGCTGGCTCTCCGGCGGGAACCAGTCGTGACGGAAATGTGTCTGCCATGGGGACAGCATGTGGGCTACGGTGCGGCCGTCGTGCACAACGACCGCGCACGGATACCCGCGGCAGAGCGGTCGGGCCATCCGTCGGTGGCGGCGCTGACGCCTGCTGGGAACCGCGCAGGACCTAGGGGGCGGGATGAACACGTGGTCGGTGCCGGGGTACACGGAATCCCGGGAGTTGGGCTCCGGCGGCAGCGGGCGTGTCGTCCTGGCCGTCCACGACGCGACCGGCGTGCCGGTGGCCGTCAAATACCTCAGCGAGCGGCTGCGCACGGATTCCGGCTTCGTACAGGAGTTCCGCGCGGAGGCACGTCTGCTCGGCGGACTCGATTCGCCGTATGTGGTCGGGCTGTACGAATACGTCGAAGCGCCGCTGGGCGCCGCCATCGTGATGGAGCTGGTCGACGGGATCGCCCTGCGCACCCTGCTGCGACGCGAGGGAGCCACCGGCCCCGAAGCGGCGCTGGTGGTGCTCAAGGGCTCGCTGCTGGGACTGGCTGCCGCGCACCGGGCGGGTGTGGTCCACCGCGACTACAAGCCCGAGAACGTGCTGGTCGCGGCCGACGGCTCGTCCAAGCTCGTCGACTTCGGCATCGCGGCGGGCCGCGGCACCACACCGGGCGTCGCCGGCACTCCCGCGTACATGGCCCCGGAACAGTGGAACGGCGAGCCCGCCTCCCCGGCCGCCGACGTCTACGCGGCGACAGCGACGTTCTACGAGTGCCTGACCGGCCGCAAGCCGTTCTCGGGCGAGAACTTCGCCGAGCTGGCTCTCCAGCACATCAGCGCGCCGGTTCCCGAGGAGGCGGCGCCGGAACCGGTGCGCCCGTTGATCCGGCGCGGTATGGCGAAGGCCCCGCTGGAGCGGCCCGAGAACGCCGCGGCCTTCGTGGCCGAGCTTGAGGAGATCGCCGGGGCGGCGTACGGCCCGGACTGGGAGGAGCGGGGCCAGCGGAAGCTCGCCGCGCTCGCCGCACTCCTGCCGCTGCTCTTCCCGTCCGCCGCGGGCCAGGCCTCCGGCACCACCGAGCTGGCCACGACGGCACTGGGCGGCGGAGGCAGCGGCGGAGGCTGGGCAGGCAGCTGGAGTCCGGGCCTGCGGGGCGTGCTGGCAACCCTCGCCGCGCTGGTTCTGGCGGTGGTCGTCGCTGTTGCGGCGGGGGCGAGCGGAGGCAGCCCGCAGCGCACGACGGCCCAGGCCCTCGCCACCACCAGCGCGGAACCGGGCGCGGTCGACGACCCGGACGGCGCCGCGTCCGCCGGCCCGTCCACCTCCGGGAGTCCGTCACCGACCGGGAGCGTCCCGGCCGGCAATTCCCCTTCTCCGTCCGACACTTCTGTTCCTTCGGGCAGCGCGACCGCCGCGCCCCCCGTATCCTCCGAGCCCCCACCCACCTCTCCCCCGGCTTCCCCACCCACTACCGAACCCAGCCCTCCCACCACGGCTCCCGTCAGGGTGAGGTCCGTATCCGTCTCGAGCCTGCAGCAGATCAATGCGACGGTCGCCACCGCCTCCATCGACGTCGCCACGGACGGGACCGGTCCGGTGACCGTCGTCATCGCATGGTTCACCAGCAACGCCAAGGGTGAACCGGGCGCCCCGGACGGCTCGCAGACCTTCGAGCGGAGCGGCGCGACGCAGTACACGATCACGCTGGACCACACCTTCCAGGGGAAGGGCTGCTACTGGGGCGTACGGGCGACGACGAACCCCACCGCCCCGAATCCCAGTTCGCAGCAGATCCAGGCCAGGCGGTGCCCCATCGGATGAACGATCCCCGGGTCCCTTACGACGACGGGCGGCGGACCCCGCGCCCGGACGAGGCCGAGAACGAGGGGTACAGCGCGACCGCGCTCGGCAGCCACTGGTTCGAGCGGCCGGAGCCGGAGCCCGCGCCCGAAACAACCGTCCCGGTGCGGGGCGGTCAGCCGGTGAGCGTGGCACCGGACCGCGTGGAGGGCGAGGTGCTCCGCTTCGGCCCGGGAGTGACCGCGGTCGTACGGAACCGGAACCGTGGCAACAGCACGACCGCAGCCGAACTCTGGCACGGCACGTTGCCTGGGCAGCCCGCCGAGCCGCAGCAGGCCCGCGAACCCCGCAGCGGAGGACTCCGCCGGTACGCCCTGGCCGCCATCGTGCTGCTGGCGGTGCTGGCCTTCCTCGCCTGGCAGCGTCACGGGCCCGGCCTGGCCGTGGAGGATGTCGCCGTGCAGAGCGCTCCGGAGGGGCCCGGATGTGACGGCACGGCGGATGTCGTGGCTGTACTGGAGACCAACGGACGGCCCGGCACTGTGACGTATCGCTGGGTGCGCAGCGACGGCACCACCTCGGAGGTGCTGCGGGAGAAGATGACGCGCGGGCAGGAACAGGCACGCCTGCATCTGCTCTGGACCTTCCACGGCCGGGGCGCATACCGGGCCAGTGCGGAACTGCGGATCACCTCGCCGTCCCGGCACACGGTCGCGACGCGTTTCACGTACAGGTGCGTCTGAACCGCGGCCAGGTGCGTCTGAACCGCAGCGCCGCCTGAACCGCAGTGCGGCCATGCCGGTCGCCGCCCAGGGCGCCCGATGAGGTGCGCGACCTCATACGTCACACTGGTGGCCCGTCACCGTCCGACGCGAGGCGATCGATGGCTTTGCAGATCAGCGCCACCAACCCCGAACACCCCGCGCTCCTTCTCGAACTTCCGTGGCACCTGCCGCTCGAGGAATGGCCGGAGAAGTACCTCGTGGCGCTGCCGCGCGGCATCTCCCGGCACGTGGTGCGCTATGCCCGGGCCGGGGCCGACGTGGTCGCCGTCAAGGAGCTCGCCGAGCGGCCGGCGGTACGCGAGTACGAGCTGCTGCGCACCCTCGACCGGCTCGGCATCCCGGCGGTGGATCCCCTCGCGGTCGTTACCGGGCGCACCGACAGCGACGGCGGGCCGCTGGAGCCGGTGCTGATCACCCGGCATCTCAACGGTTCCCTGCCCTATCGGTCGATGTTCGAGACCACGCTGCGGCCCACCACGATGCACCGCCTCATGGACGCGCTCGCCGTACTGTTGGTCCGGCTGCATCTGGCCGGCTTCGCCTGGGGCGACTGCTCGCTGTCCAACACGCTCTTCCGCCGCGACGCCGGCGCCTACGCCGCTTACCTGGTCGATGCCGAGACCGGGGAGCTGCACCCCCAACTCACCACCGGGCAGCGCGCGTACGACATCGAGCTCGCCCGGGTGAACATCAGCGGCGAGCTGCTGGACCTGGAGGCGGCCGGCGCACTCCATCCGTCGGTGGATCCGATCGCCTTCGGCACCGAGATCTGCCGGCGCTACCAGGACCTGTGGGAGGAGCTGACCCGCACGTCCGTCTACCCGGCGGGCAAGTACCACTACATCGACCGCCGTATCCGCCGGCTCAACGACCTCGGTTTCGACGTCGCCGAGATGCAGATCCAGCACTCCTCGAGCGGCGACACCGTCACCTTCGTACCGAAGGTCGTCGATGCGGGCCATCATCAGCGCCAACTCCTGCGTCTGACCGGCCTCGACACCGAGGAGAACCAGGCCCGGCGCCTTCTCAACGACCTCGAGAGCTGGATGGCCACACAGGACGACTACGCACCGGGCGACCCGCTCGGCGCGCGCACGGAGGTGCTGGCCCACCGCTGGGTCCGGGAGGTCTTCCGGCCCACCGTACGAGCCGTGCCTCAGCACCTGCGGGGCTCGATGGATCCGGCCGAGCTCTATCACGAGCTGCTCGAGCACCGGTGGTATCTGTCCGAACGCGCACAGCACGACATCGGTCTGGATGCGGCCGTCAAGGATTTCACCGCCCGCATCCTCCCTCGCCCTGACCCGGAAGCGGCGCCCGTCCAGAGCTGATCCGCCCGCGCACCCGCGGGACACGCGATCGTGGGGCATACGGTGAGCCATGTGAGCGAGACCTGGAATCCGGCCGACACGGGCGTCCTGCGGCTTCCCTCCGGACGCCTCGTCCGAGGCCGTGCGCTGCGCCGGCCGCTGCCGGCCGGAGCGACGCCGTCCTTCGCCGTATATCTGCTGGGCAAGCGGCCCCCCGAGGTCTCGTGGGAGGCACGATGGCTGCGCTGGCCGGACTTCCGGCTCCCCAGCAGCCACGCACAGGCCCGGGCCGTTCTCGGCGAGGCGTGGGCGCGTGCCGGGGACGAACGCGTCGAGATCGCCTGCGGCGGCGGCCGTGGCAGGAGCGGCACAGCCCTGGCCTGCCTGGCCGTGCTCGACGGAGTACCGGCCGGCCAGGCGGTTGACTTCGTGCGTCGGCACTACGACCGCCACGCCGTCGAGACCCCCTGGCAACGGCGCTACGTGCGCCGTTTCGTCCCCTGACGAGACCTCGCCTTCCTCCCGCAGGGGCAGGCCGCGCGGCGTGTAACTACTCCTGGGCGGCGGCGAGTTCGCGCACCGTTGCCATATCGCTGAACGGCAGCAGCTGCTCGCCGACGATCTGGTACGGCTCACTCCCCTTCCCCGCGACCAGGACGATGTCGTCCCGCCCGGCGGTGGACAGGGCCAGAGCGATGGCCTGTCGGCGGTCGGCGCACCGCTCGAAGCGGGCGCCGCTCGACACCAGGCCCGGTGTGATCTGGTCCAGGATCGCCTCGGGGTCTTCGTTCCGAGGGTTGTCGGAGGTCAGGACGACCAGGTCGGAGTGGATACCGGCGATCTCCCCCATCTGTGTGCGCTTGGTGGTGTCCCGGTCGCCGCCACAGCCGAAGACGGTGATGACCTCGCCGGCGGCGAATTCCCGGACGGCGGTGAGGACCTTGTCCAGCGAGTCGGGCGAATGCGCGTAATCCACGATCACAGACGTACCGCGGGGGGTCTGGAAGCGTTCGAACCGCCCCGGGACCGGCGGCATCCGGTCGAGCGCGGCGACCAGCCCCGCCAGGTCGTGCCCCAGAAGGTGGCAGGCCGCCACCGTGGCGAGGGCATTGGCCACCGAGAACCGCCCGGGGACGGGGATCGCCGCCGGGTACTTGTGTCCGTCGTGGTGCAGGGTGAAGCGCGTACCGAAGGCGTCCATGCTCAGGTCGCTCGCCCGGTAGTCCGCCTCGGCGTCCAGGGCGTACGTGGTGACCTCGCCGGGCATCATCGCCCCGATTCCGGCTCCCACCGGGTCGTCCGCGTTGACCACCGCGCGCCGGCACAGCCCCTGGAACAGGCGCAGCTTGGCGTCCCGGTAGTTCTCCATGGTGCCGTGGTCGTCCAGGTGGTCCTGGGTGAGGTTGGTGAAGATGCCGACGTCGATGAAAGCGTGGTCCACCCGGTGGTTCAGCAGGCCCATCGACGTGGCCTCCAGGACCACTGTGCTCACCTCGCCGTCGCGCATCTGTCCCAGCAGGTACTGGAAGTCCGGCGACTCCGGTGTGGTCAGTACTGATCTCGGCATGGGGATCAGTGCGTCGCCGATCCGGTTGCCGGCCGTCCCGATCACGCCCACCCGTGCGCCTTCGGCGAGCCGCAGCACGGACTCCACCATGTACGAGACCGAGGTCTTCCCGTTGGTGCCGGTGACGGCCACCATGTCCATGTCCCGACCGGGCTCGCCGTAGTAGCGGGAGGTGACGACCGCGGCCGCCGTCCGCGTATCGGGCACCCGTACGACACACACGCCGGTGTCCGCCGCCCACACCGAGGCCGGGAGATCGGGCGCCGCGGCGTCTACGAGCACCGCCACGGCGCCGCGCGCCAGGGCCGGACCGACGGCTTCGGGACCGCCCTCACGGTGCCCCGGCACCGCGATGAACAGGGAGCCCGGCGAGACGCGGTGCGCGTCGAAGCACGCTCCCGCGGTGATCTGTGTATGCGGATCGCCCAGAAGAACCTCGTGGTCGTGCCCGGCCAGCAACTCGGTCAACTTCACAGGGGTCCTCTCGAGGGTGCGGCCCCGCCGGACGTCCGGACGTCGCCGAAGACGGCGACGGCACGCCGAGGAGCCGCGGGAATGGTGCGGGAGCGTGCAGGCAGTGCTGGACAGGGAGGTGCGGGACAGGCAGCTCAGTGGTGCGGCGCCCGGCGACCGCAGGATGCGGACGAACCGGAGAAACCGGAAAAGAGAGACGGCGCGGGCGGGGCGGCAGAGCTCCGCAGGCGGAAAGCAGAGCTCCGCGGGCGGAAAAGAGGACCGGACTCGGATCCGTCAGGAAATGGTTAGCCGTGACCGTGCAGCGCACGGCAGCGGGTCCGTGGCGCGATGGGGCACAGCGCGCGCGGGACGCCTCTCAGGCACTCCCTCACCGCATATGTGCAACCCATGGGTGGAGTGTACGTCCCGCAGGGCAGCACTGATCCCGCCCCGGGGGGACCGGCGCACCCCAGTCTTGAGCAGAGCAGAGCCCAGGGCCCACCGCTATCTGCGGGAGACCTCACGGGCGCCCGGGCGGGACTTCATCATGGGCAATGTGCGCCGGTCGACCCGCTGCGCCTCGTGCGCGTTCCGCGCTGCACGCTCCGGCACGGTCGGCAGCGGCGACCGATCCATCGTCGCGCGCGCTGCTGAACGTACCGACGGAGGCGCAGACAGGAGGTCCGGTGCGCCTGAGCGCGACCGTGGACGGCGAGCAGCCACCCGGCGGATACCGCTATCGCCGGCACTTCGGCGACGGCACGCAGCTCGAGACGAGTGAGGCGACCACCACCCACGTCTTCGACCGGGAAGGGCCCTGTCTGCCACGCCTGGTGATGACCGGTCAGGACGGCCGGCAGGTCCTGACCGAGGCGGCGGAAGCCGTCACCGTGGACTGACAGCCCCGCGAGAGGGGCGGTTCGGGGGCGGCTCGCACGGTGCGAGCCGCCCCGCTTTCGTCGCATTGACGATAACCACTGGTTCCCTATATCGTCTGACTGACGAAAAAGGGGGACGCTGTCATGGCCGACATCATCAGGCGCTTCGGCTGGCGCCATCTACGTTCCGCACCCACCGCCCACATCCGCCACTTCAAGCGCGGGCGGCTCGTTCACGACGGACCCGGGCTGAGCTTCTGGTTCCAGCCGCTGACCGCCGCACTCTCCGAAGTACCGGTCGACGACCGGGAACTCGCCATGGCCTTCCATGCCCGTACGTCCGACTTCCAGGACGTCAGCGTGCAGGCCACCGTGACGTACCGGATCAGCGAACCGGCCACCGCCGCCGCCCGCCTGGACTTCTCCGTCGACCCGGACACCGGCGTCTGGCGCGGCGCCCCGCTGGAGCAGCTCTCCACCCTGCTCACCGAAACCGCCCAGCAGCACGCGCTCGACGTTCTGGCCCGCACGCCGCTCTCGGCCGCTCTGACCGACGGTGTCGCGGCGGTACGGGAGCGGATCTCCGGCGGTCTCGCGGCGGAGCCACGACTGCCCGCCACCGGTATCGAGGTGGTGGCCGTACGCGTGGTCGCCCTCCGCCCCGAGCCCGAGGTCGAGCGGGCGCTGCGCACGCCCGCGCGGGAGCAGATCCAGCAGGAGGCGGACCGGGCTACGTACGAGCGGCGGGCCGTGGCCGTGGAGCGGGAGCGGACCATCGCCGAGAACGAGCTCGCCAGTCAGATCGAACTGGCGCGCCGCGAGGAGCAGTTGGTCGAGCAGCGCGGCACCAACGCCCGCCGCGAGGCCGAGGAGAACGCGGCGTCGGACGCCGTACGGGCCGAGGCCGAAGCCACCCGCACGGTGCGGCTGGCGCATGCCGAGGCCGAGGCCGCCCGCGAGGTCGGCGAGGCGCGGGCCCAGGCGCAGGCCGCCTGGCTGCGAGTGCACTCCGAGGCGGCCCCCGCCACGCTGCACGCGCTGGCCGCCACGCGGGTCGCCGAGAATCTGCCCCGCATCAACAGCCTCACCCTCTCCCCCGACGTCCTCACCGGGCTGCTCGCCAAACTCGGACGGGCCGACGGGGAGCGGTCGTGAGCCTCGCGCCGCGCGCGGTGCTGGTACACCGCGCCACCGAGTACGAGGAGCTGCTCGCCCGGCACGGCACCCATGGCCAGGCAGCCTTCTTCCTCTCCTCCCGCGGCCGGAGCATCCAGGAGGTGACCGAGCGGCATCACCGCACCCGGCGGGCGCTCGCCGATGTGGCGGCGGCGGTGCCGCTCCAGTGGCGTGGGACCCGGGTGGAACGCGCGGACCTCGACCGCTTCCTCTTCGGCCCCGAGGACGTGGTGGTCGTGGTGGGCCAGGACGGTCTGGTGGCCAACGCCGCCAAGTATCTGTCGGGCCAGCCGGTGGTCGGGATCGACACCGATCCCGGCCGTAACCCGGGCGTCCTGGTGCGCCACCTGGCGGCCGACGCGGCCAAACTCCTCCCGGCGGCCGCCTCCCGCCGGGGAACCATCGACGAACTCACCATGGTGGAGGCCGTCGCCGACGACACCCAGCGGCTGCTCGCCCTCAACGAGATCTACCTCGGCCCGCCCGGCCACCAGACCGCCCGCTACCGCCTCGGTCCCGACGGCGAAGCGGCGCCCGCCGAGGCGCAGGCCTCCTCCGGCGTCCTGGTCGGCACGGGCACCGGCGCCACCGGCTGGCTGCGCTCCCTGTGGCAGCAGCGCGGCAGTTCCCTGGGGCTGCCCGGCCCGGCCGAACCTCAACTGATCTGGTTCGTACGGGAGGCCTGGCCCTCCCCCACCACCGGCACCTCGTTCGTGGAGGGGGCGCTGACGGACTCGCAACGGCTGCGGCTGACCGTCGAGTCGGACCGGCTGGTCGCCTTCGGCGACGGGATGGAGACCGACGCGCTGCACCTCACCTGGGGTCAGACGGTCCGCCTCGGCATCGCGGACATGGCGCTGCGGCTGCTCAGTTGACCCCCTGCTGCCGCTGAGCCGGGCTCAGCGGCACCAGCGGGCCCGCAGCCGGTGGTCCTTACGAACCCCTGGCGACCGGTGGCCGTGAACCCCCCGGGAGGCGTCCCGCGGCCGCCGGTACGCTGATGTGCCTATGTCCCGCATCCCCCACACGGGCCCCCCTCACCACAGGCGCCCCATCGTGGCCGCCCTCACCGCCCTCACCGCCGGCGCGGCGCTGACCGGGCTCGCCGGCTGCGCGTCGGAGACCGGCACCCGGGACGGCGGCGTCGCACCGAGCCTGTCACCGCCGGTCAGCGCACAGCCGCTGTGGCCGCAGTACGCCCCACCGACCCCGCCCGCAGGGGACGAGACCAGCCCCACCGACAAGCGGTATCTGACGGTCGAAGGCATCACCGTGCCCGCGGGCGGGCTGAAAAAGGTGCCGGTGAAGCAACTGCTGCAGCACGACCCCAATGTGCCGAAACTCGTACTGGCCGCGATGGAGGACTGTCCCGGCAGCCGCTGCGGGCTGCGCCGGCCCGTCTACCGGGACCTGACCGGGGACGGCCGGGACGAACTGATCGTCGCGCTGGACGAGGAGTCGGCCGGGCTGACACTGATTCAGGTCTACTGGACGCGTGACGGCACCGTCCGGCCGGTGCTGATCAGCTGGGGGCCGCTCGGGCTCACCGGCGAAACCTTCGGGCACGACCTGCTGCTCACCTCGACGGGTGACGACGGCCTGTACACCACGCGCTACCGGTGGAACGGCGCGGTGATGGCCGCCGGCGCCCCGCAGGGCGGGAACGGCGACACGGCGGGCACGGGCCGGGCGCAGGCCCCTGACCCGAGTTCGGACGCGGATGCGGACCCGGGCGCGGCACCGTCGTCCACGCTCCCTCAGACCCCGCCCGCGCAGACCCCACGCCCGCAGACGAGGACCCCATGACCCCCGCACCGCCGACGATCCCGTCCTTCGCCCCGCCCGGCTCCGCGGCCGAGGCGCATCTGCTGCTCGTCGAGGACGACGAGGTCATCCGCAACACCGTCCGTATGCTGCTTGAGCGCTACGGCTTCACCGTGTCCACCGCCGCCGACGGTCTCACCGGCCTGGAGATCTTCCGCGAAACGAGCCCGGACCTGCTGCTGCTCGATGTGATGCTGCCCGAACTGGACGGCATCGGCCTGTGCCGCAGAATCCGCGAACTGAGCCTCGCGCCGATCCTGATGATGTCCGCCCGTGGCGATGCCCTCGACGTCGTGTCCGGACTCGAGGCCGGCGCCGACGACTACGTGATCAAGCCGTGCGAGAGCGCGGTACTCGTCGCCCGCATCCGCTCCCTGCTGCGCCGCGCCTCCTTCACCCCCGCCCCCGGAACGGGGACAGGCACCGGCTCCGGGACGGCGGACGGCCCGAGCACCATCGCCTTCGGCGACCTGACCATCGACACCCGCGGCATGGAAGTACGCCTCGCCGGCCGCGTGCTCGCCCTGACCCCGACCGAACTGCGGATGCTGCTCGAGTTCGCCGCCTCACCCGGCGTCGTCCTGGAACGCAGGACCCTGCTCAGCCGGGTGTGGGACCACGCCTGGCACGGCGACACCCGCGTGGTGGACCTCCATGTGCAGCGCCTCCGGGCGAAGATCGGCGCCGAACGGATCGAAACGGTCCGCGGCTTCGGCTACAAGCTGCGGCGCTGACCATGCCGCTGAGATGGCGGATCGCCGCCCTGGTCGCCGTGGCCATCTGCGCCGTCGCCGCGGCCGTCGGTGTCCTCGTCCACCACGCCTCCCGCGACCGCGAGCTCTCCCAGGCCCGCGACAGCGCCCGAACCACCCTCGACCGGGCCGCAGTCACCTATGCCCGCACCGGTGCCGTACAGGGCACGGGCGCCGCCCTGGACGCGCCCGACGTGCCCGACGGCCTGCAGGGGATCGTGAAAAAAGGGCGCTGGGGAACGGAGTTCACCGCCGGCCCGGACGGACCCGCGATGTGGGCGGCGCGCCCCGCCGGGAAGCGGGTACTGTCCGTCCGCGTCGACATGACCACCACGATGCGGGACATCAGCGCCCTCGACACGAGCATCGCCTGGGCCGGAGTGATCACGACCGCGGTGGTGCTCCCGCTCGGCGTCCTGACCGCCGGACGGATGAGCCGTCGGCTGCGTACGGCCGCGGGCACCGCCCGGCGTATCGCGGCCGGAGACCTGGACGCCCGCATCCGTACCGCTTCCCGGCCCCGCGACGAGATCGCCGAGATATCCGCGGCCGTCGACACGATGGCCGGCGCCCTCCAGGAACGACTGCGCGGCGAACAGCGCTTCACCGCCGATGTGGCCCACGAACTGCGTACGCCGCTGATGGGCCTGGTCACGGCCGCCGAACTGCTCCCCGATGGGGAGGCGGCCGGCTATGTCCGCGACCGCGTACGGGTGCTCGCCGCCCTGGTCGAGGAGCTGCTGGAGATCTCCCGGCTGGACGCCGGAGCGGAACAGGCCGATCTCTCCCCGTGCCCGATCGTCTCCCTGGTCGAGGAGATCGTCACCCGCGCCGGCCTCTCCGTACAACTGACTGCCGCTGAGCCACCCACAGCGGGCAGGGCGGCGGTATGGACGGATCCGCGCCGCGTGGAACGCATCCTCACCAACCTGATCGTCAACGCACACCGGCACGGCCGCCCTCCGGTCACCGTCACGGTGGCCTCGGACGGCCGGACCGTGACCGTACGCGACCACGGCCCCGGCTATCCGGACACCCTGCTCACACGCGGGCCGCAGCGATTCCGGACCGGCGCCCGAGCCCGAGGCACCGGCCACGGGCTGGGACTGACCATCGCGCTCGGCCAGGCCCATGTCATCGGCGCAACCCTCGAGTTCGGCAACGCGCCCGGCGGCGGCGCCGTCGCCGTCCTCCAACTCCCCATCTCCGGACCGGAGGCAGCGCCCGGCACGGATCAGGAGCACGGTCCGATACACGACTGATACAACTCCGCGTCACAGCCGATGTCTTCCTTCGGGCCGACGAAGATCTTCGGCGCTGAGGATGGCGCCATGCGTATCAGGCACAGTCCCGACCGGACGGCAGAACAGCTAACAGCACGTTGGTCCTCCGGGGCCGACGAGGTCGGTGAGGCCGGCGCGGCGAGAGAAGCGGAGGGGAACGGCGGCAACAGGGCTCGCAGCGGCGGGTTCGGACGGCTGGGACGGTTCGGACGGTTCGGACCGCGCAGGCCCCGGAAGTCCGGAAAGCCCGGGAAGCGAACGGGACTTCGCCGCCTGTTCAGCTGGCGGAAGGTACTCGCCGGCGTGATCGCACTGTGCGCCCTGGTGACGGGCTCCTTCACCGTTCTCTACTTCGCCATCGACATCCCCCGGGCCAACGACCTGGCGAAGGCGCAGAGCAATGTCTACCTGTTCAGCGACGGCAGCCGCCTCGCCCGCACCGGCGAGATCAACCGGGAGACCGTCCCGCTCGGCCGGGTGCCCGAGGGCGTGCGGCACGCGTTCGTCGCGGCGGAGAACAAGGACTTCTACAGCGACTCCGGCGTCTCCCTGAGCGGCACTGCCCGCGGCATCCTCAGCACGCTGACCGGCCAGGGCACGCAGGGCGGTTCGACCATCACCCAGCAGTACGTCAAGAACTACTACCTCAGCCAGGAACAGACCGTCACCCGCAAGGTGAAGGAACTGGTGATCTCCCTCAAGGTCGACCGGCACAACTCCAAGGACGACATCCTCGCCGGATACCTGAACAGCAGCTACTACGGCAGGCTCGCGTACGGCATCCAGGCCGCCGCCCGCGCGTATTACGGCAAGGAGGTCGAGGACCTCACCGTCGAGCAGGGCGCCTACCTCGCCGCACTGCTGCAGGCACCCAGCCAGTACGACTGGGCCATCGCCGCCCCCGCGGCCAAAAAGCTGGTCCAGCAGCGCTGGGGCTACGTCCTGGACAACATGGTCAAGGAGGGGTGGCTCGACAAGGACGCACGGCAGCAGATGCGTTTCCCGGTGCCGGTGACCGGCCGGCTCGGCGCGGGACTCGCCGGGCAGACCGGCTATCTGGTGGACGCCGCACGGCGGGAACTGACGGCCTCGGGCATCAGCGAGCAGGAACTGGCCGGTGGCGGCTGGCGGATCACCCTCACCATCGAACCGGACAAACAGAAGGCACTGGAGCAGGCGGTCAAGGCCGCCGACGGCGACACCGGCCCGAAGGCGCCGTCCGGCGCGGCGGAGCCGGATCCGGACCGGCAGACCGGAGCGGTCTCGGTCGATCCCCGCAACGGCCACATCGTGGCGCTCTATGGCGGCCGCGACTACACCAGCCACTACCTCAGCAACGCGACCCGCGCCGACTACCAGGCCGGCCCCACCTTCGAACCGGTCTCGTACGCCGCCTCGATGGAAGCCAAGCAGGACAGCGGCAAAGAGTCCGGCCCGGCGCAGATCAGGCGGACCGCCGCGGACCTCGGCATCGACCCCGACGCAGCCGGCTTCTCCACGCCGGGCGCCACATCGCTGGGACTCATGGGGGTCAGTCCGATGGAAATGGCGGGTGTCTACGCCTCCTTCAAGCATGCGGGCAAGAAGGTCACCCCCTCGATCGTGAAGTCCGCGCGGCGCGACGACGCGAGCACCCACCTGGCCGGCGCGGTGGGCGGGCAGGCCATCGACCCCAGGACCGCCGAACTGGTCTCCTCGTACCTCACCTTCTCGCCGGGCGGAACCGCCGACCGGCGCGACGGCTTCAGCTCGGTGGCACCCGGCAGCAGCAAGCAGAACGTGACAGCGGCCTCCGGGCGCTCCGACGACAGGAAGGCCGAGTGGTTCATCGGCGCCGGCCCGGAACTGGTCACGACGATCGCCCTCTTCGGTGAGGACGCCAAGTCCAAGAAGCAGGTCACCCTGAGGAACGCCGACAAGGGCAACTCCGAGAGGATCTGGACCCAGTACACCCAGCAGGCACTCGGCGACCGGTTCGCTCCCGAGCCGGAGGTCACGCCCGGAAGCGAGGACGAGACGGCCGGCGGCTACTGACAGCAATGAGCCGAGTCCGGCGACCCTTCGATGCTCACGGGGCCGCGAACCCGATACTGCTGGAGGCACCGGGCCGCCCGCGCGGCCCGCAGGAAGAGCCCCTACGTCTTGTCCGTCCCGGAATCGTCGGCCGCGGCATCGGAGCCCGGCTTGTCCGTGGCGGCCGGGTCAAGGATGCGGGTCAGGAAGTTCCGGGTCCGCTCGTGCTGGGGAGCACCCACCACTTGAGCGGCCGGGCCCTGTTCGACGATCACTCCGCCGTCCATGAACACCACCCGGTCTGCGACCTCCCGGGCGAAGCTCATCTCATGGGTGACGACCATCATCGTCATGCCCTCCGCGGCCAGCAGTCGCATCACCGCCAGCACCTCCCCCACCAGCTCGGGGTCGAGTGCCGAGGTCGGCTCGTCGAAGAGCATCACTTCCGGGCCCATGCTCAGCGCCCGCGCGATCGCCACCCGCTGCTGCTGTCCCCCGGAGAGCTGCGCGGGGTACGCGTCCGCCTTGTCGGACAGCCCGACGCGTTCCAGGTTCTCCCGGGCGACCGCCGCCGCGCGTGACTTGTTCCGGCGCAGCACCCGCCGCTGGGGCAGCGTGAGGTTCTCGGTCACATTCACATGGGGGAAGAGGTTGAACTGCTGGAAGACCATGCCGATCCGGCGGCGTACCGCGTCGATGTCGACATCGAGGTCGGTGACTTCCGTGCCGCCGACGAAGACCTGGCCCGCGGAGGGCTCCTCCAGCAGGTTCACACAGCGCAGCAATGTCGACTTGCCCGAGCCGGAAGGGCCGATCACGCAGACCACCTCGCCCCGTGCCACCTCCAGGTCGATGCCGCGCAGCACCTCGTTGTCCCCGAAGGACTTGTGCAGGCCCCGGATCTCGATCTCCGGCCCGCCGGCTCCCGTGCTCTCCACTGTCTCCGCCTTCTGTGACATCTCGTCCTCACCTGGCCTTGTCGGCGCGGGCCTCGAGGCGGCGCACCACGAAGCTGAGCGGCACGGTCACCAGCAGATAGCAGAGCCCCGCCACCAGGATCGGCGTCGAGTTCGCGGTCTGACTCGCCAGGTCCCGGCCGAACTTGGTCAGTTCCCGTTCCTCCAGCGTCACGCCGAGGAACAGCACCAGCGACGAGTCCTTGAAGAGCAGCACCATCTCATTCGTCAGCGGCGGAATCACGATCCGGAACGCCTGCGGAATGATCACCGACACCATCGCCCTGGCCCGGGAGAAGCCCAGCGAGCGGGCCGCCTCCATCTGCCCCTTGGGCACGGCCTGGATACCCGCGCGGATCGTCTCCGCCATATACGCCGCGGCGACCAGGCCGAGACCGAGAGCGACCTTCCCGTACGTACCGCCCGGGATCTGCGTACCGGGGAACGCCAGCGGCACCGCCACACCGACGAAGATGAAGATCAGCAGGGCGGGCAGCCCACGGAAGAGCTCGATGTAGACGCTGGCGACCCAGCGGTAGGGAGCCACCGACGACAGCCGCATCAGCGCGACGATCAGGCCCAGCACCAGCCCGAAGATGAAGCCGGAGAGCGTGTACACCACCGTGTTGCGCAGCGCGATGGTGATGATGTCCGGGAAGAGCTCCTTGGCAAGGTCCTTCTGCGCGAACTGGTTCTGCAGGCGGTCCCAGTCGGCCAGCACGCCGACCAGGACGAGCACCGCCACGAACACCGCGTACTGGACGCCCTGCCAGACGCGGCGCCGCTGCCGCCTCGTGAGCCGGGACGTCACGACTTCGCCTGAGGCAGCGGACCGATCCACTGCTTGTACAGCTTGTCGTACGTGCCGTCCGCCTTGGCGTCCTTGATCGCCTTGTCGATCGCCGCGAGCAGCTTGCTGTTGCCCTTCTTCACCGAGAAACCGTACTGCTCACCGGTGTCGATGTTCTGGCCGAGGACGAATTCGGCCGAGTTCGCCTTGTCCTTCAACCAGCCCTGGACGACGGGGTAGTCGATGACGACAGCGTCGACCTGCCCGGTCCGCAACCCGTTGAGCACCGCGTCAGAGCTCTCGAACGCGACGGGGTCGAAGCCCTGGCTCTTGGCGTAGCTCTCGCCGGTGGTCTCCGCCTGGGCGCCGAGCTTCTTCTTCTGCGACTTGACGTCTGCGAGCGACGTCACGCCGCTCTTCTTCGTGGCCAGCAGCGCCTGCGTGGCGTCGAAGTAGGGGACGGAGAAGTCGACGTTCTTCTTGCGCTCGTCGGTGATCGTCATGCCGGCGGCGGCCAGGTCGCACGCGCCGGAGTTCAGGAACGCACCGGTCTTGAAGTTCTCGAAGGGGGTGTCGAGGATCGTCTGCTCGACCTTGAGGTTCTTCGCCACCAGGTCGATGAGGGACACGTCGAAGCCGACGACCTTGCCGTCCTGCTCGAACTGGAACGGCGGGTAGGGCAGGTGGGTGCAGGTCGTCAGCTTGCCCTTGGCGACAACGGGAACGCCTCCCGCCGCCTCAGCGGGACCGTCGTCACCGGAGGAACAGCCGACGGCGAGGAACATCCCGGCAGCAACTGCACCGGCGGTGATGACGCGGGCCCGGCGGGAAGAGCGAGTGCGACGAGCACCGACCGACCACAACACAGCTGACCTCCATCAGAGTGGGAGCGGGCGGTGGAGAGATACGGAACCGCCCGCCGAGATCGTAAGCCACCACGGCCGTGGCACGACGACGCTGTCCACGATGCGTACCGGCGCCCCGCCGGCACCGCACAGCCCCCCATCGCTTTGACTCCTGTTCACCGCATCCGCTTCCCCGCGCCCTCGCGCGAGAAGAGTCGTCGCGCCGTTCTCGCACGCCAGACGATGTGCCAGGACCCCAAAGACCAGTGGTACATACCAAGGCCTTGACAGGGTCTTAGTTCACTTCTTAAATCACGTAGTGAACTAAGTACCCCCCACCTCAGTCGGCGCATCATCCGCACACCCCACTTGCGCCCCTCGTCTGTCATATTCATGACAGACCCCCTTCCTCCCTCATGCACCGCATACCGGAAGGGAGAGTCATGGACTCCCCGCGCTTCTCACGGCGCTTGCTGCTGTCTGTTCTGTCCGTTCTCACACTCGCGTCGCTGACCACAGGCCCTGCGAGCGGCAGCGAACCAGCACCCGCCGCCGCGCCCGCCGCCGTGACGTTCGCCGACGACTTCGACGGTCCCGCGGGATCCGCCGTCGACGGCGGAAAATGGCAGATCGAGACGGGCGACAACGTCAACAACCACGAGCGGCAGTACTACACGGCAGGCAATCGCAACGCCGCTCTCGACGGCCAGGGCCACCTGGTCATCACCGCCCGCCGGGAGAACCCGGACAACTACCAGTGCTGGTACGGCAGATGTGAGTACACCGCCGCCCGGCTGAACACCGCCGGCAAGTTCACCCAGACATACGGACATGTCGAGGCCAGGCTGAAGGTGCCGCGCGGCCAGGGCATGTGGCCGGCCTTCTGGATGCTGGGCAATGACATCGGGCAGGTCGGCTGGCCCAACTCCGGCGAGATCGACGTCATGGAGAACGTCGGCTTCGAGCCCTCCACCGTGCACGGCACCCTGCACGGGCCGGGATACTCCGGCTCCGGCGGCATCGGCGCCGGGTACACCCTGCCCGGCGGTCAGGCGTTCGCGGACGCCTTCCACACCTTCGCCGTCGACTGGGCACCCGACTCGGTCACCTGGTCCGTGGACGGCAACGTGTACCAGCGCCGCACCCCCGCCGACCTCGGCGGCAAGCAGTGGGTGTTCAACAAGCCGTTCTTCCTGATCCTCAACCTCGCCGTCGGCGGCTACTGGCCCGGCGACCCCGACGGCAGCACCGTCTTCCCCCAGCAACTCGTCGTCGACCATGTGCGGGTCAGCACGAGTGACAGCCCCGGTACAGGCAGGGCCATCACCGGTCTCGGCGGTAAGTGCGTGGATGTCGCCGGAGCGAACAGCGCCAACGGCACAGCCGTACAGCTCTACGACTGCAACAGCACCGCCGCCCAGCAATGGAGCGTCGGTACGGACGGCACGATCCGGGCTCTGGGCAAGTGCCTCGACGTCACTTCCGGCGGTACGGCCGACGGCACCACGGTCCAGCTGTGGGACTGCAACGGCTCGGCCGCCCAGCGCTGGAGCGTCAGCGCCGCACACGACATCGTCAACCCGCAGGCGAACAAGTGCCTGGACGCCACCGGCAACAGCTCGGCCAACGGCACCCGCCTGCAGATCTGGACCTGCACCGGAGCCGCCAACCAGAAGTGGACGGTGTAAGGCTGATGAATACGCAACTCCTGCGCAGACCCGCCCTGCTGAGCGTGCTGGGCACCGCGGCCGCCGCGGCTCTCCTCACCTTGCGAACGCCCAGAGCGGGCCGCCACAGCTCGTCGCCGTCCCGCCGCAGACGGCCCCTGATCGCGGCATTCGTGGTCGTGGCGTCGGCCGGCTCGATGCTGGCCGCCGTCCCCACCCAGGCGAGAACCCCGGACTCCGGGACGGCGGCCGTCGCCAAGGCCGCCGCGCTGCCGACCAGTTGGGCCACCGTGGTCAACAGCGGCAGCGGCAAGTGTCTGGACGCGCGCTCGGCCGCGACGGTGAACGGCACCGCCGTCCAGCAGTACACGTGCAACAGGTCCACCGCCCAGCAGTGGAGCTTCACCGACACCGGCGACGGCTATGTGCGGATCAACAACCGCAATGACGCGGGCCAGGTCGTGGACGTGAGCGATGTGTCCACCGCCGACAACGCCGCCGTGCACCTGTGGTCGTACGGCGGCGGCAACAACCAGCAGTGGCAGGCAGTGGACGAGGGCGGTGGCGCGTACCACTTCATCAACCGCAACAGCGGCAAGTGCCTGGACGTCCCCTCCGCCTCGACGGCCGACAGCGTCCAGCTGGTGCAGTACACCTGCAACGGCTCGGCGGCCCAGCGCTTCCAGGTCGCGCCGGTGACCACCGCTCCCGGTGATGTGGACCTCGGCCCGAACGTGGTCGTCTTCGACCCGTCGATGCCGTCCGCGACCATCCAGAGCCGGCTGAACTCGATCTTCCAGCAGCAGGAGCAGAACCAGTTCGGCTCCCAGCGCTACGCCGTGATGTTCAAGCCGGGCACCTACAGCAACGACGTCAACGTCGGCTTCTACACCCAGGTCCTGGGCCTCGGCCAGTCGCCCGACTCGGTGACGATCAACGGCGCGGTACACGTCGAGGCCGACTGGTTCCCGCCGCAGAACGCCACCCAGAACTTCTGGCGCGGCGCGGAGAACCTGTCGGTGAACCCGACCGGCGGCACCGACCGCTGGGCGGTCTCGCAGGCGTCCGCGTACCGCCGGATGCACGTCCGCGGCAATCTGGCGCTGGACGACGGCGGCTGGGCCAGCGGCGGCTTTACGGCCGATACCAAGATCGACGGTCAGGTGCGGTCCGGTACCCAGCAGCAGTGGATCACGCGTAACTCCACGCTCGGCAGCTGGACCGGCTCCAACTGGAACATGGTCTTCGTCGGCAGTCAGGGCGTCCCCGCCACCAGCTTCCCCAGCCCGCCCTACACGGCCGTGAACCAGACCCCCACGGTCCGTGAGAAGCCCTTCCTGTACGTGGACAGCGCCGGCGCCTACCAGGTGTTCGTGCCGTCCGTGCGGGCCAACTCCACCGGTACGACGTGGGCCGGCGGCGCCGCGGCCGGCACCTCGCTCGGCATGGACTCGTTCTTCATCGTGCGGGCCGGCACCACCGCCGCGCAGATCAACGCCGCGCTGGCCGAGGGCAAGAACCTGCTGGTCACCCCCGGCGTCCACCACCTGAACCAGACCCTGCAGGTGACCCGTCCCGACACCGTGATCCTGGGCCTCGGCCTCGCCACCTTCGTCCCGGACAACGGCATCACGGCGATGCGGGTCGCGGACGTCGACGGCGTCAAGGTCGCCGGCCTCCTCTTCGACGCCGGTCCGGTCAATTCGCCGACCCTGGTGGAGATCGGCCCGTCCGCCTCCTCCGCCGGCCACGCGGCCAACCCGACCTCGCTGCACGACGTCTACTTCCGGGTCGGCGGCCAGACGGTCGGCAAGGCCACCACGAGCCTGGTCGTCAACAGCGACAACGTCATCGGCGACCACATGTGGATCTGGCGCGGTGACCACGGCAACCCGGGCACGATCGGCTGGACCGTCAATACCGGCGATACGGGCCTGATCGTCAACGGCGACAACGTGACCATGTACGGCCTGTTCGTCGAGCACTACCAGAAGCACCAGACGATCTGGAACGGCAACGGCGGCAGAACGTACTTCTACCAGAACGAGATGCCCTACGACCCGCCCAACCAGGCCGCCTGGATGAACGGCTCCACCCAGGGCTATGCCGCGTACAAGGTCGCAGGCTCGGTCACCAGCCACCAGGCGTTCGGCCTCGGCAGCTACTGCTTCTTCAACGTGAATCCGAGCGTCGCCGCCGAGCGCGCCTTCGAGGCCCCCGACAACCCGAACGTGCGCTTCCAGAGCATGGTGACCGTCTCCCTCGGCGGTACCGGAACGATCCGCCATGTCATCAACGGACGGGGCGGGCCCTCCAACTCGTCCACCAATGTGGCGAACCTGGTGAGTCACCCGTGAGGCAGCTCGGAGCACGACTGCTCGTGCTGCTCGCGATGCTGCCGGGAACCAGCGCCGTCCCCGCCCATGCGGGCAGAGAGGACTGACCAGCTGGGGCGCGCTCGCCATTCTCGCGGCGGCGGTGAGCTACGCCGTCGCCTTCGCCTACATGGGACGCAAGCTCACCGGGAAGGGCACCGCCCCCACGCATATTCTGGGGATCTTCGGTACTGGATTCACCTTTGCCCTCAACTACCGGCTCATCGCGGATGAAGGGGCGACAAACGCCGCCACCGTCGTATACCTGCTCCCCGTGGTCTCCATCACGCTCGGGGCGATCGCGCTCGGCGAACAGCTCACTTTCCGTGTCGTCGCGGGCATGGTCGTGGTGCTTGTGGGAGTCGGTCTGACACGGTGGCAAAAGCGGACATCGTCGCCGTCGGCACAGGTCACGACGGAGGCGTCGCCGAACGGGCAATCGGTTGTGTGACGGAGCGGCGCCTCGCTCGCTGCCGGCGCCGTATCTCGGGGGGTCCGGACCCGTCCGGACGAGGCAACTGACCGACCGGACAGTCGTGCAACAATGCACCGGCTGCGCTTACCCGTGAGTAACGTAGCCGCTCCGCGAGCATGTCCTGCCCAGCCGTCCGCGAAGGCATTCGAGGAACCCCGCCGTGTCGTACTACCCCTCACAGCCCTCATATCCCGAGCAGCCAGGACAACCCCACCACTCCTGGCAGGAGCCCCCGCCGCCGTCCCCCGCACCGCCGGCCGACCCCCGCCGGGAGATACGCGCGCTCAGTGACGCCTACCGGCGGCTGCGCAGAGTCGCCAGCCTGACGGCCCTCGGCTACTTCGTGCTGTTCCTCTTCCTCTCCGCGTACGCGCCGGGGCTGATGACCAGCAGGATCACCGGCGGTCTCAGCATCGCCCTGCTGCTCGGCCTGCTCCAGCTCCCGGTGACCCTCATGGCCGTCGCCGCGTACGAGAGGTCCGCGCGGCGCCGGGTGGACCCGCTCGCCGAGGCCGTCCGCGCACTGTCCGACCAGAGCCCGCAGGGAGCACGCCGATGACCGGATTCGGCTCCGAGGCCCAGACGATGTCCCTGGTCGCCTTTATCGCGGTGACGACGGTGACCCTGCTGCTGTGTGTGATGACCGGGCCCGACCGCGAGGACCTGGACGAGTTCTACACCGGCTACCGCTCACTGACCCCGATGCAGAGCGGCCTCGCCATCGCCGGCGACTACATATCGGCCGCGAGCGTGCTCGGCACCATCGGCGTCATCTCGCTGGTCGGCCAGGACGGACTCGTACTCGCCCTGAGCACCGCACTCTCGCTGGTGCTGCTGATGTTCCTGCTGGCCGAACCCCTGCGCAACGCGGGCCGGTTCACGATGGGCGACGTGCTCACCCGCCGCACCCCGAGTCCCGCCGTCCGCATCACGGCGTGCATCGTCACACTCCTCGCGCTCTTCCCTCTGCTGATCTTCCAGCTCGCGGGCGCGGGCGATCTGCTGGCCTTCGTCCTCGGCATGGACTCCCCCGGGTTCAAGACCGTCTCCATCGTGCTGCTCGGCCTACTGATGATCATCTACGCGGCCATCGGCGGCATGAAGGGCACCGCCTTCATCCAGATCGTCAAGACCGTGGTGCTGCTCGCCGCGGCCGTCGCCATCGCCTCGCTCATCCTGAACCGCTTCGACTTCAGCATCCCCTCGCTGCTGGACGCCGCGGCAGCCGGCAGCGGTCTGGGCGACGCGTATCTCGCGCCGGGGCTCCAATTCGGCGGCGACGGGCTCGACATGATCAGCGCCCAGCTGACCGTCGTACTCGGCGCGGCCTGCCTCCCGCACATCACCATGCGTATGTTCAGCTCCCGCAGCGCGCCGGCGGTACGGCGCTCCATGTCCTGGGCCGTCTCCACCGTCGTGGTGATGGCGGTGCTCAGTGCCGTGATCGGCTTCGGCGCGGCCGCGATCGTCGGGCACCAGCAGATCAGCGCCGGTGATCCGCAGGGCAAGATCTCGATCCTGCTGGTCAGCCAGGCGATCATGGGCACCGAAGTCTCCACATTCGAGACGCTGTTGTTCACGGCGATGGCCACCGCGATCTTCCTGACGCTGCTGGCCTCCGTCGCCGGCATCACGCTCGCCTGCGCCAACACCCTCGCCCACGACCTGATCACGCACGGTCTGCGCCGCAAGCAGGCCCTGCGCGACAGCACCGAGATGACGGTCGCCCGTGCGACGGCCGCGGCGGTCGGTCTCGCCGCGATCCTCCTCGCGGCGGCCTCCCGGCACGTGAATCTGCAGGCGATGGTCACGCTGTCGTTCTGCCTGGGCGCGTCGGCGGTCGCACCCGCGCTCGTCTACAGCCTCTTCTGGCGCCGGTACAACCGCACCGGGCTGCTGAGCACCCTCATCGGCGGCACGCTCAGTGTCGTCATACTCATCACCGGCACCACGCTCGTCTCCGGATCCCCTCAAGCCATCTTCCCGGACGACGACTTCACCTGGTTCCCGTACACCACCACGGGCCTGGTCTCCATCCCGGCCGGATTCCTCGCGGGCTGGCTCGGCACGGTGGCCGGCCGCAACAGCGCGAGGGCGCGCCAGCAGCAGGAGTACGCCTACGAGGCGGTCGAGGCGTCCATCCTGGCGGATGCCGCACGGCCTCCGGGTCAGTAACCAATGACGGCGGCGTCGAGCCGGCATCGACAACGTCCCGCACCCAAGGATCGGATTCGTACCCCATGGCACGTACCTTCTCGGTTGTGGACAGCATCGTCATCGACGCCGCCCCCTCAACGATCTACGAACAGGTCAGCAATCCCGCGCTGATGGGCCGCTGGAGTCCGGAGAACCGCGGCGCGACCGTGCGCGACGGCGGTGAACAGGCGTACGTCGGGATGGTCTTCGACGGCTACAACAAGCGCGGGCCTCTCCGCTGGACGACGCGGTGCACGGTCACCGCCGCGGACGCGGGTGAGCGTTTCGCCTTCAAGGTTCGCGCGATAGGCGGGCGCAGGCCGCTGGTGCCGGGCCGCATCGCCAGCTGGGAGTACCGCTTCGAGGCTGCCGGGGGCGGGACGCGGGTGACCGAGACGTGGACCGACGACCGGAGGTCCTGGCCCGACTTCCTGGCCAACGCCTTCGACAGGATGGCGACCCGCGGGGATACGTTCGCGGACTTCCAGCGCAGGAACATCAGGACCACGCTGACCAACCTCAAGACCGCGATGGAGTCGGCGCCCTCCTCGTCGTGACGGCCCGAGGCCGTGGTCAGCCGGTGGAGAGTCCGGCCGCGGTCCGCGCCAGAGCGTCGAGCACCGGCCGGATCAGCGGGTGCAGCTCCGCACCGCGGCGTACGGCGGCGAACACCCGGCGCGTCGCGGCGGGGCCCACCACGGGCCGTACGACAGTGTCCTTCAGCTCCATTCCGCGCAGCGCCGAGCGGGGCACCAGCGCCACGCCGGCGCCGGCTCCGGCGAGGGCCACGACGGCGCGGAAGTCGTCCGAGGAGTGCACAAGACGCGGCTGGAACCCGGCGAGCTCGCAGGCGAGCAGCACCATGTCGTGGCAGGGGTTGCCGGGGTAGGGGCCGATCCAGTCGCTGTCCGCGAGCTCGGCCAGCTCGACGTGTTCCCCCCGGCCGAGAGGGTGGTCGGCATGAAGAACGGCGTCGAACGGCTCCGCGTAGAGCGGCACGCGGGCCAGCCGCCGGTCGCCCTCGCCGGGTGCGCCCCGGTACTCGACCGCGACGGCCAGATCCGCCTCGCCGTCGAGGACCAGCGGCAGACTCTCGTCGCCCTCGGCGTCCCGCACCCGCACCCGGATGTCCGGGTGGTGCGCGGCGAGGCGCCCTATGGCCGGTGCGACGACCTCGGCGATGCCGGTGGCGAAGGCGGCTACGGAGACCTCGCCGGCGGCGCCGCCCGCGTAGGCCGCGAGCTCGGCCTCGGCCCGCTCCAGCTGGGCGAGGACCGCGTTGGCGTGCTCCAGCAGGATCTCTCCGGCCGCCGTGAGCCGTACGCCTTTGCCACTGCGGATCAGCAGAGCGTGGCCGGTCTCCTGCTCCAGCGCGGCGAGCTGCTGGGAGACGGCCGAGGGGGTCAGATACAGCGCTGCGGCTGCGGCGGTCACCGTACGGTGGTCTGCCGCAGCTCGAAGGATGCGGAGCCGGCGGGGGTCGATCACCCAGCCATTGTCGCCCGTGCGTCGACGAACGCCGCCACCGCCCGCTCCACGTCCTCGGTGGAGTGCGCGGCGGAGAGCTGGACCCGGATCCGGGCCTTGCCCATCGGGACGACGGGGTACGAGAAGCCGATGACGTACACGCCGCGCTCCAGCAGGAGTTCGGCCATGCGGCCGGCCTCGGAGGCGTCGCCGATCATGACGGGGGCGATGGCGTGGTCGCCGGGCAGGATGTCGAAGCCCGCTTCGGTCATCTTCGTACGGAAGAGGGCGGTGTTCGCGGCGAGCTTCTCGCGCAGGTCGCCGGCGGACTCCAGCAGGTCGAGGACCTTGAGGGAAGCGGCGGCGATCACCGGGGCGAGGGAGTTGGAGAAGAGGTACGGGCGGGACCGCTGGCGCAGCAGGGCGACGATCTCCGCGCGGGCCGCGACATAGCCGCCGGACGCGCCGCCGAGCGCCTTGCCGAGGGTGCCGGTGATGATGTCGACGCGGTCCATCACGCCGTGCAGCTCAGGGGTGCCGCGGCCGCCGGGGCCGACGAAGCCGACGGCGTGGGAGTCGTCGACCATGACCATCGCGTCGTAGCGGTCGGCGAGGTCGCAGATCTCGGCGAGCGGGGCGACATAGCCGTCCATGGAGAAGACGCCGTCGGTGACGATGAGCCGGCGGCGGGCGTCCTGGGTCTCCTTGAGCTGCTGCTCCAGGTCGGCGAGGTCGCGGTTGGCGTAGCGGTGGCGGCGGGCCTTGCACAGGCGGATGCCGTCGATGATGCTGGCGTGGTTCAGGGCGTCGGAGATGACCGCGTCCTCGGGGCCGAGGATCGTCTCGAAGACTCCGCCGTTGGCGTCGAAGCAGGAGGAGTAGAGGATCGTGTCCTCCTGGCCGAGGAACGCGGAGAGGCGTGCCTCCAGCTCCTTGTGGACGTCCTGGGTGCCGCAGATGAAGCGGACGGAGGCCATGCCGTAGCCCCAGCGGTCCAGTGCTTCCTTGGCCGCCGCGACGATCTCGGGGTGGTCGGCGAGACCGAGGTAGTTGTTGGCGCAGAAGTTCAGTACGTCTCCGGAAGCGACGGACACGGTGGCACTCTGCGGGGTGCCGATGACGCGCTCGGGCTTGTAGAGACCGGCGGCGCGGATCTCGTCGAGGGTGGTGCGGAGGTCGTCGCGGACGGACGCGTACATGGTGGGGCTCCTAACGAGATGCGCGGACGAGAAGGCTCGGGCTCGGACCGGATGGCTCGGACGGGAAGTCCTCAGACGGTCCAGTCGAGGATGATCTTGCCGCTGCGGGCGGTGGCGGCCTCGTCGAAGGCGGCGTCGAAGTCCTGGTAGCCATAGCTGCCGGTGATCACCGGGCTGAGGTCGAGTCCGCCTTCGAGCAGAACGGTCATCGCGTACCAGGTCTCGAACATCTCGCGTCCGTAGATGCCCTTGATGGTGATCATCGAGGTGACGATCTTCGACCAGTCGACGGCGAACTCCTGCGCGGGCAGGCCGAGCATGGCGATGCGGCCGCCGTGGGTCATGTTGTCGACCATGTCGCGCATGGCTTCGGGGCGGCCGGACATCTCCAGGCCGATGTCGAAGCCCTCCTTCAGCCCGAGCTGCCGCTGCGCCTCGGCGATGTCGTGCTGGGCGACGTTCAGCGCGAGGGTGGCGCCGGCCTTGCGGGCGATCGCGAGGCGGGACTCGCTCACATCGGTGATCACGACATTGCGGGCGCCGGCGTGCCGGGCGACGGCAGCAGCCATGATCCCGATCGGTCCGGCGCCGGTGATCAGCACGTCCTCGCCGACCAGCGGGAAGGAGAGAGCGGTGTGCACGGCGTTGCCGAACGGGTCGAAGATCGCGGCGATGTCCAGGTCGACCTGCGTCCGGTGCACCCACACATTGGACGCGGGCAGGGCGACGTACTCGGCGAACGCGCCGTCCCGGCCGACGCCGAGGCCGATCGTGCTGCGGCACAGATGGCGGCGGCCGGCGAGACAGTTGCGGCACCTGCCGCAGACCAGATGCCCCTCGCCGCTCACCACATCGCCCACCGCGATGTCCTGGACGTCCGCTCCGACGGCGGCGACCTCGCCGACGAACTCATGGCCGAGGACGCGGGGCGTGGTCACCGCCTGCTGGGCCCAGCCGTCCCAGGACCTGATGTGCAGATCGGTGCCACAGATCCCGGTGCGCAGGACCTTGATCAACACATCACCGGGGCCGGTCTCCGGCTCGGGCACGTCCATGAGCCACAGCCCGGGCTCGGCATGCTGCTTGACAAGGGCCTTCATGGGGTGGCTCCAGGCATCGTGGTGGGCTGACCGGAGTCGGCGTCGACAACACCGGTCAGTGGACCTGCACCAATCTGCCCAGCCCTGACTGCAGAGTCCATCGAGGATTTCTTAAGCGGGCCAACAGCGGAGCTTCATGGGCTTCACAGAACTCCGGCTGGACCCATTGGACCAGGTAGGGGCCTGGGCCGCACCTCATCCAGGGGCGGCTCTTCATCTTTGAGCCGGCCGGCTACGGCTGGCGGCTCGCCAAGGACCTGACACGGCGGCCCCTCAGTCCGCGCCGCGGACGCTCCGGGCATGGTCTGTGCTGCCGCCCGGCCGGCGTGGCACGCGCGCCTCGACGAGGTCGGGATGGTGCGCCGTGGACGTGCCGGTGCCGGTCCGGCGTTCGGTCAGGGCGTGGAGCTGCTCGCGCAGACTCTGGTTCTCGATGTACAGATCGGCGAGCGCCCTGACCTTCGTACGCACCACCCATGGATCGACCGGCTTGACCAGGAAGTCCGATACACCGAGGTCGTAGGCGCGGGCCGCCAGGTCGTCGTCCCTGCCGAGGCCGGTCATCAGTACGACGGGCAGATTCCTGGTGTGGTCAAGTCGTTTGAGATAGGCGAGCACTTCGAGGCCGTCCATCCGAGGCATGACCACATCGAGAATGATGACCGCAATGCCGCCGCGCAGAACGGTTTTCAGCGCTTCGTCCCCGCTGTGTGCACGGACCACGGGACGCCCCACGGGGCGTAACAGGCTCTCTATCGCGAAGAGGTTGTCCTCGCGGTCGTCCACCACAAGGATCTTCAAGGCACAGCCCGCATCCCCATAGTGCCTCCCTCGACAGTCGGCCACATCAGCGTACGCCGCATGCTGCGGCAAGGGCTGCCCCGTCCCCGTGTCCTCCGGTTCCCGCGGGGCTTCGGGCGTACGGGCAGTATGAAGCCTCGGGCGGTGCGAAGCACGTGGTTCGGACATGACCCTGTTGTCCGGCAACCCCGAACTGAGCGGTTTGTCATCGCATCTGCCGCACCAGCAGAAACGCCACCCACCGTGGGCTTGCACGCGCAATCCCCCGCCGTCTCCGCTACGACGCAACACTCAACTCTGCGGTGCGGATGTGAACACCCCGCTCACGCCTGACCAGTTGGCTGATGATCTCCCGTCGCGCCGTCGATGAGCTCGCGCACGATGTCCATATGACCCGCGTGCCGCGTGGTCAGCCGCAGACGTCGTCAGGACACCGGGCCCGCCTTTCTGAGGCGCAGTCGGGTCAACAGGCCGCGACCGTACGGACTTCGGCGTACCGGCATCAGCCGCGGTCCCCTGCGCACCGCCCGCGGGTCGGTCTTGGGAGCGGGCCGTGGTGCGGGACGGCGCTCCCGTGCCTCCCTCAGCGCCTCGGCCAGGCTCACCCGGTGCCAGAGGATCTCGTCCGGGTGGTCCGCGAGCAGCAGCCGCTCCGCCACCTCGTGGGCCGCCGGCGATTCCGGGCGGCCGGGGACGAGTTCGGGCCGGAGCACGCGCAGATAAGAGCGTTCGTACGGATCTGTCGCCACCTCGGCCACCGTGATCGGGTCGAGCACGGAGGCGATCGCCGCAGCGCGCTCCCAAGGGTCTTCGGTGCTGCGCAGCAGCAGTCCGAGCCGTCGGCTCCGCCAGTTACGTGCGCGCCGGTCCTCGCCCGCGTCCAGTACGGCCCGCAGCGCGGCCGGGGTCCTGCCGCTGAGGAGATCGGCGTGGGCGAGAGCGAACTCGCTCACCTCTTCGGCGAGATAGAGCCAGACGACCGCGCGGTAGCGGTTCAGATAGAACCGAACCGGGGTGAAGTGGCCCGTGCGGGCGAGCCGGGCGAATCGCGCGGGGCTGATCGAGATGAGCCGTGCGCCTTCCGCCGCCCCGACGGTCCGCACCCGCTCCCGCAAGGCACCCGGGAACCCCCTGGCCCCACGCAGCCGGTCGATCTCCTGCTGCGCGACCATCGGCGGGCTGCCGCTCGCCCCCGACGTGGTGCGGATATGCCCCAGTTGGAGCGCGAGATCGAGCTCTCCCCGCTTGAGATCCAGAGCCTGTGCGGCCCGGCCGAGTGCCAGGCTTCGCGTCGCCGATTCCTTCACCGTCATGACGGTCTCCCCCGTGAGGTGTGAATACTCTCGGTGACGACCGTAGCCCGACCCACGCACTTTCCGCCCGGCCTGTGGATAACCATGCCTCCACGCTGCCGAGCACGGTTCCCGCAGCTCAGCGGGTGGTGCCGCCCGGCTGCCTGGCGGCGACGCCCAGATGCTCGCCGACCCGGTTGACCATCAGCGTCATCTCGTACGCGACCTGGCCGACGTCGGCCTCCGCCGAGCTGAGTACGCACAGGCAGCTTCCGTCGCCCGCCGCCGTGACGAAGAGCAGCGCTTCGTCGAACTCGACCATGGTCTGGCGCGCCTTGCCCGCACGGAAGTGGCGGCCGGATCCGCGGGCGAGGGAGTGCAGACCGGAAGAAACCGCGGCAAGGTGCTCCGCGTCCTCCCGTGCCAGCCCCGTGCTCGCTCCGGTCACCAGCCCGTCGTTGGACAGCACCAGTGCGTGACGTATGTGCTCGATCCTCTTGGTCAGGTCGTCCAGCAGCCAGTCAAGTCCCTTGTCCAACGGCATGGTGTCGGTCCTCCCCGTTCATACGTTCCCCGTGGCCCCGTTTATTGTCCGTAAGCCTTTCGTACGGGGGACGGCAGGGCAAGGTGCGGCTAGGCCCTAGGCCCTGTCCGGGGCGTGGCCGACCGAATCGAGCAGCCGGGCCGTGTGCATCCGTCCCGCGTACTCGACGAGTCGTACGAGCACCTCCTTTCCGGAATCCCGGTCACGCGCGTCGCACAGCACAACAGGCGTCCCACGGTCGAGGTCGAGAGCGCGTGAGACTTCGTGCGCCCCGTACATACGGGCGTTGGAGAAGCAGTTGACCGCCACCACGAAGGGGATCCGGCGGTGCTCGAAATAGTCGACAGCGGGGAAGCAGTCCACGAGGCGCCGGGTGTCGGCGAGGACGACGGCGCCCAGGGCTCCCTGGGACAGCTCGTCCCACAGGAACCAGAAGCGGTCCTGTCCCGGCGTCCCGAAGAGGTAGAGGGACAGGCCCGAGCGGATGGTGATCCGTCCGAAGTCCATGGCGACGGTCGTCGTGGTCTTCTGGTCGACTCCCCCGATGTCGTCGACCGTGCTGCCCGCCTGGCTGAGTTGTTCCTCGGTACGCAGGGGACGTATCTCACTGACCGCGCCGACCAAGGTCGTCTTGCCCACGCCGAACCCGCCGGCGACAAGGATTTTCAGAGCGAGGGCGGTGGTCTCCCCACCGGTGCTGTCGGAGCTCTCGGAGGCCATGGGTCACTTCTCTCAAGAGTGAGCCTCAAGATATCGAGACCGGCGGTGAATTCGCAGGTCAGGACCGTCTTTGAGGTCTCGGGGCGAGCTGTTTCTCAGCATTGGTACGTGCCAGTAAGCAGTCAGCATGGCAAGCGTGGCCCTGCCTCGAGGGAAGGGATCGCTTTTTGAGCGTTGTGACCGTCAGGGGCCCATTCGATGCCCACTTCTGTAGCGATTAAGCCTGCGCCCACGGCGATTCCCCGCGGCGGGGCACGGTGGATATTCGCTGGCGGACGGGGTCGAGGGTGTCGAGGATCGGATCATGGCCAACTTTCTGGAGACCGAGCGTCTGTCGCTTCGCCCCTTCGGCGAAGCCGACGTGGACCGTCTGCTGGACCTCGACAGCGATCCCGAGGTCATGCGCTTCATCAACGGCGGGCGGCCGACCACTCGGGAGGCTGTCCGGACCGATGCCCTGCCGCGCTTTCTGCATCGCTATCCGTGTATCGGCAACCCTGCTCTCTGGGCAGCCGAGGAACGGACCACGAAGGAGTTCGTCGGCTGGTTCGAACTGCGGCCGCTGGACGAGAACAGTGCGGCCGTGGCCGAACTGGGATACCGGCTCGCCAGAGCCGCCTGGGGCCGCGGCTTTGCGACGGAAGGTTCGCGCGCGCTGATCCGCAAGGGGTTCACGGAGTTCGGCGTGCAGCGGGTGACCGCGAACACCATGACGGTCAATGCCCGTTCGCGGCGTGTGATGGAGAAGGTGGGTCTCACCTACGTCCGGACGTTCTTCGAGGAGTGGCCCGAGACGATCGAGGGTTCCGGGCTCGGGGATGTCGAGTACGCGCTGACCAGGGCCGACTGGGAGCTGAATTCGACGGGTTGACCGGACAGGACCTAGAGAGCTCTCAGTCCCTCGATCACCTCCCTGAGGATCTTCTCGTCGGGCAGCTGCGCGGGCGGTACGGGTCGGCTGACCCGCACGTACCCCGCTTCGAGGAGATCGCCGAGGAGGACGCGTACGACACCGACGGGCAGATCGGCGTCGGCGGCGAGTTCCGCGACGGACTGGGTCTCCGCTCGGCAGAGGGTGAGCAGAGCGCGGTGTTCGGGCCCCAGGAGCGACTCCTCGGCGGAGCCGGGTGCGTCGGCGGCGATGTCGACGAGCGCGATGAGGTCGAACCGTACGTCGCTGGGGCCCGGCTTGGTCCGCCCGCCGGTCATCGCATACGGGCGGACGAGCGGGCCGGCTTCCGCGTCGTACCACTGGCTGCCGCTCACATCGCCGGTATCCGTCATGACCGTCACGTCGCGATGATGCGCGGCGGGGTCCGCAGATGCTCGCCGACACGCTTGACGAGGCGGGCCATCTCGTAGGCGATCAGGCCGATATCGGCGACGACGGAGGTGAGTACGGCGAGGCAGGAGCCGTCCCCCGCGGCCGCCACGAAGAGGAAGCCGTCGTCCATCTCGACCATCGTCTGACGCACGCCCCCGGCGTGGAAGTGGCGGCCCGCGCCCTTGGCGAGGCTGTGGAATCCGGAGGCGACGGCGGCCAGGTGCTCGGCGTCCTCGCGGGTGAGTGCGGTCGATGCGCCCACCGGGAGGCCGTCGTTGGAGAGCACGACCGCGTGGCGGACTTCGGCGACCCGCAGTGCGAGGTCGTCCAGCAGCCAGTCGAGGTCGCCGAAGGGGTGGCGGGCGGCTGACTCGGGCTCGGTCATGCTTCGGCTCCTTCGCTGCCGGGGGCGGCCGTGCCGGGTGCGGCGCCGCCGCCCCGGGTCCAGCCGTTGCGGTACGCCGTCATGCGGTCCCGTACTTGTTCGGGGGTGCGTTCGGGGGTGTGGTCGTCTGCTGCCGGGTCGTCCGGCTCCTCGGCCGGTGGCTCTTCGCGCAGTTGCGGGACGAGGTGCGCCTGCCTGACCCGGCGTGGGAGTTCGCCGTCCTGGGTCTGCGGCGGGGCGCCGCGCAGGCGCAGCGACGTGACGCCGGGCGGGACAGGCGTCTCTGTCTGTGCTTCGAGCACCGGGCGGGGCGCGGCGGCCGGGACGGGTGTGCCGTTGGTACGCGGAACCGGCTCGGTGGCGGCGGCGGGGCGCTTCTCGTCGGCCGGGTCGGGGCGGGGGGCCGGCGGGACGGTGAGGGCGCTCTGCAGGAGTGAGGTCGGCAGGAGTACCACCGCGGTCGTGCCGCCGTACGGAGAGGTACGCAAGTGGACCTTGATCTCGCGGCGCAGGGCGAGCCGGCTGACGACGAAGAGGCCGAGCCGGTCGCTGTCGAAGAGGTCGAGGGCTTCCGACTCCTCCAGTCGGCGGTTGGCTTCGGTGAGCACCTCCTTGCCCATGCCGAGGCCGCGGTCCTCGATCTCGAGGGCGTAGCCGTTCCCGACGGGTTCACCGCTGACGCGCACCTTGGTGTGCGGCGGGGAGAACTGTGCCGCGTTCTCGACGAGTTCGGCCAGCAGATGGGTGACGTCGGCCACGGCCGCTCCGGTGATGGCGGTCTCGGGGAGTTGCCGGACCTCCACGCGCGCGTAGTCCTCGATTTCGGAGACCGCGGCTCGTACGACACTGGTCAGCGGGACGGGCATGCGCCAGGCGCGCCCGGGCGCGGCGCCGGACAGGATGATCAGGCTTTCGGCGTGCCGGCGCATACGCGTCGTGAGGTGGTCGAGGCGGAAGAGGTCGCCGAGTTCGCTCGGGTCGTCGGCGCGGCGCTCCATGGTGTCGAGCAGGGTGAGCTGGCGGTGGACCAGGATCTGGCTGCGGCGGGCGAGGTTGACGAAGACGCCGGAGATGCTGCCGGCGAGTTCGGCCCGTTCGACGGCGGCGCTCAGTGCCGCCCGGTGGACGGTTCCGAGCGCCTCACCGACCTGGCCGATCTCGTCCTGGGCCGCCGGTCCCGGCGGGGCTTCGGCCTGGATGTCGATCTCTTCGCCGGTACGCAACCGGCGCATGGCGTGCGGCAGTTTGTGCCGGGCGATCTCGAGGGCGCTGTTGCGCAGGCTGATCAGTTCCACGACGAGGGCGCGGCCGATGCGTACGGAGATGACCAGGGAGGCGGCGACTGCTGCGAGTCCGAGGAGCACGGCGGCTCCGGCCGGGGTGAGGATGCCGCCGGAGACGGGGTCGGCCCTGTCGGCGGCGACGCGGCGGGCGTCCGTCTCGATGGCGCGCAGCCGGGTGCTGACGGCGGTGTGTGCCGTGTCCCAGGCGGTGGCCGGGACGATCTCCGCCGCCTTGAGGCCGGCCGGGGCGGCGAGCACCTTGTCCTCGGCCGCCTGGAGTTGCCGGTAGGCGCTCTGTGCGGTGAGTTCGCGCCAGGCGGTGCGCTCCGGGCCGCGCAGGTCGGTGGCGGCCGATTCCGCGAGGCTCCTGCGGGTCCAGACGGCTCCGGTGAAGAGCCGCAGCCGTTCGGCGCCGAGGGACCTGGTGAGGTGGGCCGAGGTCAGGAGTGCGTCCTCGCGGGCGAGCATCTCGCCGGACCGGGCGAACTCGAGCAGTACGCGGGCGTCGGAGCCGGGGCCGGTGTCCTGGATGCCGGTGAGCGCGCCGAAGACGCCGAACGCGGCGGTGACGGACCCGGTGTACTGCTCGTAAGTCGCGTCCCAGGTGGCCTTGCGGCCGATGACCGCGGTGCGGAGGGTGCGCAGTTTCTCCACGCGGGTGACGAATTCCGCGAGCCGTCCTGTGACGGCGGCCGGGACGTCACCGCCGGCGACGACCGTGTGCCGGTCGTCGAGGCGCAACCGCTGCACGGCGGCGTCGGTGCGCCGGGCCTCCTGCTGGAGTGCGGCGGCGCGCTCCTGCGACGGGGCGGCCACCTGTCGTACCGCCGCGCGCCGTTCGGCCTGCAGGGCCACGACGGCGTCGCTGACGGGTTCGCGGACCTGGGTGTCGACGCGCTGCAACTGGCGCAGTCGCGAGACGTCCTGGGCGGTGGTGACGGTGGCGAATCCCCAGAGGGCGAGCAGCGAGACGACGGGCACCATCAGCAGGGAGATGATCTTCGCTCGTACGGTCCCGGGGCGCAGCAGCCATCGTTCTCGTATCGGGGCCGGGGGCAGCGGTATGCCCTCCCGCGGTTCCTGTCCGGTGTGTTCGACGGCGGGCGGCCCGGCGTGCGCGCGCCGCCCTCGGGTTGCCACCGGGGGCGCGGGTGGCAGCGGGGCGGGCGTCAGTGCCCGGGTCCTGCGGTGTGCGCATGGCCTCCTCGTTCCGGATACGGGGCTCGGGGTGCCGCAGCCGGGCCGGCTAGGCGGTGGCGTTGGTGGTGATGTTGGTGACGTTGGTGGTGCTCGCGGGACGGGCCGCGGGGGCGGTAGCGGCTGCCGCGGGCACGGCTTCGGCCGGCCGCTCGGCCGAGGTGTAGGCGGCGCGCTCGCGCTCCGTCGGGGAGAGCGCGACAAAGGCCGAGGTGACGAAGAGATAGGACCCGAGGCCGACGGCGAGGGGGAAGATGAACTGCATCGCCGTGGCCCCGGGCAGTTCGCCACCGGACGGCTCGACCTGCACGCTGACCGCGAGCATTCCGGTGTAGTGCATGCTGCTGACCGCCGCTCCCATGACGAGCGAGGCGACGGCGACAGCGATCGGCGACTTGATGTTGAGCGCCGCCCACAGGGCCGCGGTCGCCGCGACCACGGCGATGCCGACGGACAGCGCGACGAGCAGCGGGTCGTAGTGCACGGAGCCGTGCAGTCGCAGGGCGGCCATGCCCAGGTAGTGCATGCTGGCGACGCCGAGCCCGGTGGTGAGGCCGCCGACCAGCAGGGCGGTGACCCGGTCCCGGCCGAAGCCGTAGCCGACGCAGAAGACTCCGGCGCCGACGACCAGCATGGCGACGAGCAGGCTGAGGATGGTCAGCGGCACGTTGTAGCGGATGTCGGTGCCGCGTACGGCGAAGCCGAGCATGGCGACGAAGTGCATCGTCCAGATGCCGGTGCCGATCGCGGACGCGGCGGTGATCAGCCAGTTCCGGCGGGAGCGTCCGCTCGTGCCGAGCGCGCGCACGGTACAGCGCAGCCCGAGGGCGGCGCCGATGACGGCCATCGCGTACGACAGCACGGGTGTCAGCAAACCGAAGGCGGCGTGGTCCAGGTGTCCCATGGCTCAGCGACGCTAGACCCAAAGGGGGCGTGCGCCTGGGGCGCATTTCGAAAGCTGATGGAATATGACAGAGAGAGGTGTCAGAACGATCGTGCCGCGCTCGAACGTGTGCACCGTACGGTCGCCTGATGGCTGAGGGATCATGTCCTCATGGCCGACGACCACACGCATGTGCAGGAATTCTTCAGCGCCCGCGCCGCGGACTGGGACACACGCTTCGCCGGCGACGGTCCGGCCTACGCCGCCGCCGTCGCCGAGCTGGGGCTGCGGCCCGGCGACGCCGTACTCGACGCGGGCTGCGGCACCGGTCGCGCCCTTCCCCCGCTGAGGTCCGCCGTGGGACCGCGGGGCACTGTGCTCGGGGCCGATCTGACGCCCGCGATGCTGGATGCCGCGCTGCGCGCCGGGCGCGGGGGCAGCGGACTGCTGCTGCTCGCCGATGTGGCCCGGCTGCCGCTGCGTACGGAGTCGCTCGACGCGGTGTTCGCCGCGGGCCTTATCGCCCATCTTCCTCAACCCGAGGCGAATGTACGGGAGTTGCGACGGGTGGTGCGGCCGGGCGGGCGGCTGGCGCTGTTCCACCCCATCGGCAGGGCGGCCCTCGCCACCCGCCAGGGCCGGCAGATCAGCGAGGACGATCTGCGCGCCGAGCCCAGGCTCCGCGCCCTGCTGACCGGTTCGGGCTGGCGGCTGACCTCGTACGTGGACGAGGACTCCCGCTTCCTCGCTGTCGCCGTCCGTCAGGACTGAGCGCCTCCCGTTTCGGCCGCTTTGCCACCTCTGTTCCAACTCCGCGCAGGGATGCGAAACTTGGATGATCGGCGGCAGCCGCCGCACTGGGGGAAGGTGGTCCGGGTGTTCAACAGAATCCGCAGGCTCCGCAAGTTCGTCGCGAACCGGCCCGAGGACGTGCCGGTCGTCCGGCCCCCGGCCCGGCAGCACAACATCTTCGAGGCCGCGGCGGTCTATGTGTCGGGGTGCGCGGAGGAGGACCAGGAGCAGATCGACGAGGCGGTGACCTGGGTGTCCCCCGAGGCGCTCAGCTTCGGCGTCAACGAACTGGCCTGCCGCGCGGTCATCGCCCTCGCCCGCGAGCGGGACGAGTCCCCGCAGACCGTGGCACGCAGTCTCCTGGGACTGCCCGCCGCCTGACACCCGGCCTGCCCGCCGCCCGACACCCTGCCCGCCCGCCTGGCACCGGCCGGTCAGACCGGAGCATTTTCCTGCCCTGAGGCACTCGACGACAGGGTTACCCACTGGTTAAGGTGCGCCGACGAACGATCGGGACAGGGAGGGTGCTGTGGGCGGGACGGATGACGCCGTCGACGAGGACGCGCTGTATGTGCTGACCGCAGTGCTGCTGACGCCGGCGCAGTTCCCGAGCGTGCTCGGCGACGACTTCCCGGCCGCGTGCGCGGCGCTGAACCTCGAGCCTTGCGCCGAGGGGTACGGGCTGGTGCTCGGCCAGGACTCCGAGGGCGCCCGGTGGACGGTCGTCGTCGACGATGTGTCGCTGGTCGCCGTCGCGATCGCGTCCTGGGACTGCGGCATGGAGTACGACCTGTCGCCCGGCGAGCGCACGATGATCGCCGCGCTGCCCGGCTGGCCGCTGGCAGTCGCGGTCGCCGCGCCCGGCGTGCCCGCACCGCACGATCCAGCGCCCGAGGAGGGCGACCGGCCGCCGCTGGCGCCGCCCGACCCGGATGGCTGGGGGCCTGCGCAGCGCCGGCTCGGGGCGGACGAGATCGCGCTCCAGTGGGCGCAGTGGCGGCAACAGATCGGCGACGACGAGATGATCGGCGCCTCGGCCACTCCGGACACGTCGGATGTCTCCGGCACGTCCGAGGGCGACCGGAAAGAGGAACCGAAACCGGAACCGAAGGCGGGTCATGCGGGTGTGCGGCGCGCGCTGAAGGAGGCGCGCGAGTATCTGGAGTCGGCCCCGCCGACCGGACGGGTCCGCTCCAGTTTCGCCCCGAACGGAGCGCGGACCCTGCGGGCCGACGGTCCTGGCTGGTCCATGGTCGCCAGGACCGACGACATCGCTTTTGTGCTCCTGGACGACGAGCCGTGCGAGGTGCTGCCGGTGGGCCGGGGACCCGAGCTCCCGGGGCTGCTCGAATCACTCGACAAGATCGCCGTACGCCCCGCCTGAACCGGCCCGAGCAACACCTCGCACCTCGGACTCGAGGCCGGACAGGGCCTAAGCGGTGTCGGGGAAGTCCGGGTGGTTGAAGGTGGGGGCACCCCCGTGTCCGCAGGGCTACGGGGGAGGGCCGAGTCCGGCAAGGCGGAGGATGGGGGTCCCCCCGCCGAAGGCAGGGGGAGAGTCCACGCGGAGCGTCGGCGACTGACGACAACGCAGCCAGGCGACAGCCATCGGCCCGCGAACGCCGCCCGGGCTTCCCCGTGGCCGCTCAGACCCGCTCGAGCGGCCGGTGCGCCCCGGTCGGCAGCTCGACGGTGATCGGGTCGCCGGGCCGGATCACTCCGCCCGCCCTGACGACGCTCATGATCCCCGCCTTGCGTACGATCTCGCCGGCTTCGTCCCTGCCCACGACCTGCTTGAGCAGACCGTCCTGGAAAGCGTCGATCTGCAGGCACGGATTGCGCAGGCCCGTGACCTCCACGACCGCTTCCTCGCCGAGCCGCAGCACCGTGCCCGTGGGCAGTGCGAGCAGGTCGATGCCGCTGGTCGTGATGTTCTCGCCGAGGTCGCCGGGGGCGACCTCGAAACCGGCCTCCGCCAGCTCCGCGAAGAGCTCTTGGTGGATGAGATGGACCTGACGCAGATTCGGCTGGGTCGGGTCCTGCGCGACCCGGGATCGGTGCTTGACCGTCACCCCCGCGTGGACGTCCCCCGCCACCCCGAGTCCGGCCAGCAGCGTGATGCTGTCCCGGTTCGGCTTGGTGAACGAGTACTCGCCGTTGCTGCTGACCGTCGTGACCGCTGCACCCATCACGTGGAGCTCCCCTCTCCCGAACCAGTGATCGTTTCCGACCCTATACCGGCACGGTCAGGGAGCTCCAGTCAGGGAATCCGGCTCAGGGAGCCCCGGTCAGCGGCCGATCTCCTTGCGGGAGATACGGCGGAGCCTGCGGCGCTGGCTGGGGTCAAGTGTCAGATACGCCACCGCCGGCACACCGAGCACCACCAGCAGCGACAGCCAGAAGCCGATCAACGGCCACAGGAGCAGGCCTACGGCCACTCCCCCTATCACGATCTTTGTACGTGTCGACATCTCGACGCCTCCTCCGCGGCCGTGGCCGCTCCTGCTGTGAGAACGCGCGCACGCGCCCCACGGTTCCACTATGCGTCGGCGCGCAGCGGTTCGCCGACCTCGTGCATATGAGTCAGTGCCTGCCGGTACGAGTCGATCAGCCCCGTCTCGGTGTAGGTGACGCCGAGCGAGCGGCAGTGGGCCCGCACCAACGGCTGGGCGAGCCGCAGGTGGGGACGCGGCATGCTCGGGAAGAGATGGTGCTCGATCTGGTAGTTGAGTCCGCCGAGGAACCAGTCCGTGACGAGGCCGCCGCGAATGTTGCGCGAGGTGAGGACCTGCCGGCGCAGATGCCCCCAGCCCTGGCCGCTCTCCTCGTCGGCCATCTCCATCCCCTTGTGGTTCGGCGCGAAGGCCATTCCGAGGTGGAGTCCGAGGAGCATCTGGTGAATGAGCGCGAAGACCACGGCGTGGCCCAGGGCCATGGTGGTCAGCAGCAGGGTGACGTAGGCGGCGGCATGCGCGATGAGCAGCAGGCCTTCGACGGCGCGCTCGCGGGTGGTCTGGCGGGTGCGCGCCTCCTTGGAGAACACGGCCTGGAATCCGTAGATCTTCAGCGCGATGCCCTCGAGGGTGGTCAGCGGGAAGAACAGCCAGGCCTGGTGGCGGGTGAGCCGGCCACGGAAGCCGGCACGGCCCGTGGCCTGCTTCTGCGTGAAGACCAGGATGTCGGCCGCGACATCGGGGTCCTTCTCTATGTGGTTCGGGTTGGCGTGGTGCCGGTTGTGCTTGTCGTTCCACCATTCCTGGCTCATGCCGAGCAACAGGTTGGCGTGGACGAGCTGGATGGCGCGGCTCTTGCGGCGGTCGCCGGTGATCTGCGCGTGTCCGGCGTCATGGCCGAAGAAGGCCGTACGGGCGGACAGGACGGCCAGCAGCGGTGCGAACAGCAGCACCCACCACGAGCCGCCGATCAGGGCCATGCCCGTGATCACGGCGGCGAGGCCGAGAAGATTCACGATGATGCCACGGGCGTACCAGCCTGCGCGGCGCTCGAGGAGACCTTGCTCCCTCACGGTCCGCAGGAGCGGTGCGAAGTCGCTCCCGGCGCCTCGCCGCGCCCCAGCGCCGGGGGCGGGTGGCGCGGGTGCGGGGGCCGCGAGGGTGGCGGTGGCCTGAGGCATGGCTGACTCCGGTCTGTAGGGCCGTACGGCTGCTGTGCGTACCGCGCTGACCTCAGCAAACGTATGTTTCAGTGCCCCTTCGCGACCATGACGCCACCACCCGGACACCTCTGGGGCCAGCCCGTGTCGGGGGGTGGTGCTGGCTCCACCCCGGGCGTCCCATGTGGGTGAGGTCACAGACCTGCCGCCTCCGTCGGGGCTATGGCGTGGGGTACCCTCGGCGATTCCGGTCCGCAGTAGTCAAATTTGAGGAATGCGTCATCGCTGTGCACAGGCTCCCCGCGGCAACGCCCTCCCCGACCACCGAACTCCGTCCCACCAAAGACCGTCCCACCAAAGACCGTCCCGCCGAAGACCGTCCCGCCGACCCTCGTCCCATCGAACCCGCTCTCGGCGAACTCGCCCGCTGCTCCACGGTCTTCCTTCCCGGTGACCCGTCCCGCGCCGGCCGGATCGCCTTCTGGCGTCCCGACGGCGGCGAGCTCCCTGCTCCGCCCCACCCGGCAGCGCGCGGCTCCGTCGAGCCGCTGACCGTCGTCGGGGACGATGCCCGCCCCCGTGCCGTCCCGGCGCTGCTGCTGTCCGTACGGGACGCGCTGCCGGTGCTCACCAGGGCGCGCGCCTCGGCGAACGCCTCCCCGGCCACCGCCTTCTGGGGCGCGGCCACGGTCCTCGCCCTCCAACTCGTCGCACGCGGGCTGCTGCTGCCGGGTCTCACCGCCACCGAACAGGACGCCTGGCGGGTCGGACCGCTGACTCACGAGGACCTGGAGCGGGTGCGGACGCTCGCGGCCTCGATGCCGCCCGCCGCGCACGCCGTGCCCCTGGACGCCACCGCCGATCCCGTTCCGCTCCCGGAACCGGAACGGCTGCTGCGGGCGTTCCTCGACGCGGTGGCCGACGGACTGCCGCGCACGCCCGCGGCGCCGATCGCCGCGGGCGGCCCCGCCTTCGCGGCACGCGAGCCGCAGCATCTGCCCGACCAGCGTGCCTGGGCCGCGGACATCGCGGCAGGAAATGACGCGGGTGTACGGCTCTCCCTGCGCATCGAGCTCCCGGGGCTTGAGCAGGCCGAAACGGAGGGCGTGGGACCTGGCTTCCGTGCCGTCCTGCAGATGCACAGCGTCAGCGACCCGGCCCTCGTAGCGGACGCCGCCGAGGTCTGGGCGGGTGCGAGCCGGGCGGCCGCGGGCGCAGGCCGGTCGGTTCCGGTGTTCGGGCCGCGCGCACGGCTGGACGCCCTGCTGGCGCTGCGTCGCGCCGCCCGCGCCTGGCCCCCGCTCACTCCGCTGCTCCACGCAGCCGTGCCGGACGCGATCGAGCTCGCCGACGAGGAGGTCACCGAGCTGCTCGGCGAGGCGGCCCGGACGCTGGCGACGACCGGTGTCGAGGTCCACTGGCCGAAGGAGATGGCGCGCAAACTCACCGCGCGTGCCGTGATCGGCCCGCCCCACGGCGAGATCGAGGGCAACGGCTCCCGGACGAGGGGCTCGCAGAAGGACGAGTCCGGGCTTCCTTCCTTCCTGTCCGCGGATGCCCTGCTCGCCTTCAACTGGTTGTTCGCGCTCGGCGATCAGCAGCTCACCCGCGCCGAACTCGACCACCTCGCCGAAGCCAACCGCCCCGTCGTGCGCCTGCGCGACCAATGGGTGCTCATCGACCCCGAGGAGGCCCGGCGCGCCCGCGCGAGCCAGGACCGCAAACTGACCCCGGTCGACGCGCTCGGCGCCGTACTGACGGGCTCGGCCGAGGTCGACGGCCGCCGTATCGACGTACAGGCGTCGGGGTGGCCGGCCCGGCTGCGCGACCGGCTCGCCGATCCCGAGGGCGGTCGGCAGGAGATCGGGCAGCCCGCGGCCCTCGCGGCGACCCTGCGCGACTACCAGCTGCGCGGCCTCAACTGGCTGAACCTGATGACCTCGCTCGGCCTCGGCGGCTGTCTCGCCGACGACATGGGCCTCGGCAAGACCATCACGCTCATCTCGCTCCATCTGCACCGGCAGACCGACGATTCGGCCGCGGGCCCCACCCTCGTCGTCTGTCCGACATCCCTGATGGGCAACTGGCAGCGCGAGATCGAGAGATTCGCGCCCGGCACCCCGGTGCGACGCTTCCACGGCGCCTCGCGCGGTCTCGACGCCCTGGCGGACGGGGAGTTCGTACTCACGACGTACGGCACGATGCGTCTTGACGCCGAGAAGCTCGGCGGGGTGGCGTGGGGCATGGTCGTCGCCGACGAGGCACAGCACGTGAAGAATCCGTACTCCGCCACGGCCGGGCAGCTGCGCACCATCGGCGCGAAGGCGCGCGTCGCACTCACCGGCACGCCCGTGGAGAACAACCTCTCCGAGCTGTGGGCCATCCTCGACTGGACCACGCCGGGGCTGCTCGGGAAGCTCGGCACCTTCCGTACGCGCTACGCACAGGCGGTGGAGAGCGGCAACGATCCGGCCACCGCCCAGCGACTCGCCGCGCTGGTACGGCCGTTCCTGCTGCGCCGGCGCAAGTCCGACCCGGGCATCGCGCCCGAGCTGCCGCCGAAGACCGAGACCGACCGGGCCGTGTCGCTGACCACGGAGCAGACAGGTCTGTACGAGGCGGTGGTGCGCGAGACCCTCGCGGCGATCTCGGAGGCCGGCGGCATGGAGCGGCGCGGTCTGGTGGTGAAGCTGCTCACCGCGCTCAAGCAGATCTGCAACCACCCGGCGCAGTACCTGAAGGAGGAGCGGCCGCGTATCCCGGACCGCTCGGGCAAGCTGGAACTGCTGGACGAGCTCCTCGACACCATCCTGGCCGAGGACGCGAGCGTGCTGGTCTTCACGCAGTACGTCCGGATGGCGCGGCTCCTCGAGCAGCATCTGGCGACCCGCGGCGTGCGCACCCAGTTCCTGCACGGCGGCACGCCGATCGCCGAGCGCGAGGCGATGGTGAACCGCTTCCAGGACGGTGAAGTGCCCGTCTTCCTGCTGTCGTTGAAGGCCGCGGGCACGGGTCTGAACCTGACCCGCGCCGAGCATGTCGTGCACTACGACCGCTGGTGGAACCCGGCCGTCGAGGCGCAGGCCACCGACCGTGCGTACCGCATCGGGCAGGACCGCCCCGTGCAGGTCCACCGGCTGATCGCCGAGGGCACCATCGAGGACCGGATCGCCGACATGCTCGCGCGCAAGCGGGAGTTGGCGGACTCGGTCCTCGGCTCCGGTGAGGCCGCGCTGACCGAACTGACCGACGCCGAGCTGGCGGATCTGGTGGAGCTGCGAGGGAGCGGGCGATGAGCTGCAGGGACGAGAATGAGCGGACGTTCGCGGCGCTGCCGCCCGCGCGGGGCCGGGGCTTCGCGCTGACCTGGTGGGGCCGGGCCTGGCTCAAGGCGCTGGAGGACACCGCGCTCGACGGCGAGCAGCTGAAGAAGGGCCGCAGGCAGGCGCGCGAGGGAGCCGTCGGTGCGGTCTCGGTACGTCCCGGGCGGATCACCGCGGTCGTACGGGACCGGGACGGCACCGCCCAGCGCAGCGATGTGCTGCTCCAGGAGCTGAGCGAGGAGGAGTGGGATCGCTTCCTGGACATGGCGGTCGACCGCGCGGGGCATATCGCGGCGCTCCTCGACCGGGAGATGCCGCCGCACCTGGTGGAGGACGCGGCGGCCGCCGGGGTCGAACTGCTCCCGGGCATCGGTGACTTGGAGCCCGAATGCAGCTGCGAGGCGTGGGACCACTGCCCGCACACGGCGGCGCTGTGCTACCAGGTGGCGCGGCTGCTCGACCAGGATCCGTTCGTACTGCTGCTGATGCGCGGGCGCGGGGAGCGCCGGCTGCTGGACGAGCTGCAGATACGGAGCGTGGCGCGGGCGACCGCCGGGGCGCCGGAGGCCGAGGAGGCACAGGAGACGCAGCAGACTCAGGGCGTGCGCGCCGACGAGGTGTTCGCGGCGCGGGACATCCTGCCGCCGCTGCCCGCTCCCCCACCGCTGCCGGGTGAGCCCGGAGCGCCACCCGCCCTGGACACGGAGACCGCTCCGGCGCCGGGGATCGACTCCGCGGCCCTGGAGTTCCTGGCCGCGGACGCGGCGGCGCGGGCGTATCGCGCCCTCTCGGACGCGCTGTCACCCGGGCATGAACAGCAGCCGTTGGAGCCCGAGTTGACGCTCGACCAGGATGCGGTACGGCTGGCGGCAGCGGCCGGCCCGGCGATCGCGGGTCGTCTCGCCACCGGCACCGACCGGCAGCGCGCCGAACTGGACCTGGCCGTACGTGCCTGGCACTACGGCGGCGCTGCCGCGCTCTCGGTGCTCGAGGAGGAGTGGACACCGGAGCCGGAGGCACTCGCACGGGCGCGGACTCTGCTCGCCGAGGCCTGGGAGGAGGCGGACCGTCCACAGCTGCGGGCGGGCGGTTCGGGCCGCTGGACGGTGGTGGGCGCGGAGGCCCAGCTACGGGTGGGCCGTGACGGCCGCTGGTGGCCGTACCGCAAGGAGCGCGGCCGCTGGGCACCGGCCGGTCCGGCGGACCACGATCCGGCGGCGGCGCTGGCGGGGGCGCTGGGCGAGACCGGCTGAACGGCCGGACCGCGTACGCGTGTCCCGGGCGGGGCTCCGCTCCCCCATGTCCGCGACACCAATTGCACCGGTGTCGCCAGATCCGCAAGGAGTGGCTGCCGACGGGAGATCCTCATGGCGGCCTCCACCGCCATCCGCGGACGGTCGCCGCCGTACTTCCCTGACCCCCACCAGGAGAGGTCCCATGGACCGTCGAGGACTGATCCGGGGCGCCGCCGCCGCGGCCGCCACCGGTGTACTGCTGCCCGCCGCCCGCGCACAGGCCGCCGCCCGAGCCGACACCGACCATCCGTCGGCCCACTGGACGCCCGCCACGAGCGTCAACTACACGGTGTCCGACCGCCCTGCGGAGTATCCGGTCCAGTACGTGGTCATCCATGTGACCCAGGAGGCCTTCGCCGACACCATCGGGATCTTCCAGAACCCGGCGAAGCAGGTCTCCGCGCACTATGTGGTCCGCTCGTCGGACGGCTGTGTCGCGCAGTGCGTACGGGAGAGCAACGTCGCCTGGCACGCGGGCAATTGGGACTACAACACGCGCAGCGTCGGCATCGAGCACGAGGGCTGGGTGGACAAGCCGCAGTACTTCACCCACGCGATGTACGAGCGGTCGGCAGCGCTCACCGCCCGGGTCTGCGACCGGTACGGCATTCCCAAGGACCGGGAGCACATCATCGGCCACAACGAGGTGCCGGGCGCCGACCACACCGACCCCGGCCTGTTCTGGGACTGGGTGCGCTATATCCGGCTGGTCAACTTCGCCTGACGCGGGGACGCTTGTCGGTCCTCGCGTATGGGTTCACGATGGGTGAGGGAGGCCGAGTTGAGCGACGCATGGGTGGCCCTGGAGTCCGGCGCGGATCCGGCGGAGCGGCTCGCCGCACTGCGGCGGGCGTACGACGCGTATCTGACGGCGGGCCGGTGGAGCGGCCGGTTCGTTCCGTGGTGGCCGATTCCTGGCGGCGTTCGGCCCGTGCTCATGTCAGCCCGGAGGGTACGGCGGGTGTCGAGCTGGCCGCCGACGACCTGGGGGCGTACCGCGAGAGTCATCCGCTGGCACGGGTGATGCCGCTGGTCCGGGAGCTGATGGGCGCGTACGCCAGGGACGGCGAACATCTGGTCGCGGTCTGCGACGCGAACGGGCGCCTGCTGTGGGTGGAAGGCCCCGCGGCCACCCGCCTCCAGGCCGGCCGGATGAACTTCGTGCCGGGCGCCCGCTGGGCCGAGGCCGCCGCCGGGACGAACGCCCCGGGCACGGCGATCACGGTGGACCGGCCCGTGCAGGTCTTCGCCGCCGAGCACTTCCGGCGGCCGGTGCACCCCTGGACGTGCGCTGCGGCTCCCATCCACGATCCGGCCACCGGGCGGCTGCTCGGCGCGGTGGACATCACCGGTGGTGACCGGCTGGCGCATCCGCACAGTCTCGCGTTCGTCGGGGCGGTGGCGCGGGCCGCCGAGTCGCAGCTCGCGCTGCTCGCCCCACCGCCCGCGGCCGGCTGTGTGCGACTGTCGGCGCTGGGCCGGGACGAGGCGCTGCTGGTGGCCGACGGGCGCAAGGTGCGCCTCAGCCGCCGGCACAGCGAGATCCTCGTGGTACTGGCCCGCCACCCGGAGGGCATCGGCGGCGACGAGCTGCTGGTGGAGCTGTACGAGGACGAGTCGGTCACCCCGGTCACGCTGCGGGCCGAGCTCTCCCGGCTGCGCGGCCTGCTCGGTCCTGAGCTGCTGCGCTCGCGCCCGTACCGGCTCGCCGTGGCGGTGGACGCGGACTTCGACACAGTGGGGCGGCGGCTGGCGTCGGGTGCGGTGACCGGGGCGCTGAGCGCGTACGCCGGTCCGCTGCTGCCGGCCTCTCAGGCTCCGGCGGTGGCCCGGCTGCGCGGCCGTCTGGAGGACCAGCTGCGGGCGGCACTGATCGCGCGCGGGGATCCGGGGCTGCTGGCCGACTGGGCGTACAGCCCGTGGGGCGAGGACGACCTCCCGGTGTGGCGGGCGCTGGCCTCCGTACTGCCCGTACCGCAGCGTCCGGCCGCGCTCGCGCGCGTGCGCGAACTCGACGGCTGGCAGGGTTCGTAGCGGCTGCCGCACCGCGCCGAGCGGGCGGTGTTCGAACATGTGGACAGTGGACAATTCCTGACCCGTCCCGACCCTTTCCTCACCGGATGACGGCTCCCACACTGCGAACACGGCCCGATCTCCTTACTGTCAGTGGGTGGAGCACCACAAGGGCATCCCCCGGCCTGGCCGCTGGCGGGTGCCCCGCCCATCCGAGCCCGGAGGAGCCCCCATGCCGGAGCTGTTCATCGGCGGTAAGTGGACCGCCGCTGCCGACGGGCAGGTTCGTGAGATCCGCTGCCCGGCGGACGGCACCCTGGTCGCGACGGTCGACGAGGCAGGGCCGAAGGACGCCGCCGCGGCGATCGCCGCCGCCCGCGACGCCTTCGACCGCGGACCCTGGCCCGGCACTCCCGCCGCCGAGCGCGGCCGCCTGCTGCTGCGCGTCGCCGACCTGCTGGAACGAGACAAGGACGCACTCGCCCGCGCCGAATCCCTGGACACAGGGAAGCGGCTCGTGGAGAGCGAGTACGACATGGACGACATCGCCAACTGCTTCCGCTACTTCGGCAATCTGACGGCCTCGGGCGGCAGCGACCGGATCGTCGACACCGGCAACTCCGATGCGGACAGCCGAGTGGTGCACGAGCCGGTCGGCGTGTGCGCGCTGATCACTCCATGGAACTATCCGCTGCTGCAGACCGCCTGGAAGGTCGCCCCGGCACTCGGCGCGGGCAACACCTTCGTACTCAAGCCCAGCGAGCTCACCCCGCACACCGCCATGATCCTGATGCGGCTGCTGACCGAGGCCGGACTGCCCGACGGCGTCGCCAACCTGGTGCTCGGCGCGGGCCCCACCGCGGGCGCGCCGCTCAGTGAGGACCCCCGGGTCGACCTGGTCTCCTTCACCGGCGGGCTGGTCACGGGGCGCCGCATCATGGCGGCCGCCGCCCCCACCGTGAAGAAGATCGCCCTGGAGCTGGGCGGCAAGAACCCGAACATCGTCTTCGCCGACGCCGATTACGAAGCAGCGGTCGACTACGCGCTGATGGCGGTGTTCCTGCACTCCGGCCAGGTCTGCTCGGCCGGGGCGCGGCTGCTGGTCCAGGACGAACTGCACGACCGGTTCGTCGACAAGCTGGTGGTCAAGGCTCAGCAGATCCGGCTCGGCGGCCCGTTCGACGAGAACGCCCGCACCGGACCGCTGATCTCCGCCGCGCACCGCGACAAGGTCGAGGCATATGTGGCGGCCGGCCTGGCCGAGGGCGCGGTGCTGCGCTGCGGCGGCGCGCGGCCCAACGACCCGGCCCTGCGGGACGGCTTCTACTACCCGCCGACCGTCCTCGACGAGTGCGCGCCGGGCATGTCCGTGGTGCGCGACGAGTCGTTCGGCCCGGTGCTGACCGTCGAGCGGTTCCACGACGAGGCGGAGGCGGTCGCGCTCGCCAACGACACCGTCTACGGGCTGGCCGGAGCGGTCTGGTCGCAGGACGTCGCCCTGGCGCACCGGGTGGCGTCCCGGCTGCGCGCCGGAACCGTGTGGATCAACGACTTCCATCCGTATGTGCCCCAGGCGGAGTGGGGCGGTATGAAGCAGTCCGGCTTCGGCCGTGAACTGGGCCCGGCCGGACTGGCCGAGTACCAGGAGGCCAAGCACATCTGGCGCAATCTCTCGCCGAGTCCACAGAGGTGGTTCGAATGAGTACGGACGCCGGCCCAGGGCCGGACCCCACAGGCCCCACAGGCCCCGCCGGCGCCGCCCGGACGCAGAGCCAGCACGACGACGACGCGCTCGGCGAGCTCGGCTACAAACCCGAGCTCAGGCGCACCCTCGGCAACTTCCACACCTTCGCCGCCGGGATCAGCTACATCTCGATCCTGACCGGCACCTTCCAGCTGTTCTACTTCGGCGTCGCCTTCGGCGGTCCCGCCTACTGGTGGTCCTGGCCGATGGTCTTCGTCGGTCAGCTGATGGTGGCCCTGTGCTTCTGCGAGCTCGCCGCCCGCTTCCCCGTCGCCGGTTCGATCTACAACTGGGCCAAGAAGATGGGCGGCCCGCACGTCGGCTGGCTCGGCGGCTGGATGATGATGACTGCGACGATGGTGACGCTGTCCGCCGTGGCGCTCGCGTACCAGATCACGCTGCCGCAGATCGACGACTGGTTCCAGTTCGTCGGCGACGGCTCCGGCGAGAACGATGCGGCCGCCAACGCCGTCCTGCTCGGCTCGGTGCTCATCCTCTTCTCCACGGCGATCAACGCCTTCGGCGTCAAACTGATGGCCCGTATCAACTCGTCGGGCGTCTTCATCGAACTGATCGCGGCCGTAGCCCTGATCATCTTTCTCGCGGCGCACATCACCCGCGGCCCGAGCACCGTCCTCACCGACACCTACGGACTGGGTGGCGACCGGACCCTCGGCTACTTCGGCGCGTTCCTGACCGCGTCACTGGCCTCGGCCTATGTGATGTACGGCTTCGACACGGCGTCCTCGCTCGGCGAGGAGTCCCACGATCCGAGCCGCAACGCCCCGCGGGCCATCCTGCGCGCGCTGGTGGCGTCGTTCATCATCGGCGGTCTGATCCTGCTGTTCGCGCTGATGGCCGTGAAGGACCTGGCCGCCGAGGAGCTGTCGACGGTCGGTCTGCAGTTCGTGGTGCTGGACACGCTGGGTTCGACGATCGGCGAGATCTTCCTGTGGTGCGTGGTCGTCGCGATTTCGGTCTGCGTACTGGCGGTGCAAGCGGCGGGCATCCGGCTGATGTTCGCGATGGCACGGGACAACAACCTCCCCGCCGGCTCGGTGCTGGCCAAGGTCAGCCCGCGCTTCAAGACGCCGGTGGTGCCCTCCGTGGTGATCGGCGTGATCGGCGTCGTCATCCTGGTCATCAACATCAACCAGCCGCAGATCTTCTCGGTGATCACGAGCATCGCGGTCATCATGATCTATCTGGCCTATCTGATGGTCACTCTCCCCATGCTGGTGCAGCGGCTGCGGGGCAAGTGGCAGCCCGCCGAAGGGAAGTTCTCGCTCGGCCGGTGGGGACTGCCCGTCAACATCGCCGCCGTGCTGTGGGGCGCGGCCATGTCCTTGAACCTCGCCTGGCCGCGCGCCGAGGTCTACAACGCGACCGGCGCGCAGCACTGGTATCTGCGCTGGGGCGCCTTCGTGTTCATCGGTGTGGTCGCTGTGGGCGGCTTCGCCTACTACTGGTTCGTACAGCGGCACCGTACGGGCGTGCTCGAGGAGCACCGAGCCGTCGTCACGGACGAGCCTCCCGCCGCCAGCCGCTGACTCCCCGAACGACTCCCGAACCTGGAGACGCGATGCCCGCAGAGAGCCCCGTCCACGAGTACGACTATGTGGTGGTCGGCGGCGGCACGGCCGGCGCCGTCATCGCCGCGCGACTGACCGAGGACCCGGCCGTCAGCGTCTGTGTGCTGGAGGCCGGTCCGTCCGACGTCGGCGACGACAACATCCTCCGGCTGGACAAGTGGATGGCCCTGCTGGAGTCGGGCTACGACTGGGACTATCCGGTGGAGCCGCAGGAGAACGGCAACAGCTTCATGCGGCACGCCCGCGCGAAGGTGCTCGGCGGCTGCTCCTCGCACAACTCCTGCATCGCCTTCTGGGCCCCGGCCGAGGACCTCGACGAGTGGGGCGCGCTGGGCTGTACGGGGTGGAGCGCCAAGGACTGCTTCCCGCTCTACCAGCGCCTGGAGACCAATGACGCGCCCGGTGACCACCACGGCCGCTCGGGCCCGGTCACCATCCGTACCGTTCCGCCGAACGACCCGTGCGGTACGGCGCTGCTGGCCGCCTGCGCGGCGGCGGACATCCCCACGACGCCGTTCAACACCGGCACCACGGTGGTGCGCGGCGCCCACTGGTTCCAGATCAACTGCCGTGAGGACGGGACGCGTTCGTCAGCGTCGGTGTCGTATCTGCACCCGGTCCTCGGCAAGCGGCCGAACCTGGAGGTGCGTACGGGGCTGCAGGCCAAGCGGCTGCTGTTCAACGGGACCCGGCGCTGCACGGGTGTGGAGTATCTGGAGCCCGACACGGTTCACAGCGGTACGGTCTCGGCGCGCCGCGAGGTGATCGTCTCCTGCGGTGCCATCGACTCGCCGAAGCTGCTGATGCTCTCGGGCATCGGACCGGCCGAGCATCTGCGGGAGTCGGGCATCGAGGTGCGGGTGGACTCCCCCGGTGTCGGCTCGCATCTCCAGGACCATCCGGAGGGCGTGATCATGTGGGAGGCGAAGCAGCCCATGGTCACCTCCTCCACCCAGTGGTGGGAGATCGGCATCTTCGCGGACACCGAACCGGGCCTGGACCGGCCGGACCTGATGTTCCACTACGGTTCGGTGCCCTTCGACATGAACACCTACCGGCGCGGTTACCCGACTGCCGACAACGCCTTCTGCCTCACCCCCAACGTCACCCGCGCCAGGTCCATGGGCACGGTGCGGCTGCGCACCCGCGACTTCAGGGACAAGCCGAAGGTCGACCCGCGCTACTTCACGCACGAGCACGACATGCGGGTGATGACCTACGGTCTGCGCCTCGCCCGCAAGATCGCCTCGAAGACCCCGATGGCGGAGTGGGCGGGCAAGGAACTCGCTCCCGGCCCGGCGCTCCAGTCCGACGACGAGCTGTTCGGGTACATCCGCGAGACGCACAACACCGTCTACCACCCGGCGGGCACCGTACGGATGGGCGCGGCGGGCGACGTGGACTCGCCGCTCGACCCGCAGCTGCGGGTCAAGGGAGTCACCGGACTGCGGGTGGCCGACGCGTCGGTGATGCCGTTCCTGCCCGCGGTCAATCCGTGCATCACGACGATGATGATCGGCGAGAAGTGCTCAGACATGATCAAGGAGTCCTGACCCTCCCGGCACCGCAACCTGGTTGCAACGTCCGGGCTCCTAGCCTCGCGGCGAGCGCCGTCCAAAGGCGGGCGGCACCCTCACCGGGAGGCCATGGAGATGACCCGATACGCAGCGCCGGGCAGTGACGGCGCGATCGTCTCGTACGAGTCCCGCTACGACCACTGGATCGGCGGCGAGTACGTCCCGCCGGCTCGCGGCGAGTACTTCGAGAACCCGAGCCCGGTCAACGGCCGCCCCTTCACCGAGATAGCCCGCGGCACCGCCGATGACGTCGAACGCGCCCTGGACGCGGCGCACGCGGCAGCCCCTGCCTGGGGCCGCACCTCCGCCGGCGACCGCGCCACGGTCCTGCTGCGGATCGCCGACCGGATGGAGGCTCATCTGGAGGAGCTGGCGGTCGCCGAGAGCTGGGAGAACGGCAAGCCGGTCCGCGAGACCCTGGCCGCCGACATCCCTCTCGCCATCGACCACTTCCGCTACTTCGCCGGTGCTCTGCGCGCCCAGGAGGGCTCGCTCAGCGAGGTCGACGACGACACCATCGCGTACCACTTCCATGAGCCGCTGGGCGTCGTGGGCCAGATCATCCCCTGGAACTTCCCGATCCTGATGGCGACCTGGAAGCTGGCGCCCGCGCTGGCCGCGGGCAACGCGGTGGTGCTCAAGCCGGCCGAACAGACCCCGGCGTCCATCCACTTCTGGCTGAGTCTGGTCGCCGATCTGCTGCCGCCGGGCGTCGTCAACATCGTCAACGGCTTCGGCGTGGAGGCGGGCAAGCCGCTCGCCTCCAGCCCGCGCGTCGCGAAGATCGCGTTCACCGGCGAGACCACGACGGGGCGGCTGATCATGCAGTACGCCTCGGAGAACATCAAACCGGTCACCCTGGAACTCGGCGGCAAGTCGCCGAACATCTTCTTCGACGACGTCTGGGCGGCCGACGACGACTTCCGCGACAAGGCGCTCGAGGGCTTCACGATGTTCGCCCTCAACCAGGGCGAGGTGTGCACCTGTCCTTCGCGGGCGCTGATCCAGCGCGGGCACTACGGCGAATTCCTGGAAGCGGGCATCGCCCGCACCGAGAAGATCGTGCCGGGTCACCCGCTCGATACGGACACGATGATCGGCGCGCAGGCCTCCAACGACCAGCTCCAGAAGATCCTTTCGTATCTGGACATCGGCCAGCAGGAGGGGGCGAAGATCCTGACGGGCGGCCGGCGGATCGAGCACGACGGCGAGTTGGCGGGCGGCTACTACGTCCAGCCCACGATCTTCGAGGGCGACAACCGGATGCGCGTCTTCCAGGAGGAGATCTTCGGCCCGGTCGTCGCCGTCACGTCCTTCGCGGACTTCGACGACGCGATCAGGACGGCGAACGACACGCTGTACGGGCTCGGCGCGGGCGTGTGGACCCGGGACATCAACACGGCCTACCGGGCGGGGCGTGCCATCCAGGCGGGCCGGGTCTGGACGAACTGCTACCACGCCTATCCGGCGCACGCGGCGTTCGGCGGCTACAAGCAGTCCGGCATCGGCCGCGAGAACCACAAGATGATGCTGGAGCACTACCAGCAGACGAAGAATCTGCTGGTGTCGTATTCGCCGAAGAAGCTGGGGTTCTTCTAGACGCACGAAAAAAATGGCGGGAGTGCGGACCGTTTCCTGAGGCGTCGTGGTGCGGGGCGGACTGTGTGTCGGTGCGCCCCGCCCCGATCGTGCGCCAGGAGGCGCGTGCGTCAGAGACACACGCGCCTCAGGTCGTACCGGCCTGCTGGATGCTGTCGCCGCTGTTGCCGATGGCGACGTGGGTGGCGATGCGCCGGAAGGCGTTCATCACGCCGAACATGCTCTTGTTGGACGGCAGGAGGGCCTGAAGGGCCTGGAGCGCAGTGTCTCCCGCCAACTGGGCCTGGAACAAGTCCTTGTAGGCGTTGTAGACCCGCGCCGTGTAGTTTGGCTCCTTCGCCGCGTTCGTCCGGTGGTCGTTGGTGAGGGCGATTGAGGCCAGGTCCATCAGATAGCAGTCGATCAGGTCGGTGACGTCCTGGGCCTTGGCACCCTCCTCGCCGGCCTGCGCGTCCTCCGCCAGGATCTTGGCCATTCCCAGGACGATGTCGCGGTAGATCCGGTGCCTTGTGCTGCTGGGGAAGGCGGCCATGATGTGGTCGGCCTGACCCGCACCCTCGGTGCTCATCATCCGCGGCGTCGTCAGATGCGTCAGCCCCGGAACGGTCAACGGAACCCCCGCGAACATCCCCTCCTCGTCAGGAATGCCCGCGTCCCGCGAGGCCAAGGGGTGCAGACCAATCTCGTGGGCCAGCATCCCCATGATGTAACCGATGTCGTACTTCTCGAAGTAGTAACTGGCAAGGTTGATGTCCACACCGGCATCACCACGGTCTGTCACATCGGCCGGAGTCTCCGTCGTACGGAGGTGCAGGGTGATCCGGACAAGGCGGTCGCCGACGTAGTCACGGATCGTGTCGTGCTTCCGCAGCAGCTCGATGATGCGGACCGCCTTGTCGCGGTACCCCTCGTTCGTGTGCTTCAGGTTGGTGAACTCGAAGTTCCCCGACTTGAAGGGGATGAGGACCGGCTCCGGTGCTGCGGGCGTCGTATTCGGGTTCTGCTCGGTGCCGGTGTCGGTGTCGGTGTCGGTGTCGAGGGCAGTCTGGGGCGTGCCTCGCCGGTGTTGCCGCCGGTCCGGTCCGGAGCAACGCGTTGCTGGATGCTGTCGCCGCGGTTGTTGGTTCCGACGCTGGTGGCGAGCTGGGCGAAGTCTCCGAGGACGCCGAACCTTCCCTTGTCGGCAGGCAGCAACGGGCGGACGGGACTGTCCTGGGCGATGTGCTCGGCCAGCTGGGCTTTGTAGGTGTTGTAGACCCTTGCCGTGTAGTTGGGGTCCCTGATCGCCCTCGCCCGGTGGTCGTTGCTCCGAAGGTCGCCGTCGTCCAGCCTGCCGCGCCCTCGCCGAGCCCCAAGGCGAGCAACTCGCCCGAGAAGAAGGCCAAGGCGACCCCGAAGCCGAACTGGGGCACCAAGACCGTCTACACGACCAGTGTCCTGCAGGTCGGAAACACCTGGTCCACCAACCGCATCCGCATGGTCATGCAGAGCGACGGCAACCTCGTCGTCTACAACGAGAAGGGCAAGCCCATCTGGGCGGCCATGACATTCGGCGCCAACCACCGGGCAATCTTCCAGCAGGACGGCAACCTCGTCATCCACAACGCCGACGACCGCCCCATCTGGGCCTCCAAGAGCCATGGCCACGAGAACGCCCAGCTGGTCCTGCGGGCGGACGGCAAGGTCGTCATTCTTCACAACGGCGGAGTCATCTGGTCCACCTGACACCGCGACGGGTCGGAGAGGCCCGCCGACTGTCGGACCTCGCGGCGGGAGAGGGGCGCCCCCGTCAAGGCGACTTGACGTAAGCCTTGCCGGGTCGATCACGACAGCGATGCCGGCGATCCGGCCGTCGATGACGGTGAATGCAATGACCGAGAGTGGGGAGCCGTCCTCGCGCCACGACACGATCCCGGGAAGGCCGTTGACAAGCACCGCCCTCCCCGCGCGGCTACGCCGGCGGACAACTGCGCGCCGGCGGCGACCTCAGTGGCGCCGAGGGCGACGACCACGCCGTCGGGGGTGTCGACGGTCCGACACCGCGTTCCTCATCGACGCGCCCCGGGCCGCCTCGGCAAAGACGGGTGCGAGGCATGCCAGCCTGCGGCCGCATCGGCCGCCGAAGGCCCTGACCGCTCAAGAACGCGGACGAAGCCCCGCCACCAGCCGGGCATACCCCAATGGGTCATGCAGGCCGTCGTGATCGGCAGGCCAGTCGACCCCAGCGCCAACTGATCCCCCATAAGGGTGAAAAGTGCTGATCTGACGTTCACATCCGCAGGAAGTGATGCATCACCGTCCCGAGTACGCGTTTTCCAGCGGCATACCGGCCGGACGCAGGACAGACACGGAGGAAGAACATGCCGATCACTCAGAACCAGGGTTCAACCGCAGGGGGCCAGACAGTGACCGTGACCGGCACCGACCTCGGCGGTGCCACGGCGGTGAACTTCGGCACGAAGCCGGCCGCCATCACCGGCAACACGGCCGGCTCGGTCTCCGTCATCACACCGACGGGAGCCGGCGTGGTGGGGGTCACGGTCGTCACCCCCGGCGGCGTCGGCGGTCCAGAGCCCTTCTTCTATCTCCCGCCGCCGGTGATCCTGTCCGTGTCGCCGGGCTCGGGGCCGGTGGCAGGCGGCAGCACCATCACCATCTCCGGGCGGTACTTGGCCTCGGCGACCACCGTGCAGTTCGGTGGCTCGACGGTCACCCCGACGGTGGTGTCCGACCAGGAACTGACGGTCGTCTCGCCGACCGGTGCGGCCAGCACGGTGGCGCTGGCCGTGGTCACGCTTGGGGGGACGGCCAGCACCGCGTTCCGCTTCGTCGACCCGCCGACCGCGACCGGGTTCAGCCCGCTGAGCGGGCTGCCGGCCGGCGGCACCCTGGTCGGCATAACAGGAACGAACCTGCTGACCACCACCGGGGTGACCTTCGGCGCCGTCCCGGCCACCTTCGCCGTGCTCTCCGACACCGAGATCGCGGCCATGGCGCCGGCCCATGCGCCAGGGACAGTCACTATCACCGTCACCACCACCGGTGGCAACGACGCGGCGCCCGGGACCTTCCTGTACCTGTTGTGAACGCTCCGCCGTCCCACCACCACGCAGAGCCCGGCATCGCACCATGCAACGGTGGGATGATTTCATGGCGGTCGAATCAGTGGTCGTGCGGCAGCGCGTCGAGGATCTGGATGCGGCCGTGCCGTTCTACGAGAAACTCACCGGGAGCACCGCATCCCGTTTCGCCTTTGCCGGGGTCACCCTGGCGAGCGTCGGCCCCTTCCTGCTGTTCAGCGGCCCGGATGAGGCTGCGCAGCGAGTTGCCGGTGTGGCGGCCACTCTGGCGGTGGCAGACCTGGACGCAGCGGTGAAGGAAGCGGTGGAGGGAGGCGCCGAGGTGGTGGTTCCCACCTCTCCGACACCCAACGGTCACCGCGTCGTACAGCGGCACCCCCCACGGCAGGGTTTACGAGTACGTCGGTCCCTGAACCTCCAGCCTGGGGCGTCTCCCACCGGCATCGCTTGGGGCATGTCGCTTCGAACAGCCGTTGTTGAGCCGGCTTCACCACGCCGCCTGTCCTGCCGCTGGGTGCACCGGATGCCGCGCGTGCCACGGTCACGGACCTGGTCCGGGCCGCGGAACGTCACCAGACCGCCGTGACCACCAGCAGCCGCCCCTTCCTCGGTGATGTCGCCGAGGATCTCGCCGGGCAGCTGCCGAGCCGGTGATGCGGCTCCCGTCGGGCGCGGCCCAAGTACTCCTCGCCGCTGGGGGGGTGGTGACATGCTGTGCCGTTTGGTGGCACGCTCGAATGCCGACCGCCCTTGAGGGAGGGACCGAGAAGTGAGCTTCTGGGAGTACCTGGGCACCCGCTACCAGCAGCTGCTGGTGGACGCCTATCAGCACGCCAGCGCCGTCTTCCAGTGCATGGTCGTCGCCACGGTGCTCGGGGTCTTGATCGGCGTCCTCACCTACCGCACCGAGTGGGCGGGAAACCTCGCGATCACCACGACCGCAAGCATCCTCACCGTCCCCTCCCTGGCTCTCCTCGGCCTGCTCGTCCCGGTCGTCGGCCTCGGCGTCGCGCCGACCGTCATCGCGCTGACGCTGTACGGACTGCTGCCCGTGGTCCGTAACGCGGTCGTCGGGTTGCGCGGAGTCGACCCGGCCCTCGTCGAGGCCGCCAAGGGCATGGGGATGTCACGGTTCGCCCAGCTGCTCAGGGTCGAACTGCCCCTCGCCTGGCCGCCGATCCTCACCGGTGTCCGGGTGTCGACCCAGATGCTGATGGGCATCGCGGCGATCGCGGCCTTCGCCTCGGGGCCCGGGCTCGGCAACCAGATCTTCCGCGGGATCTCCAGCCTGGGCAGTGCGAACGCGCTCAACGAAGTACTGTCGGGGACGCTCGGAATCGTCGTCCTGGCCCTGCTGTTCGACGCCGGGTACGTGCTGATCGGACGGCTCACCATCTCACGGGGGATCCGTGGCTGACTCTGCCGAAATCGTCGAACCGACCTCCCCGACGTCCGGCGCCGCAGGCCCCGGCGGATCCGCCCGATCCGCCGAGCCCGACCGGCCGGCCGCCGCCGGCGCGAGTATCCGGCTGGACAACCTCACCAAGCGCTATCCGGACAGCCAGGCCCCGGCCGTGGAGGACGTGACCCTGGACGTCGCGGCCGGCGAAACCGTGATCCTCGTGGGGCCCTCGGGCTGCGGCAAGAGCACCACCCTCAAGATGATCAACCGGCTGATCGAGCCCACCTCGGGGCGGATCACCATCGGCGGCGAGGACGTCACCGGGATCAACCCCGTGGCGCTCCGCCGCACCATCGGCTACGCCATCCAGGCCACGGGCCTCTTCCCGCACATGACCGTCGCCGAGAACATCGCGCTCGTACCGAAGATGGCCGGCTGGCCCCGCGCGAAGGTGCGGGACCGGGTCGAGGAGATGCTCGAACTGGTCGGGCTGGATCCCGGGGAGTTCCGCGGCCGCTATCCGCGCCGGCTCTCCGGCGGCCAGCAGCAGCGGGTCGGGGTGGCGCGGGCGCTGGCGGCCGACCCACCCGTGCTGCTGATGGACGAGCCGTTCGGGGCCGTCGACCCCATCACCCGCGAGCGCCTGCAGGACCAACTCATCAGGTTGCAGCGCGAGTTACGCAAGACGATCGTCTTCGTCACGCACGACTTCGACGAGGCCATCAAGGTCGGCGACCGGATCGCGGTGCTGCGCGACCGGTCGCAGATCGCCCAGTTCGACACTCCGGAAGCGATCCTGGCCAGTCCGGCGGACGACTTCGTCGCCGGTTTCGTGGGCGCGGGAGCCGGGGTGAAGCGGCTGCACCTCAAGCGCGTACGGGAGGTGAAGCTCGCCGACGTCCCGACCGCCACCGTCGACGACCCGCTCGAGACCGCCCTGCACCTGCTGGACGCGGGCTCCGCCTCCGCCGACCACCTGCTGCTACTGGACCGGGAGCGGCGCCCGCACTCCTGGCTGCGACGCGAGGACCTGACGCGCGCCCGGAGTGCGGAACCCGCCGGAGAGCCGCTGCCGTTGTCGGCGGGCACCCCCGTACGGAGCCGGATCGGGGTGGACATGACGCTGCGGGACGCGCTGGAGGCGCTGCTGGCCGACGGTGCGGGCCGCGTCGCGGTCACGGGACAGGACGGCGCGTACGCCGGCGTGGTGGACATGTCGACACTACTGAACGCGATGCACGGGGCGCCGGGCGAGCGGGGAGCCGAGGAGGCTCGGCCGACCGGCCGGGGTGAGCCCGCGTGAGCCGGAGCGAGGTCGATGTCGGGGACGGTGGTGGAGCCGCTCCCGAGGCCGGTTACGGGTCCCCGGCCCCGGGGCCGGCTCCAGGGCCAGGGCATGACGAGCCCGTGACCCGGCTCGCCGCACTGGACCGGGTCCCGCCCCGTATCACCTGGCAGAAGCTGGTGACGCTGCCGGCCTTCGTCGCGGTCGTCCTCGGCGCCACCGCGCTGTATCTCCGCACCACCGAGCTGGACTCGATCGCCAGGAACGCCCTCGCAGACGGCGCCGTGCGCACCGCACTCCTCCAGCAGACCGAACTCGTCGCGATCTCCACCTTCTTCGTGCTCATCATCGCGATCCCGCTGGGCATCGCGCTGACGCGCGGGGTCCTGCGCCGGGCCGCACCGCTGTTCGTCGCGGTGGCCAACATCGGCCAGGCGACCCCGGCCCTGGGCCTGCTGGCGCTCCTGGTGATCTGGCTCGGCATCGGCCAACGAGCCGCCTTGGTCGGCATCGTGGCATTCGCGGTGCTGCCGGTGCTGAGCAACACCGTGGCCGGCCTGAGGGCCACCGACCCGGCACTCGTGGAGGCGGCGCGCGGCATCGGGATGTCGCCGCTGCTGGTGCTGTTCCGGGTCGAACTGCCCCTGGCCGTACCGCTGATCCTGGCGGGCGTACGGACCGCGCTCGTGCTGAACGTCGGCACCGCGACGCTGGCCACCTTCGGCGGCGGAGGAGGACTCGGGGACCTGATCTCCTCCGGCATCACCAACCAGCGCATGCCGGTGCTGGTGCTCGGCTCCGTACTGACGGTCGCCATGGCGCTGATCGTGGACTGGCTGGGGATGCTCGTCGAGTTGCTGCTGCGCCCGCGCGGCCTGGAGGTGGACTGATGCGCCTGACCCGGGTACGGACGGCCGTCGCGGGCGCGGGCGCCCTGCTGCTCGCCGCCGCAGGGCTGAGCGGCTGCGGACTGACCAGCGGCAGCCCGCTGGCCGACTCGGTGCAGCCCGGCTCCATCGGGAAGGGGCGACCGCTGAAGGGCGCCCAACTGACCGTGACCTCCAAGGAGTTCACCGAGCAGATCATCCTGGGCCAGATCATGGGGCTGGTCTTCAAAGCGGCCGGCGCGGAAGTCCTGGACCGGACGAACATCCAGGGCTCGATCGGTGCCCGCGAGGCGGTCAAGTCCGGTGCGGCGGACGGGATGTACGAGTACACGGGCACGGCCTGGATCACCTACCTCGGTCACACCAAGCCGGTCGTCGACCCGTACGAGCAGTGGGAGGCCGTACGCGACGAGGACCGCCGCAACGGCATCGCCTGGCTGCCCGCCGCCCCGCTCAACAACACCTACGCGCTGGTCGCGAACCGGGCGAATGCGCAGAAGTACCGGCTGCGCACTCTCTCCGACGTGGCACGTCTGACGAAGAAAGACCCGGGCGCGGCGACGATCTGCGGCGGAAGTGAGTTCTCGGTGCGCGAGGACGGCCTGCCGGGCGTGGCGAAGACGTACGGATTCGCCCTCCGGCGCGGGAACTTCAAAAAGATGGACGACGGCGTCGTCTACACCCAGGTCGCCAAGGGCGCGGCCTGCACCCTCGGCGTGGCTGCCACCACCGACGGCCGCATTCCGGAACTCGAGCTGAAGGTGCTGGAGGACGACCGGCACTTCTTCCCCAACTACAACGCGGCACCCGAGATGAACAGCACCACGATGAGGAAGTACCCCGCCATCGCCGACGTCCTCGCCCCGATCACCAAGCGGCTGACGGGGGCGGAGGCCCAGCGGCTGAACGCGCGGGTGGACGTGGACGGGGAGGACCCGCACGAGGTGGCGAAGGACTGGCTGGTGCGGGAGGGCTTCATCCGGGAGGGCTGACAGACGGCTTAGCCCCAGGCTTGAACTCCATCACAACCGGCTCACCGCCCCGAAGAGATCACGGCAGCACGACGGTGCACGTCGGCCCGGTCGTCCGGCAGCCACTTGGTGACGATGCCGGTGAGCATCTGCCCGGTCCCGGGATACCGTCTCGGCCGACGAGGTCGCGCACGACAAGCCCGCGCCGGACGTCTTCCTGGAGGCGGCGCGCCGCCTGGGAGTGTCCGCGGCCGGCTGCGTGGTCCTGGAGGACCACGCCCCAGGCGCCGCCGCTGCACACGCGGCCGGGATGCGCTGCGATCCCGTACGTCGCCGCACAGGCCGACGACCCGGCGTTTTGCGGCGGGCAGACGCAGGCGAAGCCACAACACGGACGCCACAATCACCTCATAGGCGCGCACGCGAGGAGTACGGCGGGTCCGCCTCGTCAAAGACGGGCAGACAGCCAGCCTTTGACGAAGATCCGGGCCATTCCCGGGCCGGCCCTCCACCACTTGTCTCGATCTTGGCTATCTTCGCTGGTCAAGCTACGTCTGAGCCTTGTACCACCAGCAGACGAAGAACTTATTAGTAAGTTATTCACCAAAGAAGATCGGCTTCTTCTAAGAACTTGAGGACGGCGCCTGACCTGCGCAAAAGCCCCGTCAGGCACCGTGCCCTGGTCTCGGGACAGCTACGAAATCGCATGATTTCCAAAGTTCACTTGCCTCCGATATCCCACTTCATACAGAAGATCCGGGCCGTGCACGGGCCAGCGCGATCGCCGGTCCACCGTGCATACCAGCAGACGCAGAGCCCTTTCCAAGGTCATGCAGAGCACGCCAGCCGCCGGCCCCGGAATCCCCACCCCGGGAGCCGGACGGCTCATGTGCTGTGCGACGGGTGGGCGGCGGCGGCGTTCGCGGCGAGCGCACCCGACACGCCCGCACCTTGAAGTCCCTGGTGCGCGCTGCGAGATGCCGCGCACGCCCGGATGAGTATGCCGACCGAACCGATGGCAATCGACCAGATGCCGTTGCCTACAACAAGGTTGACAGTGGTGATTGGACATCGACGATCTCGGCCACTACCAACAGTGGCGCGCCGACCCGTTCACCACACGGATCCGGTGCTCGGTCAGAGAGCACGCCATCCGGACCTCCACCGTCGTGCAAATAGCGGCTCCAGCCCATCCGCTGCTTGTACGCCTGCAGTTTCGCGATCGGAGCCCGCGACACCGCGCAGAGCGTGACATCGTCGTTCGCGAGGTGGATGACTGAGCCGTCAAAACCGTCAGCGATCGCCGAGCGGGACGGGCACCCTGCCACTACATGCGGCGCGGCCACCCGTTGATGGGACGTCCACCTCAAAGCCATCCCACCCAGGCCACAGCCTCACTACACCCCCCGCCACCAGGCCGTTGACCAGGACAAATGGAGAAATCTCACTGGAGCACTAGGGCCTGAGGACGATCTTGCCGTGGGTGTGGCGGCGTTCGAGCTCGGTGTAGGCCTCGCGGACTTGCGCCAGCGGGTAGACGTTCGCGATCGGCACCTCGAGCCGTCCGTCGGCGATCAGGCCGGCAAGCTCGGCGAGCACCTTGGCGCCCGGCCCGGCCGCGACCCCTCCGTCAGTCTTCACCCCGTGCTTCTCGGCGGCCGCGAAGTCGGCGATGGTGTCGATCCGATCGGTCGCGACGCCGAGGGCGAGGGCCAGTTCGACGTACCCGTGGCCGAAGGTGTCGATGAAGGCGTCCACGCCGCTGGGCGCGGCGGCCCTGATGCGGTCCGCGATGCCCTCGCCGTACGCGACGGGGATCGCGTCGTGGCTCTTCAGCCACTCGTGGTTGCTCTCGCTCGCCAGGCCGATGACCGCGGCCCCGGTACGGCGCGCGAGCTGGACGGCGAGCGAGCCGACTCCCCCGGCGGCTCCGGAGATGACGACGGTCTCGCCGTCCTTGGGCTGGACGGCGTGTACCGCCCCCCACGCCGTTACGCCGACGACGTACAGGCTGCCGGCCACCTCCCATGAGACCTTCTCCGGCTTGCGCGTGAGGTCACCGGCCTCGACCAGGACCAACTCGGCCTGGGAGGCCCGCTTCTGGGTGAATCCGATCACCTCGTCGCCGGGCAAGAATCCAGCAACCCCCGCGCCGACCTCCTCGATGACCCCGGCGAGGTCGCTGCCCTGCCCGGACGGGAACGTCGACGGGAACAGGTCAGCCACCGCCCCCGTGCGGATGGCCGCCTCACTGGGGTTGATGCCGGCCGCTTTCACGCGTACGAGGGCCTGCCCGTCCCCGGGCACCGGGCGTCCACCTCGTCGACCCGCAACACGTCGATCCCGCCGAACTCGTCGTACCTGACCGCCCTGGGCATGATCTCTCTCCTTCGACTCGCTGAAACTGACAGGGGTGTGGGCTACGCCCGCCGGAGTTCGAGCACGGGAATGATGCGGATTCCGGCAGTCTGGCGTGCGTACTCGGCAAAGCCGGGGTAACGCCGCGCTTGCTCGGCGTAGATGCGGTCCCGTTCGGCGCCGATCAGTTCGCGGACGGTCACCTGGTAGGTCGCAGTGCCGCGTTCGATGGTGCTCTCACCGGCGGCGGTCAGGTTGCGGTACCAATCCGGGTTGGTGGGTGCTCCGCCCTTGGTTGCGAAAACGTAGACGATGTCCGGCTCGGTGTCGTGCGGGAGGTACATCGTCGGGCTGACGTGCTCCTGCCCGCTCTTGCGGCCGCGGTGATGGACGAGGACCAGCGGAGCGCCCTCGAAGACCCCGCCGACCCTGCCCTCGTTCGCTCGGAACTCTGCGATGGTCTTCGCGTTCCGGTCGAGTGCTTCGCTCATGTCGAACTCCTATCGTCAACGATCCGGGTTATGCGCTGGGAGGATGAGCTGTAGGGACAGAGCGGGTTCTGCCTTGCGCTAGGCGGTGACGCGAGCGCCGCTACTCATCGACGTCGCTGGCGGCGGGGAAGGCTGCCGCAGGATTGCTTCGAGGCTCTCTCGCTGTTCGGTGCTCACGGAGGATCTCCCTTCGGTCGGCGGCCTCCTCCCGGGAGGCGGGCCACTGCGATCCTTTCCACCAGGCGGGTGATGAGGCATCACCGGATCACGGAGATTCGCACGGCCGGGGCACCCGCAGGACCGATCATCTGCGGACAGGCGTGCCTTCTCGGTGCAATGGGACGTCTCGGCTCGTAGGACATGGCGGGACTTCTTGTACGCCGCAAAATGGGTGAACGGAGCCCGGCGGGTGGCTCAGGCTGCGGCGGCCGAGGCCATGCGCAGCGGTGCGAGCGCGGTGCTCCAGGCGATGACCTGGTCGAGCATCGTGTTCAGGGGCGGGCAGGTTGTGGTCGCCGGGCTTGAAGACGCTGAAGTTCTCGAATTCGGTGATCATCGACAGCGTGACCTGCTGGCGTACGTCGGTCATCTGGAGCTCGCCGGCGACGAGCCTCAGCTGTTCGACAGCCCGGACGCCGCCGACACCGCCGTAGGACACGAAGCCGACCGCCTTGTTGTTCCACTCGGCGTAGAGGAAGTCGATGGCGTTCTTCAGTGAGCCGGGGATGCCGTGGTTGTACTCGGGGTGACGAAGAACGCGATCGACTACGCCTACGCCGAGTGGAACAACAAGGCCGCAGCGTTCGTCTCCTACAGCACCGTCGGCGGCGTCCACGCTGTCGAGCACGTGCGCAGCTGAACCGACCCGCTGCGGACCCGCGCGCGGCGCCTGGTCCCCGCAGCTCTCAGCAGGTCACCGCCTCCGTGGGTGTGACCAGGAGGAATCCTCATGACAGAGAACAGCGTCTCCGCCCAAGCCGCACCGTGGGCCACGCACCAAGGCCGCGTCGCCGTCGTAACCGGCGCCGCGCGTGGCCTCGGCGCCTCCATCGCCCGCGGACTGGCGCGCCGGGGCGCGACCGTCGCCGCAGTCGACCTGTCGGCCCCCGAGCAGACGTACAAGGAGATCGAGGAGGCCGGCGGCACGTGCGTTCCGTTGGTCGCCGATGTCTCCGACCCGGACGCGGTCCGCGCGCTGCACGATTCGGTGCTGGCTGCCTGCGGGCCCGCCGGCATCCTGGTCAACAACGCCGGGATCGCCGGCATGGCGCCGCTCGCGGACGTCGACTTCGCGCACTGGCGCCGAGTGCTGTCCACCAACCTCGACTCCCAGTTCCTCATGTCCACGGCCTTCGCCGCGGACATGCGCGAGCGCGGCTGGGGACGGATCGTCAACATGAGCTCCTCGGCGATCTACACCAACACCACCGACATGACGCCGTACCTCGCCAGCAAGGCAGGCATCCTCGGACTGACCAGCGGCCTGGCCAACGACCTGGCCCCCTTCGGCATCACGGTCAACGCCGTCTCCCCGGCGTTCACCCGCACCCCGCTGATCGACGAAACCGTCGCGGACGGGGCCATGCCCGCCGGCATTGACTCCCTGCTCGCCACCGAGCAGGCGATCAAACGCCGCGCCACGCCCGAGGACATCGTCGGCACCGTGCTCTTCCTCACCGGCGAGGACTCCGCCTTCGTCACCGCCAAGTTCATCGCAGCCGACGGCGGCTACACCCGCAACTACTGACCCGCCTCTTCCCAGAGGACCCCGACGGCGCTGTGCGGAACACGGTCGGGGCCCAGACAGAACCGCGCGCGACCTGACCGATCACCCCTTCGTGAAAGGCAGTTGAGACGATGTCGGTGCTCGATTTCCCCCTCGAACCGCCGCTCCTTCCTGGCCCGGTCTGCCAAGGTCGCGGCTGTCCCGGCGATCGCCGCGCCGGCCTCCACCGACGCCAACGGCCTGCCGGACTACGCCCCGAGTCCGCCTCGGGGCTCGGCCCCGCGGTCAATGCCCAGGGCTACTACGTCGGGCGGATCAAACGGAACCTGCCACGCTGGCGGATCCGGGCTCGCGGCCCGTACAAGCACCATCATGGTGGTGCATGCACGAACAGTGATTCCAGCGCAGGAGAAACCATGTCGGACCACCTGCACGTCATCGAATCCGCAGGGTCGTACGCTCTCGGCCCCTGGCACGTGCGCCGGGTCGGATACGGCGCGATGCAGTTGGCCGGCGACAACGTCTTCGGCCCGCCACGAGACCGCGACGAAGCGCTGCGCGTGCTGCGTGCCGCAGTCGACAGCGGCGTGAACCACATCGACACCGCGCAGTACTACGGCCCCAGCGTGGTGAACGAGCTCATCCGCGAGGCGTTGCGCCCCTACCCGGCCGACCTGGCGATCGTCAGCAAGGTGGCCGCCCGTCGCGATGCCGCCGGCGCGGTACTGCCCTTCGACGAACCACACCAGCTCCGCCAGGGCATCGAGGAGAACCTCACCACGCTGGGCATCAGCCACCTGGCCGCGGTGAACCTGCGCATGATGGACCAGTCAACACCCGGCAAGCGGTTCGACTCCCAACTGGCAGCCCTGATCCAGGCCCGCGAGGAAGGCTTGGTCGACGGCATCGGCCTCAGCAACATCTCGAAGCGGCACCTGCTGCGAGCGCTCGAGCAGACGGAGGTCGCCTGCGTCCAGAACCTCTTCAACCTCGCCGATCAGAGCTCCCTGGACGTGCTCCAGGAGTGCACGAACCGGGGCATCGCGTTCGTTCCCTTCTGCCCGCTCGGCTGGCCGCAGGGCGTCCAGAACCACATCCTGACGAGCCCGGCGCTGGCCGCGCTGGGCAATCGGCTGCAGGCGACCCCCGCACAGATCGCACTCGCCTGGCTCCTCGACCTCGCGCCCAACATCCTTCTCATCCCCGGAACCCGCACGCGCGCTCACCTGGCCGAGAACCTCGACGCCGCCGGAGTCCAGCTTGATGAGGCTTCCAAAGCGGAGTTGGCCAGACATTTTCCGGCGACGCGCTAGCTGTACAGTCCCGGTCAGCTGTGCTGCGGGCTGTGATGCCGCCGGCCGCGGTGCGGCCTGCTGAGTTTCGGGCACCGCACCGGTGCGTTCCTGACGGTGGACCCGGATGGTGGCGATCGCGATGAGCAGGGCGATCATGGCCGGTCTTCGCCGCGAGCAGCAACCCGAAGGGGACCGCGCCGGGCAGTTTGGTGACCTGCGGGGTGTCGGACGCGGCGCCGGAGGGCGTGACGGCGAAAACGTCGAGGTTGCTGCCGTCCACGCCGAGAGGTGCCGGCGGGCTGCCTGAAACCAGCCGACCGCCGAGTCCTGTCCGCACGGCTCCGCCAGACCCACTCCTCGAGTAGCGGGCTAGCATGAAATGCGGAGGTTCTTCTCCAGGCCCGCGCCGCAGCGGCAGGGAGGCCGGCATGGCGTTCGACACGACTGGTTTCGAGCAGGCCGACAGCAGCCGCTACATACCGATCTCCAAACACGGTCTGATCGGCGATCTTCGAACGACCGCCCTGGTCGGCACGAACGGCACCATCGACTGGTACTGCTGCCCGCGCTTTGATTCGCCCAGCGTGTTCGGGTCCATCCTCGACGCCGACCGGGGCGGCTCGTTCGAGCTGGCCGCCGAGGTCCCGACACGCACCAGGCAGTTCTACTTCCCCGACACGAACGTCCTGATCACGCGGTTCTTCGCCGCAGACGGCGTGGCCGAGATACAGGACTTCATGCCCGTGGTCGACGAGTCGCGGGAGGCGGCCCGGCACCGGCTGATCCGGCGGGTGGTCTGCGTCCGCGGAACCCTCCCGTTCAGGGCGCGGATCGCCCCCCGCTTCGGCTACGGCGCCGAAGCGCACACCACGAACCTCGAAGGCCACACGGCGGTGTTTCGCTCCCCGTCACTGACGCTCGCGCTGACCGCCACCGCACCCCTGGAGAGCGACGGCCTGGATGTGTGGTCGCACTTCAAGCTCCTAGAGGGCGAGTCCCACGTGTTCGCCCTCGACCAGATCGGCGACGACGTGGCCCCTCGGTCCTGTCCACGCGCCGAGGCACAGGAGCAGGCCGAGGCGACGGTCAGGTTCTGGCGTCACTGGCTGGCCGGTTCGCGCTACCACGGGCGGTGGCGGGAAACGGTGAACCGCTCCGCTCTGGTACTCAAGCTGCTCACCTACGCCCCGACCGGTGCGATCGTCGCCGCACCGACCACCAGCCTGCCCGAGCAGATCGGCGGCGAGCGCAACTGGGACTACCGCTACGTCTGGGTCCGCGACGCCGCCTTCTGCGTCTACGCGATGCTGCGCCTGGGGTTCACCTCGGAGGCCGAGGCGTTCATGGGGTTCTGCGAGCGCGGCATCATGGGCGGCACCGGTGCGACCGGCCCGTTGCAGATCATGTACGGCATCGACGGGCGCAGCGAGCTGCCCGAGTACGAGCTGCCGCACCTGGAGGGCTACCTCGGCTCCGCACCGGTCCGGGTCGGCAACGCCGCCACCGGCCAGCTCCAGCTGGACATCTACGGAGCCCTGATCGACTCGATCTACCTGTACGACAAGTGGGGACAGCCGATCAGCAGCGCCCGCTGGGACGAGGTCGGCGCGATGGCGGACTGGCTCTGCGAGCACTGGGACCAGCCCGACGAGGGAATCTGGGAGACCCGCGCGGGCCGGCGGAACTTCGTCTACTCGCGGCTGATGTGCTGGGTGGGACTGGAGCGGGCGATCCGCATGGCGAACCGCCGCGGCCTCCCGGCCGACCTGCCCCGCTGGCGGCAGTCCCGGGACGCGATCTACCGGCAGATCATGCAGCGCGGCTGGTCGGCCCAGCGGGGCGCGTTCGTCCAGGCCCTGGACGACGATGTCCTGGACGCCTCGCTGCTGATGATGCCGATGGCCAAGTTCATCTCGCCCACCGACCCCAAGTGGCTCTCCACCCTGGACGCCCTCACCGCAGACCTGGTCTCCGACTCCCTGGTCTACCGCTACGACCCGACCGCCAGCCCCGACGGCCTGCACGGCCCCGAGGGCACCTTCTCGATCTGCTCCTTCTGGTACGTCGAGGCACTGGCCCGTGCAGGCCGACTGGAGGAAGCCCGGCTCGCTTTCGAGAAAATGCTCACCTACGCCAACCACCTCGGCCTGTTCGCCGAGGAGATCGGCCCGACCGGCGAACAACTCGGCAACTTCCCCCAGGCCTTCACCCACCTCTCGCTGATCAGCGCCGCCTTCAACCTCGACCGCGCACTCGGCTGACGCGGCACCGCCACCCGGACGCAGTGCCCGACGCGCCCCTGGGTGGGGCAAGATCCGGGCCAGTTACGGGCCAGCACCGCACGATCGACGACGGATCCCTCTATTTCGCCTGCTCAGAAGCGGTATGGCGCGTGTACCACCAGCACTCGAAGAACCTGCGGGTGTCGTACTCGCCGAAGAAGCTGGGGTTCTTCTAGCCACAGAGAAAGGGCGCCTCAACGAGCGGCGCGCCGCCTTGCGACCGACCGCTCCACCGTCAGGACGCCGGACCGCTGCCGCCGGCGACGGTGATGTGCCGGCCGGTGATATACGCAGCTCCGCCAGCATCAGGAATGCGACCGTCTCGGCGATCTCCTGCGGCGAACCGAGCCGACCGCACGGGTCCGCTCGGTTCGCCGCAGCAAGCATCGTGGCCGCCTGGTCGCCAGACGCGCCCCAAGCTCTCCGCATCGGCGTCTCGATGGCCACCGGTGTCCCGCGGACGGGCGCCGGACGCGTCGGGGAAACGGCTCGTTCCTAAGCGACCGTGAGCACGATCTTGCCCTGGATGTGCCCTCGGGCGGCGCGTTCGTGCGCTGCTCGGGCATCCGCGAGCGCCAACGTGCTGTCGATCGCGACGCGGACCGTGCCCGCGTCGAGCAGGCGTCCCAGTTCAGCGAGCTGCGCGCCGTTCGAGCGGACCTGTGCGCTCGAGACCGTGACGCCCAGCTTCGCGGTCTCTTCTTCGTCGAATTCGCCAGGGAACACCGGGAAGAGGGCGCCGCCGCGCTTGAGCGTGCGCAGGAAGCGGCTGCTGTCGGGGCCGCCGACGGTGTCGAGAACGAGGTCGACGTCGTGCACGAGTTCCTCGGGACGAATCTTGGTGTAGTCGATGAACTGATCGGCGCCGAGCTCGCTCAGGAACGATTCATGCGCGCCCGATGCCACCGCGATGACACGTGCACCCTTCCACTTCGCCAGCTGTAGCGCGAAGTGCCCCACGCCGCCCGCGGCGCCGTTGATGAGCACCGTCGTGTCGGCGTCGAGTGCCGTCGGGCGATGCCGTGCCTCCTGGAAGGGCGAGGGGTGATCGTGTCCGAGCTCGATCAGGAACTGCCACGCCGTCAGCCCCGCCATGGGCGCCCCGGCGGCGTGCACGTGGTCGATGCCGGCCGGCTTGCGTGCGAGGTCCGACGCGGGCGCGGCCACGTACTCGGCGTATGCGCTGCCGTCGAAGCTGGGAAAACGCAGAAGACCGAAGACTTCATCACCTACGGCGAGGCCGTCTACGTCCGCGGCGACGGCCTCGACGACGCCCGAGACGTCCGTACCCGGAATCACCGGCAGGCTGACCGTCGATTCCGTCTCCCCAGGCATCCTGGTCAGCCCGCCGCGCAGGTACCAGTCCGGAGGATTGATGCCGACCGCGTGAACGCGAACGAGCACCTCACCCGGCCCCGGCTCGGGAATCGGCACCTCGTCGTAACGCAGAACTTCAGGGCCGCCGTGCTCATGGAGCCGGACCGCCCTCATCGTGTGTGTCGGCATCGTTTTCTCCTGCCCGCGCTGCGGGATACGCTTATTCGGATCAGCGATCCACATAAATGGACCACTGATCCGAATATATGGACCACTGATCCGGATAGTCAAGAGGGACAGATGCGGGCCGACGCCAGGAAGAACCGCGACCACCTGCTCGCAGTAGCGGGCACCGCCATCACCGAGCAAGGCGTCGACGTGTCACTGCGCGACATCGCGCGCAGGGCCGAGGTCGGGCTCGCGACGCTGCTGCGGCACTTCCCGACGCGCGAGGCGCTGCTCGAGGCCCTGCTCCGCACGAGCTTCGACGAACTGACGGCAAAGGCAGGCGAGCTCGAGACGTCGAGCTCGCCCGAAGACGCTCTCGTTTCGTGGCTACGCGACTGCGTCGCGTGGACAACCGAGTATCGGGGCGTGACCGTGCTGATGGCAGCCGCCATCGAGGACACCGAATCCGCACTCCACGCTTCGTGCGTCACCCTGCGCGCAGCCGGTGCGCGGCTCCTCACCCGTGCCCAGGCCGCGGGCATGGCGCGGAGCGATATCGATGGCGCCGATTTGTTTGCGCTGGTAGCCATGCTCGCTTGGCTCGGCGATCAACCCTCGCTCGCGCCCCGCGCCGATCGCCTCTTCGACGTTGTCGCGAGCGCGATTCTGACGAGCGCCGGGAACAGCCATGCCAAGGGGGAACGCCGCCCTCAGACCCGTAGCTGAAATGGCCACACGCTGACCAGCGGCAGGGGATCCACGCGGTCCGCCCCGCGCCTCCAGGTCTTCGTCTCTGAACGCCGGAACGACAGCGTGCTTCAACTGCTTCTGATGGTGTCCATTGACGCGCCGGGTCGTCATGGCCGGCGCCCGCCGGGAGGCACCGCCATAGGACGGTGATCTACGGCGACGTGGCGACCGAGACCGGGGAGCGCATCCTACGAGAAATGGGGTCTCCCTGGTCCGCTTGTTCGCATACTCGCCTGGACTTTGCTCACCATCGGTAGCTTTCCCTCACGTCCCGTAGGCGACCTGCCCGGCGGGCGTATGCGAACAGGCAGAGCAACAGAGGAGTGAGCAACTACATGACGAACGTGGAGACTTCCCTCAAGGAGACCATGGCATCGATCGAGGGCTGCGTCGGCGCCGCCCTCGTGGATTACACCAGCGGCATGGCCCTGGGCACCATTGGCGGCGGAAAGGGCCTCGATCTGGCGGTGGCCGCAGCGGGCAACACCGATGTGATCCGCGCCAAGACGCGCACCATCGAACACCTCAACCTCAAGGACGAGATCGAGGACGTCCTGATCACCCTGGGCAAGCAGTACCACCTCCTCCGGCTGCTCAAGGGCCGCGGTGGCAACGGTCTCTTCCTCTACCTCGTGCTCGACAAGGCGAACGCGAACCTGGCCATGGCGCGGCACCAGCTGAAGGGCATCGAAGCGGAGTTGGAGCTCTAGCCTTCCCATCGGTCCTCGCGTCTCCGGCTGCCCATGAATTGAAGATTTCTTCAGTTCGCCAGTTCCCGATGCGGTCAACCGCCCGGGAGTGCGGCACCCGGAGGCGGGAGGATCGGTGCACTGCCCTGTGCCTCACGGCGGCAGCAGCCGAGGCCCGGATTACGGGCCCCGGTCGTCGAACTCAGCAGGAGCGTTCACACATGCAGGTACCGCTGTACCAGGCCAAGGCGGAGTTCTTCCGGATGCTCGGACACCCCGTCCGCATCCGCGTGCTGGAGCTCCTTCAGAACGGCCCCGTTCCCGTTCGGGACCTGCTGTCCGAGATTGATATCGAGCCCTCCAGCCTCTCCCAGCAACTGGCCGTGCTGCGCCGCTCCGGAATCGTGGTGTCCATCCGCGACGGATCGACCGTCAGCTACGCCCTGGCCGGCGGAGACGTGGCCGAACTGCTGCGCGCGGCCCGCCGTATCCTCACCGAACTCCTCGTCGGCCAGAGCGAGTTGCTTGCCGAGCTCCGACAGGCTGACGTGTAGTCGGGTGCCGAACGGACCCTAAAAGCTGTGTCACGTCCTCGTTCGCAAGTCACGGGTCGTCAGGCGAGGGGGTATCTGGTTTCCGTTCGGATTGACGTCGATGGATGGCGTCGCGAATGGCAGCGTAAGGAGGTGGTTCGTCATGCAGTCATTGCGAGGTCACCAGTTGAGTCCTTGGCTACTTCGTTCAGCTGGCGGAGCTCCCCGGGCCCGCTGCCCCTACGCGACCCGGTTTCCTGGAGACCCACGTCGAGCAGGGCGGCCGAACCGGCGCCCTTCGGTGGGGCGGCGGGCGGGTCAACATCCACGCCTGCGGCGCCTCCGACTACCAGCAGCTCCTGGCCGCGATCCGGGCTGACGTCCGCCCCGGCGAGAACTACGTCATCCTCGGCGACTTCAACCGCAACATCCGGTACCGGGAACAGCTTCCTTCTATGGTGGTCGCTCGAGCCATGACGCCACTCGGTCCGGCGCACCCAGCATGCGCCGCCGGACCGACGCGTGGCGCGCTCCGCCCTCCCGCCCACGCCCCAAGAGGGGAACCGACGAACTGCGGTGCCGCTCGCGGTCCGCCGGCCGACCGCCGCAGAATCGTGGCGCCCGTCCAGGGAACCGATGCCCGACCCCGGCCCGTCCCTGCTTGTAGATCTTCGTTCCTTGGGCCGATGGGGCACATGGGCAATGTCGATACGCGATCTGTGGCACCTCCGCCGTCAGAAGTGGCGTGTCCTGTACGGCTTCGCCGCCGCCGCGACCGTCTGGCTTGCGGTCCCCGGCCTGCTCGTCGCCGCCACGGGACTCGGTCTGGCCTGGCCCGCCTTCACGGCTGCCTGGAGCTACGACCTGGAGCGTCGGCTCAGCGGTACGACGAGCGTGGCCTACCCGCTGGTGGGCTGGTGCCTGCCCATCGCGCTCGCGAGCCTCACCCTTCTCCTCGGCTTCCGCTTCTCGTTGGCCCCGGCAGCCGTTGTGGCAACGGGGTCGTCACCGAAGGACGCGCTGCGCCGCAGTTGGGCCCTGACCCGCCGCTCGCGGTGGCTCACGAGCGGTGTATGCCTGCTGCTCACGGCTGCCGCCGCAGCCGTCTTCACCGCGCTGCGGCTCGCGCTGACACCGCTCGCCGACCCGGCCCGCCGGTTCATGCTGGACCTCGCCGACGGCAACCGGTACGCCGCCGACGCGATCGGCACCCTGATGCCGTCGGCCTCGGCACTCCTGCTGCTCCCCCTGATCGTCCTGCCGCCCGTCTGCGCAGCCCTTGCCGTGTTGCACGCGGGTCTGTCAGGAGCGTCCGGGTGCCCCGGGCGGCCAGGAGGCCCAGACGGCCGGCGTCCGCCGTGCCCGGCTCCGCCGTGAGATGACGACGCGCAGACCGATGCAGACGAAGCTGAACACGTCGCAGTCCAGCGTCACCGGCCACGTCTGCGGAGTCCCACAGCTCGGCGAAGCGTCGCTGTCCGCGCGCAGTTCGGCGATCAGGCGGTTTCCGGTCGAACGCATGCATCCGAACAGCACGCAGGCACGGGCCCCGTCGTCGGCGGCCCCGCGACCAGATCAGGCTGCACGCAGGCCACCCACACCCACACGGAGGTACTTCCGCCGAGGGCTAACGGGCCGCGCGTAGCCGTCCACCAGCGCATCGTGGACGACACTGGGATAATTGGGATCCTGTTGTCGGCGGCAGGCGGCCGTCGACCCGTACCGGGAGGTTGACGCTGCCGATCACGCGGGCTTTGGTAGGCGCAGGTGACGAGCAAGGAGGCCGTGTGGACCGTGTGGAACTCGCAGAGACGTTGCCGTCCTGCTCACGATGCGGTGGATCGCTGACCACCAGTGGCGTCATGCCGCATGAAGACGCGAGCGGCTTTCCGATCCACCTGGAACTGTGCTCCTCCTGCGATACCGACAAGCCCGCCGCCGGCGCTCTGCTGCGTTGGTTCGCGACCGGCGGCGGCCACGACATGGCACGCGTGCATGAGGGCGCGGACCTGATGACGGAGTGGACCAAGGAAGCCATGGCCGAGCAGGGCTGGATCTGGTCCGACCACAACGGCCGGTGAAGTATCGGACGAGGTGTGTCCAGCCGTCCTCGCCGCGGCCGGTGACCGCGCGGCCGCCCTCGCCCGGGGTCGTCGCTGGATGGGAAGTCGGAACAACGCACCGTGGCCCTCCGCGCGGGAGTCGCGCGGAGGGCCACGGTGCGTGCGTTACTGCTCCCGGGGGACATGACCGTCACGTGTCGACGGGCTCCCTGGGGGCGTTGTCACGGCGCCATTTCGTACGCCCCCGACAGTGCCTCGACACGCTCCCAGACGCGCCCCGAACGCGCTTCGTCGACGACCGGACGCCGAACGGCACCGAGCGCCCAGCGCTGCTGGTCCGCGGTGGCGGAGTCCTTGCCGTGCAGCTCGACGGCGAAGGCGGAGAAGTCGCGGACGAGGACGGAGAACAGCTCGTCGAGCACGTCCTCGTCCAGGTCCGTCAGGCGGGCCTGCTCCAGGATCAGCTGGCCGTGCACCACCAGCGCGAACAACTGGCCGACGGCGAGAAGAAGATCGAGGTCGCGGCTCTGCTCCTCGTCGGGGGCTGAGGTGGTGACGAACTCGCACAGGGCGTCGGCCTGCTCCCGGAAGCGGGCGACGTTCGGCACCCCGGCGTATACGTCGTAGGCGGGGCGCCAGTCGTGGAAGCGCACGGAGCCCAGGCCACGGGCCGGTCCCTGCTCGAAGAGAAACGTGTCGTCGGCCGCGTCGAGGCGGGTCGGCACGGCCGCGAACTCGGCCGGGTGCAGAAGGTGGTTGCGCATGAACTTGAGGATCAGCGCGAGGTTGACGTGGACCGTGCCCTCAAGCTTGGGCAGCCCCCGGATCTCGACGGCGGCCTGTGCGAAGTAGGTGTCCTTCTCGAAGCCCTTGGCGGCGATCACGTCCCACATCAGGTCGATGACCTTCTCGCCCTCCGTGGTCACCTTCATCTTCGTCATCGGGTTGAACAGCAGATAGCGGCGGTCGTCCGATGAGGCGGAGCGGAAGTAGTCGACGGCGCGGTCGCTGAACAGCTTCATGCCGACGAGGCGGACGTACGCGTCGGCCAACTCGCGGCGCACGTGCGGGAAGGCGGTGACGGGGCGGCCGTACAGGATGCGGTTGTGCGCGTGGGTGACCGCCTCGTAGATCGCGTGCTCGCAGATGCCGATCGAGGCGGTGCAGAGATTGAACTTGCCGACGTTCACGGTGTTGAGGGCGGCGTCGAAGGCGGCGCGGCCCGTGTGCAGGACGTCGTCCGAGCCCACCGGGTAGTCCTCGAGGCGGAACTCGCTGACGTACTTCGAGGAGTCGACGACGTTCTTCACGAGGTGATAGGCCGGGTGGCGGCTGTCGGCGGCGAAGAAGACGTAGCCGTCCGGGCCCTCGACGTCAGTGCGGCGACCGAAGACCGAGACGAGCCCGGCGGCGTTGCCGTTGCCGATGTAGTACTTGGAACCGTCGGCCCGGAAGCCGCCGTTGCCGTCCGGCGTCAACAGCATGTCGGTGGAGTAGATGTCGGCGCCATGGGTCTTCTCGGAAAGGCCGAAGGCGAACACCTCGCCCTGGGCGAGGAGTTCCGCCGCGCGGGTGCGAGCCGCGGTGTTGTCGCTCTGCCAGACCGGTCCGAGACCAAGGATGGTCACCTGCCATGCGTACCAGTAGTCGAGACCGTAGAACCCGAAGATCTCGTTGAGGGCGGCGATCCGGGCCGTGTCCCAGCGCTGGTCCTTGTGCCCGGCGGCGGACGCGGGGGTGAGGAAGGTGGCGAACAGCCCTTCCTTCGCTGCGAACGCGAGGAAGTCGGCCAGCCAGGCGCGGGAACGGTAGTCCTCGATGAGCCTGCGCTTGCCGCGATCCTCGAACCAGGCGACGGTGGCACGCAGCAGCCTGCGGGTCTCGGGGTCGAACTGCGCCGGGTCGTACGTGCGCGGGTTGAAGAGCAGGGGGTCGGCCATGGAGGTCCGCCTTCCGAGGGTTGAGGGTGGAGGGTGCACGGCTGAAGGTCGCGGAGTGCGGACGGCGGAGGCCGACAGTTCAGGCATGCGGGTGTGATGCGCCGAACCGGCGGAGGGTGGCGAGTACGTCGTCGAGCCAGGCGATCGTCATCCGCTCGTACGCGATGCCGCCGCGCAGCACGACATGCTGCAGCTCCTGGCCCGCGTCGAGCGGGGTGGGGGCCGCCGGGCCGGTGAAGTCGCGCAGCTCCCCGGCGAGATAGTGCGCGAGCCGGTCGCTGTGCACCTGGCGGTGCCGCTCGACCTCACGGACCAGCACGGACGGGTCGTCGAAGGCCGCGCCGCGGATCTTCACGGCGAGGTCGTGCCGGATGCTCTCGGGTTCGATCGATTCGTGCAACCACTGAGAGAGGGCAGCGCGGCCGGGGCCTACGACGGAATACTCCTTCTTGTCCGGCCGGCTCTGCTGCGTCAGCTCGCGGACGGCGAGCAGGCCGTCGCTCTCCATGCGCTTGAGAACGCGGTAGATCTGCTGGTGGGTGGCGGCCCAGAAGTATCCGATGGACCGTTCGAACCGCCGGGCCAGCTCATAGCCGGAGCCCGGCTTCTCCAGCAGGGAGACAAGGATCGCGTGCTCGAGCGCCATACCCCGATCCTTCTATGCAACTCGTTGCATAGACAAGCGGCAGCGCCCGGGTGAGACACGGCTCACGCGGGGGGCTCGCTCCCCCCGCCCGAGTGGATCAGCCTCCCCCGCGCACTCCTCACCGGTAGGTCCGGCCGCCCGCCACCAGAGGCACTGGGCCAACGTGATCGTCCCCGTTCCAGCCGCGGCACCATGACGGGCGCACAGGGTCAGTGCCGCCAGGGCCTCCGGAGCCCCAGACTGACCCCGGCCCGCCATTGCCGTACGGCTGGCACAGCGCGGTCGCCGCAGCCGAGTTCGTCGCTGAGGCGACGCGCTGCTCCAGGTCCCGCGGCCAAAGGCCAGGGCCCGTGGCGTACGCGGGTGGAGCGGGGAGCGGCGCTCGGTCCCCGGCGCGGCTGACCCGCTTCCCGCGCCGCAGCCCCCGGCTTGACAAGCGGCGACAGGAATCGATGGCAATCGGTGAAGGTTGACTGTCGGACTGTGACTGCGATGTGATCCAACTCCAGGCTTGTGTATGGCAGTCAAAGGGAATAATCCTCGCTTCTCAGGGGGAACGAGGGGGGCTTGCTCATGACTGCGGGGGACCCGCAAAGCCGTATTCCGGCGTATCCGGGCGTCGAGCGCTTCATCGACGCGTTCGACAAACTGGTGGCACAGCCGCGTCGCAGCCGCAGCAGAGTGCCGGTCGTCCTGCTCAGCGAGCCGGGCGGCGGCAATGCGGGACGCCGGATCATCACGGGGCTCCGCTCACGGATGCGCGGCCGCAGCGAGGTCCTCGCCCCGCACGCGTACATCCCGCAGATCCCGGACGGGACAGACCCGCCGCCGCTCGAACTCTTCGAGCATCTGACCCTTCAGCTCGCCGAGACCATGCCACCCGGCACCGGTGAACTACGGCTGCACAGCTACCGGTTACTGCGCTCCGTCGTCACCGCGCCCGCCATCGAGGGACTCATGGAGCGCCGCCACTCCGAGCTGCGCAACCACTGCTACGCGGAGCACCGGAACTGGTCCCGTATCGCCCAGACCCTGTGGTGGCTCGGTGGCCGCGACCAGGCCAACGGCGGCACGCTCCTCGAGCTGCTGTGGAACTTCATCGCAGGCCCGCTCTTCCAGCGGCTGCCGCGCGCCTTCTACGGCTGGCGCGCCAACCGACGCATGCTCGGGCGGGCCCGCAACCGCAGCTGGTACGCCGAGTGGGTGCGCCGGCAGCACGGCAGCCCGCCCACCGACTTCTTCCGCTCCGCGCTCGACCTCGTACACGGCGAGCCCGCCAATGAGCCGGAGCGTATGGACAGAGTGCTCATGCACGCCCTGCTCGCCGACCTCGACCAGGCGTGCCGGGCCCGTCTCTTCAACCCCTGGCGGCGACGTCGCACCTCCCGCTTCGTGCTTCTCTTCGACGAGGCGGGGCCCGCCGACTCGCGCGTCCAGCGCTTCCTGCGTGAACTCCGCTCCGCCATGGAGGACTTGCGCTGTACCTCGGTGTTCGCAGTGGCCGGCGGCGTACGCTCGCTGGCCTCGCGCATCCCCGACATCGACGCATCGGGCCTCGCCCACGCCGGCGCCGAGCTGATCAACGTCGAGCGGCGCGGGATGACGCCGGGTCAGCCGACGGGCATCGTCGTGCCGGTGGCCGAGGGACCCGAGGACGACCAGGCCGCGGTGTACTGGCTCGGCCGCTGGCCTACTCTGGTGACGCCGTCGCCGCGCTGGGGTCCCGGCGCCGAGGTGGCCGGAGTGCTCGGCATCGGAACGCTCGCACTCGCACTCGCCGCCGGCCTCGTCCTCGTACCGGACATCGCCGGCCGCGAGGAGGACGACCCCTGCCAGGGCTCCACTTTTCGGACATGACGACCGCCTCGACCGCGGGCTGCTGCAAGGCGTGCTCTACCAGGGCCTGGGCGGCGGGGGCTTCGACGGCGCAACCGGCCGTATCGACGCGCACGGCGCGGCGGGCGGGGGACGGCTGACGGAGGACAAGCTGCTTGCGGTGCTGCGGGGCCGCAGCGACAAACCGGCGACCGAGCTGCTGTGCGGCACGGTGGCGCGCGGCGATGAACGCACGACGTGGGGACCGAAAGGCAAGGAGCACTCGTGCCCGTAAACCGGGTCGGCTCGGGGCTGTCACGACACTCGACTCCAGGGGCGCCTCGTTGCGCGCCCCAGGGGCGTGACTGCCCGCCCCGGAGCCGCGGGGAGCGCCGCGGCTTCCTGCGGTCCGAGGGCGGTCGCCAGCGGCAGTCCGCCCTGCGCCAGCGTGCCGACGGCGGCTTGGCCTGTGGGCCCGGTGGGCGGACAGTCGGTCTGCTCCGTTGTTACGGCGCCATCTCGTACGCCCCGGACAGTCCCTCGACACGCTCCCAGACGCGGGCGGAGCGGGCGTCGTCGACGACCGGGCGCCGGACCGCGCCCAACGCCCAGCGCTGCTGTTCCGCGGTGGCGGAGTCCTTGCCGTGCAGCTCGACGGCGTGCGCGGAGAAGTCGCGTACGAGGACCGAGAACAGCTCGTCGAGCACGTCCTCGTCCAAGTCCGTCAGGCGAGCCTGCTCCAGAATCAGCTGTCCGTGCACCACCAGCGCGAACAACTGGCCGACGGAGAGATGGAAATCGAGGTCACGGCTCTGCTCCTCGTCGGGGGCTGCGGTGGTGACGAACTCGCACAGGGCGTCCGCCTGCTCCCGGAAGCGGCCGACGTTGGGCACATCTGCATACGCGTCGTAGGCGGTGCGCCAGTCGTGGAAGCGTATGGAGCCCAGGCCGCGAGCCGGTCCCTGCCGGAAGAGGAAAGCGTCGTCGGTCGCGTCGAGACGGGTCGGCACGGGCGCATACTCGGCCGGGTCCAACAGATGGTTGCGCGAGTACTCCTTCTTGTCCGGCCGGGTCTGCTGCGGCACCTCACGGGCGTCGACCCACCCATCGCTCTCCATGCGCTTGAGAACGCGGTAGATCTGCTGATGGGTGGCGGTCCAGAAGTAACCGATGGACCGCTCGAAGCGCCGGGCCAGCTCATAGCCGGAGCCCGGTTTCTCCAGAAGAGAGACAAGGATCGCGTGTTCGAGCGCCATAACCCGATCCTCCTATGCAACTCGTTGCATACACAAGGTGCGGCACCCCGGGTGAGACGCGGCCCACTCGGACGTTTACGCGGCTCGCTGACGAGGGCGGCGTGATCGCTTCGATCGTGACCCGTTCGCCATTGTGGTTGGCAGCGATCTTGTCGAGCGCGGTCCGCCACTCACTGCGGTCGAGTGTTGCGGCCTCAGCCATCTGCGATCTTCTCTGGGCTCCTCGCGGCCTGGACTCGCCGATGTCCCTGCCCTGCGGCACGCCGACGAAACCCGCCTCCCCATGGAGGCGCGCCTTTGCGCGCGCCCTTCGAGGACTCGAGGGTCATTCATGGTCGCGGCTGGACCGTGTGCTGTGGCCTGGTGGTGGCGGTCCCCCTTCCAGGCCACGGTCCGCCGGCACCCCGCGGTACTCGGGTGTCACTCGGCAAGATCCGGGCCAGTCACGGACCGACGCGCTGCCTTCCACCGGCATAGCCGCCATCTCGCCAGGTCAGCAGTGATGTGACGCCTGTACCACTAACGGACGAAGAACCTGCTGGTGAGCTACTCGCCGAGGAAGCTCGGCTTCTTCTAGGGCCAAGAAGAGGGCGCCTGAACTGGGCTGCTGCCCGTCAGGCGCCCTCTGCGCCATCCGATGACAAAGCAGCCCGGATTGCGTCGACTATCCCAACTCCTCCCACCGGTCTCCCACTCCTGATCAGCAGTTGCGGACCAGTCGCGGACCAGATCCGGCACTCAGCCCTGGGGAACTTGGCGTAGTGCCGGAAGAGGACTCAATGCTCTGCCCGGCTCGGCGCGCGCATTCGGCCGGGGTCCACGTCAGAGTGCAGCCAGAAGGAGATCCCGGCGTGCCGAAGATCGTATGGCCTCGTGGCAGCCGGCCGTCCGGCGCCACGCCGAACCGGTCGAAGTGTGATCTCAGCGTGCTCACGAAGGAGGGCGGGATCGGCACGGGCCGCGTGGCCTTGGCCGCGCGTCGTTTTGGGGAGTGCACTTCATAGACCTCACCGTCGTCGGTCCACTCCTTGCCGGGGGTTACGACCCCGCCCCGTCAGGTTGAGCATGCCTCACCCGGCCTCCGGGAGGTGCCCCCAGTTGCTGTAGAACGTTCAGTATGCGGCTATGCCTTCCCGCGGCGGTACCACGATCAGAGGGCAGGTCGCTTGATGGAGGAGCACGTGGCTCACCGAGCCGAGCAGCATGCCGCGAAAGCCGCCGAGCCCGCGGGACCCGACCACCAGGCACCGCGCATTTGCGGCCGTGTGGGCCAAGGCCCGCGCCGGGTGGCCATACCTCACCCGATAGTCAACCTCAACCTCCGGGTACTTCTCCCGCCAGCCCGCTGTCGCTTCCGACAACTCGATCCTGGAGCGATTCTCGACATCGGCCTGCTCGCCGCCTACCGCCCGCTCGCGATGCAGGTAGCGCACCATGATCGCCCGCAGTCGAGCCCCGGACACCGCGGCCTCTTCGAAGGCGAACGCCATGGCATCGCGGGAATTGGCGGACCCGTCGACCCCCACGACGACCAGGGGCGGCTCGCCGACGGCGTGCTCGGGTTCGCGGGCCACCACTACCGGGCACCCGGCATGGGCGGTGAGGGTGACCCCAAGGGGGGAGACGGTGAACAGCTGCTCCGCCAGGTTCAGCCGCTTCGCACCCACCACCAACAGAGCGGCCTCTGCACCCTGTTCCACCAGCACCCGGGCTCGCGGACCGTCAGCGGAACGCGCCTCGACCTCCAAGCCCGGATGGCGTGCGTGGACGAACTCCACAGCCTCACGCAGCACCGCCTCTCCGCCGGACCGGAAATGAGCGCTCCAGGTGCGCTCCGGGTGGGGGACGTGGGGGTCGGGGTCTGCTCCCGGCGGCCATTCCAGCGCGTGTACCAGCCGCAGCGGCAGTTGCCGCAGCGCGGCTTCGTCCGAGGCCCAGGCAAGGCCGGTTCTGCTCGCGTCGGATTGGCTGACTCCGGCGACTACGGGCATACGCCCGTGGGCATGGGGGGCGGGGGCCGTAGGCATCTTGGCTCTCTCCTTCACTGTGACAGCGCCGGCATACCGGCCCCATCAGCCTCGCCGCACCGCCCGCCACACGCGAGGGCCATCAGGTGCCCGCCGGGGGACCACTGGTCCCGGCTGAGGCGCACCCCAGATGTCGCGGCCGTGCCCAGCCCCCCGGACGTGACTTGGTGGGACCGCCATTCCCCCACCAGCCGACAGATCGAACGACAGCCGGACACCCCGGGATCGGGCCCGGCGAACCGACGGGCCGCCATATCGTCGGGTCTTTCCCCGGCCTCAGCGAGCCAAAGGTGAGCATGCGGACGTGTCGCAGGAAGAGTTCACGTCTCGCTCGTGACGCATCTCCGCCTCGGCCTTCACCTACCTGCCCGTGTTCGATGCCGGACTGCAGGACGACATCAGTGCCCAGGTGGCTCAGGCGCACGGCGACATGCTGCTGCCGTGGCGGCAGAAGTTCCACACGGTGGACGTGGTCGAGAAGCCGGTCCCGGGTTCTGCTACGCGGCAGCTGTCGGCGGCCGCCGAGGGCGCTGATCTGGTGGTGGTCGGCCGGTCGCATCCGGCGCGGTCCGCTGCGGCCCGCACATCGGCCAGGTCGCCCATGCCGTCATCGAACACGCCGCGTCGCCCGTCGCCGTGGTGGCCCACAACTGGCCGGCCGCGGCCGAAACCGAACCGCCCTGGACGGACCCGTCCAGGGCGGTTGCGGTGTAGCAGGGCGCGTGGTCCCATGCGCGCGGTGTCAGGGGTGCGGTACGACCGCGACCGCACCGGGCGCGTGGTGGAGAACAGCATGGGTAACTGAGCCAAGACGGCGCAGGCCCGTGTCGTGGGTGCGGCGTCCGACGACCACGAGGCTCGCGCGGCCGCTGTTGGACAGCAGAACCTCCGAGGCTGCGCCGATCTCGACATGCTCGATGACATCCACATCGGGGTACTTCTGGCGCCAGGGCCCCAGGGCGTCGGCCAGGATCTCTTTGTGCAGCGGCTCCAAGCCACCCGCCTGATCGGCCAGCCACATCGATCCCGGACTCCAGGACAGGACCGACGGGATGCTCCAGGCGCGTACAGCTCGAAGCGTCGCTCCGCGTTCGGCGGCGGCCGCGAAGGCGAACTCGAGGACTGGTCCGCCGGCTTCCTCTGCTTCCTGGACGCCGACGACGACCTCGTCGAAGCGCTGTTGCACTGTGGTCTGCCTCGGCCCGCGCACCATGACGACCGGCCCGGTCGCCTGGCGCAGCACCTGCAGCGACACAGAACCGACCAGATAGCCGGTCAGCGTGCCGTAGCCGCGAGAGCCCAGCACCAGCATCTCGGCCCGCGCGGCTTCGGCGACGAGCGTCGGTACGGGTTCATCGACCAGCAGCTCGGTAGTGACGTTCAGGTCCGGGTACACCTTGGCCACGCGGGCTTCCGCCTCGTTCAGCACGTTGCGCACCCACCGCTCCTCCATAGCACGGTCCCCGATGTACACCTTGTCGGTGCCGCGCCACACCCAGGCGTGCACCAGGCGCAGGTCCATCCCCCGGCGCGCCGCCTCGTGCGCCGCCCAGTCCGCGGCGGCGAGGGCGTGGTCTGTTCCGTCCAGTCCAACGGTGATGGTGCCAGGCATGGTCGCCTCCCGGTGGTGCCGCCGCGGTCAGTATTCGCAACGGACTTGCTGACTTCGTGAGGTAGACGATTACAGAGGAGGGACCGGCGGTGCCTGGGCCGATCGTCCCTGGCCCGGGTCCTCTCGGCCCTGTTCCACGCTGTACCGACCGCCGCCGGGCCGGGAACGATCCCTGCACCGCGCTCGGGCCCCTACACAGTCGGGGCTACGGCCGGCCTCTCCCCTCGTCGGGCGAACGTCGGCCGCACGTGGGGGGAGCGCCACCAGCTCGCGGGCGATGGCCTGCGCCCAGGAGCGGATCCGCTCTCGGTCACGGAAATCCCCGCCTCGCCCGGTCGGCCGCTTCTCCCGAGTCGCGGTCGCATGCAAGTGATCGCGCAAGTCCGCCCAAACCGGCCGTGACTGGCCCCCGCGCCCGCCGCCCGATACAGATTTCGCGACGCATCTCAGGCTTCCTGCCCGGAGCTGACAGCCGGGACCGCAACGGCCGAGCCGGATCGCCCCAACAGGTCTGCCGCCACCGTGCCGTTCGGCCGTGCGGCAGGGCCGTTCGGCCGCAGCGTACTCACCGGCCCCAGCGGGAGATTGGGCACGCACACCGCTCGTCGCGCTCACTCGTGAAAGGTACTGACAGGCATGGTCGTTCACCTTCCTCCGCGTCGGCACACCGGTATCCGTATTCCGTCGTGGCATCGAGCCGGGACGACCCGAACCGGCGACGGCGCGCAGCCCCGGTCCGTGATCGGCGCCCTTGCCCGCGCTGCCGCCGCCGCCCGCGTTCTGATCGGTTTCGTGTTCCTCTGGGCGTTCTTCGACAAGGCCTTCGGATGGGGCTACGCCACACCCTCCGCCCGAGCCTGGATCAACGGCGGCTCGCCGACGAAGGGATTCCTCGGCGGCGTCGCCGTCGGACCGCTGGAGTCGACCTTCCATTCCTGGGCCGGCGACACCTGGGCCAACTGGCTGTTCATGCTGGGTCTACTGGGCATCGGGGCCGCTCTCGTGTCCGGCATCGCGCTACGGCTCGCCGCTGCCGCAGGCACCGTGATGATGGCGCTGATGTGGGCGGCGGAATGGCCGCCGGCCAAGGGCCTCTCCGACGGAGCCCCCAGCATGTCGTCGAACCCGGTTATCGACTACCACGTCATGTACGCGGTGATCCTGATCGTTCTCGCCGTTGCCGCCGCGGGCCGTACCTGGGGGCTCGGCAAGGTCTGGCAGGAACTCCCGTTCGTACGCCGCAACCGCTGGCTGCTCTGACCGTCGACCGGGGTAGCGCGACGCGCTACCCCGGGTGTCCGCGCCGTCGGGACTCGCTCCACGGCTGAAGAGAGGATCGCACATGACCGTACGCATAGGTATCAACGGGTTAGGCCAGGTCGGCCGCACCTATCTGCGCGCCGCGCCGGACAAGGCCGACGCCGACGCCTCACCGATCGAGGTCGTTGCCATCAACGACCTCGCATCACCCGAAACACTGGCTCATCTGCTCGCAAATGACTCCACGCACGGGCGCCTGGGCGCTGAACGACTGTGACCGCGTCCGCCCGGCGCCACGGAACCGCCCGCAGCGGCCTTGTGCTCGAGCTGCGGGCCATCGAGGCCGTGGTCCTCGACACCGACGGGGTGATCACCGACTCCGCCCAGGTCCACGCGGCCGCCTGGAAGACAGCCTTCGACGCCTGCCTGCGTGACCACCCGCCCGAAGACGGTCGACAACGCGTGCCGTTCGACCTCCAGCGGGACTATCTGCGCTACGTCGACGGCAAGTCCCGGCTGGACGGCGCCACGTCCTTCTTGATGAACCGCGGGGTGCCGGTGCCGACGGGCATCCCCGGGGACCCGCCGGGGACCGGCACGGTCGTCGCAGTGGCGGCCCTGAAAGAACAGCTCTACAGCGAACGGCTGCGCGGCCCTGGCATCGACGCCTACCCGGGGTCCGTGCGTCTTCTGCACGCCCTGCACAACGAGGGCATACCGCTCGCGGCGGCCTCCGCGTCCCACCACGCCCGTGAGGTTCTCACTCGCGCCGGGGTCCTGGGCCTCTTCGCCGAGCTCGTGGACGGCGAAGAGGCCGCTCGCCTGCGCCTGCCCGGCAAACCGGACCCGGCTCTGTTCGTGGAGGCCGCCCGCAGGCTGAACGTCCCGGTCGCCCGCACCGCGGTCGTCGAGGACGCCTTGGCAGGCGTCCAGGCAGGCCGACGTGGCGGATTCGGCCTGGTCATCGGGGTAGACCGCGCCGCCGGACCCGACACCGCGGCTGACCTGCTGCGGCACGGCGCGGACTTGGTGGTGCGCGACCTCGCCGAACTGCTCTCGCCCGGAACCGAGGACTGACCATGCGGGACTGGACCTGGGAGTACGACGGCTACGACCCCGCCGAGGAACGCCTCAGAGAGTCGCTCTGCGCTCTCGGCAACGGCTACTTCGCCACCCGCGGCGCCACTCCGGAATGCCCGGCGGACACCGCGCACTACCCAGGCACCTACGCCGCGGGCTGCTACAACCGGCTGACATCAACGGTGGCCGGACGGCAGATCGAGAACGAGGACATGGTCAACCTGCCCAACTGGCTGCCCCTGCGATTCCGCATCCGCGACGACGGTGACGACAGCGCCGCTACGAATGGCTGGTTCACCCCTGACAGCACCGCGCTGGTGGACCACCATCAAACGCTCGACCTGCGCACCGGCACGCTGGCACGCACCGCGACGTACGAAGATCCGCGGGGGCGTCGGCTCTCCGTACGCCAGCTGCGTTTTGTTCATATGGCAGACCCCCATCTGGCAGCCCTGCGAACGGAGTTCACCGCGCAGGGGTGGACCGGTGAGATCGAGGTCGAGTCCGCTATAGACGGGACGGTCACCAACAACGGTGTCGCCCGCTACCGGCAATTGGACGGCCACCATCTGTCCGGCATCAGCCGGGGCAACTCCGGCGCCGACACCGTGTGGCTGGCCTGCCGAACCAGCACCTCGGACATCCGTATCGCGATGGCGGCCCGCATCACCGTCGAAGGGCCTATGCGCCCCGTGCCCACCGACCACGAGCCGGCGCGTGCCGCACAGATACTCCGCCTGACGCTCACGGCCGATCGCACAGTGACGGCCGACAAGACGGTTGCCCTGCACACGTCGCGGGATCCGGCGATCAGCGACCCGCTGGGGGCCGCAGTCGACCGGGTGAATACCGCGCCCCGTTTCCATGAGCTGCTGCTCTCGCATCAAGCGGCATGGCAGCAGCTGTGGCAGAGGGCCGACATTCAGGTACCCGGTGAGGCTGGCCGCATTCTGCGGCTCCATCTCTTCCACGTGCTGCAGACGCTCTCGCCGCACACTGCAGACCTTGATGTGGGTGTCCCGGCCCGAGGCCTGCACGGCGAGGCTTACCGGGGCCATGTCTTCTGGGACGAACTGTTCGTCCTTCCCTACCTGAACCTGCACTTCCCCGAGGCGTCCCGGGCCCTGCTCACCTACCGCCACCGGCGACTCGACCAGGCCTGCCACGGGGCTCGCGAGGCGGGACGAGCAGGCGCCATGTATCCCTGGCAGAGCGGCAGCGACGGCCGTGAGGAGACCCAGGAACTGCACCTCAACCCCCGCTCCGGGCGCTGGCTGCCCGATCATTCGCGGCTCCAGCACCATGTCGGATCCGCCATCGCATACAACGTGTGGCAGTACTGCAGGGCGAGCGGTGACACCCAGTTCCTGCACACCAAGGGAGCCGAGATGCTGCTGCAGATCTCACGCTTCTGGTCGGATGCCGCCACCTACGATGCGGCCCTGGGCCGCTACCGGATCCGCGCAGTGGTGGGACCCGACGAATACCACGACGCCTATCCCGGCGCTGCCACACCGGGCCTGGACGACAACGCCTACACCAATGTCACCGCCGCCTGGGTACTCGCCCGCACCCTCGACGTCCTGGAGTCGCTGCCGGAACCGCGCCGTCGCGAGCTGTCCGAGCGCACCGGTCTGGAGGCCCGGGAGCTTGACCGCTGGGAGGACATCTCCCGCCTACTCCACGTGCCCTTCCACGACGGTGTCATCAGCCAGTTCCAGGGGTACGGCAACCTCAAGGAACTCGCCTGGGACGCCTACCGGGTCCGGTACGGGGATATCCGCCGGCTCGACCGGATCCTGGAGGCCGAAGGCGACACGGTCAACGGATACCGGGCATCCAAACAGGCCGACGTGCTCATGCTCGGCTACCTCTTCCCGCCGGGCGAACTCCGCTCCCTCTTCAGCCGGCTGGGACACGACATGGACGACGCCCTGTGGCAGCGCACCGTCGACTACTACTTGCGCCGTACCAGCCACGGCTCCACCCTGAGCGGGCTCGTCCACGGATGGGTCCTGGCCCGGGTCCGACCCGAGCAGGCCTGGGCGTACTGCAAGGAAGCCCTCGAAGGAGACATCGCCGACCTCCAGGGCGGAACCACGGGCGAAGGAATCCACCTCGGAGCCATGGCCGGTACCCTCGACCTGGTGCAACGCGGCCTGTCCGGACTGCAGACACTCGACGACGCGCTTGGGCTGGACCCCGTCCCCCTGCCGGAACTCTCCACCTACGGCTTCGCCCTCCGTTACCGAGGGCACCTGGGCGTGCACTTCCGGATGCGCCCCGGACAGCTCGAGATCACGGTCCCTGACTCGGACCTGTCGCCGATCGACATCGAACTCACCGACCGTTCGATCTCGGTGAAGCCCGGAGAGACGTACCTTCTGCCTCTCCCGGGACACTGACTTTGGACACCGCTATGAGGGCACGACAGCGAAGGGACACCTTCCGTGGCGCACAACATCGACGACCGGGCCGAGTGCCGGGCTCCGCCGACCCACCACGAGCAGTTCCATCCGCATCGACTCCCGAACCAAGGCAGCAGCCGCCGTGAACCGCAGCACGTCCTTCAGGACCGGTATTTGCGGGTACTTCTCCCGCCACGGGCGCAGGACGTCGGACAGCATCTGCACCTGCTCGTCCTCCCAGGTCGCCCGGTCCGCTTCCGGGACCGCGAACGGCATCCAGCCGTCGGCCGGACAGGGCAGCTCCCAGGCGTGCACCGCACGCACGCGGGCCGACCGGCGCCGAGCCGCTTCGAACGCGAAACAGACCGCCACATCCGCCGGGTCGCGAGCATCGACGCCCAGTGCAACCTCGTCGGGGCGGACATCGGCGCCTCGATATTGCCGCGAACCACAGGGACCAGTCTCCGCGGTCAGCTCCGGAACGGGACAGCCTGTCAGCCGTACGGCCTCGACCCGCAGTCGGGGACACCGGCAGGTGATCGCGGCGGCGGGACACCCGGGCAGCGCCTCGGGGCGATACGGCCAGAGGTCCGCAAGGTCGGCCCTGGACCACGGGGAAACATGGACGACCCGCAACGGCAGCCGGCGAAGAGCAGCTTCCCGAGCCGTCCAGTCCGCGGTCCCAGCGCTGCATGACGATCCATCAACTCCAGCAACCACGCTGCGCCATGACGGTCCACCTTCCGTCGGCCGGAGAGCAGGGCCTCCACCCGATTCCACCTTCGGTCGCGAGCATGCCCCTCGGGAGGGGCCTTTCGGACCGCAGAGGGGGCCTGGCGCCCCTGCCCCATTTGCTCGGCGCGAGTGAAGCTGCTGCCAGGAACACAACAGACCAAGCAGGAGGTACTGCTCATGGCTCGTGCCGTGATTGTCGGGATCGACGGCTCTCCCGAGAGCCTGGCTGCCGCGCGCTGGGCAGCCACAGAGTCCGTGCTCCGCAGTATTCCGCTCCATCTCGTGCACGCCTGGGAATGGTCTCCCGCCCCCTCGGCTTCCGTCCCGACCAGTGAGACTCAGCGTCATTGGGCCGGTCGTATGCTGCGTACGGCCGTGGAACAGCTCCGTAGCAGCCACCCTGGGCTTCGGCCGACCCACGAGCAGATATCGGACTCGCCCGTCGCCGCGCTCCTGGCAGCGGCCGAGAACGCCGAGGTACTCGTCCTCGGCTCCCGCGGCCTGAGCGGAATGGCCGGATTCATGACCGGCTCCGTAGCACTCAGAGTGGTCGCCCATGCTCCGCGGCCGGTCGTACTCGTACGATCCGAGAGGCATACCGGGGCACACTCATCTCCCGACGTACTCCGGCCGACCGGCGCTCCCCACAGCTCCGACGTTGTGGCCGGCATCGACCTCACCCATTCCTGCGACGAGGTGATCGAATTCGCCTTCGAAGCGGCCCTCGTACGCGGCGTGGGCCTGCACGTCGTACACGGCTACACCTTGCCGTCGTCGTACGCGATCGCCGCCGGTGAGGGCACGCTCATCGCCGATTCCGGGCTGGTCAGGGAACGTGAGTACGCGCTGAGCACGGTCCTGGAGCCGTGGCGCGAAAAGAGCCCTGACGTTGCCGTCCGTGCCAGCAGCGTTTCGGGGCAGGCCGTCGCCCACCTGGTCGAAGCGGCTGCCGATGCGCCGATGCTGGTCATCGGCCGACGCGAGCGAACATCCCCCCTCGGAATGCATCTGGGGTCTGTGGCTCACGGCGTGATTCATCACGCAGCCTGCCCGGTGGCCGTAGTGCCCCACGCCTGAGACCAAGCCCCGGTCCAGGTGACCACCCGTCGGGTGGGGCTCCCGTGGCGAGATACGCGGGGGCCCATCCGGCCCTGGCGCGGCCCCATGGCGACGGACTAGGGATGGAACCATAGGGCAAGGTGCTCGTGACAGTGTGGAGGACAAGCAATGACCGAGGACCTGGAAACTTCACCGCGGAAGCCGATTCGCGTATTCCTGCTCGACGACCACGAGGTCGTGCGGCGCGGGGTGAGCGACCTGCTCGACGCGGAGCCCGATATCGAAGTCGTCGGTGAGGCGGGGACAACAGAACAGGCTCTTGCCAGAGGGCCGGCGCTGCGTCCTGACGTCGCCGTGCTGGATGTGCGGCTGCCGGACGGCGACGGGATCACGGTCTGCCGAGAACTGTGGTCGAGGATGCCGGACCTGGCATGTCTGATGCTGACCTCTTTCGACGACGACGACGCACTCCTCGACGCGATCATGGCGGGGGCCGCAGGCTATGTGCTGAAGGAGATCAAAGGGTCTGCGCTTGTTGCCGCGGTCCGCACCGTCTCCTCCGGCCAGTCGATGCTCGACCCAGCGACCACGACCCGTCTGATGAGTAGCCTCCGCGGCGACTCTCCGCAGAACACCGAAGCAGGCGCACTGTCCGGGCTCTCCGCCCGCGAACGGGAGATCCTCGATCTCATCGGAGAGGGACTGACCAACTCCCAGATCGGCAAACGGCTTTACCTCGCGGAGAAGACGGTCAAGAACAACGTCTCCCGCCTGCTCGCCAAGCTGGGCGTCGAGCGGCGCATCCAGGCTGCGGTCATGGTCACGCAGGCCGCTCCGCAGGCCCCAGTTCGGCGGGACCGCTGAAGCGGAGGAAGGCACTCGTCAGTCCGGGAGAGACTTCACCCAGGGACGCCCGGTACCTGCCACGTCAGGCGCGTGCCGCCGTGCGGGGAGGTGTCGACGGTCCATCGGGCGCCGAGCCCGGCCTACGACGGGCCGCGACTGAGCGCTCACGGGGCACCGTGCACTACTTCGCGCCGCGCTGTCCGGGGAGGGGTCACTCGTCGGCGGCCGAAAGGGGAACGCTCCAGTCCACGACACTGCCAGTGGGCTGATTGGGCGCAAGGACCAGAGCTCCTCCGAGTTCCTCGGCGCGGGTGTGGAGGTTGGCCAGGCCGCTGCGGTGGGCGCGCGCGGGGGCAGTACCCCGGCCGTTGTCGGTCACCCGCAGCGTAAGGCGCGCCGAGGTTACCTGGGCGGTGATCTCCACCTCGGTGGCGTCGGCGTGCCGGGCGGCGTTTGCGAGGGCTTCGCGGAGCACTGCAAGAAGGTGGTCTGCCATGGCTTGTGGGACCAGGGTGTCCAGCAGCCCGGTCATGCGCAGCGCAGGTGCGAATCCCAACGCCTCGGATGCCCGGTTCGATTCGGCCACCAGGCGGGAGCGCAGCCCGGTGTCCTCGGGGCGACCGCGCTGTTGCAATCCGTAAATGGTGGAGCGGATGACCTTGATGGTGTCGTCGAGGTCATCCACGACTCGTGCAATGCGCTCGGCGACCCGCGGCCGGTCGGCAACCTGGGCGAGGGTGGACTGCAGGCTCAGACCGCTGGCGAACAGGCGCTGAATGGCCAGGTCGTGCAGATCGCGGGCGATGCGGTCACGGTCGGTCAGAACGAGGAGGCGTTCGGCGTCGTGCCGATGTCCGGCGATCTCCAGGGCAAGAGCGGCATGGTTGGCGAATCCGGCGATCATGGCCACGGCCGCGTCGGAGAACGCGGGACGGCCGCACTGGCGGGCGACTTGCAGGACACCGCGCACATGTTCGGGCGTACCGAGGGGGACCAGGAAGACCGGTCCCAGGGTCGTGGAAGCGGTGTCCCGTTCGGCGCGGGGGTCGGCGTTCCAGTCCTGGGTGGTGATCGTCTCGCCTGAGCTGTAGACCTTCCCGGCCAAGGTGGTGTGCGACAACACCAGTCCAAGGGCACGATTCGCGTCCGTTCCGGCGGCGGCCTCGATCACCAGAATGCCGGTGCGAGGAACGGGCACGGCGAGGGTGACCACGTCGGCGTCGGCCATCTCGAGGACGGTAGCGGTGAAGTTCCTCAGTACCTCGGCGGGTTCAACGCCGGACAGCAGGGCACGGGTCAGTTCGCCGCTGGCCATCAGCCAGCGCTCCCGACGCTGGACGGCGTCGTACAACCGAGCATTGTCGATTGCCACCCCGGCTGCCACGGCCAGGGTGACCAGCACCGCTTCGTCATCGGCGCCGAACTCGGCCCCGCCCCGCTTCTCGGTCAGGTACAGGTTGCCGAACACCTTCTCACGCACCCGGACGGGGGCACCGAGGAAGGTCCGCATCGGTGGATGGCCGGCCGGGAAGCCGGATGCATCGGGCTGCTCGCCCAGGTCGACCAGCCGCAGCGAGTGCGGTTCACGGATCAGGAGCCCCAGGATGCCCCGGCCCTGCGGATAGGGCCCGATCTGCTCGATGGTCTCGTCGTCCATGCCGACCGTGATGAACTGGCTGAGCCCATTTTCCTCACCAATCACGCCCAGGGCCCCGTACCGAGCATCAACCAGGTCGGCCGCGGACTGCACTATCTGCTGCAGTACAACACCAAGGTCCAAGTCGCTGCCGACGGCCAGAACCGCCTCCAGCAGCGGATCTACGCGATCCCGGGGCGAGCGCGCAAGGACTGCCTGCGACTGCGGTTCGTTCAGCAGCTCGTCCAGCCGCAGCTGCGATGCCGCCGCCCCGGTATCCCCCTCGGCATCCGTGTCTTCGCCCACTTCGGCTCCCTAAGGCCGCCGGCACATTGCCTTTGGCTCCTCCAGCCTGCCCCGGACGGATCGGTCTGCACGCATCCACGCGTACCAAGAAGAATCCATGCCGTCAAAGAACCCGCGTTCACGAAGCCGTCCAGCAAGCTGCGGGGCACGAACCCATCAGCCCTGCGACGCTCGATGACGCCCACCACGATCTGGATGATGCTGCCGGGGATGCCGGCGAAGAGGCCATCGAGTCGCTCTGACAGGGCCGGTGGGCCCCTTGGAGAGGCCGTTCGGCCCTCGCTCCTGAACCCGAATACGGCACAGGCTGAGATGGCGGGCACCACGCCCATGAGCCCTCACCCACTGAAGTGATGGCGCATGGCGACTGCCGAGGATCAACACCATAGGGCAGGAGTTCGTGTCCATGATCGTCACGCTGTACGGGCGGCAAGCGGCCCGGTGCGCGCCTTGTCACCGAGTTCTCCACACCGGTCCGTGCGGGCATTGCCCGCTCCACACAGGGTCGGTACTCGCCTGTAGGCTGCATAGCGAGGCTCCAGCCCCCGGCAGCAGATCAGTCACTCTGCACCCGAGGAGGCGAGTGATGCGTGAAGGGGCCGGCGGTACAGGCGAAGCTGTCCATCGGGCGGACGCAGCCCGTGCATCCTGCGTCACACGCCGATCGCTTCTCCTCGGCATCAACCCCTTACACGCCTATTGCGTGACCGGGAAAAGTGCCGACAGTGGTCGATTGCGGTGAGCTCCTCCCCCGCAACGACGCAGACTACCGGCGTCCACGACATCAGCTCGTCGGCTTGCCTGCCGGTCCACGAGGTCCTGCGCGAGCTGGTGTCGACCAGGGAAGGCCTCTCGGCGGAAGCAGGACTGGTCCGGCCCGCCGCTGCCGACGAACACGGCCTGGAACTGGCCGGGCTGCTGGTCTTCCTCGATCCGCCCAAACCCGACGCCGCAGCGGCGCTGCTCCGGTTGGCCGGGCTCGGTGTCACAGTCAAAGTCGTCACCGGAGACAACCCGGCCGTCGCCGTCAGGGTCTGCCATGACCTCGGTCTCACCAGCTCTGGCACGATTACCGGTACCGACCTCGACGCCATGGACGATGCCCGGCTCAGAGCGGCGATCGCACACACCACGGTATTCGCCCGCGTCAGTCCGCAACACAAGGCCCGCATCGTGCGTGTCCAGCGCACCACCGGTCACGACGTCGCTTTCCTCGGCGACGGTGTCAACGACGCGCTCGCACTGCACGCAGCTGACGTGGGTATTTCCGTCGACTCGGCCACCGACGTCGCCAAAGACGCGGCTGACGTCATCCTGCTCGAAAAGGATCTTGATGTCCTCGCGGACGGAGTAGTCGGCGGCCGTCGGATCTTCGCCAACACCATCAAGTACGTGCTCATGGGAACGTCCAGCAACTTCGGCAACATGTTCAGCGCCGCCGGAGCCTCGCTTTCCCTCGGCTTCCTGCCGATGCTGCCGTCGCAGATCCTGCTCAACAACCTGCTCTATGACACCAGCCAGCTCGCCATTCCCACCGACCGTGTAGACGAGGCGCAATTGCGCCGTCCTTCGCATTGGGACATCAGGTTCATCCGCCGTTTCATGATCTTCTTCGGTCCGCTCAGTTCGGTGTTCGACTTCGCGACATTCGGCGTCATGCTGTGGGTCTTCCATTCCGGACCCGCCCAGTTCCGGACCGGGTGGTTCGTCGAGTCTCTCGCCACCCAGACCCTGGTGATCTTCGCCATCCGCACCCGCCGTATCCCGTTCTGGCGAAGTCACCCCAGCCTCCCGTTGACCCTGGCCGCCCTCGGAGTTGTCAGCGTAGGAGTCCTTCTGCCCGCTACACCGCTGGCCGCCAGGCTCGGGTTCCAACCGCTTCCGCTTGGCTTCTTCGTCGCGCTTGTCGCCATGGTGATCTGCTACCTCGCCCTGATCGAGGTAGGTAAGCGGATCTTCTACCGCCGGCGGCCGACGCCAATTGCCGAGCGGCGGGGCGCGGTAGGCCACAGCCGTCTCCTGCGTCGTCGTGCTGCCCGGTTCAGCACTGCTCTCCGCCGTGACCACCGACCCCGCCCCGTTGGGAGATAAGCCGAGCACATCGGGTCCAACGGCCGCCTGCCCCTACCGACCGACCGCGCGAAATCTCCGCTCGACCCCCGTAGAGGAGCACGAAATGCCCGACATTCACCAGGGATCAGCCAACTACCTCGATGAAGCAGAGCTGGCGGCGTTGGACGCGCATTGGAGGGCCGCAAACTATCTGGCCGTCGGGCAGATCTATCTGATGGCCAATCCTCTGCTCCGTGAGCCATTGAAGCCGGAGCACATCAAGCCTCGGCTGCTGGGCCACTGGGGCACCTCGCCCGGTCTGAATCTCGTCTACACCCACCTCAACCGGGTGGCCCGGGACCATGGGAAGGACACCATCTGTGTCTGGGGCCCCGGCCATGGAGGACCGGCCGTCCTGGCCAACTCCTGGCTGGAGGGCACGTATTCCGAGACCTACCCGGACGTGAGCCGGGACGCGGAGGGTATGGCGCGCCTGTTCCGTCAGTTCTCCTTCCCGGGCGGGGTGCCCAGCCATGTGGCCCCGGAGACTCCGGGATCGATCCACGAGGGGGGTGAACTGGGGTACTCGCTCTCTCATGCCTACGGCGCCGCCCTGGACAACCCCGGTCTGCTGGTCGCCTGCGTCATCGGCGACGGCGAGGCGGAGACCGGTCCGCTGGCCGCGTCCTGGCACTCCAACAAGTTCCTCGACCCGGTCCACGACGGAGCGGTCCTGCCAATCCTGCACTTGAACGGGTACAAGATCGCCAACCCGACCGTGCTTGCGCGACTGCCCAGGGACGAACTCGACGACTTTCTCCGGGGCCTGGGCCATGACCCGCTGCATGTCGAAGGTGATGATGCACTTCAGGTGCACAGCGCCATGGCACGCGCCATGGACACCGCACTCGATCGCATCAGCGCCATCCAGCACGGCGCCCGCGAACAGGGCGTCACCGAACGCAAGCGCTGGCCGATCATCCTGCTGCGCACGCCGAAGGGATGGACCGGGCCGGCCGAGGTCGACGGCGTACAGGTGGAAGGCACATGGCGCGCGCATCAGGTGCCACTGTCCTCCGTACGCGAAAACCCGGACCACCTCAGGCAGTTGGAGGAGTGGCTGCACTCCTACCGGCCGGCGGAACTCTTCGACGATCGCGGCCGCCCGCGCGAGCGGGTGCTGGAGTGTGTGCCCGCCGGCCCTCGCCGTCTCGGGGCCAGCGTGCACGCCAACGGCGGCCTGCTCGTACAGGACCTGCCGATCCCGCCGCTGGAACGGTACGCCGTTCCGGTCGACAAGCCCGGTACGACCCTGCACGAGCCCACCCGGGTCCTGGGCGACCTGTTGGAGGGGGTCATGGAGAACACCGCCGAGCGTCGGGACTTCCGTCTGGTGGGGCCGGACGAGACGGCCTCGAATCGTCTGCAGGCCGTGTACGGAGCGACGGGCAAGGCATGGCAGGCGCGGACCCTGGAGGTCGACGAACACCTGGACCGCCACGGCCGGGTGATGGAGATCCTCTCCGAACACACCTGCCAGGGCTGGCTGGAGGGCTATCTCCTCACCGGCCGCCACGGGCTGTTCTCCTGCTACGAGGCGTTCGTCCACATCGTCGACTCCATGGTCAACCAGCACATCAAGTGGCTGCGCACCTCAAGGCGCTTGCCCTGGCGCCGCCCCATCGCCTCACTGAACTACCTGCTCACCTCGCACGTATGGCGGCAGGACAGCAACGGCTTCTCCCACCAGGACCCCGGCTTCATCGACCACGTCCTCAACAAGTCACCCGAGGTCGTGCGGGTCTACCTGCCACCGGACGCCAACACCCTGCTGTCGGTGGCCGATCATGTGCTGCGCTCCCGCGACTACGTCAATGTCGTCGTCGCCGGAAAGCAGCCCTGCTTCGACTGGCTGACCCTCGAGCAGGCCCGCGGACACTGTGCCCGCGGTGCCGGAATCTGGGACTGGGCAGGCGCAGAGAATGAGAGCGGGGAGCCCGATGTCGTCCTCGGCTGCGCGGGCGACGTCCCCACCCTGGAAATCCTGGCCGCCGCTCAGTTGCTCCGCCGGCACCTGCCCCACCTGGCCGTACGCGTCGTCAACGTCGTGGACCTGGCTCGGCTGCTCCCCAAGGAGGAGCACCCGCACGGCATGCCGGACGCGGAGTTCGACGCGCTGTTCACCTCCGACAAGCCCGTCATCTTCGCGTACCACGGATACCCGTGGCTGATCCACCGCCTGGCCTACCGGCGCACCGGGCACGCCAACCTGCATGTGCGCGGCTACAAGGAGGAAGGCACCACCACCACGCCCTTCGACATGGTCGTGCGCAATGACCTCGACCGGTACCGGCTCGTCATGGATGTCATCGACCGAGTCCCCGGACTGGCGGTACGCGCCGCCACAGTCCGACAGGAGATGGCGGACGTCCGTCTGCGCCACCACGCCTGGATTCGTGAACACGGCACCGACCTGCCCGAAGTCAGTGAATGGAACTGGAACAGCTGAGCGCCCCGGTGTTGGTCCGTGATGTCGGAGACAGGACGCTGATGCACCCCAGCTCCAACTGACGCGGTCAAAGCTCCAACTGACGCGGCCAACGCACCCAGCGCCCACTGAGCCAGGCCCGTAAGACCATGAGCACCTTGAAGCAACCGGAGTCACCATGCCCCTTACATCCGCACCCCTTTCGGGGGCCGCCCGGGCGACAGGTCTCAGTCAGGAGCAGGCATCCCAGCTGCTGGCGGAGTGGGGTCCCAACGAGCTCAGCGAACAGCGCAGGATATCGCTTCGATCCCGAATCTTCGCTCAGCTTCGTGACCCGCTGATCATCGTGCTGCTGGCGGCCGTGGCACTGACCGTGGCGACCGGGGACTACGCCGACGCGGTCGTCATCTGTGTGGTCGTGCTCTTCAACACCACCGTCGGGGTGGTGCAGGAGGTGCGCGCCGACAATGCGGTCGCTGCCCTCTCCGCCATGACCGCGCCCGCCGCACGAGTACTGCGCGGCGGGACGGAACAGGAGGTGACCTCGTCAGCCGTCGTCCCGGGCGACGTGCTGGTACTCGGTGAGGGCGACATCGTCCCCGCTGACGCCGCGCTCACGCAGGCCGCTGCCCTTCTGATCGACGAGTCGGCGCTGACCGGCGAATCCGTACCGGTCGACAAGGACGTCCACGGAACGGATCCGCACACGGGACAACTACAGGCGGGAACCGTCGTACTGCGTGGCCGCGCTGTCGCCACCGTCACCGCCACCGGGCCGCGCAGCGCCCTCGGCATGATCGCCGCCTCGCTGCACCCCCGACAGCAACAGACCCCGCTCCAAAAGCGCCTGGCCGGGCTCGGCCGGGTACTGGCCCTGGTCACTGTAGGGCTGTGCCTCCTCGTGCTCGTCCTGGGACTGGTGCGCGGCCAGTCCTTGGAGACGATGGCGGTAACGGCCATCAGCCTCGTCGTGGCAGCCGTCCCGGAGTCACTGCCGGCCGTCGTCACCCTCGGCCTGGCGCTGGGCGCGCGGCGGATGGCCGCCCGCAACGCCGTGGTTCGCCGCCTGTCCGCAGTGGAGACCCTGGGATCGGTCACCGTACTGGCCACGGACAAGACAGGCACCCTCACCGAAGGCCGCATGGTCGTCGAACGAGTATGGACCACCGCCCACGGCACGGTGACCCTGACGGGCGCGGGATACGAACCCGTTGGTGAAATTCTCACGACCGGCCGACATCCAGAACCCGCCACCAGGGATGCCGTACGAGAAGTGCTCATCGCAGCGGCGTTGTGCAACGACGCGTCGCTGATTCCGCCCGGGGAAGCAGACGCGCAATGGACCCCGCTCGGTGATCCAACCGAGGCCGCCCTGCTGACCGCCGCCGCCAAAGTGGGCTGCACACCCGACGAGTTGGTGCGAACTCATCCCCGCGTCGACGAGGTGCCGTTCGACAGCCTCCGCAAACGTATGACCACCATCCACCGCACGCCCTCGGGAACGATCGAGATCTACCTCAAGGGCGCACCTGAAATGGTGCTGGACGCCGCTCTTCTGAACGAAAGTCCCGCGTCACTGGAGCATGCGCGTAAGGAGGCCGCCGCCCTGGCCGCCGAGGGCTACCGCGTCCTGGCCATAGCGTCAGGTTCGTCCGCCCGTATTCCTGTCCCGATCGAGGAGTCGGAAAGCGGCTTGCGACTGCTGGGACTGACAGCCATCAGCGACCCGCCCAAAGAAGCAGCCACGGCGACCGTGCAAGCCTGCCGCCGTGCCGGGATCACTCCGGTTCTCATCACTGGAGACCACCCAGCGACTGCCCGTGCGATCGCGGAAAGGGTCGGTATCCTCACGGGAGCTGACGCCACCATGCCGAGCCGCGTGGCCACCGGCAAAGAGCTGGCCGCCGGACAGATCCCGGACCCCACCCAGGTCAGGGTTTTCGCTCGTACCACGCCTCAACAGAAACTGGACATCGTCCAAGCATGGCGCGCTCGCGGAGAGGTCACAGCGATGACCGGCGACGGCGTCAACGACGGCCCCGCCCTGCGGCAGGCCGACATCGGCGTGGCGATGGGCCGCCGGGGAACCGAAGTTGCCCGCCAAGCTGCCGATCTGGTCCTCGCCGACGATGAACTGACCTCGGTGATCTCGGCCGTGGAAGAGGGCCGCCGTGTCTACGCCAACATCCGCCGGTTCCTGGTCTATGCGCTGGCCGGCGGTGCCGCGGAAATCCTCGTTATGCTCATTGGCCCGATGCTCGGACTCGCATTGCCTCTGCGAGCAGGTCAGATTCTGTGGATCAACCTGCTCACTCATGGTCTGACAGGGGTCGCCATGGGCGCCGAACCGGTCTCACCCCACGCCATGCGACGCGCGCCGCGCCCGCCGCAGCAGCACGTACTCGGCGACGGGCTCTGGCAGCGGGTGCTGCGGCTGTCGGTCCTGGTCACGGCAGCCAGCCTCGCTGCCAGCCTCTGGGTCCGGCACTCCGGCGGCCCGTGGCAGACCGTCCTGTTCATCGCCCTGCTGGCCGCCCAGCTCGGCGTCGCTCTGGGGCTGCGGGAGCGACTGTTCACGCGCCAGAATCTGTTTCTGCCCGCAGCTGTGCTGACTGCGGCGGGGCTGGGCGCTGCCGCACTCTACGTACCCTTCCTGGCAGACCTGTTGGACACCTCATCGCCATCGTGGACCGGTATCGCACTCGCCGCGGCTGCCGGCGTCATCAGCTTCGGCGCAGCGCGCACCGAGAGCTGGTTGGCGAGGACTGCCGACCAGACACCTGCCGCACCGTGAGACAGAACGCCGGTGGACGTCCCGGGTCTCGAATACTTCGACCGCTGGACCGACGTGGCCAGCTTCATCACCCTTCTCCTTGGCGGCGTCCGGGTGGCTCCGTCGCAATAGAAGCCGTCGTCACACCCCGATGGCCTCGGGCCGCACGTAAGGTCCGAGGCCACGGCAGGTCAGGAGAGTGCCGAAGCCAGCAGCGTGGCGGTCTTGGCGATGAGCGGGTTGTCCGCCAGCGCCTCGGGTTCCTGTTGGGTCGTCAGGACGGCCAGTACGATCGGTGACCGGTCCGGTGTCCAGGTGATGCCCACGTCGTTGTTGGTCCCGTACTTCCCGCCGCCGGTCTTGTCCGCGACAGGCCAGTGGGCGGGAAGGCCGGCGCGGAACCTCTCGCCGCTGGTCGTGTTGGCCAGCAGCCACCCGGTCAGCCGCTCCCGGTCCTGGGGTGCGAGCACGGTGCCGAGAGTCAGGCGCGCGTAGCTCTGCCCGATGGCGCGGGGGCTGGTGGTGTCGCTCGCACGCCACGATTCCGCCGAGTTCAGCTCGGGCTCCCAGCGGTCGAGCCGGGTTGTCCTGTCCCCGATGGAGCGGCAGAAGCGGGTGATGGCGGTCGGGCCTCCCAGCTCGCGGAGCAGGAGGTTTGCCGCCGCGTTGTCGCTGTAACAGATGGTGGCGGCGCACAGCTCCCCGACGGTCATACCGCCTGCGAGATGCTCGGGATTGCCGGTGATCGGGGCGTATCCCGAGTCCTTCACATCCTCTGCGGTGTACCGGATGCGCTTGGCCAGGAACTCGCCGCCCCGGTCGAGGTCCCGCAGGACGGCCGCGGCGGCGAGCGTTTTGAACACCGAGCACATCGGGAAGCGTTCGTCCGCGCGGTACAGCACCGTTCTGCCCGTCGCCGTGTTGCGGGCGTACACACCCAGACGGGCGGAATGCTCCTGCTCAAGCCCCCTCAGCTGCCCGGTGATCTCGTCTCCCCCAGGTGCTGAGGCGTAGGCGCTCGTGCCCGTGGACACGGTGGCCAGCGCCGCCCCTGCGCCAATGGCCAGCATCGCGCGGCGGGTTGGGCGCGCTCCTAAGATCTCCAAGATCGCAATCTCCTGTTCTCCTGCGGCCAGTACGTCATTCAGGACGCGACAAAATTCTCCCTGGTTTCACTTCGTGTCCCTCCCGACTCCTCCACCACAATGTCCAACAGGCGGCCTTCTGTTGAACTACGGCCTCTCGTAACGTCAGCACCGCTTGAAATGGCCATGACGAAGAAGAGGGTGCCCATGCGCAGACGTCTGCTTCACCTGGTCCTCGCCCCGCTGGTGGGCGCCTTATTGATCGCGGTGCCCGCGGCCGCCGCGGCACCGCCGGGCCCGCCCGACGTGTACCGGCCCGTCCGCGGACCCGCCGCGCCCGCCGAGTACCGGTATCTGCAGAAGACCCTGCCGGGACAGTCGATTCCGCGGCACGCCCACGAGGACGCCGCGGCGCAAGCACGCCAACTGCCCACCGCCGGCGGGCGCTGGAAGTCGGTCGGGCCGACCAACATCGGCGGGCGGATCGTCTCGCTCGCCCTCGACCCCAAGCGCGCCGACACCCTGTACGCCGCCGCGGCCAGCGGCGGGATCTGGCGCAGCACCGACGCGGGGCAGACCTTCACGTCCGCGTGGCCGGACGACTGGACGCAGGCGATGGGAGCGGTCGCCACGGGCCCCGACGGCACCCTGTACGCCGGGACCGGTGAGCCCAACCCCGGTGGTGGCAGCATTACTTACGAGGGGACGGGCCTCTACCGGAGCACCGACGGCGGCGCGCACTGGCGCTCGATCGGACTGCGCGACTCCGGCGCGATCAGCGCGATCACGGTGGACCCCGACAATCCGCGTCGCATCTACGTGGCCGCGGCGGGCTCACTCTACAGCGGGGGCGGCGACCGCGGTGTCTACCGCTCGGACAACGGCGGGCAGACCTGGCAGCGCATCCTCACCGGGGCCAACGAGTACACCGGCGCCACCGAATTGGTCGTCCAGGGCAAGAAGCTGTACGCCGTGATGTGGGACCACCGTCGTACACCCGAACTGCGCACCTACGGCGGCGTGGGATCGGGCGTCTTCCGCAGCGGCGACGGCGGAAAGAGCTGGCAGCGGCTCGGCGGGGGCCTGCCCCCACAGGGCCCGGACGTGGGACGCATCGGCCTCGCTGTCGCCGGCGACCGGGTCTACGCCATCGTCAACAGGACCGGCGGACCCTTCGAGGGCTTCTACGCCTCCACCGACGCAGGCGACAGCTGGAGCCGGACCCCGGCCGACAAGAACCTCACCGAGTCCCAGTCCAGCTTCGGCTGGTGGTTCGGCAAGATATGGGCCGATCCAACGGACGCCAGGCATCTGCACGTTGCCGGGGTACCGCTGATGACCTCCAAGGACGCCGGCGCCACCTGGACGTACGACGACACGAGCATGCATGTCGACCAGCACGCGATGGTCTGGGACCCGCGCAATCCGGGCCGTGTCTACCTGGGCAACGACGGCGGTGTCTACCGCTCCGACGCGAACGGGGACGGCGGCTGGGTCAAGGCCCGCCACCAGCCGTACACCCAGCTCTACAGCGCGGCGATCAGCCCGCAGGACACGTCACGGATCTCCGGCGGAGCCCAGGACAACGGCTCGCTGCGCTCCTGGGGCGGGGACGGCTTCAACGAATACCTCGGCGGAGACGGCGAGGAGAACCTCATCAACCCGGCCGACGTCAGCAATGTGTTCGCCTGCTACCAGTACGGCAACTGCTTCCGCTCCACGGACGGCGGCGACACCCTGACGTACTTCGCGGACAAGACGATCTTCAAGCGGCGCAACTGGTTCACGCCCGTCGTCTTCGACCCGCGCGACCCGAAGATCCTCTACTACGGCGCCGAGGTGCTCAACCGCTCCACGGACGGCGGCGTGACCTGGCAGCCCATCAGTCCCGACCTGTCCGGCGGTCCGGGTCCCGACCCGATCTACACCAACTACGGGACGATCACCTCGATCGCCCCGGCGGGCGACGGCCGCACCGTCTACGCGGGCACCGACGACGGCCGCGTCTGGGTCACCAAGGACCTGGGCGCGACCTGGACGAAACTGGCCGAGGGCCGTCCCTGGGTGACCCGGGTCGTCGTCGACCCGCGCGACCCCGACCGCGTCTACACCACGCACTCCGCCTACCGCGCCGGGTCCGATCTGGCCCATGTGTACGGCAGTTCGGACGGCGGCAAGCGCTGGAAGGACCTCTCCGGCAACCTGCCGGACGCACCCGTCAACGACCTCGTCATCGGGCGCGGCGGCCTCCTGCATGTCGGCACCGACCAGGGTGTGTTCACGTCACCAACAGGCGGGCGGCACTGGCTCCGCCTGGGCCGGGGCATGCCCGCGGTCCCGGTGGACGACATCGAGTACGACGCCGGGCACCACCGTCTGGTCGCGGCAACCTTCGGCAGGGGCTTCTACGAGCTGACCACGCTCTGACCACGCTCTGATCAAGCTAGCGGCAGAGGCGCTTGAAGGCGTCCGCGCCCGGCCGGGCGCGGAACGTCACCTCATGTCCAGCGTCGTCGGTGAAGACCGCCTCCGTCGGGGACTTCAAGGTCATCGTGCCTCGCTGGTACGGGTTGTCCCACCCTTCGGGTGGGCTTCCCGCACCATTGGACAGCGGGGTCTTCGCCTCGAAGTACGTCGAGCCGATCCGGGCTTCGTCGATGCCGCAATGCGTGTAGAGCTCGAAGGGCATCGCCCGGGCGGGCTGCGCCGCCCGGGCGGACGGCGGTGCCTTGGCCACCTCCGCGTCGGCGTCGGCCTCGGAGCAGCCCGTGAGCACGCCGGCCGCCAGCGCGAGCGCCATGAGTGTCAGCGCCCTTTGTCCTGCTATCTGCGTCATGACCTTTCGACGCTCGGGCAGGGTCGGCGGTTCCCTGCCGGTCAGTGCTCCTTGGCCGCCGGCTCCAGGACGAAGACGGGGATCTGACGGTCCGTCTTCTCTTGGTACGCGGCGTAGTCCGGGTAGGCCGCGACAGCGCGCTCCCACCACTGCGCCTTCTCCTCGCCGGTCACCTGACGGGCCGTCATGTCCTGGCGCACCGGGCCGTCCTGCAGCTCCACCCGGGGGTCGGCGACGACATTGTGGTACCAGACGGGGTGCTTGGGGGCGCCACCCAGCGAAGCGACGACCGCGTAGGAGCCCCCGTGCTCCACGCGCATCAGGGCGGCCTTGCGGATCTTGCCGCTCTTGGCGCCCCTGGTCGTCAGGATGATCACGGGCATGCCCCGCATCGTCGTTCCCTTGGTGCCGCCGGAGCCCTCGAACAGCGCGACCTGGTCGCGTACCCAATGATGCGGACTCGGCTCGTACTCACCCTCAAGCGGCATGGCATCCGTCCCATCGTCGAAGACCGGCGTCAGGTGTTCAACGCCGTAGGCCCACACAATCATCCCGCCGGGCGGTCGTAACGGAGCAGCACTGTTCGCGAGTCGAAGGACCGCGAGTCGACGAACCGCAGGTTCAGCCGCTCCTTCCCCTGCAGGAACAGCGGCCTGCCGCCGCCGAGCACCACCGGGTGCATGACGATGTGGTACTCGTCGATCAGGCCGAGCTCCGTGAGCGCGGCAGGCAGCGTCGATCCGCCGGTCAGGAGCAGATCCTTGCCCGGGCTCTGCTTCAGGGCGGCGACCTCTTCGGCGAGGTTCCCGCCGATCACCCGGACGTTCCCTTCGGGCTGCTCCAGGGTCCGGGAGAAGACGATCTTCGGGGTGCGCCGCCAGACTGGCGCAAAGGCCAGGTCGTGGGGGTCGTTGGACACCGACTCCGCGTCGGGCCAGAAGCCGGACATCATCTCCCACACCACGCGCCCGTAGAGGAAGGTGTCGACGCGTGCCTGGAGGCCGTCTCCGTACGCGCCGAGCTCCGGTCCGAGCACCGGCCAGTCGAAGGCTCCGCCGGGCCCGTCGATGTGTCCGTCGAGCGACGAGTGGACGAAGTAGATGATCTTTCGCATGGCCGTTCCTCCTGGTTCGCGGCCCCCCTTCGGACGCCGTCAGTGTTGTGTCGAACGGGATCGCGCCCGATCGACACCCCAGGGAGGAGATCCTCCGCCAAGGCTCTGCAACGGCATTGCAACCTCGCCGGTGCTCTGCTGGCCGGATGACTCAGGCCCCGCGCGTCGAGCTGACCCCCGCAGCCGCCGAACTGCTGCGACGACTGCGGGCTGCCCACGGACCGCTGATGTTCCACCAGTCGGGCGGCTGCTGCGACGGCAGCGCGCCCATGTGCTACCAGGACGGCGAATTCCGTACGGGCGCGTCCGACATCCTCCTCGAGAACCTCCGGGTGGACGGCATCGAGGAGGCTGTCCCGTTCTGGATGTCCAGGAGCCAGTACGAGGTCTGGAGCCACACCCGGCTCATCGTCGATGTCGTCGAGGGCCGCGGCAGCGGCTTCTCGCTGGAGGCGCCGGAAGGGGTGCGGTTCCTGATCCGCTCGCGGGTGCTGGGTACCTGAGGCGTCCCCGTCCCTGGAAGGGCCACGGGCTTCATGGACGCTTCATGATCGCGTAATGAGCGGGGAGCCAAGGCACCTGCTGGCGTCGGCTGCCATGCTGGTCCGTGTGAACGCCCCCACTCGCGGCGCGTGGCTGCGCGCCGGAATCAGCCGCAACGGCGGACCCCTGCGGGAGACCGAGCAGGTGGTCTGGCTCCAGATCGACGCCTACTACGCGGACAGCCGTGGCTTCGCCGGCATCACGACGTACGACGGCGCCGATGTCCGTTTCCACCACGCCGTCGGGGAACCCGGCGAGGATGTGGGAACCCTTCAGCGGGACGGCGACCGCCTGATCGAGACGGGCACCAACCAGGACGGCAGCACGTTCCGCGAGGTGTGGACACCGCTGGTGGACAGCGACGAGGAGTGCGGTTCCTGGCGGGTCGACGAGGCGCAGACCGTCCGCGTCGGCACCCATGTGGTGCATGTGGATCCCAGCGGCGGACACTACTTCGAGCTGCCACCGGACGCCGAACTGCCCGCGCAGGTCACGGCCTGAGGCTGCCCACCACGTTGGCGGTGGCCGAGATGCCCTCCTGGATCGTCGGCGCCATGCTGGTGCCCGCGAGGAAGAAGCCGAGCAGGGCGCAGACCACCGCGTGCGACATCTTCAGTCCGCCGTTGCGCACAAAGATCACTGCGAGAACCAGCAGAAACAGGACCACCGAGATCGAAATGGCCATCGCCAACCTCCTCCGCCGCGCTGGAATTGCGGCATTCGGCGGTCAGTCTCGCGTAGCGGAGGGCCCGTACGGCCGACTGGCATGTCCGCCGTACGGGTGATGTCCGCGCCGACCCGGTGACGCGGAGCATGTATCCCATCGCTGCCCGTACGGACCGTCGGGCCGCCGCTCACTTATCCCGGTAATAGCCGGGAGAGGAGCACAATCGAGTGTGGGGGGCACGAGAAACAGGTCCGTCCGGAGAGTGATCAGATGCCAGGGAACCGGCCTCCGTCCCGCTACGCCCCGGATCAGGGACTCACCACCCGCATGGTGACGACGATGTTCCTGATCGGGTTGCTCTATGTCGTCTTCGTGGGCGCCCTGCTGGCGATCCTCAAAGGCTCGTGGCCGATCATTCTGCTGATCGCAGGCGGCCTGTTCATCGCGCAGTTCTGGTTCAGCGACCGGATCGCGGCGTTCAGCATGGGGGCCCGCGAGGTCACGCCCGAGCAGGCGCCCGAACTGCACGGAGCCGTCGACCGTATCTGCGCGCTCGCCGACATGCCCAAGCCCCGCGTCGCGATCGCCGACAGCGATGTACCGAACGCCTGCGCCGTCGGCCGCAACGAGAAGACCGCGCTGGTCTGCGCCACCACCGGTCTGCTCCGCCGGCTGGAGCCGGAGGAGCTCGAAGGGGTCCTCGCGCACGAGCTGTCGCACGTCGCCCATCGCGATGTCGCCGTGATGACGATCGCGTCGTTCCTCGGTGTCATGGCGGGCGTGATGACCCGTATCGCACTGTGGGGCGGCTTCGGCAGAGTGGGCAACAGCCGCGACCCCAACGCCGCCATCGCCATGATCCTGATACCCCTGGTCAGCGCAGCCGTCTACGCGATCAGCTTCCTGCTGACCCGGGTGCTCTCCCGCTACCGCGAACTGTCCGCCGACCGCTCCGCCGCGCTGCTGACCGGCCGCCCCTCGGCACTCGCGTCCGCGCTCACCAAGGTGACGGGCGAGATGGCGAAGATTCCGACACAGGACCTGCGCAAGGCGGAGCCGTTCAACGCCTTCTGGTTCGCGCCGGCGTTCTCCTCCAAGGAGAGCCTGGGCCGCCTGCTGTCCTCGCACCCGACGCTGGAGCAGCGCCTGGACCAGCTGGGCAGGATCTCCGCGCAGCTGGCCCGCCCGTAAGGATCCGTGACGCGACCTCCGCGACGACCGACAGATGACGGACAACGGACAGAGGTACTTCCGTGGGACTCCTCGATGCGATCCTCGGCCGCAGCAAGCCCGTACGGCCCGACCTCGACCAGCTCTTCGGCCTGCCCGCCGCCGCCATCACCCTCCAGGCCGGCGCAGGCTTCACCCCGACCGGCATCGGCTCGGTGTGCTTCGCCAGCGTGGAGGGCGGCGCTTTCGCGCAACTCCAGGAGGACGTACGGGAGCTGCTCGACGCCGACACCGACCTGGGCGGCGTCCCGGTCGAGTTCAGCCAGGACGCGTACGGCTACACCTGGCTGCTCGCCCGTCACCCCGCCGACGACACAGCTTCACTGGTCAACGACCTGCACGCGGTCAACACCCTGCTCCAGGAAGCGGGATTCGGCCCGCAGCTGCTCTGCTCCCTGATGACCTTCCACGACGCCGCGGGCGATCGCGCGCTGGCGTTGGTCTACCTCTACAAGCGCGGCACCTTCTACCCCTTCGCGCCGCTCCCCGGTTCGCCGCAGAAGCGCGACAACGCCCTGGAACTGCAGACCAGGGCGTTGCTCACGGACGACCTACGCGTCGAGACGGACCTGGCCCGCTGGTTCCCGGTCTGGGGCGCGCCGGGGCTCGGGGGGCCGAAAGCCTAGGGCTTGTCGGGTCGATCAGGCCGGGTCCTTACGCGCGCCGTGCGCGCAGGAAGCGTTCGAGCGCGGCCAGGTCGTCCGTGTTGATGTGGTCGACGTCGGCGGCGAGCAGCTCGGTCCAGACGGCGTCGCGTGCGGGACCGGCCACATCCGGGGTCGCCCAGAAGCGGACACGCTGCCCGTGGTCGTGGGCGGCGGCGACGATGGAACGCAGCTTCTCCCGCTCGGCGGCCGGGAAGGGGCCGGTGCCCAGCCAGCTGAAGCTCTGGGTCCAGTTGCTGGAGATCAGCGGCACGAAGGACGCCGGGGCGGTGGTGCCGAGGTCGTCGAGGCGGCCGTCGTAGAAGGCGTACCGGACGCGCTGTGCCTCCATGGGTACGCGGGCGGTGCGGTCGCCGGAGATCACCGGAGTGACGGCGCCGAGGTGGACATGGCCGTACGCGTAGCTGCTCAGCATCCGCCGGTAATAGCGCAGCTGCCGGTCGAGTTCGAGATACGCGGCGACGCCGTCCGTCTTGATGTCGACCAGCAGCTGCACGGGCCGCCGGTAACCGCGGTACACGGACCCGTGGTTGGCCTTCACGCGAGCCAGCAGCGGGTCGAGGTAGAGCGAGCGCAGCGTACGGGTCGGGTCGAGGTCCGCCGGCTCATGGGCGACGAGCAGTTCGCCGTTCACGAGGAAGATGTCGGCCTCGACGCTGGTGAAGCCGTGCGACAGGGCGTCGTGGAGCGGCCGTTCATGCAGATAGTCGTTGTGGGCGTGGGCCCGGCGCAGCGGCTGCGGGCGGGTCTGCCCGCCGTGCTTCTCGGCGGCCTGCGCATAGGCGGGCGCTGCGACGGCGCCGGCCAGCGCGGCGGCGAGGGTGGTGACGGCTCTGCGACGGGTGGTCAGCACGATGGTGCCTCCGGGCTCTGCGGGTCGGGAGGGACATCGGCGAGTATCCGCCGGGAGGCGGCCCAATCGGCAGTAGGCCGCGAAGAGTTCGGCCATCCGTCACTTGGTGCTCAGTACGGGCGCGGGCACGCGGGTGCGTCGCGCCGTCGGCGCGGCAACCCCTCGGAGGTGACTCACCGCCCGCCGAGTTCGGACCACTGGACCGTGCGGCCGCACCATTGCTCCAGCAGGACCCGGTCGTGGCGCACCCCGAGCAGGCCCGCACCGTGCGCCCGGCCGGCACTCCTCGACGACCGCGACCAGCACGGCTGTTGTCGAGGCGTCCAGCAGCGCGGTCATCTCGTCACAGATCAGCCGGCGCGGCCGCAGCACCAGCGCCCTGGCCGGGCGGGCGCGCTGCGGCTGCCCGTCGCTGACCTCGTGCGGGCGGCGGCCGGGGAGTTAGCCCGACCGCCTCACCGCATGGAAAGGGCGCGAAGGCCCACGGCCTACGGGGCTCGCAGGTCGATCAGTTCGGCCAGTGCCTCCTTGTGGCGGCCGGGCGTGCCCAGGGCGATCTCGTCGGACTTGGCGCGCTTGAGGTACAGATGCGCGGGGTGTTCCCAGGTCATACCGATGCCGGCGTGGAGCTGGACGCACTCCTCGGCGGCGTGCACGGCGACCCGGGAGCAGTACGCCTGCGCGACGGCCACGGTGAGAGCGGCCTCCGGGCTGTCCGTCGCGAGAGCGTCGGCGACAGCACGGGCCGCGGCCCGGCCCGAGACGACCTCGAGCCACAGCTGCGCCATGCGGTGCTTGAGCGCCTGGAACGAGCCGATCGGGCGGTTGAACTGATGGCGCTCGCGAGTGTGGCGTACGGTCTCCTCCAGGCACCACTCGGCGAGGCCCAGCTGTTCGGAGGCGAGCAGCCCGGCACCTGCGAGCAGTCCGCGGCGAACGGCGGCCTCGGCGGTTGCCGCGTCCGCGAGGCGGGTCGCGGCGGCTGTCCGGTCGACGGTGACCGCGGCGAGCGGACGGGTCAGATCGAGCGGGGTGAGCGCCTCGACGGTGACGCCGGCGGCCTCGACCGCGTACAGCCCGTCGGACTTCAGGACAAGCAGCACATCGGCGGCAGCGGCGTCCGGGACACCGGTGATCCTTCTCGCGCCGAAGGGCAGGGGCCCGTCCGGGGCGGCGGACAGCGGTACGGCGAGCACGGCGACCTGGCGGCCGGCCGCGAGCTCGGCCAGCAGCGCGGCGACCGGCTCCGACTCCGTGTCGAGGGCGAGCAGAGTCTCGGTCGCGATGACCGAGCTGGTCAGATACGGCGCTGGGGCGACGCTGCGCCCCAGCTCCTCCAGCACCACGGCAGCCTCGCGGTGGCTCGCGCCCTGACCCCCCAGCTTCTCGGGTACGAGCAGACCGGCCGCGCCCATGTCCCCGGCGAGCGCCTTCCACAACTCGGGGTCGTACGGCGTACCGGACTCGGCGCGCACCAGTACTGACGCCGTGTCGCTGCGGTCGGTGAGCAGGGAGCGTACGGCGGAGCGGAGGTCGTCCTCGGCCTCGGAGTAGAGCAGATCGGGCTGTGTGCTCATCGGGTCAGGTCCTTCCAGGCGACGTCCTTGTCGTTGCGCGGCTCGGAGGGCAGTCCGAGTACGCGTTCGGCGACGATGTTCAGCAGCACTTCGCTGGTGCCGCCCTCGATGGAGTTGCCCTTGGAGCGCAGATAGCGGTAGCCGGCGTCGCGCCCGGTGAAGTCGACGAGTTCGGGCCGTCGCATGGTCCAGTCGTCGTACAACAGGCCTTCCTCACCGCGGAGTTCGACCTCGAGGCCGCTGATCTCCTGGTTGAGGCGGGCGAAGGCGAGCTTCATTCCGCTGCCCTCGGGGCCCGGCTGGCCCGCGGCGAGCTGCTGGCGCAGTCGTTCTCCGGCGAGCCGGGCGACCTCGGCATCGACCCACAGGGTCAGCAGCCGCTGATGAAGATCGTGCGTGCGCAGCTCGGGGCGTTCGCGCCAGGTCCGAGCGATCGGGCCGCTCATGCCGCCCTCGCGCGGGATGCGGCTGCCGCCGATCGAGACACGCTCGTTCATCAGGGTCGTCTGGGCGACCTTCCACCCCTCGCCGACCTCCCCCAGCCGGTGCGCGTCGGGGATCCGGACATCCGTCAGGAAGACTTCGTTGAATTCCGCCTCGCCCGTGATCTGTCGCAGCGGCCGGACCTCGACGCCCGGGTCGCTCATGTCGCAGATGAAGTACGTGATGCCCCGGTGCTTGGGCAGTTCCGGGTCGGTGCGGGCGATGAGGATCGCCCAGCGGGCCACGTGGGCGCTGGACGTCCACACCTTCTGCCCGTTGAGGACCCAGTCGCCGCCGTCCCTGACGGCCCGGGTACCGAGCGCGGCGAGGTCCGAGCCCGCGCCGGGTTCGCTGAACAGCTGGCACCACACCTCCTCGCCGACCCACAGCGGCCGCAGGAAGCGCTGCTTCACCTCTTCGGAGCCGTACGTGAGGATCGTCGGAGCGGCCATGCCGAGGCCGATGCCGATGCGGCGCGGGTCGTTGTCGGGCGCGCCCGCCGCCGTCAGCTCGGCGTCCACGACGGCCTGCAGGGTGCGCGGGGCGTCGAGTCCGCCGAGCCCCTTCGGGTAGTGCACCCAGGCGAGGCCCGCGTCGAAGCGCGCCGTGAGGAAGTCGGTGCGGTCGGTGGTGGCCGGGGGGTGAGCGGCCAGCAACTCCTTGGTACGACTGAGCAGTTCGGCGGCGTCCGTCATCGGGCCTCTCCCTCCGGGATGACGACCAGGCGGCCCGTGGTAGTGCCGTCGGCGACCCGCTGGACGGCGTCCGCGGCGTCCTTCATGGCGAAGCGCCCGCTGATCAGCGGCTTGATCACGCCCTGCGCGGCGAGCTTGGTCAGCTCCTCGTGGCAGTCACGGATCGCGCTCGGCTCCTTCTGGTTGTACAGGCCCCAGTGGAGGCCGACGATCGAGTAGTTCTTCACCAGCGCGTGGTTGAGGGCAGGGGTGGGGATCGCGCCGCTGGCGAAGCCGACGATCACGATGCGGCCCTCGAAGGCGACGCACTTCACGGACTTGGCGTAGGCGTCGCCGCCGACCGGGTCGTAGACGACGTCGGCACCGCGGCCGCCGGTGGCTTCCTTGACCGCGGCGACGATGTCGTCCTCCCGGCGGTCGATGACGACATCGCAGCCCAACTCCCTGGCCACGCGCGCCTTTTCCGCGCCGCCGACGACACCGATCACCCGGGCGCCCGCCGCCTGGCCGAGCTGGACGGCGGCGCTGCCGACGCCGCCCGCGGCCGCGTGCACGAGCAGCGTCTCTCCCGCCTGGAGGTGCGCGCGGCGGTGCAGTCCGAACCAGCCCGTCTGGTAGCCGATGTGCAGTGCGGCCGCTTCGGCATCGTCCAGGGCTTCGGGTGCGGGCAGCACCGCCGCGGCGTCGGCGACGACGTACTCGGCGAGTCCGCCGTTCGGCAGCGCGGGGTTGGCGATCACCCGGCGGCCGTCCTCGGTCTCGCCGCAGATCTCCACGCCCGGCGTGAAGGGCAGCGGCGGGCGGATCTGGTACTGGCCCCGGCAGAGCAGCGCGTCGGGGAAGTTGATGTTCGCCGCGCGGACCTTCAGCAGCAGCTGCCCCTCACCGGGCGTGGGCCGGTCCACCTCTTCGAGCCGCATCACCTCGCTCGGCTCGCCGTTCCGGTGCACTCGCCATGCCTGCATTTCGGGGCCTCCACAAACCGTAGGCATTACTGCGCTCCGCCGCATACTAAGCGGTCGCTTGCCAGTCCGGGAAGACCCTGTCAGCCGCGCTTCGGCCTGGCTCGTACGTGCATCCGCTCGCCTTGCGGGCCGAACAGGCTCAGGAACTCCACGGGCCTCTCCCCCGCCGCGCCGAACCAGTGCGGCACACGCGTGTCGAACTCGGCCGCCTCACCCGCGCCCAGCACGACATCGTGCTCGCCGAGTCTCAGGCGCAGCCGGCCGGAGAGGACGTACAGCCATTCGTAGCCATCATGTGTCCGCGGGTCCGGCTCATCGGCGCTGGGCTGCTGCACGACCTTGTACGCCTGGAGGCCGCCCGGCTGGCGGGTCAGCGGCAGCATCGTCCTGCCGCCGCGGACGATCGGCTTGGCCCGGACCCGAGGATCGCCGACCGGCGGCGCGCCGACGAGCTCGTCGAGCGGGACCTGGTGGGCCCGGGCGATGGGCAGCAGCAGCTCAAGACTCGGCTTGCGGCGGCCTGCCTCCAGCCGGGACAGGGTGCTCACGGAGATCCCGGTCGCGGCGGAGAGCGCGCCGAGGGTTGCCCCGCGCTCGTGTCTGATCCTGCGGAGCCTCGGCCCCACCTCGCCCAGTACGGCATCCAGCCCTGCTTCGTCTTCCATGGGTCTATTGCAGAAACAGCAAAGGCATTTGTCAATACTGCCGCCCAGGAGGACTGTCGGTGGCGGAGGTGGTCATCGTGACCCGCAAGAGCGGTGAGGTGTACGACGTGGTGGTGGTCGGCGGCGGGACGGCGGGGCTGAGCGCCGCGCTGATCCTGGGCCGGTCCCGGCGCAGCGTGCTGGTGGTCGACGCGGGCGAGCCCCGCAACGCCCCGGCCGCCCATATGCACGGCTATCTGTCACGGGACGGGATGAGCCCGGCGGAGTTCCTGGCGGTCGGGCGGCGCGAAGTGGCGGCGTACGGCGTGGAGTTGTGGGACGACCGGGTGACGGGGGCGGAACGGGACGGGGCGGGTGACGGGGCGGGCGAGTTCTCCGTGACGCTCGCGAGCGGCCGCGCCGTACGCGCGCGCCGGCTGGTCGTCACCACCGGACTCGTGGACGAGATCCCCGGGATCCGGGGCGTCGCCGAGCGGTGGGGCCAGGACGTGCTGCACTGCCCGTACTGCCACGGGTGGGAGGTCCGCGACCGCGCCTTCGGGGTGATCGCATCGCCGGTCAAGGGCGCCTACCAGGCACTCCTCGTCTCACAGTGGTCCGACGACGTCACGCTGTTCCTGCACACCGCGGACACGCTCACCGACGAGGAATGGCGGCTGCTCGCGGCGGCCGGAGTGTCCGTTGTGACCGGGGAGGTGGCCTCGCTCGTCGTCGAGGAGGACAGCCTGACCGGGGTACGGATGGCGAGCGGCCGGGTCTTCCCGTGCGAGGCGCTCTTCGTCGGCCCGCGGTTCAGCCCGAACGACGGGCTGCTCGGCGCGCTGGGGGCGGAGATGAGGGACACGCCGTTCGGGCCGTTCGTCACGGTGGACGAGACAGGGCGGACGACCGTGCCGGGCGTTTGGGCGGCCGGGAACGCGGTGGGACCCGGCGAGCAGGTGGTGAATGCGGCGAGCGCGGGATACCGGGCGGGCGTGACGATCAACAACGAGATGGTCTTCTCGGATCTGGAAGAGAAGGCCGCGGTCAGGGCGGCCGGGGTGTTCTCGGCGGAGCAGGAACGCGCGGTCGCCGAGCGTGTGCTCGGCGACCGCGCGCACGGCCTGCCCATCTGAGCCCGGCGTCCCGAGCCGGGCGTACGACGGCACCACCGTGCTGGATATGGCTCTGAGCGTGCGTCAGAGCTCTCCCCGGGCGAGCGAGAGCAGCCGGTCGAGGACGCGCGGCCCGCCCGCCCGCACCCCGTCGTGCTCGTACTCGTCGGTGACCCAGGTGCGCAGTCCGCGGATGGCGCGCGCCGTGCGCAGCGAGTGCGCGGTGTCGACATACATGTCGTCGTGGTAGACGGCCGCGGCGACCGGCACCTGATTGGCGGCGAGCCGTGCGGGGTCGTACAGGGGCGCCCAGTCGGTGCGCGCTGCCAGCATTTCAGCGGTGTCGCGCAGGGGGCGCAGGGCGGGGTCCACGTCGAAGTGCCAGGGGTGGACGGACTCCCCGGTGAACAGCAGCGGACCGTCCCCGGCCAGCGCGGTGGCGGCGTCGAACTGCGGGAACTCGGCCCGGACCCGCTCGGCGGCCCAGTCGGTCGGCTCCGCCCCCTGGGCGTAGATCGCCTCGTGCAGCACGGCGTACAGCGGATGTCCGGCGTATGAGAGCGTGGCGAGCACGCCCTCCTGGAAGGCGTCGGAGAGTTCGTACCCCCGGCTCGTACGGACGAAGGCGTCCTCGAGCAGATAGTGCAGCTGGTGGCTGCCCTCCCCGCCGCCGAGCAGGATGCCCAGGGACTGGAAGGCCTCGGGCGTGAGGGTGTAGCCGCCGGGCAGCACGGTCTTGTGCTCCGCGAGGTGTGCGGCGATACGTCGGGCGCGCTCCACATCCTGCGGGTAGCGGACGTAGTGGGCCTCGGCCTTGCGCTGAATGCGGGGGTACGCGGCGCGGTAGACGTCCTCGGCGCCGGCGTCCAGCGATGGCAGACCGCCGGTGACGAGCACCGCCCGCAGCCCCTCGGGCGCCGTGGACAGATAGTGCGTGGCGCAGAATCCGCCGAAGCTCTGGCCCAGGACGGTCCAGGGCGCGGCGCCGGTGAGCCGCTGCCGGACGGTCTCGCAGTCGCGGACGATGCTGTCGGCGCGGAAGCGGGCGAGGTGCTCGGCCTGGGCCTGCGGTCCGCCGCGCAGCGGCAGGGTCTGACGGTTCAGCGGCGCGGAACGGCCGGTGCCGCGCTGGTCAAGGAGCAGTACGCGGTACTCCTGCACCGCCCGCCCCAGCCATGCCTGCTTGCCGACGAAACGGCGGGCGCCGAAGCCGGGACCGCCTTCGAGGTAGACCAGCCAGGGCAGTTCCGCGCCGGCCCGTCCGCTGGAGACGACTTCGCGGCCGTAGATCTCGAGCTGCTCCCCCGCCGGGTCGGTGTGGTCGAGCGGGACGGTGAAGTGCCGGTCGGTGAGGACGACCCCCGGCTGGCGATTGCTGGTCAATGCGGCTCCTGTCTCGGTACGCCCCCGTCCGCCCATGGGATCACATGGGCGGACGGGGGTCGCAGGGAACCGGGGTCAGCCCGTCGGGAAGTCGTCCGCGGTCCTGGTCCGGTCACGGACCCAGACGCCGGCGGGCTTGAGCGGCCCGGTGCCGGTCCAGGGACCGTTGTTGTCGCAGGTGCCGCCCTTGAAGACGGCGCCGGAGCGTTCGTCGTCGGAGTAGTTCCAGTTGGACCAGCTGATCTTCTTGCTCGCCATGAGGTCGATGTACTTCTGTGCCTGGGCGAAGTTGTTGCCGCCGTCGCCGGAGGCGGTCTGGGTGCCGAACTCCGTGACGAACATGGGGAGTCTGTCGGCGGCACGCGAGAGGGTGTTGAGGTACTCGGTGCCGTGCGAGGCGGCGTAGAAGTGGAATGTGTACATGATGTTGGACGCGTTGACCGGGTTGTTCACGATCTCGGTCTCGTCCGAGTCCTCGGAGACGCCGAGGGAGGACCAGGCGCGGGTGCCGACGAGGACCGGCGTGTCCGGGTCGTTCTGCCGGATGACCGGGATGAGCTGCTCGGCGTAGCTCTTGATCTTCGACCAGCTCACGCCGCTGGGCTCATTGGCGATCTCGTACAGCAGGTTCTTCTTGTTGGCGTGGCGCTGGGCCACCTCGGTGAAGAAGGTCCTGGCGCGGGCGAGGTTGACGTTCGGGTCGCCGGGACTGAGCATGTGCCAGTCGACGATCGCGTACATACCGCGCGCGGTGGCCTGCTCGATGATCGAGTGGACCAGGTCGGTGAACTTGCGCGGGTCGGTCTCGTAACCGCCCTCCTGGATGTACATGGAGATGCGCAGGACGTCCGCGTTCCAGTCGGTGGCCAGGGCGTCGAGCGAGCCGGAGGTCACACACTGGCTGTACCACTGCAGACCGTGGGTGCTCATGCCGCGCAGCTGGACGGGCTTGCCGGCCTGGTTGCAGAGTTTGGTGCCGCAGACCTTGAGCTGTCCGTTGATCTCGACGGGGGTCGTACCGCCGGGCGGGGGGCCGCCCGCGTCGATCGCGAGATGGTCCACGTTGGGCCCGCCGTTGGCGGTGGTCGCGGTGGCGCGGATGGTGTTGGCTCCGGCCTTGAGGTCGGCGGTGAGGGTCGTCGTGGTCCAGGTGGTCCAGGCGCCGGTGCCGGGGAAGGCTCGCTTGGCCGCGGCGACGGTGCCGTTGACGGTGATGTCCATCGCGCGGTTGGCGGTGGTTCCGTTGGCGTAGCGGAGGGTCAGCGAGGCGCTGCCGGCCTGGGCGGCGTCGACCGTCCACTCGACGTAACTGCCGGTGATGTTGTTGTAGTTGACGAAGCCGGTGCCGGTGTAGCCGGCATGGTTGGACTCCACGAGGCCTTGCGAGACGGCCGCTCTCTCGGCCTCGTGGGTGACGGCGGCTGCCGGGGCTCGGGAAGCCGCCGGGGCGGCCGGGGCCGTGGGGGCCGCGGTGAGGCCGAGGAGCAGGGCGGCGCCGAGCGTGCCGACGCCGCCGAGTGAGCGTAACCAGAACCTTGCCGGTCTCATGGGGGTCTCCGTTGCCTGGGCTCATGGAGGGACTGGAAGGAAACTTTCCTAACCGGATGGAATAGCAGCCTCCACCCCACCCTGCAAGGGCCACGACAAGAATCGAGCGCGTGGGCGCGGCCACGCTCACCGGGGCGCCGCGAAGGTGCGGGCGGCCCCGTCGGGAGCCTTCGGCCAGGGCGTATCACAGCCTGCGGACGACCTGGGCCGGAGCGACGTCGGCTACGGTGCTGGGTGTGGTGATCAACGGAGGGGACGCAGCAGAACCGGGAACAGCGCTGCTCATCGCGGCCGCCCCGGTCGGCAAGGGCCGTCTCATCGACGCGAGTTCGGTGCTGCCCACCCTTGCCGCCGTGCCGCCCAGCGCGCTGACCGGCACACCGGCCGCGACGGTGATCGAGCTCGCCGATCCTCTGGACCCCCAGACCGTACTCACCCGGATCCGGGCCGCCGCGACCGCAGAAGGCCCACTGTCCCTGTACCTGGCCGGTCAGCTCCAACTCGACCGCAAGCAGCGCCTGTTGCATCTCGCGCTCGCCCGTACGACACCGACAACCATGCGCTACACGGCACTTCCCTGGCACTGGCTCGCCGGCGAACTGGCGATCAGGCGTCCGGGCTCCACGACCGTGGTCGTCGATCTGGTCGCCGATCCCGAGGCCTGGCAGCACCTCGGGGAGGCAGGCCTGGCCCTCGGGCACGGCATCCGGCTCTTCGGGCGGATCACCCCGGCGTCCCCGCGCCGGGGTGCCGCGGCTCCGGCCTATCTGAAGGCTTGCGCGGAGATCTGGCGCAGCGGAGCCCGGCCGGACCTTGCCACGCTGCACGAGCAGGCCGCAGCGCGGGCCGGGGGCGAGGAGTCACTGCTGCTCGCGGTCGGCGCTGTCCCGCCGCTCGGCGCCCCGGGTGGGCAGGCACTCGCAGCCGGCATGGCCCTGCCGGTGGCCGCTTCGGCCGCACAGTCGACAGCGCCGGTGGGTGTCCCGGCCGCGGTGGCCGCAGGCTCGTCCGATCCGCATCCCGCGATTCTCGCCGCCGCGCAGGCGGGGCGGCACAGCGAGGCCGCGGCGGCCGCCGCGGCCTGGGAGCAGCAGGAGCTGCGGATCCACGGCCCCGGCTCGGTGCAGGCGATCCACTGGCTGGAGGTCCGGGCGGATCTCGCACGGCTCGCCCAGGACCCCGCCCTCAGCTGCGAGTTGTGGATGAGCGCCGCCGCTGCCCGGCTGACGCGCAGACAGGCCCCGGACGATCCCGATGTCGAAGGGGCGGTCGACCGGGCCCACCACCAGTGGGAGCAGATCCGTGACCTGCCGCGGGCACGGGCGTTGGCGCCGGTTCTCGTCAGGCTGCGCCGCGATGTCCCGGGCCGTCAGCGCGGGGCACTGCAGGTGCTCCAGCGCCGTCTCGAGAGCCTGCACGCGGGCCGTCCGTAGCGACGCCGCGGCCCAGTTCCAGCGGCGGGCGCGAAGGGGACGGCAGGGCGACGTCCTGGCCTTGAGCTCACCGAATCCTCCGGCAGCGCGCCGAATGCTGTTGCTCGTACGAGGGCAGGTGGGTAGGAAGGACCCCATGACTGCTCTCGGCGCGGTGTTCCGGCCCCAGCTACCCCCCGAACGGCTCCGTGACGTGGTGCGCGCCGCGGAGGATGCAGGACTGGAAGAACTGTGGCTCTGGGAAGACTGCTTCTTCGAGAGCGGGATCGCCGCGGCCGCCGCGGCGCTCGCCTGGACCGAGCGGTTGCGGGTCGGGGTCGGGCTCTTGCCGGTCCCCTTGCGGAATGTCGCGTTGACCGCGATGGAAGCTGCGACGCTGCACCGGCTGTTCCCGGACCGCGTCGGCCTGGCCGTCGGGCACGGTGTCCAGGACTGGATGGGGCAGGTCGGCGCGCGCGTCGAATCGCCGGTGACGCTGCTGCGTGAGTACCTCGCGGCGATGCGCGCGCTGTTGCGCGGTGAGCGGGTCACTGCGGACGGCCGCTATGTGAAGCTCGCCGAGGTCGCCCTCGACTGGCCGCCGGCGACGGCGCCCGCGGTGTTCGCCGGGGCGATCGGGCCGCGTTCGCTGCGACTGGCCGGTGAGGCCGCGGACGGGACCATGCTCGTCGCCGGTACCTCGCCCGATGGCGTACGCAAGGCACGGCGGCTCATCGACGAGGGACGTACGGCGGCCGGGCGCACCGGCCACCACCAGGTCGTCGTCTATCTCCATACGGCGACCGGACCCGGCGCCGACGCGCGGCTCAGGGCCGAGATGGAGGTCTCTGACGAGGACGACATCGCCGAGCTCGGGGTCGCCGGGGACGCGGCGGCGGTGGCGAAGGCGGTTCAGCGGCTGGCGGACGCCGGTGCGGACACGGTCGTCCTTCAGCCCACCGGTGACGAACCGGATCCCGAAGGGTTCGTACGATTCGTGGCCCGGGAAGTCCGTCAGCTCGTCCCCTGACAGCCGCGCGTCCACCGGTCGCACGTCCAACGCGCCACGACCGTCAGCCCTGAACCGGCATCCGCGTCGACGAGGCCCGTATCTGCAGGCGAGCGGGCACGATCACCGGCTCCGGCCTGTGCTGCGGCCGCTCGATGAGGTCGACCAGCGCCGAGACCGCCAGCGCCACCGTGTCCTTCGGGGCCAGCGACACGGTGGACAGCGGCGGTTCGGCGACGGCATAGGCCGGGTCCTCGCTCGCGCACACCACCAGCAGATCGTCGGGCACACGGCTTCCGCAGCGGGCGGCCGATGCCAGTACCTGGCGGCCGCACGGATCGTAGATGCCGTAGATCCCGTCGGGGCGCCGCGGGCCGGACAGCAGCGGGTCGAGGAGGCGGCCCTCCTCGTCTTCCGCCGTCAGCGGGATCGTGCACGGTTCGCTGTCGTGTTCGGTGCACCAGCGCAGGTAGGCCGCCAGACAGCTGCGGGTGTAGTGCTCGTCGCCGGGACCGGCCATCAGGGCGATGCGGCGTGCGCCTTGGTCCGCAAGATGGTCGAGGACCTGGCGCGTTGTGGCGCGGTGATCGTTGTCGACCCAGGCCGCGGGCGCGCAGGACGCGTACGACGGGATCGCCGGCCGGGCTGTCCAGGACCAGGACTCCGGCCACCGCCATCGACCGCCAGACCGTCTCGTCCGGTGATGGATGCGCTGCTGCCGTACATCGGTGCGGACCGCCACCGGCTGCTCTACCCGGCGCGCAGCCTGCAGCGGTACGGAGCGGTGCTGTCGGGCGGTTCGGACTGGCCGGTGGATCCGCTCGGCCCCTGGAACCAGATCCGCACCGCGATCGACCGCGAGGGCGAGGTGGCCGAACAAGGCGCGCTGTACCCGGAGTTGGAGGGACTCGACCGGTCGACGGCGCTGCGGATGCACACGGCGGGCTCCGCGTATCAACTGCGACTGGAAGGACGCACCGGAACCCTGACGCCCGGGAAGGCCGCCGACCTGGTGGTCCTCGACCGCGATGTCACCCGGGTGCCGGTGAAAGAGCTCAGCGACACCCGCGTACGGCTGACGCTGGTCGGCGGAGAGGTGGTCCACGAGCTGGACTCCGCGGTGGCGAAGACACTGCCGACACCGACCGCCACGCCGACGCGGCCCGCGTCACTGACTCGGGTGCACGGCGGCCGTCACGGCGCCTGCGGTTGCACGCCGGTGACGTGAGACCGGCTCACGGTCGAGCGCCCCGGATCAGCGCACCCGTTGACGGACCAGCCCACGCCGGCAGCCGGTCGCCTGATGCGGGGCGGGCCCGGCGGCCCTGAGCGGCCCCGGGGAAGTCCGGGCGGCGTCGCGGGCCCACCTTCAACCACCCGGACTTCCCCGACACCGCTTAGGCTCCATGATGTGCTGCGTATCGTTGACGAACTGGCAGGCCGCCGTCGGCCGCGGATCTGCGCCCATGTGCCGTCCTCCGGCCGACAGCGTGGCCTCCCCTGCGGGACGGCCACGGGCGCGCCGGCCGGAGCCGAGTGCTTCGCCGGCCCGGACCGCATCCGAGGCCCGGAGCTCGCCCCCGAGATCGGTCATCCGCGCCCGCTCGGAGCACCGGCATGAGCCCGCTGCGGCGGCTGGTCGTCCTGCGGCACGCCAAGTCTGCCTGGCCCGAGGGCGTCGCCGACCACGCCCGCCCCCTCGGTCCGCGCGGCCTGCGTGATGCCCCCGCCGTCGGCCGCTGGCTGGCGACGGCCGACTGCCTGCCCGATCTCGTCCTCTGCTCCACCGCCCGCCGCGCTCGCCAGACCTGGGAGCTGGCCGCCGCGGAACTGGGCAGCATCCCACCGGTCCGGTTCGAGCGGCGCGTCTACGCCGCGGACGAGCAGCAACTGATCGACGCCGTACATGAAGTGCCCGTCGAGATGGAGACGTTGCTGCTGATCGGACACAACCCGGGTCTGCAGGATCTGATCCTGCTGCTCGCCGGCGAGACGCTCGGCGACGCTCTGCAGCGCACACGGACCAAGTTCCCGACCTCTGCCGTCGCCGTTCTGACGTGGCGCGGTACATGGTCCGCCCTCGCACCGGGCACCGCCTTGCTGACCGACCTGGCCGTCCCGCGCGGACACAAGAAGTGAGTTCGGCGGTCCGTTCCAGCGCCTGGACTCCGACAGCCGACGTGCCCGCTTTCGCCGGTCACCTTCGCCCGGTCACCTTCGCCCGGTCACCTTCGCCCGGTGACCTTCGTCCGGCCGCCCTCCTCCGGCCAGCAGTCCGGCTGAACATCCAGTAGCCGCAGGCCGCTCGTGGCCACTGCCTCGGCCGTGCCGTTCCGGTCACAGCGGTCGATTCAGCGGCATACCACGGCCGAGCGGTCCAGGGACGGAGATGTCGACAGGACGGCTTGATCAGCGATCCGCGATCCATTTCCGGACAACAATCAGGCACTTGCGAGTCGGCAGGCAACCCGTCGTGGCGTCACCAGATCTCACAGGCCGGCCACGATTCCATTCAGAACTGTCGGTCGATTCCGGCCGAGGATCCGCCCGTGCGCCGCCTGTTCACCCTCATGTCCCAGTGGCACTCGCGAACGAGGAACTGATGACAAGACATCACCGCAATCGTCTATGGCGTTCGGCGCTCGCCGCCTCCGCGGCATTCACCGTGATCGCCGGTGTGGCCGGTGCCGCGCCCGTCGAAGGAAAGGCGGAGTCCTCTCCCAAGCTCCGTCTGATAGCCGCCTCCAATGCGGTGACGCTCGACCGGTGGGAAGGCGAAGGCGAATCGGGGGTCTACCTGGACCTTGGTACGTATGTCACCGCCGAGGGCGGCCCCCTCGAGTTCAACGTGACGCGCAAGTCCTACAAGGACCCCGTTGTCGCCAAGCAGATCATCCGCGAAGGCAAGAAGACCCGGACCCGAACTCTTCCGGCCGGTCTGGTGAAAGACTTCTCCGGCCTGTCCGGCTTCATCCAGATCACGCTCACCGACGCGAGCGGCAAGCGAGTGGTGAACCGGACGGAGACGTTCTGTCCGAACAACGCGTCCGGACGCGTCCGCCCCGACGCCCCGGCCAAGTCCAAGTATCCCGAGAGCTGTCCCACGAACCCCTTCACACTCGGCTCGGTGTGGGGCGTGGAGAACGGCTGGGCGTCCAACACCTACGCGGGCTACTACTCGAACCCGGTCGACGTTCCGGCCGGGGAGTACACCGCCAAGGTGTCCGTGACCAAGCGATACCGCGACCTGTTCAATCTGCCGAACGAGCCGAAGACACTCAAGGTGTCCGTACGCGAACGCGAGCCGGAGGGCGAAGGTGCGCGCGCATCGGCCCACGGCTCGCACGGTTCCATGGCGTCCGGACACTCCGGCCATGGAGCGGGGGCACCCGGGCAGGCGACGGGGCACGCCTATCACGAGGGCCGCGGCGCCGACGCCCCCGCGCCGCCCGCACTTCCGTACGCGCTCAAGGCCGGCCGCACGGCGCACCTGGGCGACGGTCCCGGCCACACCGACGGCTCCCGGATCGCGCCCGCGCTCAAGCCCAACGCGAAGCGCCCCGCCGGCCGGGCGAGCGTGCCGAACGTCCCCAAGCCCGACCTTCGCTCACTGCCGGCCTGGGACATCGGCATCTCTGACGGAGAGGACGGAGACGTCCCCGGCAAGGACTACATGGTCTTCAGCGCCAACGTGTGGAACGCGGGCCCCGCGCCGCTGGTCGTGGACGGCTTCCGCAGCCCGGGCAAGGACCTGATGGATGCCTATCAGTACTTCTACGACGCCAAAGGGAAGCAGGTCGGCTACTCGCCCACCGGCACCATGGAGTGGGACCCGCGGGTGGGTCACGAGCACTGGCACTTCACCGACTTCGCCAGCTACCGGCTGCTCCGCGCCAACCAGAAGGAGATCGTGCGCAGCGGCAAGGAAGCCTTCTGCCTCGCGAACACCGACGCCATCGACTACACGGTGAAGAACGCCAACTGGCACCCGAACAACACCGATCTGTCCACCGCCTGCGGCCAGCAGAGCTCACTCTCCGTACGGGAAGTGCTCGATGTCGGCTCCGGCGACACGTACACCCAGTACCGTCCCGGCCAGTCCTTCGACGTGACCGATCTGCCGAACGGCACCTACTACATCCAGGTGATCGCCAACCCCGAGAAGCGGCTCCACGAGACCAACCTGAACAACAACGTGGCGCTTCGTAAGGTCGTCCTGAGCGGCACGAAGGGCGCCCGTAAGGTGACCGTCCCTGCCCATGACCTGATCAACGCCCCCTGACATTCCTCCTGTCGGGGTGACCCGAAGGCCCGGGCCCGGTCGCGCACTCGCGTGACCGGGCTCGTGTCGTCCAGCGGGACAGTGTTCCCCCCGTTCCCCTCACGTAAGCGTCGGCCCACACCTCCGGGTTGTGGGGGTGCCTCTCTCAGCAAGCGTTGATGCGGTTTTCATGGCGCTGTGATCCGCGCCCCCTAGCGTCCGCCGCATGTCCAGAATTCGCCGCCTGCTGCCATCGGTCATGGCCGTACTCGCCCTCACCAGCACTGTCTCGTGCCAGGTCACGGGCAAGGAAGCCGTCGCGGCCGAGGACTCCGGCAAGCCGCCTCTCGCCTCGGCTTTCAGCCGGGCCGTGCCCTCACCGTCCCCGTCGTCGCCGTCTGCCGCGCCCTCGCCGATGGACACCGGCGACACAGTGGTCAAGGCCTTGGAGGCGTTGCCCGACGGCTCCGGCAGCTACACGATCGCCGTCGAGGATCTCGACGGCCAGGACTCCGTCGTATACGGCGCGGACGCGGGTGGCTATGACACCGCGAGCATCGTCAAGGTCGACATCCTTGCCGCCCTCCTGCTTCAGGCCCAGGATCGCGGAACGTCGCTCACCGCAGAGCACAAGCGGCTGGCCTCCGTGATGATCCGCAGCAGTGACAACGCGGCGGCGGACGCGCTCTGGCAGACCATCGGGGGCGCCCAGGGCCTCGACGCCGCGAACGAACGCCTCGGCCTGACGGCGACCGTCGCGGGTGGGAGCGGGCACTGGGGCCTGACCCAGACCACGGCCACCGACCAACTGGTCCTCCTGGAAGCAGTCTTCGGCGGCGAGTCACTGCTCACCTCCCGCTCGCGCGACTATGTGCAATCGCTGATGACGGATGTCGTGGCGGGCCAGCGGTGGGGCATATCCGCCGCTGCGGGGGCCGAGAGCGCCGTGGCGCTGAAGAACGGCTGGCTGCCGCGCACGGCGACGGGACTGTGGGACGTCAACAGCATCGGGCGTATCACGTACGAAGGCCACACCCTGCTCGTCGCGGTCCTGTCCGACGGGCAGTCGTCGCAGCAGGCCGGCATCAACCTGGTGGAGCAGGTCGCGACGACGGCGGTGAAGGCCCTCGTCAACACCCCGTAGGCCGACGGCCGGGGATGCGCTGCCGGAACCGGAAGGCCCGTACCACCGCAAGGACGATCACGACGAGCGCCACCGGCACCAGCAGGGCCAGCGGGAGCAGACCGAAGCCGAGGGTCAGCTCGAGCGCCGGTGGCTTGTTGCTGCCGTCCACCGCCCACAGGGCGGAACGCAGCCAGCCCGCGGACACCAGCACGGTGAGCGAGAGCAGCAGCCAGTAGGCGACCGAGGTGCCGGCCCATCTGCGTACCGCCGCCGTGGACCGGGCCGCCAGCCTGCGGCGCAGGACATGCAGGGTGACGGCGGCGATGAGAAGCGGCCCGATGAGAGAGAAGTGCCAGGTGGTGTCGAGGGCCCACTGATAGGACTCCCAGCCGGGGCTGGCCGGGGTCAGGTCCGGGTCGGGACTGCGCAGCTGGGCGTCGACGGCGTCACGGCCCGCCGCCATCACGAAAAGCGGCACGAGCGCGACGAGGCCGAGGAGCGGTCTGCCCAGCGGCCCACGAGTCGCCCAGGCGATGCCGGTGAGCGGCGGGGCGGGGCGGCGGCTCTGCGGGGCGGCGGGCTGGTACGGCGCCGGAGGCAACTGGCTCTGCGGCACCGGCTGCCCGGGGTGCGGCTGTGATCCGAACGGCGTCGGCGGCGGGCCGAACTCCTGGCGCGACTCCAGGTCCAGTACCCATGCGGCCTGGCGGGCCACCGCCGCGGTCAATGGCGCCGGCAGCCAGTCGGGACCTGCGGCGGCGTGCGCCCCGGCCCGCGCGACGAGCTCCGCGGGAGACGGCCGCTGCGCCGGGTCCTTCGCGAAACAGTCCCGTATCGCCTCCGCGAAAGCCTCCGGCAGGGCGGTCAGATCGGGCTCGTGGTGGACGAGGCGGTAGCCGAGTTCGGGTCCCGCGGCGGAGCCGAAGGGGTTGCGCCCCGTGGCCGCGTACGCGAGGAGGACGCCGAGCGCGAAGACATCACTGCGCTCGTCCACCTCCTTGCCCGCGACCTGCTCGGGGGACATGAAGCCGGGCGAGCCGACGACCAGGCCCGTGCCCGTGAGACCGATGTCGTCGGCCGCGCGTGCGATGCCGAAGTCGATGAGACGGGGACCGTCGAGCGCGAGGAGGACGTTGGACGGCTTGAGGTCCCGGTGCACGAGACCCGCTCGGTGCACGGCGGTCAGCGCCTCGCCCAGGCCGCCGAGCAGCCGCCACAGGGTGGGCCCGTCCAGCGGTCCGTACTCGTGGACGGCCTCGGCCAGCGAAGGGCCCGGCACGTACGCGGTGGCCAGCCACGGCACCGCTGCGTGCGGCTCTGCCGCCACCACCGGGGCGGTGCCGCGGCCCGACACCGACTGGCAGGCGCGCACTTCCCGGGCGAAGCGCGCCCGGAACCCGGCGGCGCCCGCCATGCCCGCGCGCACCCGCTTCAGCGCCACTGTGCGCCCGCCCGGCGACCTGGCCAGGTACACGCGGCCCATGCCACCCTCGCCGAGTACGAACAGCAGACGGAAGGCGCCCACCTCGCGTGGATCCTCAGGTGACAGGGGCTGCACTGCGACCCTCCAACGGCAGTTCGGGCGGCCACATCCTCGCACGCCGCCTCACCCCGCACGACACGTCGGGCTGTCGGCGGACCCGCGCAGGGGCGCGCCCCGCTGTGCGAATCGAGCTGTACTGGAGGGAGACAGGCGCCGCTCCGGCGACCGCCGTGTCCGACTGGTCCGACTGATCCGGCTGAGGGGTGGACGCCATGAGTCCTTGGGCCCGTCGAGCGGTGTTCAGTGCCGCCCTGCTCGTAGCGGTTGCCCTCGCGCTGGTCGGCGGGACCTGGCTCATCACCCAGTTCTGAGCGCGGTGCAGTGCAGTGCTGAGCCCAGCGGCAGCGGCAGCCCCGGCCCCTCGCGCGGGACCGGGGCTGTCGCTACTGGTCAGGCGCCTGCTGCACCACGTCGCTTGAACCACCACAGCCCGCCGCCGCCCAGTGCGAGGACGGCGACCGCGATCCCCACGGGCAGGGCCGGGGACATGCCGTCGTCCTTCTTCCCGGCCGCGCTGTCGCTCGCCGACGGCTTGGCTTCGTCGGCCGGCGCAGTGGGGGCGGTGATGGAGGGAGCGGCGGTCGTGGGCTCGGCGGTGGGGCCGGGGCTGACCGGCACGGCCCCGGGCGCCGCCGCCTTGAGCGCCAGGACGGGGGCGCTGTTGCCATGACCGTGCCCGTCGCCCTCAGCCTCCTCCAGCTCGATCCAGCGGTCCACACGGCCGTCGCTGTAGGACTGCAATGTCTTGAACGCCAGGGACTTGGCGTCCGGCAGCTGGCGGACCGTCACGGCGTACGCGGCGCCCTCACCGGCCGCGACGGCCGGCCCCGACACGGCGTAACCCCGCTGCGTGGCGGCGAAGGTCCAGCCCTTGGGGCCTTCCTTGTACGTGACGTCGGCCGGGACGATGCCCTGGGGCAGTATCACTTCCAGCTTGGTGATGCCCGCGGAGGGTGACTCCGACTCCGCCGTGAAGTCGAGGGTGACGTTCTCGGCGAGGGCACGGGCGCCCTCGGCCTCGACCTCCACATGCGCCGACGCCGGGGCGGCGATGCCGACAGCGGCCGCCAGGACGACGGCGGTGACGACGGAAAGACGGCGCGCGGTGCGCGCCACGTAAGAACGGGACACGGGTAACTCCCATGGTGGTGTGCGGTGTTGCGGGCATACCGAGGAACGCCCGGGAATCAGACGGCGAGAGCGGGCTTCGCCGACGGGGGACCGCGGCGCACCACCGCATGCGCCAGCACCACCACGTTCCGCGGAGGCGACTGCCCCCGGGCCCCGACGGGCCGCAGCACCCGCGGCACAGCCAGGAACAGACCTGCGGGAGCCGGCCGTACGAAGAACCCGGCGAGCGCATGGCCGAGGCGCTGCGCGACGGCTCGGCAGGCGGCGTCCGCACGCTGCATCAGCCAGGCCACGAGCAGGGCCGCCGCGACGTGAGCGGCGGTCATCGAGGCGCCGTGGTGCCCCGCGTGCCAGGTCTCGTGGGCGCCGTGCGGATGGCCGTGGTCGTCCATGGCATGGCCACCGGCCGCGGGATGCGCTCCTGCCCGTGCGAGCCACAGATGCAGGCCGGCCTGGGCTGCGCCGGTCGCCGCGACCACCCCGGGCAGCGATCGCAGCGACCGCGCCACCGGCACCACCAGAGCGAAGAGGACTCCGGCAGCGAGCAGTACGGCCCGCCACGGCACAGGGTGTCCCGAAGCCAGATGGTGCCCGGTGACGGCGAGCCCGGTACTGGCGGCGGTGAAGACTCCCGCGCGGGCAGCGGTCACCCGCGCACCGGGAATCGGATCCGAGCCGACGGGGCGCGCAGCGCGGGCACCGCTGGTCCACGACATGGCGGCCCCATCATGAAGCATCCCCGCACGGCCGGTCCCGCTGGTGAAGGATTTCACCGGTCCCTTTCACACGCCGATGTGGCGGATTTGCGACATTCACGCTCATGGCCATCGGCAATGCCTCACCGGCGTCGGCCGGGCCCGGTTGTCGCGACCGTTCAGCGCGCGCGTCGGCGTCCGGCTGACTAGCGTGAAAAACCGGACTATCCGTGAGCAGGGAGAGGGTCGAGTCATGGCTGTACAACCCGAGGGCACGCCGTGCTGGGCGGATGCGATGTTCGCCGACGTCGAGGGAGCCAAGAGTTTCTACGCCGATGTGCTGGGCTGGACGTTCGGTGAGGCTTCGTCGGAGTACGGCAACTACACGCAGGCGTACTCGGACGGCAAGGCGGTGGCCGCCGTCGTGCCGCCGATGCCCGGCGCGGAGGGTCAGTCCGCCTGGTGTCTGTACTTGGCGTCGCCCGATGCCGCCGCCACCGCGGGGAAGATCCGTGACAACGGCGGCGAGGTGCTGATGGAGCCGATGCAGGTCGGCGACTTCGGTTCGATGGTCCTGGCCCGTGACCCCGGCGGTGTCGTCTTCGGAGTGTGGCAGGCGGGCGTCCACGAGGGCTTCGAGAAGCGCGGTGAGCCGGGCGCGTTCGCGTGGGCCGAGGTGTTCACGCGCGAGCCCGAGAAGTCGGACGCCTTCTTCCCCGCGGTCTTCCCGTACAGCGCACAGCAGTTGGAGGACGACGCGATCGACTTCCGTCTGTTCAACCTCGGCGACGAAGCGGTCCTGGGGCGGATGAAGATGACGGAGGAGTTCCCGCCCGAGGTGCCGCCGTTCGTCAACGTGTACTTCGCCGTCGAGGACTGCGACGCGGCGGTCGCGAAGGCGACCGAGCGCGGTGGGGTGTTGCGGTTCGGGCCGATGGACAGCCCGTTCGGCCGGTTCGCGGCGCTGTGCGACCCGCAGGGCGCGTCGTTCTCCGTGATCGACGTCAACATGGCGAAGGGCGAGATGCCCAAGACGTCCGACGTGCCCTGAGCGGACGTGGGGCGTGTTCCGCGCCGGGTGAGGCTGCGCCCGCTCACGTTCGGGCGGGGCGGCGCGCCGCCTCGTGGCCGGCGCTGCTGCAGTGAGGGGGCGCTCGTAGGGTGACGTGCGTGATCGTTCGCGAGGCGCAATGAACGCAGGCGGGGATTGGCGACCGGGCTATCTGGCAGCGGCCGTGGTGTTCGCCATCGGGATGGCCGGGACCACCCTGCCCACACCGTTGTACGGGCTCTACCAGGAACAGATCGGCTTCTCCGAGCTGATGGTGACCGTTGTCTTCGCCGTGTACGCCGTCGCGGTCATCACCGTGCTGCTGGTGGCGGGAAACTACTCCGACGAGGTCGGCCGCCGACCGGTGCTCCTGATCGCCATGGCTCTGTCGGCCGCGAGTGCGGGATGCTTCCTGCTGGAGAGCGGTCTGCCTCTGCTCTTCGCCGGACGGCTGCTGTCCGGCTGCGCGGCCGGCCTGCTGAGCGGCGCGGCGACAGCGGCGGTCATCGAGCTGGCCGGTCCTGGGCAGAAGGCGCGGGCCGGGTTCGCCGCCACCGCGGCGAACATGGGTGGTCTGGGCTGCGGGCCACTGCTCTCCGGCATCCTCGCGCAGTACACGCCGTGGCCGCTGATGCTGCCGTTCTGGGTCCACCTGGGGCTGGTGGCTGTGGCCTGTGGGATCACCTGGTTCCTGCCGGAGACCGTGGCGGAGCCCAAGCGGTGGCCACCTCTGAAGCCGCAGGGAGTCACGGTGCCTCCGGAGGTGAAGGGTGTGTTCACGCCCGCCGCGCTGGCGGCGTTCGCGGGCTTCGCGCTTCTCGGGCTGTTCACGGCGGTCGCGCCGAGCTTTGCATCGCAGACGCTGGGTGTGCGCAACCTGGCAGTTTCGGGCGCGGTGGTGTTCTCCGTCTTCCTCGCTTCGACCGTCGGGCAGTCCCTGACACCACGGATCGGCGCGCGCCTCGCGCTCCCCGTGGGTTGCGGCATCCTCGTCGTGGGCCTGCTGTTGGTGGCGTCATCACTGATCGCCGAATCCATGCTCCTGCTCGTCCTGGGCGCCCTGTGCGGCGGCACCGGCCAGGGACTGGCCTTCCGCGCGGCACTCACCCTGATCAGCGGCGCGGCCCCGGCCCAGCATCGAGGCGGCACCATCTCCGCGTTCTTCGTCGTCGCGTACGCCGGGATCTCCCTGCCGGTGGTCGGTGTCGGCGCCATGGCCACATGGCTCGGGCTGCGCCAAGCCGGGCTGATTTTCACAGGCTGCGTGATGCTCCTGGCGGCGGGCGCGGGAACGTACGCTGCACGCAGGCCGCCGGTGGGGGCGTAACCGGGCGCCCGTGAGGGACACGCTTCCTGCCAGTCCCGGCCGGCGGCGGCGAAGGGCCTCGACCGCGGTACGGCCCGCCCCTTCACACCGCACTGACTCATCCCACCGCGAGCACATACCCGACGCAGGCCCAAGGCCGCCGCGTATCGGCCGAGAAACTCCGGCTTTCTCAGCCGTCGAACCCGGACCTTCGGGAAAGCAGAATACGCCGGTGGAGTTCGGGCGCACGCTTGCCGTTATCAGTGCTTCGAGCGCCGTGGCACCGGCCGATCGGTAACTGCCCGTCACACCCTAAGGTAAGGACAGCCTTACAGAACGAACCGTAGCCGGTTTTGTTCAGGCTGTCGGCGGCCGGCAGGTGCGCCGGGCCTTCATCGCGCCGTGAAAAGGCGCCAGTTGCCTTCGAGCAGGCCTCGGCTGCGAGCCGGGCCGCTCACCAGTGCGTCCGGCATTCCGGGTCCTGACCCGACCCAGTCCCTGGCAGTGGTGTGGTGCTTCGCCATGCCGTCCAGCGTGCGGAGGTGTGACATGAGCAGTCGAGCTACTGCGACTCGAGCAAGTTCGGGAGCGAGTGCGCGGGATGTCGTGGTTACCGGGATGGGGTTCTGCCTGCCGGGCGACGGCCGGCCCGTTTTCACCGCGGAGGAAGTCTGGGACATCGCCTCTCACGGACGTTCATGTCTCTTACGTGACGGCGTCTATCACGGACCGGTGCACCTTTCGGACGCGATGTTCGAGGAACGCCTGCCCGAATTCCCGGGGGTATTCGCCCGTCACTTCACCGCCGCGCATCGGTTCGGCCTGGTCTCACTGGCAGAGGCGTGCGTGGATGCCGAGTTGAACCCGTACGCGGGAGACCTGACAACCGCGGCGATTCTGGCCGGGCGGGGCGGGGTGGATGCCCAAGTGGGCAGCTATCAGGCGGTCCTCCGGGCCGACCCTGAAACGATCAGCGCCCTGGAGGCGATGGATCTCTTCATCGGCACCGAACTGGCCGTTTCTCCATCCGATGTCGCCCTGGTGCAGGGAGCTGTGACCCGCTCCACCGGTCCTTGCTACACGGTGTCCTGCGGTTGTGCGTCGTCCGCCGTCCAGCTCGGAAATGCCCGCCACATGATTGCCGACGGCGTGGTGGACATTGCTGTGGTGACCGGCGTCGACGTTTTCAACGTCGGTCTGGTCCGGAACGCACAGCGTCTGTTACGTGTCGCTCAGCAAGCGAACGCGTCCATCAGATCGGCCGGCAAACCCGCGCTCCTGCCGTCGTTCGACCGCCTTATGCGGCCGTATGACCGGCGTGCGGACTGCGTGAACTACGGCGAGGGTTCTGTGACATTGATCCTGGAAAGCCGGGACCACGCACATCGGCGTGGCGCTCACGCGTACGGCCGGATTCTCGCACAGGCAACGACCCGTGACGGGCTCGCCAACCCGCTGGCGAGCGACGAGAGCGGAATGGGGCTCGTGGCCGCCGTCCGTGCATGCCTCGGGGACCGGTGGTCCATCGAGCAGGTGCCCTACATTCACGGCGGCAGCGACGGTGACGCCGTCGTCACCGCCTTTGAAGTCAATGCGGTCAGACACCTGTACGGCCCGGCCGCGGCCGGGCTGCTCATGACGTCCCAGGAAGGCTGTTTCGGCCACAACGGAGCCCCGGCGGGATGCCTCGGGGTGGCGCTGACCCTCCTCATGATGGAACGCGGCGAGGTGTGTCCTACGGCGAATTGTGAGCAGCCGGCCGACGGTCTCATATTCGATCCGGTCCCTGGTGTGCGCACCCGTTCTCTCGACTTCCATTACGCGCTGAATTTCACCTACCAGATCGGCGGTGTGAAGAGCGCGGTCCTGCTGGGAAGCCTGGACGCCGCTCAGCGGCGCTGAGAAACCCGAGCGGTGCACGGCCATTCCACAGTGTGTTTCGATCCGGACCCGTCCGACGGACGGGAGGGGGAGGTTTCCAATGGTCCAGCGTGAGCACCCAGCGAGCGGAGAGCACAAGCGCATCGCCGTTGTCGGACTGGGGTGCCGGCTTCCCGGCGATGCCGATTCGCCCGCCGCACTGTGGCGACTGCTGGCCGAGGGACGGGATGCGGTGGGGAACCCTCCGGCCGCTCGTACCGGGACCGGGGCGTCAGGCGGTCATCACGGCGGCGTCGGGTCCGGGAATCCGATGGCTCGGCAGGGCGGCTACCTGCGGGACGTGTCCGGCTTCGACGCGGACTTCTTCGGGGTGTCCGGTCGCGAGGCGGACGTGCTCGACCCGCAGCACCGGCTGCTGCTGGAGGTGGCATGGGAGGCACTGGAACACGCGGGGTTACGGCCCGACCGGATGGCCGGAAGCTCGACAGGGATGTACCTGGGCATCAGCTACAACGACTTCTACGAGTCTCTCGCCGGGCAGCCGCTGGAGCTGGAGGGCTCGCTCCTGACGAACGGTCACTGCGTCGCCGCGGGACGGATCTCCTATCTCCTCGGGCTGCACGGTCCCTGTGTCGCGCTGGACACGGCGTGCTCCTCATCGCTCGTGGCACTCCACCTGGCATGCGGGGCGCTCGGGTCCGGTGAGTGCGACCTCGCCCTGGCCGGCGGTGTCACGCTCATCCTCGGATCCAGGACGATGAGGTCCTTCGCGCGGATGGGAATGCTGTCGCCGACGGGACGCTGTCACGCGTTCGACGCCGCCGCGGACGGCTTCGTGCGCGGTGAGGGGTGCGGTGTCGTCGTACTCAAACGCCTGGCCGACGCCCTGCGGGACGGTGACCGTGTACTCGCCGTGATACGCGGCTCGGCCGTGAATCAGGACGGTCGGTCCGACGGGCTGGCCGCCCCCTCGGCGGCCGCCCAGCAGGCCCTGTTCCGGGAGGCACTGGAGCGTGCCGGGACCGACCCGCAGGACGTGGGGATGATCGAGACGCACGGTACGGGCACGCCGATCGGGGATCCGATCGAGTTCTCGAGCCTGGCACAGGTCTACGGCGTGGGCCGGGACCGGTGCGCGCTCGGATCGGTCAAGACGAACCTGGGACATCTCGAACCCGCCTCCGGAGTCAGCGGCCTGATCAAGGCCGTGCTGTGCCTGCAGCGCGGACTCGTCCCGCCCAATCTGCACTTCACGCAGTGGAACCCGGCCATCGCGCCGGAAGGGACCCGCTTCTTCGTGCCCACCCGGCTGACCGAGTGGCCCACCGGCTCGAGCCCCCGGCTCGCGGCGGTCTCGTCCTTCGGATATTCCGGCACCAACGCCCACGTCGTACTCGAGCAGGCACCGGTCGCCGCCTCCAGCGGCCGGTCTGTCCCACGCCGCCCGGAGGGCACGACGCCCGAGGTCTTCCTCCTGCCCGCGGGGTCCGCCGGGGTGCTCCCGTTGGCGGCGGAACGCCTCGCCGACTGGCTCGAGGGAGACGGATCGAGCGTGCCGCTGCGCGATGTCGCCCACACACTCGCGCTGAGGCGCTCGGCGGGCCGCGGCCGCCTCGGCGCGGTGGCCGCCTCCCGCCATGACCTCGTCCGCGCCCTGAGGTCCTTCGCGGCCGGACAGGCCCACCCGGGCCTGGTGTCCGGCGCGGTGGCCGCCGGGGTCTCCCGGCGCCCGGTGTGGGTGTTCTCCGGGCAGGGCTCGCAATGGCCGGGCATGGGACGCACGCTGCTGGAGCACGAACCGGACTTCGCCGCGGCCCTGACCGAGGCCGACGCGCTGATCGAGGCCGAGGCGGGGTTCTCCGTACTGGACATGGTGTCCAGGGGGGTGCCGGTGACCGAATGCTCACGGGTGCAGCCCCTGCTGTTCGCCTTACAGATCGCACTCGCCGCTCTCTGGCGGGCGCACGGCGTCGAACCGGCCGCCGTCGTGGGCCACTCCATGGGCGAGGTCGCGGCCGCGGTCGTGGCCGGAGCGCTGACGCTCGCCGACGGCGTCCGGGTCATCTGCCGCCGGTCCTCGCTGCTGACCCGGATCGCGGGCGCCGGCGCCATGGCGACCGTGAGCCTGGACCGGGCCGCGGTGGAGGATGAACTCGACACCGCCTGCGCGAGGGGAGCTGTCTCGGTCGCAGTCCTCGCCGCCCCCGGCTCAACGGTCGTGGCCGGTGAGACCCGAGAGGTGGAGAGGCTGGTTTCCGCCTGGGAATCGCGGGCCATCCCCGCGCATCTGATCGCCGTGGACGTCGCCTCGCACTCTCCCCAGGTGGATCAGCTGCTCCCCGACCTCCGCACGGCCCTGGCGGACTTGACACCCCAGCAGCCCCGAGTGCCGTTCTACTCGACGGTTCTGAGTGACCCACGCCGGATTCCCGACTTCGACGCCGCCTACTGGTGCGCGAACCTGCGCCGCCCCGTCCGGTTCGCCTCCGCGATCGCCGCAGCCGCCGCGGACCGGCATCACGTCTACGTCGAAGTCTCTCCCCACCCGGTCGTCACCCGCTCCGTCACGGACAGCCTGCCCCGCCTCATCGAGAACGCGGTAGTCCTGCCCACACTGCGCCGCGACGAGGAGGAACTGGCCACGTTCCGCGGCCAGTTGGCGGCTCTGCACTGCGCGGGCGTCGATGTCGACTGGCCGAAGCTCTACGCGGACGCGGAGCTCTGCGACGTACCCTTCCTCACGTTCGACCGGCAACGTCACTGGGCGGATGTCGCCCCGCTCCCTGGCGCTCCCGCGGGAACCGGCGGCGGCCTGCCCGGCACACACGCCGAGGTCCCTGGTGAACAGGTCCGCCATTACTGGCGGGGAGACGCGGGGACCGCGGCGATGCCATGGCTGGCCGACCACCGGGTGCACGCGGATCCGGTATTTCCCGGCGCCGGCTATTGCGCCGTAGCCCTGACCGCGGCCTGTGAGGTGTTCGGCGCGCCCCCGCAGGAAATCGAGGTCACCGACGTCCGGTTCCTGGAGTTGCTGCAGCTGTCCGCACACACCGAGGTGATCACCAGCGTGACCGTGACCGCTCCGGACCGCGCCGAGTGCGAGATCTTCGGCCGCGGCGACGACGGAGGCTGGGTACGACAGGCGACCGCCGCGCTGCACCACGCGGGCGTACCGCCGCTGCCACCAACGGCGAAGCTGACGGCTCTGCCGGCACAGCACCCGGTCTCCCTCGACCCGGCCTCGCTCTACGCGAGCATGCGCGCCCGCGGCATCGAACACGGCCCGGCCTTCACCGGCATCACCAACCTGCGGGTCTCACGCGACGGCGAGAGCACATGGGCCCGCCTCGAGTTGCCGGCAGAGGCCACATCGGCGCCGTACGACCTGCGTATCCACCCGGTCCTTGTCGATTGCTGCGCGCAAGCGCTGGTGGCGGGGCTGATCCAGGAACCCGGCCAGGGTCTGGTCCTTCCGGTCGGGGTCAAGTCAATACGCATCCTCGGCGACCCCACGACGGCCGTGTACTGTCACGCCCGCATCGTGGAGGAGAGGACCGACGGCGTCACCGGACACGTCCGTCTGCTGGACGAGGCGGGCAAGCCCTTGCTCTTCATCGACAGCCTGCAGCTGGTACGCCATGGCGTGCCCGGTGCCACCGGTGTCGACAGCTGGTTCCTCGAGGCCCGCTGGCAACGTGCTGCGCGCCCGGAGACGAAAGCGACGACCCCGCAGGGAAGCTGGCTCGTCATCGGTGAGGCGGACGGATCCGCCCAGGCGCTGGCCGCCATGCTGCAAACGGCGGGGGCGACCACCGACGTGCTCGACACCCCCGTGGGCGACCGCCCGCTCGGGCAGCTCAAAGACGCACTCGTCGACCGCTGGGCCGACCACCCGGCGACCCCGAACGCGCTGGTGCTGCTGTGCGCGCCACCTGCTGAAGGCGGGGATCCGGCGGCGCATGCACTGCGACGCACCCGACGGCTGCTCGACATCGCGCAAGCCGCCGTCTCCGGCTGCCCCGAACCTCTTCGCCTGTTCGTGGTCACCCGTGGCGCCCAGGCCGTCGGCCCCGGAGATTCCGCCGACCCCGGCCAGAGCGCGCTGCGCGGAGTGGTACGCGTCCTCGCCTACGAGCACCCCGAACTCCGCGCCACCCATCTGGACGCCGACCCGGCCGACGCCGCACTGCACGACGTGGCGGCCGAACTGCTGAACGCGGGTCCCGAGGATGAGGTCGCGCTGCGCGGCGGCGCCCGCCACATTGCCCGGCTGGACTACGCCCCGCTGACGGAGACCGAGCGCACCACGGCCACCACACGCACCGTGCGCTACGGTACGGACCGCTTCCGGCTCCGAGTCGGCCGCTTCGGCGACCTGGGCTCCCTCCAACTCGTCGTCGCCGACAGGCCCGCCCCGGGGCCGGGGGAAGTCGAACTCCGCGTCCGTGCCGCAGCGGTGAACTTCCGGGACGTGCTCACAGCCATGGGCCTTCTCTCCGCGGACGACGACGCCAGGTACCGCATCGGCTTCGAGTGCGCGGGGACGGTCACCGCGGTGGGACCGGACGTCACGACCGTCCGCGTGGGCGACCCGGTGCTGGCCATCGACCTGCGGGGCGGGGCCTTCGGTTCGTTCGTCACCGTGCCCGTCCATGCCGTCGCGCCCGTACCGGCCGGAATCGACCCCATCGCGGCGGCAGGGCTCCCCGCCGCGTATGTCACCGCGTGGTACGCCTTGCTCCACGTGGCGCGACTCACCGCCGGTGAACGGATTCTGATCCACTCCGCGACCGGCGGGACCGGTCTTGCCGCCATCGGAGTCGCCCGGATGCTGGGGGCCGAGGTACTGGCCACAGCCGGCAGTGCGGAGAAGCGCGGCTATCTGCGCGGTATGGGAATCGAGCACGTCATGGATTCCCGGTCCTTGCACTTCGCTGAGCAGACGCGCGCCGCCACCGGGGGCGAGGGCGTCGATGTCGTCCTCAACTCCTTGTCCGGCGCGGCGATCCGCTCCGGGCTCGAAACTCTGCGTCCCTTCGGCCGTTTCGTCGAACTCGGGGTGCGCGACATCCTCTCCGACGCCTCCGTCGGGTTGTCGCCGTTCCGGCACAACATCACCCTCAGCACCGTCGACCTCATTGAGGTCCAGCACAAGCGACCAGAGGTCTTCACCGCCGTGCTCCGCGAGGTGCTCGGCGATGTCGCGTCGGGACGGCTGAAGCCGCTGCCCCACCGAAGCTTCCCCCTGGCCGAGGTCACGGAGGCGTTCCGCCTCATGGCGGGTGCGAGCCACATCGGCAAACTGATCCTGACCGTCCCCGACCGGGGCGACACGACCGCCGTGATCCCCGAAGGGCCGTCGGCCGTTTCCCCGGGCGGCGCCTACATCGTCACCGGCGGACTGCGGGGTGTCGGCCTGGCGACAGCCTGCTGGCTCACCGAACAGGGCGCCGGTCACATCGTCCTCAACGGCCGCTCGCCCAGCTCGGAGTCGACCGAACGGACCTTGGATGAGCTGCGCGCCCGCGGGACCCGGATCACTGTCGCTCTCGGCGACATCGCCGACCCGGGCACCGCCGAACGCCTCGTGACCGCCGCCACCGCGAGCGGTCTGCCTCTGCGCGGCCTCGTACACGCGGCCATGGTCCTCGACGACGCCGCGGTCACCAACATTTCCGACGACCAGCTCCTACGGGTGTGGCATCCCAAGGCAACCGGTGCGTGGAGGCTGCACGAAGCCATCGCCCCTCACGCCCCCGACTGGTTCGTCGTGTTCTCGTCCATGGCCTCCCTGCTGGGCAATCCCGGCCAAGGTGCCTACGCCGCCGCCAACTCCTGGCTCGACGGATTCGCCACCTGGCGGACGCGCCGCGGCATGCCGACTCTCTCCGTGAACTGGGGCGCATGGGGTGAGACAGGATCTGCCGTCGACTTCGCCGAACGCGGCTACCGGACCATCCCCACGAAAAAGGGACTCCACGCGCTGAACGCGCTCCTCGTGCACCGGCGCACACGCACCGCCGTGATCCCCGGGAAACCGGACACCTGGATCCTCCCGGCGGTCCGGCATTCGTCGCTCTTCAGCCTTCTCGCAGACGAATCGTCCGGAAACACCGAGCAGGACGACAGCATCGACATTCGGGCCGAGCTGAGCTCCCTACCGGCAGGTCTTGCCCGACGTACCGCCCTCGAGGCCTATATCGCCGACCACATCCGCGCGGTGCTCCGGCTGGGAAACACCACCCTCGACCCGCAGACTCCGTTGAAGTCACTGGGGTTCGACTCGCTGCTGTCCCTGGAACTGCGAACCCGCCTGGAAACCCGCCTCAGCATCAAAATCGCCGCCAACTTCATCTATCTGCATCCGACGCTGGCGGCACTCGCCACAGGTCTCGCCGACCACATGGGTCTCACGCTCCAGGAACCTGCCGGTTCATAGGCCCGCGGGCGAGCCGCGCTGACGGCTCGTCCGCCCGGCTCGCCCCTCAACGCTGCTCCACTCCGTATCGTCCCAGGCTGCTGGAGGCATGAGCCATGCACCAATCGAGTCTGGTGCTCCTTCAAGGAGGCCCGGACGACCTTCCTCAAGTCTGGGCGTTGCCACCCGGAGGGTGCGCAGAACCGGTCAAGATATTGCGCCACAACGCCTACGAGCACTTCGAGTTCACGCACGAGTACCGCACCCTGCACGGTGAAGCAATGCCTGTCTACCGTTGGACCTACCGCACCTACATCGCCGAGTGATGCGGATGCGCGGAGTGGTCCTGGACAGCCGCAGATGGCTGATCCTCCTTCCGTATCCGGGCGGCGAGCGCACCCCCAACCTGCCGGACGCAGCCGGCAGCCTGCTGGGCATGCGCATCGCCAACATGACCCCGCCCAGCATGGCGCGGGCAGCGGTCGAAGGCATGCTCTGCGGCATGGCCGATGCCTTGGACGAGCTGCGCGGGCAGGGGCTGGCGGTGGAGCGGGTGGTGCTCATCGGGGGCGCCGCCAGGGCACAGGCCGTGGGGCAGGTCGCGGCCCAGGTGTTCGGCAGCGCGGTGACCATGCCCAGGCCGGACGAGTACGTGGCCCTGGGATCGGCACGCCAGGCGGCGTGGGCCCTGTCGGGGGCGGCGGAACCGCCGCGCTGGCCGCATGCCTCGGAGCGAATGCCTTGCAGATCTATCTGACCCTGCCGCACCTGCGCAGGTACCTCGAGCTCGCCGCCCTGCTCGGATCCATCTACATCGTGCCGAACTTCGACGCGGTCTTTGAACACCACCGCAACGGCCCCATGTCGTCGGCGACCCGGCGGCGGACAGCTCAGGCGCCACGCCGACGCCATCTGGGCACTCGCCGCCTGGGCCATGGGTCTGCTGTTCTTCCTGCCCGTGGCCTGGATGGTCCTGACCTCCTTCCACAGCGAGTCCGACGCCGCGACCAATCCCCCGTCGATCGCTGCCGACCTGACCCTCGAGGGATACCGCGAGTTCTTCGGGGCCTCCACCGGGCCGGCCCTTGGCCGGCACTGGCCAACTCCGCCACGGCGGCCATCGCATCGACCGTGTTCGTGCTCGCACTGGCTATCCCCGCGGCGTACGCGCTGTCGATCAAGCCGGTGCGCAAATGGTCCGACGTGATGTTCTTCTTCCTTTCGACCAAGATGCTCCCGGTGGTCGCGGGCCTGCTCCCGATCTACCTGGTCGCCAAGAACTTCGCCCTGCTGGACAACATCTGGCTGATGGCCGTCCTCTACACCGCGATGAACCTGCCGATCGCCGTGTGGATGATGCGCTCGTTCCTCGCAGAGATCCCGGTGGCGATCCTCGAGGCGGCCGCGATCGACGGCGCAGGGCTGCTCACCGTCTTCCGCCGGATCATCATCCCGATCGCCGCACCCGGCATCGCCGCCACCTCTCTGATCTGCTTCATCTTCAGCTGGAACGAGATGCTGTTCGCCCGCGTGCTCACCGGCGTCCGTTCCATCACCGCACCGGTCTTCCTGACCGGCTTCGTCACCAGCCAGGGGTTTTCCCTGGCCCAGGTCTGCGCCGCAGCCGTCGCCGTATCACTGCCGGTGCTCATCGCCGGATTCGCCGCCCAGGACAAGCTGGTCCAGGGCCTGTCACTGGGAGCAGTCAAATGAAGGCCGCCGTCATCACCGAGCCCGGGACCATCGAGCTGGGGCGGACGTGGAGGATCCCACGCCCGGTCCCCGCGAGGTCGCGGTCGCCGTATCCGCCTGCGGGCTGGGCAGCCCGCAAGCGGAGGCTACCGTGATGCCGACTGCGCTGGCGTACGGCGAACGGCGGGGGCAGGCTGGAGAGGGACGATCCGCTGGCGGCGTCGGCGGGCCAGGTGGAATGCACGCCGCGGTGGCCGGGCGAGTCGCGCCTCGGCCTGCGGGACTGTCGGCAGCAACAGCGGGGAGTGGCAGGGCAGACGAACCGGTGCCGCCGCGGCTGCAACAACCTTCGGGCAAGGATGCCGGAGACGTAGGCGGAGGTGACGAGCTCATGGCGCAGCGGGACCCCCGACAAGTAACCGCGCTCGGCTCGGGCGGTGCGGAGGGCGCCGGGATGGGCCCGGCGCTGTTGGAGGCCCTGTTCACCCAGTCACCCGCGGGACTGCTGGTGGTGGACGCGGACCTGCGCATCGTCCGGGTCAACACCGCCTCGCAGGGCATGCGCGGCGCCTCGGTCAGTCGCCTGCTCGGCCGCCCGTTCACCGAGGTCCTGTCGATGTCCGACCCCGGCTCGGTGGAGGCGATGGTTCGCGGAGTGCTGGACACCGGTGTACCGGTGGCGGACCGGCTCGTGCAGGGCAGGCCGCCCGCTGAGTCGGGCCGCGAGCACATCTACTCCGTCTCCGCCTTCCGCCTCCAGGACGACGACGGGCGAGTGCTGGGGGTGGCGGCCTCCGTGGTGGACGTCACCGGCCGTGAGCGGGGGCGGGCGCGAGCGGCCGTGCGCAACGCCGCTCGGCAGGGAATCGGGCGCTCGCTGGACGTGATCACCACCTGCCGGGAGCTGGTGGACGTGGCGGTACCCGGGTTCGCGGACATCGCGGTGGTGGACGTCCTGGACGCTGTGGTCCGTGGTGAGGAACCCCCGCTGGGGCCGCTCTTCGGCAACGAGCCGATGCGGCGCACCGCGTTCGCGTCGGACAGTGGCGAGTCGCCCGCCTACCGGGTGGGAGTCCTGAGCCGGTTCCCGTTCCCGACCCCTTACACACAGAGCCTGACCGACCTCGAGCCCCGCCTCGTCACTCTGGACGAGACCACTCCGTGGCTGGCCGCCGACCCCGAACGCGGCAGGGCGATCCGCGCCGCCGGAGCCCACTGCCTGATCGTGGCCCCCCTGGTTCTGCGCGGGACGGTGCTCGGCATCGCCGGTTTCTACCGGTCCACTCAGTCCGAGCCCTTCGACCCCGACGACCTGGTTCTGGCCCTGGAACTGGCGGCGCGCACCGCCCTGTGCCTGGACAACGCCCGCCGCTACACCCGTGAGCACACCATTGCTCTCACCCTCCAGCGTCATCTCCTCCCGCACGGCCCCACTCCGCTGACGGCTGCCGAGGTCGCTCACTGCCATGTGCCCGCCGAGGCCGGCGGAGGCTGGTTCGACGCCATTCCTCTCTCCAGCGCCCGCACCGGTCTGATCGTCGGCGAGGTGGCCGGCCACGGCATCCACGCCGCCACCACCATGGGCCAGCTGCGCACCGCCATCCACGCTCTGGCCGCACTCGATCTGGAGCCCGACGACCTCCTCGCCCGCCTGAACGACACCGTGGTCCGACTGGCTCAGGAGCGGGCCGCGCTCCCACCCTCGGACCCGCTGCGCGACCAGCCCCTGAGAGCCACGTGCTTGTACGCGGTCTACGACCCGCTCACCGGCGACTGCACCCTCACTCGCTCCGGCCATCCGGCTCCCGTCCTCGCCCACCCGGACGGCACCACCGAGATACCCGACATCCCCACCGGCCCGCCCCTCGGGGACGTTGGCGCGGAGGGCGCGCCCTTCGCCGCCGCCCGCATCCAGCTCGCGCGGGGCAGCATCCTCGCCTTGTACACCAACGGCCTTCTCCGCACAGCCCGCTCCGGCGCCGAAACGGCCCTGGAACGCCTTCGGCAGGTACTGGCCCATCCCGACCGTGGTCTGGACGACCTGCGCGACGACGCGGTCTATACCCTCGCGCCCGCCCCGCGCACCAGCGACGACGCCATTCTGCTCCTCGCTCGCACTGGCTTGCTCGGCGAGGACCAGGTCGCCACCTGGACCATCCCCCACCACCCTGAAGCTGTGGCAACGGCCCGAGCCCACGCCCTGCGACAGCTCACCGACTGGAACCTGGCCGAGGATTCCCTGACCACGGAGGTCATCGTCAGCGAACTGGTCACCAATGCCATTCGTTACGGCACCCCGCCCGTGCACCTGCGGCTCATCAAAGACCACACCCTGACCTGCGAAGTCTCCGACACCAGCCCCGCCGCACCCCACCTGCGCCACGCCCGCACCGTTGACGAAGGCGGCCGCGGTCTGTTCATCGTGGCCCAACTCGCCCAGCACTGGGGCACGCGCTATACGCAGCACGGCAAGACCATCTGGACCGAGCAGCCCCTCGGCGGGCCGCCCGGGCATGAAACGCGGCGATGAGCAGGGAGGCGACAGAGACCGCCAGGGCGGCCGGCACATCTGTCCCCGTCCGCAGGTGGCTGCCGCTGTTCCCGGTCAGGACGAGGGAGGCTGCGGCAGTTGACGTCCCCTGCACCGCGCGCCGGGATGCGGGATGCTGAGGTGAGGCCGGGACGCACTGCTCGCGGAGGTGAAACCGTCATGGACCGACCGATCGTCGTCGGGGTCGACAGGTCCCCGGAAAGCGTCGCTGCCCTGGAGTGGGCCGCCGAGGAGGCACAGCTGCGCGCACGGCCACTGCAGGTGCTCCACGCATGGGAGTGGCACCCCCGTCCGCTGGCGACCGTGCCGGCCGACAAAAGCGAGCACGAATGGGCGCAAGGTGCGCTGAACGATGCGCTGGAGCGAGTCTCCGCGCAGTTCCCCGAGCTCCCGGTCGAGGGCGAGCTGGTGTCCGGCGCTGCGCGGGACGTCCTCGTGGCAGCCGCCACGAGGGCGGAGATGCTGGTGATCGGGTCCCGCGGCATCGGAACCATCAGCGGCTTCCTCGTCGGATCCGTGGGCCTCAGCACGGTCGCCCGCGCAGAGCGACCCGTGGTGCTCGTACGCTCGGCCGCGGCGGGAAACGCGGCAGAGGCAGCCGATGACAGGCTGTTGCCCATCGCTGTGGGGCTGGACGCGGCACATCACGGCGACCCGCTGATCGAGTTCGCCTTCGAGGCCGCCCGGGTCCGCAGTCTCGGCCTGCGGTTCGTGTACGCCTACAGTCCTCCGTCCATCCATGACCGCGCCGCCGGTAAGCGCGACTCGCCCTACGGCCGCGAACTACTGCAGGAGCGGCAACATGCGCTGGCCGACGTGCTGAGCGGCTGGCGGCAGAAGTACCCGGATGTCGCGGTGACCGAGGAGGCGGTTGCGGGCAAACCGGCCAGGGTTCTTCTCGAAGCTGCCGCTGGGGCTCGGCTGCTGGCGCTCGGCCGACCGCGGCGCCCCGCCCGCCTCGGCCCGCACGTGGGTCCGGTCATCCATGCGGCGACGCACCACGCCCCATGCCCCGTGGCTGTGGTCCCGCACGAGCGATCCGCCGGTGGGACGTGAGGGTGCAGGCCCCGGTGGCCGGATCCGTCCGGGCCCCCGGACCGAGCCGAACGGCCGCAGGGCTCTACGGGCATCGCGCGGGCGCAGGCTGGCGGTGTGCACAAGGCCGAAGCGGAGCCATCCAGGGCCGGGCCCCGGAAGAACAGCCCTGGTGGCACGGCGGACAGCCCAATCCGCAACGACAGGCCTCCACCGCTCCCACCGCCTTCCAGTCGTGGTCGTACGCCGGGCTGTCGACCGGCACCCCTATGGCCGAGTGAATGCGGGACTGGGCCCACCCGTACCCGAATGGAACGACCGCCGGGCCTGACGGCCCACGGGCAGGGCCGCTCGGCCCCTGCCCGGCGGACGACCGCCCGACAACGCTGAGAACAGAGATACACAGATCAGTCGCCGTACTCGAGACGGAGGCCTGGCGATGCGCACTCCCACCCGCACCCGTATGACGGCCGTCCTGTCCGCCGAGCATCGTGCCCGGCTGCTGGGTATGGCACGAGAGGTCAGCATTCCCGAGGGAACCCGGATCTTCGAGGAAGGCGGACGCGCGGAACGCTTCTGGATCATTCGCTCCGGGACGGTCACGCTCGACATCCGGGTGCCGGGGCAGTGGCACCCGGTCACGATCGAGAGCCTCGGCTTCGGTGAACTCGTAGGCTGGTCCTGGCTGTTCCCGCCCTACGTGTGGCAGCTGGGCGCCGAGGCCATGACGCCGGTCCGCGCCCAGGAGTTCGACGCGCAGACCGTGCGGATGATGATGGACGCCGACCCGGCCTTCGGCTCGGCGATCGGACAGTGGGTCGGCAGAGTCCTCGCCCACCGGCTGCAAACGGCCCGTATCCGGCTCCTCGACCTGTACGCCCCGCACGGCAGCGGCAGCACCGCCACGTGAACACCGAGCGCACCACACTTGTTGAGGAGTCCGCCATGCCCGATTCCCCGCACACCGTGAGCGATGTCATGACGCACACCGCCATCGCAGTGGGACGCCACGCCGGCTACAAGGAGATCGTCGAACTGATGGAGCAGTGGAAGGTCAGCGCCCTGCCGGTGATCGAGGGCGAGGGCCGGGTGATCGGCGTGGTATCTGAAGCAGATCTGCTCCCCAAGGAGGAGTACCGCAGCAACGACCTGACGCGGGCGGACCGGCCGCTGTCAGACGCCGACGCCGCCAAGGCGGGTGCAGTCTCCGCCGAGGAACTGATGTCCGCCCCGGCCATCACGGTCCATGCAAGCGCCACCATTGCCGAGGCCGCCCGCATCATGGCACGGAGGCACGTGAAGCGGCTGCCCGTCGTCGACGACGTCGGCATGCTGGAAGGCGTCGTCAGCCGTGCCGATCTGCTGAAGGTGTTCCTGCGGGCGGACGAGGAGATCGCCGACGAGATCCGGCGCACCGTCATCGAGAACCTGCCCGTGGCGCAGGTGGAGGTGTCCGTCACCGACGGTGCGGTAACGCTGAGGGGCGACCTCCGGGACCGGGCACTGGTGCCGCTGCTCGCGCGGGCCGTCCGCGCGGTCGAGGGCGTCGTCGACATCCGACTGGACCTGGACAGCTCAGCCGCCCACGAGTCATGACCCCCGGACACCGTCCGGCCCGGCTGCTTCCCATCTCGGTCGACGTCCTCCGATTTACGCCGGACGGCACCGAAGCATTGCAAGTGGCGATCTCAAGATGCACCGTCAAGAACAGGCTCGATGCCCCGACCGAGATCATCGTGACGGCGAGCCAGGGCGGGGATCGCGAGCCTGGTGGCGCAAGCAAGAACTCCGCCGTCACCGCCTGACGACCGGTCCCGGTCCGCTGTCCCGGGACCAGGAGCCCAGCGCGTGCGGCGACGTCCGCGTGATCGGCTGACATGCCCTCTGGACCCTGTCAGTCCCGGGACAGGGCCCGTTCGGCCCTCGATAGGACCCCTCCGGCCGAAGCATCGTGGTCCTGGGACCGGATCAACAGGAGGTGGCGTGATGAAGCAGAGCAGAGTCAGAAGCCTGATGGTCGACGAGGTCGTCTCGGTCACCCCGTCGGCGCCGTTCAAGGACGTCGCCAAGTTGCTCGCCGAACATGACATCAGCGGCCTACCGGTTCTGGACGACCACGACCGGGTGATCGGGGTCGTCTCCGAGAGCGACCTTCTGGTCCGGCAGGCGACGGTCGGAGCAGCAGAGGGGGAAGGCACCCAGGACACCGAGCGGGACGACCTGACCGCCGCGCAGCTCATGTCCGCACCGGCCATCACCGTTCACGCCGACGACACGGTCTCGCAGGCCGCCCGGACGATGGTCAAGCGCAGCGTGGAACGGCTGCCCGTGGTCGACGACGAGGACCGCCTCATCGGCATCGTCACCCGGCGCGACCTGCTCCAGGTGTTCCTGCGCCCAGACCCGGAGATCCGCCGCCGAGTCATCGAAGAGGTGCTCGTGGACACATTGGGACTCGCCCCCGGCACGATCGGCGTCCACGTCGTCGACGGTGTGGTCACTCTGGAGGGCCAGCTCGAGAAGCGCAGCGACATCCCTGTGGCGCTGCGGATGACACAACTGACGGACGGTGTGGTGTCGGTGACCGACCGTCTCTCCGCAGGCACCGACGACTCCCGGCTCACGCCGCCCGAACGGACCGCGCATGGGCCTCTCGGGTGAGCGCACCCCCGGGCTGGACCGTCCGGGTAGTCGATCCGAGCCGCGACTGCACGGGCGAGTCCGACCGGCGTGAGGATTTCTGGCACGACCTGTACGGAGGGAAACGGGGACCCTCCATGGCCGAGGACAGGTTCAACGACGACACGGGGTTCGGCTTCATCCCGCAGGTCGACGGCTGCCGGGACATGTTCGTCCTCTTCTCCTCCATCCAGACGACCGGCTTCCATCACCGGGAAGAGAGCCCAGGGGCCAAAGGGGCCGCAGGACGTCATCTCCAAGCCCTGACACCATGCGCGGTCGGGCCGGTCGCAGCTGTGGCTCAATCCTGCGTCGACGGATGAGCACGCCGACGCACGACCGTCGCGGTCAGCGCACCGCCGGCGGCAGCGGTGATGGCGAGCAGAACGAACCCCCACGCGTAGTCGTCCGTGATGCTCTTGACCAGACCCATCACCAGGGGCGGGAAGAAGCCGCCGAGCCCACCGGCGGCACCGACGACTCCGGTGACCGAGCCGACCCGCTCCGGAGGAACCAGACGGGCGACGAGCGCGAAGACGGCGCCCGAGCTAGCGCCCAGACCTGCTGCCATCCCGAGGAAGGCAAGCGTTCCGACAGGGACCAGGGCAGTTTCGATCGCCGCGACCAGTGCGAGCGCGCACACCACGGCGTACGAAATCGCCAGCACGGGTGCGGGGTTCGTCCGGTCGGACAGCCACCCTCCGACCGGACGCATCGCGACGGCCAGTACAACGAAGCCCGCTGTCCGCAGCGCGGCGTCGGAGCGGCCGAGGTCGTAAGCGGTGGTGAGGTAGGTGGGCAGGTAGACGCTGAAGGCAACGAAGCCGCCGAAGGACATGGCGTAGAGGAAGGCCAGTTGCAGGGTGGCGGGCATCCGCAGCGTGGCAGCCGTGCGTGCCACGAGCGATCCGGCCGCGACCGCGCGCCCTGGTTTGTCGCGGAGGAGAAGGTGGGCCGCTACGGCGTATGCCGCCAGAAGGACGGCGACCAGATCGAAGGGGAAGCTTCGCCCGACGGCATCGGCCAGCTGGACGGTGGTGAAGGACGAAAGGGCGGTGCCGCCCGTGCCGATGCCAAAGACGCCGAGGGCGAAACCGCGCCGCTCGGGCTGGTACCAGGCGTTGACGAACGGCACTCCGATGGCGAACGTCGTGCCGCCCAGGCCGAGGAAGAAGCCGCCCGCGAGTACCTCGGGCAGTGAGTCGGCCAGATGGCCCAGGTAGAGCACCGGAAGAATCGTCAGGGCAGCGACGATGGGGAACACCCGACGAGCTCCGATGCGGTCGGTCAGGGCACCGACGGGGATCCGGCCGAGTGAGCCGACGATCACAGGCACCGCGACAACCAGGGACTGCTGGAAGGAGCTGAGGTCCAGGTCGTCCCGGAGCGTCGGTCCGAGCGGCGCCAGCAGCGCCCACGCCCAGAAGCAGAGCAGGAAGCCGGCGGTGGCCAGGGCCAGCATCCGCGCGGGTTGTGGGAAAGCAACTGCACGGGCTGGCTGCCTCTCGGCCCTTCGGCTCATCGCGCTTCCTCTCCGACGTGGGTTCCCCCGGGCTTGCCTGGCTGACATCACTTCACATCCGAACTCGACGTTCGGCGTTGAAGCACTCCACCGCCCTGCGGGTGATGCTCTGCAGGCAAAGTCGCTGGAGGAAGGGCCCGCGGTCCCGGACGGCGGGACTTTCGGCCCCTGGAGGGCCCGGCGTCGTATAAACCAGGCATCGAAGACCCATCAGAGTAGTTTGCCGGATTGATGCCCATTCGAAATGCGTGGACGAGGTGACGGGTGTGAAGGACGGCGGGATTCCCAGGAGCTCTGCTGTACCACCTGGGCACGGTGAAGCAGGCCCCGCAGCGGACGCGCTGCTGCGGGCCGGTCGCTTCTTCACCCGGCGCGAGGTCTCGCCCGATCTGCGGGCTGTCTTTCGCAAAGGTGGTCGGGAGGGGGATGTCTTCTATCGGGACCGGTGGAGCCACGACAAGGTCGTGCGATCCACGCACGGGGTGAACTGCACCGGCTCGTGTTCGTGGAAGGTCTACGTCAAGGACGGGATCATCACCTGGGAGAGTCAGCAGACCGACTATCCCTCAGTCGGCCCGGACTCCCCGGAGTACGAGCCGCGTGGCTGCCCCCGGGGTGCGGCGTTCTCCTGGTACACCTATTCGCCCACACGGGTGCGCTTCCCCTACGCGCGCGGAGTCCTGGTCGAGATGTACCGGGAAGCCAAGGCGCGCCTTGGTGACCCGGTGTTCGCGTGGGCCGACGTGGTGGGCGACCCGGACCGGCGCCGCAGGTACCAGCAGGCCCGCGGCAAGGGCGGCCATGTGCGGGTGTCGTGGGACGAGGCGGTCGAGATCGTGGCCGCCGCGCATGTGCACACGATCAAACGGTGGGGTCCGGACCGGATCGCGGGCTTCTCGCCGATCCCGGCGATGTCGATGGTTTCGCACGCGATCGGGTCCAGGTTCATCGAGCTGATCGGTGGCTGCATGACCTCCTTCTACGACTGGTACGCCGATCTGCCGGTGGCCTCCCCGCAGGTGTTCGGGGACCAGACCGATGTGCCGGAGTCCGGCGACTGGTGGAACGCCGCCTACTTGATCATGTGGGGCTCCAATGTCCCCGTCACGCGTACGCCCGATGCGCACTGGATGGCGGAGGCCCGCTATCGCGGCCAGAAAGTGGTCGTGGTGTCGCCGGACTACGCCGACAACACCAAGTTCGCCGATCAGTGGCTGCACGCCCAGCCGGGCACGGACGGCGCCCTGGCGATGGCCATGGGCCATGTGATCCTCAAGGAGTGCTTCGTCGAGCGCCGGGTGCCGTTCTTCGTCGACTATGTGCGGTGCTACACCGACCTGCCGTTCCTGGTGACGCTGGAGGAGCGCGACGACGCGTTCGTGCCGGGGAAGTTCCTGCGCGCGTCCGACCTCGGCGAGGTGTCCGAAGGAGCGGAGTGGAAGACCGTCCTGGTTGACGGTCGCACCGGTGAACCGGTCATCCCGAACGGGACGTTGGGCGAGCGGTGGACCGAATTCGGCGCAGGTCGCTGGAATCTCGACCTCGACGAGGTGTCACCCCAATTGACTCTGCTCGGCGAGGGCGCGGAGCCGATCGAGGTGCTGCTGCCACGCTTCGACGCGACAGAGGAGACCGGTTCCGTACTGCGCCGGGGCGTCCCTGCGCGTCGCATCGGCGGTCGGCTGGTGACGACGGTCTTCGACCTGATGCTCGCGCAGTACGGCATCCGGCGCGACGACCTGCCCGGCAACTGGCCGACGGGGTACGACGACGCCGCCGGTCCCAGGAGGTGACGTACTGATGCCCGCGAGTGAGCCGATCGGGCGCTGCATGGCCCAGCTGGCCATGGTGATGAACCTCGACAAGTGCATCGGCTGCCACACCTGCTCGGTCACCTGCAAGCAGGCGTGGACCAACCGCAGCGGCGTCGTCCACCACCTCGCCGACACCCCGCCACGCGACCTCGCCGAGACCTACGTCGCCACCTTCGACCGCCGCCGCCGCTGCTGCCTCTACCTGACCCTGGTGGACCGACGGCGAGACCCGCCGCCGCGGCCAGGCCCTGGCCACCCTCAAGGACCGCTACCGCCGCCACGGCCTCGAACTCGGAGGCACCGAGCTGCCCGACTACCTGCCGGTCGTGCTCGAGTACACGGCGACCGGTGACCTGGCCGACGGGCTCGCACTCCTCCAGGAGCACCGCGCCGGAATCGAGCTCCTGCGGCTGGCACTGCGCGACGCGAACTCCCCCTACACCGCCGTGGTCGAGGCCGTGTGCGCGCTCCTGCCCGGCCCGTCCCCGCAGGACCGCGCCGCCGCTCAGCGCCTGGCCCGGACCGGACCAACCCCAGGAGACCGTCGGCCTGGAACCCTTCGGTCCGGCACCATCGGGAGGGGCCCGCGATGAAGGCTCTCGATGTCCTCCTGTGGGGTGTACTGCCGTACGTCACCCTCGTGATCCTCGTCGGCGGCACCGTATGGAGGTACCGGTACGACCAGTTCGGCTGGACCCCCCGCTCCTCCGAACTGTACGAGTCCCGGCTGCTGCGCATTGGCAGCCCGCTCTTCCACTTCGGCATCCTCGTCGTCATCGGCCATGTGATCCTGGTCGTTCCGCAGAGCTGGACATCAGCCATCGGCCTGTCCGAGACGGCGTACCACGTGCAGGCCCTCGTCCTCGGCGGCGTCGCCGGCTTCGCCACGCTCGCCGGAGTGGCTATCCTCATCTACCGCCGACGCACCACCGGTCCGGTGTTCATGGCGACCACGCGCAACGACAAGACGATGTACGTCGTCCTCGTCGCGGCCATCGTCGCCGGACTCGTCACCACCCTGCTGGGCGCGGGCACCGTCGGCGAGGAGCACAACTACCGGGAAACCGTCTCGCCCAGGTTCCGCTCCGTCTCCACACTGCAGCCGGACATCGACGCCATGGCGGCCGCGCCGTTGTCCTTCCAGCTGCACACGCTCATCGGCATGCTGCTCTTCGCTTTCTGGCCGTTCACCCGGCTCGTCCATGCCTTCACCGCGCCTGTCGGCTACCTGTTCCGGCCGTACATCGTCTACCGGTCGCGCTCTGTCAGCGTCTGGCGCGGGGGCCGCGCCGTGGCTGGGAAGGCCCAGGCTCGTAGCGCGAGCCGGATATCGAACGTCTCTCGCGCTGGGCGGGTCGTGCTGGGCCCGCGGCCGTATCCGGGGCGTCGCCAGCCCAGTGAGGGATTCCGTCCGCGCCTGAATGGCCCCCGCTGTCACAGTCGCACGCAAACGATGATCTCGGGATGCGGCCTCGTGTGACTGCCTCCACGATGAGGTCATGGTTCCCGTGGGTCCTGCGGACCGTTTCGATGCGTTTCGGGCCCTTGCTGACCGGCGTGGGCGGCCGGGAGACCGGCTGATCGGGTCGCTGGCCGAGGCCAGGGCGGGAACGGCGGACAGCCCCGAGGTCTGGGCTCCGGCTGTCGCCACCGGTATCGGCCTGCCCGCTGCCGCCGCGCTCGGACCGGCCCGTTACTACGCGGACCTCGCCGCCCCGCACGGCCGCCGTCACGTCCGGGTCTGCGCGGCGACGGCGTGCTTCGCCGCTCAGGCCGGACGGCATCACACCAATGTGGAGCGCGAGCTGGGCATCACCGCCGGCACGGCCTCACCGGACGGCGAGACGTCGCTGCAGGCTGTGCGCTGCCTGGGGTACTGCTACGCGGGTCCCGCGGCACTCGACGGTGATACACCCTGCACCGGCCCGACGCTGACCGGTCAGCTCGCGGGGCGCGAGCCCCCGCGAGCACCGGAGATCCCGGCGGCCGACGACACCGGCGACCCCGTTCTGCTGGCAGGCGTGGTCGCCGGTGAGCCCGCATGGCAGGTATGGCCGCGAATGGTCACGACAGGCACTCCTGACGAGGTCCAGATGGAAGTGGCCGCCTCCGGGCTGCGGGGGCGGGGCGGCGCGGGCTTCCGGGTGGCCGCGAAGTGGGAGGCGGCCGGCCGGGCCCCCGACACCGTGGTGGTGGCCAACGGAGACGAGGGCGATCCCGGCTCCTACGCCGACCGGCTGTTGATGGAGGCGGATCCGGAGCGGGTGTTGGAGGGCTTGGCGCTGGCCTGCTTCGCATGCGGGGCCCGGCGGGGTGTGGTGCTGGTGCGCTCGGAGTATCCGCGTGCGCTGGCTCGGATGCGGGAAGCGGTCGGGCAGGCCTACGCCGACGGGCACTTCGGCCCGTCCGTGCACGGCACGGCCACGGCCCTGGACGTCGAGGTGGTGGAGGGCGCCGGGTCGTACGTCGCGGGTGAGGAGACCGCCCTGATCGCGAGCTTGGAGGGGGACCGGGGCTGCGCCCGGCCGCGCCCGCCCTACCCGACCCAGCGGGGGCTGTGGGACGCGCCGACCGTGGTCAACAACGTCGAGACCCTGGCGGCCGTCCCGTGGATCGTCTCCCGGGGCGGTGAAGCGTACGCCCGGCGCGGGGCTCTCAACGAAACCGGGACGAAGCTGGTCTGCCTGTCGGAGCGGTTCGCCCGGCCGGGTGCGTACGAGGTCGAGCTCGGCACCCCGGTGAGCCGGATCATCACCGAGCTGGGCGGCGGCCTGAAGGACGGTTGCGAACTGACCGCTCTCCAGGTCGGCGGGCCCTTGGGTGGCTTCCTCGCCCCCGACGCGCTGGATGTGCCGCTGACCACCGCCGACCTTGCGGCCTGCGGTGCCGCTCTCGGCCATGCCGGACTGGTCGCCTTCGACCAGCACGTTGCTCCAGAGGATGTGCTGTGGCACATCTGGCAGTTCGCCGCCGCCGAGAGCTGCGGCGCGTGCTCACCCTGCCGCGTGGGCTCGCGCCGGGGCCTGGAGCTGGCTGCCGCAGGCGCCCCGCCGGGAGAAGAGTGGGGACGACTGTCACGCGTTCTGGCCGAGGCGAGCCTGTGTGCCTTCGGACGGCGAATCCCGCCCGCCGTGCACAGCCTCGCCCGCGCCTACGGGCACCGACTGGCGGGATGGAGCCCATGACCGGAATCAAACTCGAGGTCGACGGCGCCGCCCACGACGTGCCCGAGGGAGCTTCACTGCTCGCGGCGGTGCGGGCGGCCGGAATCGAGCTGCCCGCGCTCTGCTCCGACGACCGTCTCAGCCCGGCCGGCTCCTGCCGTACGTGTCTTGTACGGGCCGACGGACAGATCGCGGCGGCCTGCGTGACCCCGGCCGCATCCGGTGCCCAGGTCGAAACCGCCACCGACGATCTTCAGCAGCTGCGCCGGGACGCGGTCGAGCTCATCGCCTCCGCCCTGCCGCCACGGGCCCTCGCCGGTGACAACCCCAGCGAACTGGCGCATGTCTGCCGGTCGCTGGGCATCGGCCCCGAGGCGGCACAGGGCGTCGGCGGCCGAGGTGGAGACGACTCCCACCCGTACGTCCACCTCGACCGGGACCTGTGCATCGCCTGCGGCCGGTGCGTCCGCATGTGCGCCGAGGTGCAGGGCACCTTCGCTCTCACCCTGGTCGGCCGGGGCGCCGACACCGTGGTCGCCCCCGGTACAGGAGGGTCCTGGGCCGATTCGGACTGCGTGGCCTGCGGGGGCTGCGTCGACACCTGCCCCACGGGTGCGATCATCGAGCCCGGCCCGGCGCGCGGGCTCACCTCCGCCAGCCACCAGGCTGCGTCCCTGACACGTACCACCTGCGGCTACTGCGGCGTCGGATGTTCCCTTGAAGTCGTCACCCGCGACGGCGAGGTCACGGCCGTACTGCCCGCCCGGGACGGCCCGGTCAACCAGGGGCACGCATGTGTGAAGGGGCGCTTCGCCCACGGATATCTCACCTCGCCGGAACGGCTCACCCGGCCACTGCTGCGACGCGACGGACATCTGGAGCCGGTCGGCTGGGACGAGGCGCTCGGCCATGTCGCCCGCGGACTGCGCGCGGCCGTTGACGCCGGCGGCCCTGACGCCGTGGCAGCCATCTCCTCGGCCCGCGCCACCAACGAGGAGAACTACCTCGTCCAGAAGTTCATGCGGGTGGTCATCGGCACGAACAACGTCGACAACTGCTCCCGGCTCTGCCACTCCCCGTCCGCCGCCGGACTGACCGCCTCCTTCGGACTCTCCGGCGGCACCGACAGCCTGGACGACGTCGAGCGGGCCGACTGCCTGCTGGTCGTGGGCGCCAACCCCGTCGAAGCCCACCCCGTGGTCGGAGCACGACTGCTCCGGCGAGTGCTGCACGGAGCCAAGCTGGTCGTCGCCGACCCCCGCGCCGTCGGCCTCGCCCTGCATGCCGACGTACATCTGCGACCCCGCCCCGGCACCAACGTCGCGCTCTTCCACGGGCTCGCCCACATCCTGCTCACTGAAGGACTGACCGACGAGGAGTTTCTGCGCGATCGGGCCACCGGCCTGCCGGAGCTCACCGAACTACTGGACGACTACCCGCCCCATCGGGTCGCGGACATCACCGGGGTACCCGCTTCGGACCTGATCGCCGCCGCCCGGCTGTACGGCCGTGCCCGACGGCCCGCGATCGTCTACGGCCTGGGCGTCACCGAGCACCTCCACGGTACAGACGGGGTGCGGTCGCTGGCCAACCTGGCGATCCTGCGGGGCGCCGTGGGCACCGACCGCGGGCACGGGGTCAACCCGCTGCGCGGCCAGAACAACGTCCAAGGCGCCTCCGACATGGGCGCGCTGCCCGACCTCCTGCCGGGCTACGGAAAGGTGACCGACCCGGCCGCACGGTCCCGGGCCGAGGCGGTGTGGGGCGTCCCGGTCCCGGAACATCCTGGGCTGCGGATCCCGGACATGTTCGCCGCCGCAAGGGCCGGTGATCTGCGGGCTCTGTGGGTCATCGGCGAGGACGTCTGCGCCACCGACCCCGACGCGAACCGGGTGGCCCAGGCCCTCGACGCGTGCCCGCTCGTGGTGTGCAACGAGCTGTTCCTGTCCGAGACGGCCCGCCACGCGGACGTCGTGCTGCCGGTCGCGTCCTGGCTGGAGAAGGACGGCACCTTCGTCAATTTCGACCGCCGGTTCCAGCGGGTCCGCCCCGCCGTCCCCCCGCCGGCGGAGGCCCGTACCGACTTCGACGTCATCCACGCCGCCGCATCTGCCATGGGCGTCGACCTCGGCTGCCCGACCCCGGCCGACGCCCTGGCCGAGTGCGGACGGGTCGCGCCCGTCTTCGCCGGCCTCTCCCACCACCGGCTGGACCGGGAGGGCGCCATCCCCTGGCCCTGCCCGAACCCCGACCGCCCCGGCGAAGCCAAGCTGTACACAGAGAGATTCGCCACCCCGGACGGGCGCGCCCGCCTTGCCGCGGCTCCCTATCTCCCACCCGGCGAACAGCCCGACGACGACTATCCGCTGATCCTGGTCACCGGACGGCGCTGGGCCCACTACAACTCCGGCAGCATGACCCGACGCGGCGGCAACCTCGCACTCGATCCGGTCGACTTCCTCGACCTCCACCCCGACGACGCCGTCCGGTACGACGTTCAGGACGGCGCGCAGGTCACCGTGGAGAGCCGGCACGGCCGGGCCAGGCTCATCACCCGGGTCAGTGAACAGACAGCCCCTGGCCAGGTCTTCTGCTCCTTCCACTTCCCCGCGAGCGGAGTGAACCGGCTCACCTCCGACCACGCGGACACTGTCACGTCCTGCCCCGAGTACAAGGTCACGGCAGTGCGCGTGGCCGCTCCATGACCACGTCCCGCCAAGGTCTCCGGGACCCCCGTGGTGGTACTGAATGCGGCCTTCGGCTTCGCGCAGGAGTACTCCGCGGAGCGCGCGGCAGAGGCACTGCAGGCGATGGTGCCGCACACCCGCCGGGTGCTACGCGACGGGGATCAGCAGCTGCCCGCCCGTGACCTGGTGCCCGGAGACGTCGTCGTCCTGGAAGCCGGGGACGCGTTGTCGGTTGACTGCCGCCTCACCAAGGCGCACGAGGTATCGGTGAACAACGCGGCCCTGATCAGGGGAAACGACGCCGTAGGGCGAACCGGCGGACCGGTGGCGAGCGGCCCGCTGCTTCAGGCCCGCAACTGTGTTTTCATGGGCACCGATGTCGTGGCGGGCTCCGCGAAGTCCGTGGTGTTCGCCACCGGTGCGCAACGGAGTTTGGACGCATCTTCCGCTCGTCGCAGCAACGCCGCGGCAGAAGCCCCCACTTCAGCACCAGGTCCCACCGAGATCGCCCTCCCCGCAGGTACCCCGTCATCGCCACCGTCATCCGCGAAGGCCAACCCGCCCTCCCGCCCCGAGATGCGGCTCCAGCCCGGCGACGAACTCCTCGCTGTCTCCCACTCCGCCACCGAACAGGAGATTCACGCCGCCTTACACTGACGGCTGTGGGCCGGGCCCGCGCTCACAGCCGAATGGTCACTTCGCCGCGCAGACGACCTCGACGAAGTGGCCTACCTGTTCCTCCGGCAGGCGACGTGCGAGGTCCGCCTCGCTGATCATTCCCACCAGGCGATGGTTCTCGATGACCGGCAGCCGCCGGATTCTGTGCTCCTCCATGGCCCGCAGGACTTGGTCCGTGTCGGCCTCGGCGTCAATCGTGATCGGCTTGCCCTGCTCGAGCATGCCCGCAGTCATGGTCTTCGGGTCCTTGCCCTTGGCGAGACACTTCACCACGATGTCACGGTCGGTGATGATCCCGTGGAGCCGGTCGTCCGGCCCGCAGATCGGGAGGGCTCCGACGTCCAGCTCACTCATGCGGCGCGCCGCGTCCTCCAGCGTCTCGCTCTCCTGGATGCAGGTGGTACCGGCATGCATGATCTCCCGTGCAGTGGTCATGGCGGTCTCCTTCGAGCCTCGCGATCCGCGCGGAGAGAGCCCACAGCCGCCGGGCCCCGCCCCGACCGGTTACTCCTTTAGGCCAGTGTGGATTCTTCGTATCCCGTTCGCATGCCGGGGAAGTGGGCAAGCCGTGCTCTGCCCCCGTTCCCTCCTCACAGGGCCTGGTCCGGACGACAGGAGGGCCCGCCAGGCGAGCCACAACACCTGTGCCGGCGCCGTCGGCCTGAAGTCCGGCGGCCAGGTCACCACTGCGGCGCTCGCCCATGACCTGGGTCCGATGTCGGCTCGGCGCAGAGCCGGGCCGTCGTTGACACCGTCCCCCGTCATCGCCACCACGTGCCCCGCCCCACCGGGTGAGCGTGCACGGCGCATGTCCAGGATGTGCCGGTAATCGACGAGAGCGCAGGTGTCCGGGGAGAACCACCGCCCCGCCGATCCGTCGGCGGAACGGAGACGGAACCGCAGGAGCAGCCGTTCGGGAGATTGACCAGGTCTTCGTTCTCCACCCGTCGCCCGGACACGGTCGACTCCAGGCGGTTGTAGCACCCGGCCGCGTAGCTCCCTGGGTAGTGCACCAAGCCGGCCCTGCTCTCGGGCACCGCGCCGCGGGTGGCGAAGTAGCCGTTGCCGAGCGTGCACAGCGATTCGCGCAACTGCTCGGCAGCGGGGTCGCAGCCCTCGTACTCCCAGGTCCACTCCGACATCTGCCGCCCTCCCCCTCTCCTTTCACGTTCCGTCACGAGATGACAGGAGCGCGGCCCACGCGCCGGAATTCAGGCTCGCTGAGGCCATTGCGGGCACCCCTGTGAATACCGTCGCACTGCCCTGGATCCACCGCGACATGCGTACCGGCCCTCAGACCGGGACCTTCGGCCGGGTTGCACCGCGCCGGTTGGCGACGAAGGTGGAGTCATACGGCCAGTCGGCCCACCTCCGTGCCCCTTCAGACCCTGGGCCTGGGCGCCTTCTTGCCGGAGGCTGGAGCTGAGAGCAGGAGAAGCAGCCTGAGAGGGCCCCACTTGCGAGAGGGAGCCAGTAATGAAGCACAGCAAGATCGGCAACCTGATGGTGAACGACGTTGTCTCGGTGACTCCGCAGACCCCGTTCAAGGAAGTCGCCAAGCTGCTTGCGGTGCACCGGATCAGCGGTCTGCCAGTGGTCGATACCGATGACAGGGTGCTCGGTGTGATCTCCGAGAGCGACCTCGTACTCCGGCAAGCGGGCGTTCCGCCCGAGCCGGGACCCATCCGCAGCGCACGGCTGGCCTGGCGGTCGCCGCCGACCGGCGGCGCCGACACCGGACGCACCGCTGACACCAAGGCGCACGCGATGAGCGCCCGAGAGCTGATGTCGCAACCAGCGATCACCGTCCAGGCCAATGACACTATCGCCGTGGCCGCCCGCACCATGGCGCAGCATCGCGTCGAGCGGCTGCCCGTGGTCGATGAGGATGGCCGCTTGGTGGGTATCGTGGCCCGCCGTGACCTGCTTCAGGTCTTCCTGCGACCGGACCCTGACATCCGCCGGGAGATCGTCGACGAGGTCCTGGACCGGATGTTGGGGCTGTCCCCGGGCGCGGTCCAGGTGCATGTGATCGACGGCGTGGTCACCCTCGAAGGTCAGCTGGAGCGGTTCAGCGAGATCCAGGTCGCGGTCCGGCTGGCGCAGCAGGTGGACGGCGTGGTCTCCGTCACCGACAAGCTGACCTACCGCTACGACGACTCCGGCTCTCGGCCTGCACGGCAGACGCCACTCCCTGCCGCCGACGAAACCGAGGACAGCGGCGTCCATTGGGAGCGGTCACCGTGATCTCGGGGAATGGTCTCTTCAGCGTGCTGCCTGAGGACCGGCGCGGTCGGCTCATGTCGCTGGCCCGTGAGGTGTCCTTCGCGACAGGCGAGCGTATCTTCAACGAGGGCCGCAAGGCCGACCGCTTCTGGATCATCCACACAGGCACGGTCGTTCTCGATCTTCACGTGCCGGGCCGGCGGGCAGCGGTCATCGAGACCCTCGGCGCCGGAGAACTGCTGGGCTGGTCCTGGATGATCCCTCCCCCGCACTGGCACCTGGGGGCCGAGGCCAGCAGCCCGGTGGGTGCCTACGAGTTCGATGCGGCGGCGGTCAATGAGCTGTGCGAAAAGGACCCGGAGCTGGACCACGCCTTGCGCACCTATGTCGCCGGTGTGATCGCGCACCGGCTCAGGGCCACGCGTACGCGATTGCTCGACCTGTACGCGCCATACGGCGCGGGCCGGGTCCCCTGACGAGGCGAAGGAGGAGGTCTGAAGTGCCTGACACTCCGCACATCGTGAGCGATGTGATGACCCTGACGGTGGTGGCCGTCGAGCGCGGCGTGCCCTTCAAGGAGATCGTCCGGACCATGGAGCAGTGGGAAGTCAGTGCCCTGCCGGTCCTGGAGGGCGAGGGGCGCGTCATCGGTGTCGTCTCCGAGGCGGACCTGCTGCCCAAGGAGGAGTTCCGCGACAGCGTCCCGAACCGCAACGAGCAGCTCCGGCGCCTGTCCGACCTCGTCAAGGCGGGGGCGGTGACCGCGGAGGAACTCATGAGCGCCCCTGCCATCACGGTGCGCTCCGGCGCCACCTTGGCCCAGGCCGCGCGGATCATGGCTGTGCAGCACGTCAAGCGGCTCCCCGTGGTCGATGACGAGGGCATGCTGCAGGGCATCGTCAGCCGCGCCGATCTGCTGAAGGTCTTCCTGCGGCCGGACGAGGACATCGAGGAGGAGGTCCGCCGCACGGTGGTGTCGTACCTCTTCCCCGCCCTCAGTCACGCCATCCACGTGAATGTGCACGAGGGAGTCGTCACTCTCCGCGGACAGATCCGCGACACCTCGCTGGTCTCGGTTGCGGCGCGCCTCGTCCGCGCCGTGGAGGGCGTCGTGGACGTCAAGTCCCAGCTCACCGGCGAGTCCGCCGTCCCGCCCGGACCGGAAAGCGCGTAGCGGCAGGTCCGTCAGCGCGGAGCGGACGACGGGTACTCGTCGGCCACCGCGACCCGCAGGTTCGGCAGTGCGGCGGCGCAGCCGAGGTGGAGGGCGCGGGTTTCGGGGTCTGCGTGCGGCATGACGCGGTCGAAATCGGCGCGTACGTGGAAGGTGCGGCTGCCGTGGAAGTAGCGGACGCGCCACGGCTGCGCGTTGTGCATCGACGGGGCGGCAGCAGCGTCGTAGACCAGGGCTGTCACACACTCTTCGGACGGCGCTTCCTGGATCACCGGAGCCTCCCTTCGCGAATTGGCAGCCCTCCGGGGCGGGACCGCTCTCCGGTTGTCGCATGATCCTGGTCGTGGAATGCGCGCCGGGCGAGCGGCAGTCCGTGGCCGCTCACTGATCGGCCGGACTGATGCGGCGGCCCGTGAGGCGCGTGGGCTGGATCAACACCCACATCTCGCGTTCGCCCCCCGCCCATGGCTTGGTGTGAGCACGATCGGCCAGCCGCCGCACGGCGTCGGGCTCCGTGGCAACCCGCGCAGGGCCGACGACGAGCACACTCCAGCCCTGGCTCATTGCCTCGTCCACATGGTCGACCTCGAATGCGACGTCCGTTCCCACGGCTGCGGCAGGCGTTGAGTCGGGCGCGGTCCGGAAGGCGATCGCGTCGTCGATGACCTCGTAGTTCACCGGGACGACCGCCGGGCCATCGGGTGTCGACACCGCGACGCGGCCCAAGCCGTGCGTGGAAAGCCGGGCGCGGCATTCATCGGGGCTGAGGTCCCGTAGCTGAGGGTGGAGGAGCGCCTGGCCTTGGCCGGGCGGCAGGTCGATGCCGCCGCCGCGCAGGGCTGCGACGCTGGTGCCCAGCGCGTCGGCCAATCTGATGAGACTCCCCAGGCTCGGGTCGGCCTGCCGTTCTTCGAGATACGCCAGGTAGTCCGGCGCCATTCTGGCGCGTCGGGCTGTTTCTGCCCGGGTCAGCCCCTGTCGCTTGCGCTCTGTGGCCACTCGCCGGCCGATGTCGCCAGGGTTGGGTGACTCATGCAGCGGGGTTGTGTCGGACACGGCAACCGACTCGTCCATGCCCGGCCGGGAAGGCTCGTGGGCCCCGGGCCCATGCTCGACGTGACGGACATGCGCATCGGGCCCGGGGAACACCAGCGTCACCTCGTCCGTATCCGACCAGCGCACGTCGTAGGGAGGTGTTCCATCCGCATGGTGGAGTCCGACAATCTCACCGTCGCGTCTGGTAGCGCCGGTCGTCGGGCTTTCGATGACGAGTTGATCGCCGAGGTGAGCTCGCATGATCGCCGCCATTTCCTCAAAATGATGCTGCACCCAACGTGCCACGCGCGGCGTGCCGCTGCATGGGATGAGAGACCCTGATCAGGGGGCGAACGAGTCGGCCTCGGGACCACTGGCCCCAGAATGGGCCCGGGCAGCTCACCCGTGGGCGACGGATTCCTGACACGCTGGACACGTGATGAGAACTGGCTGTCACGCTCCGGAAGGGAGAGGCGACATGCAGCACCGAACGGTCGCAGAACTCATGACCCGAGTGGTCGTCCGGGCACGGCGTGATCTACCGTTCAAGGAGATCGTCAAGCTGTTGGCGGAGAACGATGTCACCGCTGTGCCCGTGGTGGACGATCTGGACCGCCCGATGGGTGTGGTGTCCGAGGCGGATCTGCTGCGCAAGTCCGCAGATCAGGCAGACCCGTCCGGTCGGACACCGGTTCCGCATCTGGAGGCGTGGGAGCGGGCCAAGGCCGAGGGTGCCAGGGCCGAGGAACTGATGTCGGCTCCCGCGGTGTGCGCGCGTCCGGAGTGGACTGTGGTCGAGGCGGCCCGCCTGATGGAGGTCCACAACGTCAAGCGGCTGCTCGTGGTGGACGAGACGGACAGGCTCCAGGGCATCGTCAGTCGCAGTGACCTGCTACGGATCTTCCTGCGCCGTGACGACGCCATCCGCGAGGAGATCACGCGGGATGTGCTGCAACAGACGATGGGCCTTGTTCCCTCAGAGGTGACGGTCGAGGTACGCGAGGGGCAGGTAAGCCTCGGCGGATCCGTCGAGTTCAAGAGCCTGATCCCCATCATCGAGCAGCTGTGCCGGAGCGTTGACGGCGTGGTCTCGGTCTCGGAGCTCATCGCGTACCGGACCGACGACGCCCGGAGTTCCGCCACCGGCACATGAGACATCCAGATCCGAGGGCTGACCATGGGCCGCCTGCAGGACCTCCGGCCCTTCGCCGACAGACGCGAACACCGGTCGTCCTACCTTGCCTGCACAGACCTTCGCGGCTGGCCCTGCCCCTGACTCGACTCAGCCGGTGAGCTCGACGCGGTGCGGCCTGGCCTTCTCCGCTTTCGGGACGCGCACGGTGAGGACTCCGTTGGCCAGATCCGCGCTGATGTGCTCGGTGTACGGCCCTCGGCCTGTCACTGACGAAAACGCGCGGACCAAATGGGGCTCCACCAGGTCTGCCGTGCCGCTTCCCTCGCCGTCCTCGACGCCGACGACGATGCTCCCGAACTGAGCATCCCGGTACTCCGCCCCGCCGCGCACCACGACGACCGGGCAATCGGCGCGGGCTGCCACGGCCAAGCTGACCGAACCCAGGAGCAGCCCGGCGAAATCTCCGAGCCCCCTTGACCCAAGGACCAGCGCCAAGGCATTGCGCCCCTTGCTGACGAGCGGACGCCGCGTCCTCATGCAGCACCTCGCTCGACAGCGGCACCGTGGGAGCGCCCTTCCAGGCCCGTTCCGAGGCAGCTGCGATCAGGTCGGCCGCCTCGTGGTCCGGCGCGGCTGCATGCACGAGGTGGAGCGGCACTTCGTGTCGGACTGCCTCCTCGGCGGCCCAGTCCACCGCCTCCAGACTCGCCTCGGATCCGTCGATGCCGACCACCAGGGGAATCGTCACTGCTGCAACCTCCTCCTCGTACCGGGATCCGCACCATTCCGAGCCCCGCCACACTGGCTCCGCATGCGCCGCAGGGAGCTTTGCGGTACTCCTCGAATGAGAAGAGGCCGTGCTTGGTTTGCCGGCACAGTCTGGACAGGCGGACTCGTTCACCGTCCTACTTCCAGCTTCGTACGAGACGGAGGCAGTCGCCATGGAGCCAGTCATCACCGTGGGCCTCGACGGCTCACCCGAGAGCCTTGCCGCCGCCCATTGGGCCGCCGACGAAGCCGAACGGCGCAAGCTCACGCTGCGCCTGCTGCACGCGTGGCCCATGCTGGTGCCGGAACCGACCAACATCCCCTCCGAGATGGATCAGAACTACTGGGCCAAGCGGATCGTTCACAATGCGCGGGCGGAACTCCAAGCACGCCACCCAGGCCTGTCCATCGTCGGCAACCTGGTCGCCGACGACGCCCAGGACGCACTGCTGCAAGCGGCATCGGAGTCCGAGATGCTCGTACTCGGTTCGCGAGGACTGCAGCCCGTCGAGAACTACTTCATGGGCGACATCAGCATGCCCGTCGTGGCACGGGCCGAGCGGCCGGTGGTCCTGGTACGCGCCGAAGCGCACGAAGAAAGGCCACAGCCCACTCCGCGTACGGCAGGCGCCGTGGTAGTGGCAGTGAAACTGTACGGACCATGCGACGACCTGCTCGAATTCTCCTTCGGCACCGCCACGGCGCGGGGCATGCCTCTTCAGGTCGTCCATGGCCGAAGCGTGCCAGTCCATGCACACGTTCCCTGGGGGGTCGACCACGACGTGACCGAGGAGATCACGCAGGAGGCTCAGAAGCAGCTGAGCCAGGTGCTCCGCCCGTGGCGTGAGAAGTTCCCCGGCGTGGACGTGGTCGACGTGGTCCGGCTCGACAGCCCGGCCAAGGCCGTCGTACGGGACGCCGAGCACGCCGGTCTGCTGGTCGTCGGCCGACGCAAGCACCGTCCCGCCCTGGCACCACGCGTGGGTCCCGTGGCCCAAGCCGCCATCCATCACGCACGCTGCCCTGTCGCCGTCGTCCCCCATGACTGAGCCCAACTACCGCAGGGAGCCGGTGGAAGCGGTACATCAAGCCGACGCGTCCGTGCTCCGGAGCGCCACCGGCATTGACGCGCCGCCGCTCCCCCGCGCAGAGGTGTGCGAGACCCATACGGCCGTCGTGGTGTTCGTCGGGGACCGCGCCTACAAGCTCAAGAAACCTGTCGAACTTGGGTTCCTGGACTACAGCACCGTGGCTGCTCGTCGGGCCGCGTGCGAGCGAGAAGTCGCTCTCAACCTTCGCTTCGCCCCCGATGTCTATCTGGGTGTGGGGGAATTCCGCAGCCCGCAGCCGGAGGCGCCCGAGCCGGTCGTCGTGATGCGCCGCATGCCCGCGGACCGCCGCCTCTCCCGGCTGGTTCGAGAAGGCGCCGCCGTCGACGACGTCCTCAGGGCCGTCGCCCGGCAACTGGCCACGCGTCACGCGGACGCGACCCGCAGCCGAGAGGTGGACCAACAGGGCACCCGGGACGCCCTGTTGTCTCGCTGGGAAGCAAGCTTCTCGCAAGTCCGCGCGCTGGCTGACGATGGACACGCGCCCGCCGACGTGGAGGAGGTGGAGCGGTTGGTCCACCGCTACCTCGCCGGCCGCAAGCAGTTGTTCGATTCGCGCATCAAGCAGGGGCGGGTGGTCGACGGCCACGGTGATCTGCTCGCCGAGGACATCTTCTGCCTCGAGGACGGCCCTCGCGTCCTGGACTGCCTGGAGTTCGACGACCGTCTTCGCTACGTCGACGGCCTCGATGACGCCGCGTTCCTCGCCATGGACCTGGAACAGCTCGGTGACCCGGAAGCCGCCAGGTTCTTCCTCGCTCAGTACAGCGAATACTCCGGCGACCCCGCACCGCCTTCGCTGTGGCACCACTATGTCGCCTACCGCGCGTTCGTCCGCGCCAAGGTCTCCCTGATTCAGGCACGCCAGGGCGCACCCGGCGCGGAGGCGGCGTCACGGCGACTGGTCATGGCGGCGCTGCGCCACCTGCGTACCTCCGCTGTCGGCCTGACTCTCGTCGGCGGGCTTCCGGGCAGCGGGAAGTCCACGCTCTCCGGCGCGCTGGCCGATCGCCTCGGCGTCACGCTGCTCAGCAGTGACCGCCTCCGCAAGGAGCTGGCCGGCATCCCCGAAGACCAGTCCGCACCGGCCGGCTACGGCGAGGGCTTGTACACGCGCGAATGGACCGACAAGACGTACGCGACACTGCTCGACAGGGCGTCCGCCCTTCTGTCCTCCGGTGAGTCCGTCGTCCTCGACGCGACCTGGTCCCATGCGGGGCAGCGTGAGGCCGCCCTGCGCATGGCGGAGCGCACCAGTGCCGACTTGGTGGCCCTGCACTGTCAGATTCCGGGCGACGTGTCGGCGGCCCGCCTGAGCACCCGCGCGCCCGGAGTGTCCGACGCCGATCTCGACGTGGCCACCTCCATGGCAGCCGAGGAGCCGCCGTGGGCGGAGGCCGTCACGATCGACACCAGCGGTCCTCTGGAAGCCGCGGTCGTTCAGGCGATGTCGGCTGTACGCCCGTGGGGCACCGGGCAGGCCCCGGTCTTCCGCCGCCCCTACATGGAGCCGGACTGAGCAGAGACGCGACGATACAGCAGCGACCTGTTCGCCGGGACTGGCGGCCTGCACTCCCCACCGCCTACGAGGTCGGGGTGGCGCAACGGACACGTGAGCCCAGGAGATACCGTCGTCGTGGTGGGTGCAGGTCCCGTAGGACTTGCCGCGGTCATCACCGCGCGGATCCACTCGCCTCGCAGGATCATCGCGGTGGACCTGTCTTCTTCCCGGCTGGAGGCCGCCGCCCGCCTGGGTGCTGATGCCGCCGAACTGCCTGGGCGGCTGATCGCCGACTTGTCCGAGAGCCCTCCCTGGAGCCGACGTGGTCATCGAGGCCGCAGGCGATCCGGACAGCTTCGTCCTGTGCACGCGCGTGGTGCGCCCGGGAGGGCACATCGCCAACATCGGCATGCACGGCAAGCCGGCCACGCTGCATCTTGAGGCTCTGTGGCGCAAGACCGTGACGATCAGCACCGGCCAGGTCGACACCTCCTCCACACCCTGGCTGCTCGACCTGGTGACATCCGGCCGCCCAGATGTCTCCCAGCTCGGCCGGGACGGCTTCCCGCCCCGGCGGCGGTGCGTCAGTCGTGCGGTACGACCGCGACGGGGGCTACGCAGTGGTGCAGAACCCCATGGGTGACGGCACCGATGTGGGTGCCGATCCGTGCGCGGCGGTTCCGGCGTCCCACCACGACCAGCCGGGCGTCGCGGGATGCCTCGGCCAGATCCTGCGCCGCCCGTCCCTGGTTGCACTGCCGGAAGACGGGTACGGCGGGGTACTTCTCCGTCCAGGGCGCGAGTGCGTCGTCGAGCGCCTGCTGTCGCTCCTGCCCGATGTCGGCCAGCAACGTCGGCAGGACGCCCGCCATGTCGGGCCCGTACACAGCAGGCATCTGCCAGCTGTGCAGCACGTGCAGACGGCAGCCGTATCGTTCGGCAGCGGTGAAGGCGAACTCGATCATCTCGTCGCTCGGCGAATACACATCCAGGCCGAGAACGACGTCACCGGCCGACCGGGGTTTCCCAGGCGCCGGGACGTTGTGAGCACGTACGAGGACGGCCGGACGCTGCAGACGGGCGAGCACCGCCAGGGAGACGGACCCGGCAAGGAAGCCGGCCAGTCCACCCAGGCCGCGCGAGCCCAGCACCAGCAGCTCCGATGCGTCCCCGGCGGCGCACAGAGCGTCGACTGGGTAACCCGGGACCCACGCGGTCACCACGCTCAGTCCGGAGTGGCGGCGCCGCAGGCGCCGCTCCGTGATCCGCAGGGTCCGCTCCCCCCATCCACGTGCTGTCGCCGGATCGACCCACCGTGTGCGGCGTTCTTCGTCCTTGCTCCACACGTGCAGAAGCTTCAGCGGAATCCCGCGCCGTAGCGCCTCCTCGGCCGCCCAGTTCGCGGCGGCGAGGCTCTCTCGGGATCCGTCGATGCCGACGGTGACAGTGCGGGACATGGCTGGCTCCTGGAGGAATGAGGGACGGGCCGACGTCTCCCACAGTGTTCGACCCGTGCCGCCCTGCGCAGGGGCCACAGGTCCCTGCCCGGGGACGGTGGACCCGAGGCTGCGCACGCAGTCCACGAAGAGCCGCCTCCGCCCCGACCGGGTCGTCAGCGGGGTCTGTCCGGGTCGGCCGACGGTGTCAGGCGGGACATCCCGGCCGAACGGGTCCGCGTGTCGGGCCCGTTCGGCCCTCGTCGAACGGCTCGCGGGTCCGTGAAGATCGAAGGACAGAGGGGCGGCCGAAGCGGCCGTGCCCGCCCGACCCCGTACGGAGGCCATCGCATGACTCGCCCTGTCACTGTAGGAGTGGACGGATCCCCGGAGAGCCTGGCCGCGGCCGACTGGGCAGCCCATGAAGCCACGCTCCGCGGCCTGCCCCTGCGCGTCGTGCACGCCTGGCTCTGGCAGCCCCTGGACGTACCGATCGTCCAGGAGAGGGAAGTGCAGGTCCACTCCGCCAACGCCGTGCTTCGAGAGGCCGAGACACGCGTGGCCGACCAGTATCCGGACCTGTCGGTCACAGCCGAAGTGGTGCCGAATACGGCAGTTTCCACGCTGCTCACCGAGGCCGACCGGGCCGGCATGCTGGTCATCGGATCACGCGGGCACGGGGCCATCGCCGGATTCCTGCTCGGCTCATACGGTCAGCAGGTGATCGCGAGCGCAACGCGCCCGGTGGTGTCGGTCCGGGCCCGCAACGGGCAGGCGCATGAGCCGGAAGGCGGCGAGGTCGTCGTGGGCCAGCAGGGTGAGGCCGAGGACAGTGACGCCGTGCTGGAGTTCGCCTTCGAGGCGGCTGCCGCACGAGGCGCGACCGTGCGAGCGGTGCGGGCCTGGAGTCTGCCGCCCATCTTTGCCTACAGCCCGGGTTCGATGCGCCTCGCCGACGAGGCGGGAGGGCTGGAACCGTTCGAGAGGAAAACGCTGGAGCAGGCGCTCGCTCCCTGGCGGGAGAAGTTCCCCGCCGTGCCGGTGATCCCGCACGTGGAAATCGGAAGCGCGGGGCAGGTGTTGCTGTCGGCCGCCACCCGGGCCCAGTTGCTCGTGCTGGGCCGCCGGGTACGCCGCTCCCCCGTCGGTACCCGCATCGGGTCGGTGGCCTATGCCGCTCTGCACCATGCCCACTGCCCCGTCGCAGTAGTGCCGCACGCCTGAGAACCGATCGGTCCACGCCAGGAGGGAGGCTCCCGGGATCAGGTCCTGCGATACGGCCCCAAGCCTGGTCCATGCCGGCCGGCCCTCTCGTCCGACGGCTGACACCCCGGTTCCGAGAGGAACCGGGGTGTCAACTTCTTGCGGGACGCGGCTCGGGACCTTCAGTTCCGGTGCGCGGCGCCTCAGTTCCGTGAGCGGGCCTCACGCGCCGGGGAGGCTGGGCCTGCCTGGCCCTCGCCCGCAGCCAGGGCCTGGGTGGCGATGACGGCTGCCTGCACCCGGCGCTCGACTCCCAGCTTGGCGAGCAGCCGGGAGATGTTGTTCTTGACCGTCTTCTCCGCCAAGTAGAGCCGCTTGCCGATCTCCCGGTTGGTCAGCCCTTCACCCACGAGCGCCAGGATCTCCCGCTCCCGGTCGGTCAGCGCGGGCAGCCCTCGCTGTTGCTCGTTCTGCGGGGTTTCGCCTCGCAGACGTGCCATCACACGGGCCGTGGCGCCGGGATCCAGCATGGACTGGCCGGAGGCCACGGTCCGGACAGCGTGGACGAGGTCGGTTCCGGTGATCTGCTTGAGTACATAGCCGGACGCCCCGGCCATGATGGCGTCCAGCAGCGCCTCCTCGTCGTCGAACGAGGTGAGCATCAGGCAGGCCAGATCGGGCATCCGGGAGCGCAGCTCGCGGCATACGCTCACGCCGTCACCGTCCGGGAGACGCACGTCCAGTACGGCGACCTGGGGGCGCAGCGCGGGCACCCGCACCAGCGCCTGTTCGGCGGTGGCCGCTTCGCCGACCACGGTCAGGTCGGGCTCGGCGTCCAGCAGGTCGTGCACACCCCGGCGCACCACCTCGTGGTCGTCCAGGAGGAACACCCTGACCGGGTCCTTCTCGATGGGGCCGCCACTGCTGTCCGTCATCACACACTCCGTATCGGCTGGGTTCGTCCGCCGGGGCGGACCCTCTGCATGGTGTCCTCGCACGGGTCGAACGACCAGGGCCGAACGGCCCTGATCCGCCCTACCCGGCAGAAGCTCCCCTGCGCTGCCTATGCCTACCGCTCCGTCACCCCATTCGGTGCCCAACACATCAGGAGCGTCTCCGGCTTCGGCACCATCCCCCCATCGTGCCAGGGGGCTCGCTCCGCAGGGAGCCGCTCCCCATGACCTCGCCGTCGCGGACCAAGAGGGACCAACGGCCCTGCGTGAGGGGCCTGGGGACCTGCCGGCTGCGGCCGGTCACCTGATGGACTTTCGGACATCGGCCGAGCCGGCGAGACCGGCGCCCCCTGACGACGCCCTGACGGAGAGGCCCCCCAACTCATGACTCCGATCACCCTGACCACGACAACACTGAACGACAGCACCCTGGCCGTCGCCCTGTCCGGCGAGCTCGACATAGCCACCGCCGGACGAATCGAGCAGGATCTGGCTCACTTGGCCGTCGGCACGGTACGCGAACTGCGCCTCGATCTGTCGGGCGTCACCTTCTGCGACAGCTCCGGAGCTGACCTGTTCGTACGGGTGCATCAACACTGCGCGGCGACGGGCGTGCGACTTCACCTCTGCGGTGTGCCGCGCCTTTGCGCGACGGTGTTTCGCGTGCTTGGCGTGGATGACACCGTCCCCTGCTCCTTTGCCTGACCACCGCTCACCAGTGGCGGGCCAGCACTGAGCGGCTGGGCAACCGGACCCCCCCCGGAAAGGTCCGTTCGGCCCTGTCGCCACAGCGGACCCTGGGGAACGCTGACTGTCACGGCAGCGAGCTGCTTCAAGGCACGAAGCAGGAGCAAAGGGTGGGCATGATGGACGACGAAGCCACGCAGCAGACGGGGAGAAGCCGCGTCACGGTGGCCCCCCGGCGTGTGACGCGACTGGACCGCGCCGAGGCTCTGCGGCTGCTCGGCAGCGTGTCGCTCGGACGCATCGTCTTCACCGAACGGGCTCTGCCGGCTGTCCGCCCGGTCAACCACCTCATGGACGGCGAGGACATCATCGTCCAGCTGCACGAAGGGGCGGCGCTCACTTCGATCGTGGCACCGGCCGACGAGACGGGTGTCGTCGTGGCCTACGAGGCCGACGTGATCGACCCCGAGACCCATCTCGGATGGAGCGTCGTCGTCACCGGCTACGCCCGCCGGGTCACGGATCCCGGGGACCTCGACCGCTACGCGGCAAGGCTCCGCCCGTGGGTGGTGCATCCCGCCATGAACGCCGCTCTGCGCATCCAGGCCGACCTGGTCACGGGTTCCAGGCTAACGGTCTGAGAACGTTGGCGGCTTCCCCGTGCGTCGGCCCGTCGCGGGACCTCCGTCCCTTCACGCCTCGCCGACGGCGGCGAGTGGAGCCCGCCATATGAGCTGGCTGCCGCCCTCGGCCGGAGTCCGGATGTCCAGCACGCCGCCCACGCTGCTCGCGCGTTCGCCGAGGTTCTGCAGTCCGCTGCGTCGGCCGTCGGCCGGGATGCCCTTTCCGTTGTCCGTCACGGTGAGAACGACCTCGTCCGCCGTGGCCTGCAGGGAGACCTCGACACGCGTCGCATGCGCGTGCCGGGCGGCGTTGCTCAGCGTTTCGCCGAGAGCTGCCATGACGTGGTCGGCCACCGCAGGGGGGACATCCGTGTCCAGCAGGCCCTCCATGCTCAGGCGCGGCGGGAATCCCAGCGCTGAACCGGCTTCGCCGACGGCGCGGGCGACGCGCGCACGCAGACTCGGCCCGGTTTCGTCCTCCCGGGCACGCAGGCCGAAGATCGTGGAACGGATGATCTTGATGGTTTCGTCGAGGTCCCCCACCGCGCGCTGCACACGCTCCGCGGCGCCGGCGTGCTCGACGAGCCGTGCGGCGCTCTGCAGAGTCATGCCGGTGGCGAACAGCCGCTGGATGGCCAGGTCGTGCAGGTCACGGGCGATACGGTCCCGGTCCTCCAGCAGCGCGAGCAGCTCGGCGTCACGCCGGCGCTCGGCCAGTTCCAGAGCCAGTGCGGCCTGTCCGGCGAAGGCCAGCAGCGGCTGCAGCTCCCCCTCGGTGAAGACCGGCTCGCCCTCCGCGCGTGCCAGCAGCAGAACGCCTCGGGTGTCCTTGGCCGCAGCGCCCAGGGGTACGGCCACAGCCGGCCCCAGACCATCGAAGCGCCGGGGTCCTGCGGTGAAGCGGGCATCGTCGGCCAGGCCCACCGTCGTCACCGGCGTACCGGTCTGGTAGGCGGCGCCCGACAGGGTGCCTTCGACCGGTACCACCAGGCCCCGGCGTGTGTCGTCGTCGGCACCCACGGCGAGCTCGACGACCAGGTCGTCGGTCCCGGCGACGGGCACGGACACATCCGCGACTCGCGCGCCGATGATCTCCCCGGCGCGGCGGGCGATCAGTTCCAGGACCTCCAGCCGGGGCTTGCCGGAGAGCAGTCCGTTGGTGATCTCTGCGTTCGCCTGCAGCCACCGCCGCTGGCGCTGCGACGCCTCGTACAGCCGGGCGTTGTCGATGGCCACACCTGCGGCCACGGAGAGCGTGGAGATCACCGCCTCGTCCTCGGCGTCGAAGTCCTGGCCACCCCGCTTGTCGGTCAGATAGAGGTTGCCGAACACCTCGTCGCGCACCCGGATCGGCACACCGAGGAACGTCCGCATCGGCGGGTGGTGGGCGGGGAAGCCGTAAGACACCGAGTGGGCGCCGAGATCGGTGAGGTGCAGCGGCTCGGGGTTGCGGATCAGCTCACCGAGCAGCCCGTGCCCAGCCGGCAGCGGCCCGATCCTGGCGATCTCCTCCTCCGTCAGCCCGACGGTCAGGAACTGCGACAGCGTCCGTCCGTCCGGCCCGATCACGCCCAGCGCCGCGTACTGCGCGTCGACCAGCTGAGCGGCGGCCTCGGCGATGCGCCGCAGCACCTGGGGAAGGTCGAGCTCGCGGCCCACCGAGACCACGACTTCCAGAAGGCTGTGCACCCGGTCGCGCGTACCGCGAGCCGCGTTGATGCGCGCCTGCAGCTCTTCGAGCAGCTCATCGAGCCGCATCTGAGGCATACGTGACAACGACTCCTCGACGCTCACGCGCCTCTCCTCCGCTTTCACCCACTGGACGCGGACAGCCTATCGGTCCGTAAGGGTGAAAACGGCGGCTAGGCGGAAGGCATGAGGTGCGGGTCGGCGTAAAATGCCGCGCGCATGATGTCCTCCATGTCATCGAGCATCGGCATACGGGGGTTGGCCGGTGCGCACTGGTCCTCGTAGGCGTTGAGGGCCTGCTGAGGCAGGGCAGCCATGAATGCCGCTTCGTCGATGCCCAGGGCGCGGAACGATGGCTCGATACCGACCGCGTCACGCAGCCGTTCCACCGCCGCGGCGTAGGAGGCCACGCCCTCGGCCGGGGTGGCGGCCGGCAGTCCCAGAGCGCGGGCGATGTCCTGGAACCGCTCGGGCGCCCGGTAGCTCTCGTACTTGGGCCAGCCCGTCAGCTTGGACGGGACCGTGCCGTTGTAGCGGATGACGTGCGGCAGCAGGATCGCGTTGGTGCGTCCGTGCGCGATGTGGAAGGTGGCGCCCAGCGTGTGGGACATCGCGTGGACGATGCCGAGGAACGCGTTGCCGAAGGCCATGCCGGCGATGGTGCCGGAGTTGTGCATCTTCTCGCGCGCCTTGCGCTGCCGGGTGCCGCCGGTGACGGACGCTTCGAGGTTCTCGAAGATCAGCTTGATGGCGTGCAGAGCCAGGCCGTCGGTGAAGTCGTTGGCGTAGACAGACACATAGGCCTCGGTGGCGTGGGTGAGGGCATCGAAGCCGCTGTCGGCGGCGAGCGAGGCGGGCAGATCGGCGGTGAGCACCGGGTCGACGATGGCGACGCTGGGGGTGAGGGCGTAGTCGGCGAGGGGGTACTTCTTGCCGGTGGCCGGATCGGAGATGACGGCGAAGGGGGTGACCTCGGCGCCTGTGCCCGACGTCGTGGGGATGCAGACCAGGCGGGCTCGCTCGCCCAGGACCGGGAAGCGGAAGGCGCGCTTGCGGATGTCGGAGAACTTCTGCCGCATGTCGGAGAAGTCGACGTCGGGCTGCTCGTACAGCAGCCACATGACCTTCGCCGCGTCCATGGGGGAGCCTCCGCCGAGGGCGATGATGGTGTCGGGCCGGAAGTCACGCATCAGCGCCGCCCCTCGCTGTACCGAGTCGATGCTCGGCTCGGGCTCGACGTCGTCGATGATCTGGATGGTCACCGGCCCCTGCCGCTGTTGCAGGACACGGCTGACGCGGTCGACGTAGCCGAGCCGGGTCATGGTGGCGTCGGTGACGACTGTGACCCGGTGCACGTCGGGCATCGAGGCCAGGTAGCGGATGGCCTGCGGCTCGAAGTAGATCTTCGGGGGCACCTTGAACCACTGCAGGTTGTTCTGCCGGGTCGTGACCCGCTTGATGTTGAGCAGTTGGGCCGCCGAGACGTTGTCGGACACGGACGTGCTGCCCCAGGAGCCGCAGCCCAGGGTCAGGGACGGCAGGAGGCGGTTGTAGATCCCGCCGATCGCGCCCTGGGAGGACGGGGAGTTCACGATGATGCGCACGGTCTTCATCCGCCGCCCGTAGCTTTCGGCCAGGGCCGGGTCACCGGTGTGGATGACGGCGCTGTGGCCCTGGCCGTGGAAGGCGACCATGCCGGCAGCGAGGTCGAAGCCCTCCTGGGTGGATCCGGCGCGCAGCACGGTCAGGACAGGGCAGAGCTTCTCGCGGGTCAGCGGCTCGTCCGGCCCGACGTGGCCGGCCTCCGCGAGGATGAGCGAGGTGTCCGCAGGCACCGTGAAGCCGGCCCGCTCGGCGATCCACACCGGGCTCTGACCGACGGCCGCCGGGTTCACCTTCGGCTCACCGCCCGCCGGGCCGGCTGGGAAGAGGTAAGCCTCCAGCTTCCGCTTCTCGTCGGCCGTCGCCAGGTGTGCGTGCAGTCGGCGGAACTCCGCGAGCGCGTCGTCGTAGATGTCGGCGTCGAGGATGACCGCCTGTTCAGACGCACAGATCATGCCGTTGTCGAAGGACTTCGACAGGACGAGGTCGTTGACCGCGCGCCGCAGATCCGCGCTGCGGTGCACATACGCGGGTACGTTGCCGGCGCCGACGCCGACTGCGGGTTTGCCGGCCGAGTAGGCGGCCTTGACCAACGTGTTACCGCCGGTCGCCAGGATCAGCGCAACGCCGGGGTGGCGCATGAGAAGGCCGGTGGCCTCGATCGACGGAGTCTCGATCCACTGGACGCAGTGTTCGGGGGCGCCCGCGTCGACGGCAGCGTCCCGGACGATCCGGGCGGCCTCGGCACTGCACTGCTGGGCGGAGGGGTGGAAGGCGAACACGACGGGATTGCGTGTCTTCAGGGCCAGCAGGGCCTTGAAGATAGTGGTGGACGTGGGGTTGGTGACAGGAGTGACCGCGCACACGACCCCGACGGGCTCTGCGATCTCGATCACGCCCTCGATGTCGTCGCGGGCGATGACCCCGACCGTCTTGGTACCGGCCATGCTGTGAGTGACGTGCTCGCAGGCGAACATGTTCTTGGCCGCCTTGTCCTCGAAGACTCCACGGCCGGTTTCCTCCACCGCCAGCCGCGCCAGGCCCGTGTGCTGGTCCAAGGCCGCCACCGACGCCTTGGCGACGATGTGGTCGACCTGCTCCTGGGTGAGGGACTCGAAGCCGGCAAGTGCCTTCGAGGCGTTGTCCACCAGCAGGTTCACGGCGATGGCCGTGTCGGACGGGACGTCCTCGGGACTGGTTCGCGGTGCGGTGTTCACCTGGTTCAGGCGAGTCATGGAAGGCTCCCTCGTCGCTGTGCACGGGCCCGGGTCGGCCGCCGTCGCGGGGGCCGGCCAGGTGACCACCCGTTCGCCGGGGGTCACCTACAGCCTTATGCCGCGCCGGTCGGTGACGGAGGTCCCAAAGGTCCCGGGCCCGGGCCCGATGGGCTCCAACTCCTGCCCGGTCAGGCGTTTCTGCGATCCCATCGCGGGCCGACTCGGGTCCACTCGCACGCCCACAACTCGCTGCGGCGTCTGTCCAACTGCCACCCCACGATCCGGCGGCCCGCCAACGCCAGAAGGCAGATGAACGCAGCAATCGCGACACCCGCCAGTACCGCGTCTATCCGTGCGGCTGCCGCACTGACCGGCGCGGCGGTCACCGCCCCGTGCCTGTCGGTCCAGACGTCGACCCGTGCACCGCGCCTCGGTTGGCCGGTGACCGGCACCCGTCCGATGCGCGCCGTGCCGTCGGGGGCCGCCCAGCGCGCGACGGCGCCGGCGCGTGTGGCCCCCGCGGCGGCGGGCGCGGCGTCCTCCTCCAGCGTCGCGGCGGTGACATGCCGCTCGTGGCGCTCGTGCGCCCTGGCGTCTCGGACCGCTTCGCACGCCACCGCGCCGACGAGAGGAGCGGCGACGAACGTGACGGATGCCAGGCCCAGGATGATCCAGCCTTCCACGACATACGAGCGCCGACGCAGGGGATTGCACCTCCACCGCCACAGCCGTACCTTCCTGCCCATCGTCGCGCCCCTTCCTTTCACCGTCTGCGAGTCCGCGTCACCGGTCGCCGAGGCGGACGGCGACGTACTCCGTGAGGTCGAGGAGACGATTGGTGTAGCCCCATTCGTTGTCGTACCACCCGAAGACCTTGACGAGGTCGCCATGAGCCTGCGTCAGCGGGGCGTCGACGATGCAGGAAGCGGGATCGCCGACGATGTCGCGCGAGACGATCGGTGCGTCGCTGACGCGCAGAATGCCCTTGAGCTCTCCCTGGGCGGCCTCCCTGAACGCGGTGTTGACCTCGTCGGCTGTGACGGGGCGGTCCAGCACGAGGCTCAGATCGGTCAGGGAGCCGTCCTCGACCGGTACACGCACCGCGATGCCGTCCAGGGTGCCCGCGAGGCCGGGGAGTACGAGGCCAACGGCGCGGGCGGCGCCGGTGCTGGTCGGGATGATGTTCACTGCGGCCGTGCGGGCCCGGCGCAGGTCCTTGTGGGGGCCGTCGAGAACGGCCTGGTCGTTGGTGTAGCCGTGGATCGTGGTCATGAGGCCCTTGACGATCCCGAACCGCTCGCTGAGCACCTTCACCATCGGCGCCACGCAGTTGGTGGTGCATGAGGCGTTGGAGATGACGTGGTCGGACTCCGGGACGTACGTGTCCTCGTTGACCCCCATCACGATGGTGGCGTCGACTCCCTTGCCCGGCACGGACAGCAGCACCTTGCGCGCCCCGGCGTTCAGGTGCAGGCCGGCGGCCTCCCTGGTGCGAAAGCGCCCCGTGGACTCGATGACCACGTCGACGCCCAGTGCGTCCCACTTCAGATCGGCGGGGTCGCGTTCGGAGGTGACCGCGATGCGGTGTCCGTCGACCGAGATCGAGTCCGAGTCGTGCTCGACGGTGCGGTGCAGCCGTCCGTATGTCGAGTCGTACTTCAGGAGGTGTGCGAGTGTCTCCGGGGAGGCGAGGTCATTGACCGCCACCACCTCCACCGGGATGCCGTTGCCTTCTTCCGCGCGCTCCATGACGCAGCGCAGATAGTTGCGGCCGATGCGGCCGAAACCGTTGATGCCGATGCGTACGGTCATGTCCTTCGTCCTTCCGATGAGTGCTGTGGTGTTGTGTTCCGAACAGCCTGGGTTCGGGGCCCGCGTGGCGGGCGGGGGCCGACAGGGATGCGGCACCGGGCCGTTCGGCCCTCGTCGTCCCCGTCGATCCGGGGCCGCACCAGGCTGCGGCGGCCCCGGGTCTCCGGCTGTCGTCACAGGAGCCAGCGGTTACGGCGGACGAGGGGCTGGCGCTCCCAGATGGTGCCCAGGCCCCAGGTGCGGCCGGCTCCGATCACCGCGAGCGTGACGAGGACGGCCGCGTACAGGACGTGATAGTCCACCAGAGGGTTCGTCGACATGCTGGGGCTGCCGTCCGACAGGTGCCTGGCGAGAGGCCACTCGGCAGCCCACATGAGCGCCATCATCACGGTGCCCGCTGCTGCTGCGACGCGCAGGGCGATGCCGCTCGCCAGGGCGACACCGATGCCGAGCAGGCCCAGCATGAAGGTCCAATCCGCCCAGGCGGCACCGGCCCAGGAGTGGAACGTCTCCTCCATCGGTCCGGCGGCGACATGGCTCAGGAAGCCCTTGGTGGGTGACCCGCCGTCGATCCATCCCTTGCCCGCGGGCGTCGCGTATCCCCAGCCGAACGTCTTGTCACCGAAGGCCCACAGGAAGGTGAACGCGGTCAGCAGGCGGGTCATGGCCGCGGTGCGCGCGACGGTCAGGGGCAGGGTGAGTTCACGGACGGCGGTGCCTGCTTGAGTGCCGGACGCTGTGGCCGAGGCGGCTTTGCGCCTCATGATGAAGCGCATCCCCGGCTGACGGTGCTGGTGCAGAGTCATGGCGTAGGACCTTTCTTCATGGACACGCCGTGTGCGCGCCCTTGGCCAATGTCCCTGCGCGGGCGGCGCGGGCCATGGGGGCGAACGGACCACTCGGCGCCGCCAACAGTCCCTCGGGACCGGGCTGTTCATATCCGCTCCAGGGAACAGCGGCGGGAGGCAAAGCCGGTGCAGTTCGCCCTTGTCGCCGACGAGGGCCGTATGGCGCGCACAGGGGTCAACAGGCCCCTGGGAGCCCCCCGGAGTCCTCGGAACAGTGAAGGCGGCACGGGGCACGGAGCCTCGTGGACGACAGACAAAGGGGGCATGCCATGGCGGGGTTGCTTGCCATCGGCGCCATCACTTCGATCGGTTTCGGCGCCATTCTCACCTTCGCCGTGGACTGGCAATGGCGCAGCGCAGACCGGCCGCTCGTCGGACTGATCATGATGGCCGTCGGGGCCATCGCGCTCGCCGCCGCCACGAGCGTGGACCGCCAGGAACGCGGGACGGGGAAATCACCCTGAGCCTGCCCGACGGCGCGGACCACCCACGGCGGACATCGCCGAACGCTCCTCACGAGCCATGTACCCGGGTCCACGCCTCGCCGCGTCACGGGCTCCGGCGTCTCTCGCGCAGATGGTGGCGTCGGGCCGCCAAGGCCGAACCCAAAGCACACGCTCGCACGGCAAGCGCGCTGCTGACCGCTCCCGCCGTCACCGTGCTGGTGGACGCCACGATTTCCGAAGCGGCGAGGATCATGGTGGAACACGGCGTCGAGCGGCTTCCCGTCGTGGACGAACGGGAGCGTCTGGTGGGCCTCGTGGCACGGCGCGAGCTGCTGCAGACGTTCTTGCAACCCGATGAGGCCATCCGCCGGGCGATCGTCAAGGACGTGATCGAGGACAGTCTCTGGCTCGCTCCGCAGGCGATCGATGTGTCCGTCACCAACGGTGTGGTCACTCTGTCCGGCGAGTTGGAGCGGCGGAGCGAGAAGGCGGTCGCCTTGCGGATGACCGAGTGGGTCAACGGCGTGGTGGCGGTCATCGACGAGCTGACCTACACCTTCGACGACCGTGACGTACCCACGGTGAATCCGGCGGCTGCGGGCGCGGGTGAGAGCTGGACCCGTCGGCTCTAGGCAGAGTCCGGCACATGGTCACCAATCGCCCGCCCGCCTTGCGACCTGCAGTTCCGTCGCCCGTGAGAGCGGTGAAGACCACGCCAAGAGGCGTGCGAGTGGCCCGCGTTGTGGGGCCGAAGGTCCCTCGCGACGAGCCGAACAGCCCGCGAGACGCGGGCGCCCGGGTACCGGTGGGACCTGAGCGGGGGCCGGACGGCTCTGCCCTCGGACGGCGGGCCGAAGAGAGGCTGGGAGCGACCAAGGAGGAGTTTCCATGAGCCGTCTCAAGACCAGTCCGATCGTCGATGTCCTGGTGAACAGCCGGGGTCCGGTACCCGGGGGCGCATCCGAGTACGCCCAGGAGAAGTTGCTCGCGGCGATCGCACACGTGAGTTCGCCGGTCCTGGCCGTTCGGGCGCAGCTCACCCAGGCGGCCAATCCGTCGGCAAGTCGTCCGGCCACCGCACAGGCCGTGGTGGACCTGAACGGGCGCCCGGTGCGCGCTCACGTTGCCGCGGACACGATGCTGGAGGCGGTCGACCTCCTGCAGGACCGGCTGGCCGCACGACTGGCCCGTACCCGGCGGCACATTGGCCAGGAGCACCGCGGCGGCCAGGCCGCCGAGGGGACGTCGCGGGAGAACCGCCGTCACGGGCACTACCCCGACCGGCAGCAGCCGCCGGCCGAGGAACGTCGCATCGTGCGGCACAAGTCGTTCAGTCTGGGCCGGCAGACGCCCGAGGACGCCGTCATCGACCTGGAGTCCATGAGCTACGACTTCTGGTTGTTCACCGACATGACGTCGGGACGTGACAGCGTCGTCTACCGCGACGGCCGTACCTGTGGGTATCGCGTGGCTTCAGTCGGTGCGGAGGGCCAGGCGCACGAAGCCGGGCCCGTGGTGAACGTGAGTTCGGCTCCGGTACCCGAGTGCAGCGTCGACGATGCCGTGCGGCGTATGCGTCTCACCGGGCTTGTGTTCGTCTTCTTCGCCGATGCGGCTAGCGGCCGGGGATGCGTGCTCTACCACCGGTACGACGGCCAATACGGGCTGATCACTCCCGCCCGGTAGAGCCACCGCGACACAGCAGACACACCGCAGCGCCGCCCTCCGTAGCCGTGCTCCCGAACCGCCGTCGGCGTGAGGCGGGCCGGCTGCCAGAGGGCGCGGCCGCGGCCACCGCGCGGTTCGCCGCCTCCCCTGACGTGGCCGCCCCCGGCCGTCCAGAACGTCCCGGCCACGGGAGAGGCGAAAGGCCTACGCGGCCCCTACCCGTGGCATTCCATCCCCTACCTCACAACTCCTCGGAGGAGACCATGACACGTCCCGTCATCACCGCGGTGGACGGCTCGGCCGAATCACGCGCCGCCGCCGAATGGGCCGCGCGCGAGGCCCGGATGCGCGCGTTGCCGCTGCACATCCTGAACGTCTCACAGCCCACAGCGCGGCCCCGTCCCGCTGCCCCACAGAGGGGCGCAGTCACCGCGCCGGGCGGGGCGACCCTCACGAAGCAGCGGGAGCGCCTCCCGAACGAATGGACCGACCGGCTGCGGGAGCGACACGCCGACCTGGTCATCAGCGTGGAGCAGGTCAGCGGTCGGCCCATGCAGGTCCTGCTGTCGGCGGCGCGAACGGCCGCGGTCCTGGTGCTCGGCTCGCCGGCGCCGAGCCCATCGGAGACACCGGACACACTGGACACACCGACCGGCTTCTTCTCGGCATCGGTGACGACAGGCGTCGTCGCGCACGCGGAGCGGCCGGTCGTTCTCGTACGGACCGGGGAGAAGGCCGAGGACGAATGGCTGCCCGTGCCAGGCAGCGGACCCCGCCTGTACGAGGAGTACTGCGACGTGGTGCTGGGACTCGACCTGTCGCGGCCGTGCGACACGCTGATCGAGTACGCCTTCGCAGCCGCCGCTTCAAGGGGAGCGGCCCTGCGAATCGTCCACGGGTGGAGTCAGCCGCCCGTCTTCGGCGCCGGCGCCGCGGCCGTCGACCCGAGCCACAGCATCCCGCCGCATTCCGCGTCACGGTTGCTCGACGACGTGCTGCGGTCGTGGCGCCGCGACTTCCCCGGCATCGAGGTGAAGCAGCAGTGCGTCGTGGGCCATGCCCAGGACCACCTCGTCGATGCCTCGAAGGACGCCTCCTTGCTGGTCGTCGGACGCCGCATACGCCGCTCGGCGATCGGCATACACATCGGACCCGTCACACGAGCGGTGCTGCAAGGCGCCACCTCCCCCGTGGCGGTCGTCCCGCACAACTGACCGTTCCCACCGCGTTCTCCCCAGCGCACCGCGGAGGCAGTCGTCTCCCGTCACTCCCCACAGAGGCAGGGTCTTCGGCCCGGAAGCACCGTCACGGCGCTTCCGGGCCTTGTGCGTTGGGCATCGGCCGGTACGCGCGTACGTGTCCGGATACCGAGGCCTGTGCTGTCCGCGCACTCGGCATGCACATCCGCCGCCGCACAGCACGCATGCGGCGCCGCCCGGAGGGCGGAACGGCATGGGGTCGGTCCGTGGAGAGGCGCGGCGGCGGATACGCGCAGGGGAGGATGACGGAGCCGGGTATGCGGGACGGGACGAACGTCCAAGTCCCATGCCCCCCGCAAGTTGGCAGAGCACCGTCTGTATCGAAGTGGCAGCCTGAGAAGCCGCACGTGCCGGGGCATACGTCCGTGGCCGACGACCGAAGGGTTCGGTCGCCGGCCACGGCTACAGCCGTCTCTCACTCACACGTCAGCCCAGCATCGCCCCGAGCGCCAGGAAGCCGGCGATCACCACCAGGAGTGCTCCCATCAGCGGAGCCATGAACCGCAGGTACCGGTCGTAGCGGACCTTGGCCAGCGCCAGGCCGCCCATGACGACCGCGGAGGTCGGGGTGATCAGGTTCACCCAGCCCGAGGCCGACTGGTAGGCGGTGACCACGAGGGCGCGGCTGACTCCCGCGAAGTCGGCCAGCGGCGCGAGGATCGGCATGGCCAGGGCCGCGTGCCCCGACGAGGAGGGCACGAAGAAGGCAAGCGGGATGTTGACGACGAACATCAGGATGCCGAAGACGCCGGAGGACGCACCGGAGACCACGCTGTGCAGGCCGTCGAGGATGGTGTCGGTCACGGCGGCGTTGTTCATGATGACGGTGACGCCGCGTGCCAGCATGACGATCATCGCCGCGCCGATGAAGTCCCCGGCCCCGCCGGTGATCGCGGTCGCCGTGCCCTTCTCCCCCAGGCCGCCGATCAGGCCGACGGCGATCGCCGCGACGATGAACAGGGCTGCGAGTTCGGGGAAGTACCAGCCCAGCGTGGGCAGGAAGGTGATGTGGAGGTCGGCCCAGGGAATCACGGCGAAGATCATGAAGAGGAAGGTGCCCGCGAAGGTCCAGAGCACGGTGCGCTGACGGCCGGTGAGCTGCGCCGCCTCCTGGACGTCGCTCTTGAGGAGTTGGTCCTCCTCCGTGGCGGGAACGAGTGACCGGGCGGGGTCCGCGAGGATCCTCCGGGCGTAGCGCACCACATAGGCTGCCGCCAGTGCGGTCAGGCAGACCCACATCGCCAGCCGCAGGACGATCCCGTCGCCGGTACCGATGCCCGCGCTGTCGGAGGCGACGCCGGTGGCGAAGGGGTTGACCGTGGACGCGAGCGTACCGACGCCGGCGCCGACCATGATGACCGTCGCGGCGACCATGCGGTCGTATCCCAGTGTGAGCATGAGGGGGATCATCAGTCCGTAGAAGCCGAGGGTTTCCTCCGCCATGCCGTAGGTGGTGCCGCCCAGGGAGAAGACGGTCAGGAGTACCACGAGGAGCAGTGTCCTGTGGCCCCGCAGTCGGTGGGCGAGACGGGCGACGCCGAGGGTGAGTGCGCCCGTGCGCATGGTGACGGTGATGAAGGCGCCGACCGCCAGGATGAAGAGGAACACCCCGGCCGCTCCGGCGAAGTCGCCGCTGCCGCCGGGTGCGGTGAGTGCGCTCTCGGGGTCGGTGACTCCGTACAGGCCGTTGACGGGTGCGAGGAACAGGTCCTTGAGCCGGTCCCAGAAGCCGGTCGTCAGCTCCACCGAGTGGTAAGTGCCCGGGATCGGGCTGCCGTCCTTGGTGTCGTACCGGCCGGCGGGTATGACGAAGGTCAGGGCCCACACCGCGACGGTCACCGCTATGAGGACGGTGAAGGCCGAGGGGAAGGTGAAGCGGCGCTTGTCGGCCGGGCCGTGCTGCGGGTCGGTGTCCTGCCCCGCGGGCTCCGGTGCTGGGGACATGCTGTTGGCGGTGCTGGTGGTCATCTCGGGTCCTGGGGTGCGTGGGGGCCGCCGTCACTGTGGCGGCCGCTGGGTGTGACGACGGTGCCGGTGGCGCCGTCGAGGATGGCCTGCGCGTCGTCGAGGGCGCCGATGGCTGCCATGCCGCCGGTCAGTTCCACGAAGCGGCAGACGGCGTCGACCTTGGGGCCCATCGAGCCGGCGGGGAAGTGGTGCGCCCGCAGCCGGGCCGGAGTCGTGCGGCCGATGGGTTGCGCTTCGGGGGTGCCGTGGCCGAGTTCGACGTGGGACACGTCGGTGAGCAGCAGGAGCGCGTCGGCGTCGAGTGCCTCGGCCAGCAGGGCGGCGGTGAGGTCCTTGTCGACCACGGCCTCCACGCCGGTGAGTTGTCCCTGCTCGTCCCGGATGACGGGTACGCCACCGCCTCCGGCGCACACGGCCACGGCACCGGAGTTCAGCAGCAGGCGGATCAGGCGCGTCTCCACGACGCGCTGCGGGCGAGGTGAGGGCACGACCCGGCGCCAGTGGGTGCCGTCCTGTCGAACCGTCCAGCCGCGCTCGGCGGCCATCCGCTCGGCCTCGGCTCGTTCGTAGACGGGGCCGACGAACTTTTCGGGGTCGGCAAAGGCAGGGTCGGCGGCGGAGACGAGGGTCTGGTTGAGCAGGGCGCAGACCTGGCGGTCCGGCAGGGCGTTCTGCAGGGACTGCAGCAGCCAGTAGCCGATCATGCCCTGGGTCTCCGCCCCGAGGACGTCGAAGGGGTACGGGCGGGTCAGGGCGGGGTCGGCGGCGCTCTGCAGGGCGAGAACCCCGACCTGAGGACCGTTGCCATGGGTGATCACCAGCTCGTGCCGGTGTGCGAGAGGGGCCAGGGCGGCCACCGCCGCCTGGATGTTGGCCAGTTGTACGGCGGCGTCCGGCCGGTCCTGGCGGCGGAGCAGGGCGTTGCCGCCCAGTGCGACGACGACACGCATGGGGTGCCTTTCCTAGGGGTGCGGACGGAGGGGTGTCAGTCGGCGAGGGTGGCCACCAGGACGGCCTTGATGGTGTGCAGCCGGTTCTCCGCCTGGTCGAAGACGATGGAGTGGGCGGATTCGAAGACCTCGTCCGTGACTTCCATCGCGGTCATGCCGGTCCGTGCGGCGATCTTCGCGCCTACGGTGGTGTCGCTGTCGTGGAAGGCCGGCAGGCAGTGCAGGAACTTCACCTGCGGGTTCCCGGTGGCCTTGAGCACGTCCATGGTCACCTGGTACGGCCTGAGCAGGGCAATCCGCTCGTCCCACATCTCCGGGGGCTCCCCCATGGACAGCCACACATCGGTGTACACGAAGTCGACGCCCGTCACGCCCTCGGCTATGTCCTCGGTCACGGTGATCCTCGCCCCGGTGGAAGCTGCTGCCCTGCGGGCTTCGGCCACCACCTCGGGGGCGCTGTGCAGGGAGCGGGGGCCGACCATGCGCACGTCCATGCCGAGCATCGCGGCACTGATCAGGAGGGAGTTGGCGACGTTGTTCCTGGCATCGCCGAGGTAGGCGAACGACACCTGGGTCAGCGGCTTGTCGGTGTGCTCCCACATGGTCAGCACGTCCGCGAGCGACTGTGTGGGGTGCCACTGGTCCGTCAGCCCGTTCCACACCGGGACGCCGGCGTACTGGGCCAGTTCCTCCACCAGTCGCTGATCGCTGCCGCGGTACTCGATGCCGTCGTAGTAGCGCCCCAGGACCCTGGCGGTGTCCTTGATGGACTCCTTGTGGCCGAGCTGCGAGCTGGAGGGCTCCAGGTAGGTCACATGGGCGCCCTCCTGGTGTGCGGCCACTTCGAACGCGCAGCGCGTGCGCGTGGAAGTCTTCTCGAAGATGACCGCGATGTTCTTGCCACGCAGGCGCGGTTCTTCGGTGCCCGCGTAACGGGCGCCCTTCAGCTGGGCGGACAGCTCGAGTAGGTGGCGGAACTCATCCGGGGTGAGGTCGAGTTCCTTGAGGAAGGGACGGTGACGCAGTTCGACGGCCATGGCGGCTCGGCTCCTTGATTATTCGACGAGTGAGGGTTCTTGCAGCAGAAGGGCAGTTGACGGCGTGTCAGGCTGCTTCGCGCTCGATCGGGCAGCTCATGCATCGCGGGCCGCCGCGGCCCCTGCCGAGTTCGCTGCCGCGGATGGTGATGACCTCGATGCCGTTCTTGCGCATATGGGTGTTGGTGGTGACGTTGCGCTCGTACGCCACGACGACACCGGGCTCCACGGCCAGTACGTTGCAGCCGTCGTCCCACTGCTCCCGTTCTGCGGAGCGGACGTCCTGGCTGGGCGTGAGTACCTGGATGGAATCGAGGCCAAGGGCGTCGGCGATGGCCTGGTCCATGTCCTCGGGCTCGTGATCGGTGATCTTCAGTCCCTGGCCTCCGGGGCCGGGTTCGATCGTGGAGGACGGCAGCATGCCCAGCCCCGCGTAACGAGTGAACGTGTCGCCACTGAGCATGGTCATCACCGTGTCCAGGTGCATGAAGCTACGGCTCTTGGGCAGGTCAAGCGCCACCACACGGCGCGCGGAGCCCGCGGCGAACATGCGCAGGGCCAGGCTCTCCACGGCCTGCGGGGTTGTGCGTTCACTCATCCCTATGAGCGCCGCGCCGTTGCCGATGACCAGGACGTCGCCGCCCTCGATGGTGGACGGATAGGCCGCCTCCCCGCCCGTCCACCGCTGGAACTCCCCCTTCTCGAAGAGGGGATGGTGCCGGTAGATCGCCTCGAAGTGGACGGTCTCGCGGCGCCGCGCCCGCTTTTTCATCGGGTTCACGCTCACGCCGTCGTACACCCAGCACGAGGTGTCCCGCGTGAACAGATGGTTGGGCAGCGGAGCCAGTACGAAATCGTCGGGTGCCATGGCGTGCAGCCGTACGCTCGGCACCGGGCTCATGCGCCCGAGCAACTCCCTCTTCGTGACACCGCCGATGAGGCACTTGGCCAGTTCGGCCGGCTCCAGGGAGTCGAAGAGCGCGCGCATTTTGTCGGTCGCGAGCGGGCCGAACTCGCGCTCGTCGAAGACGCGGTCCTGGACGAGGGTGCGGGCGGCGGGCATGGCCAGGGTCTCGGTGAGCAGGTCGGAGAAGAGATGAACACGGACTCCGCGGTCGCGCAGGGTGTCGGCGAAGGCGTCGTGCTCCTCCCGGGCTCGTTTGACCCAGAGAACGTCGTCGAAGAGCAACGCGTCCTTGTTCGTCGGGGTCAGGCGCTTCAGCTCCAGGTCGGGCCGGTGCAGGATGACCTGCTTGAGCAGGCCGGTCTCGGAGTCGACGTGAAAGGACATGTTTCCTCGGCACAGTGGGAGAAGGGAGTTGTGCTCAAGGCGCGACGTGGAGTTCTCGCCGGAGAGTGCTGCCTCCGCCGGCCACGGCGCCTCGGCCATGACTTGACCCTGTCACCCGGGCGGTGCGGAATCGGGTGGCAACAGTCCCCACGCAGAGGCCCTTCGGGACTGCCGTCCGTGGCCCGGTCGCCGGACTGGACGGGACCTTCGGCCCTCCGCCGGCGACCGGGCCACGGGGTCAGTCCGCGCGCAGACCGTGGGCGCGGAACTGTCCCCGGACCCGCTCCACCAACTGCACATCCGGCGCGGGCGTGGCGCGCAAGGGGAAAGGGATGCCGAGGGCTTCGTACTTGGGGGCACCCAGCTTGTGGAAGGGCAGGACGTCAACGCGTTCCACACTGTCGAGCCCGGCGAGGAAGGCGGCCAAGCCGTCGACGGCCTCTTCGTCGTCGGTCCATCCCGGGACGAGTACGTAGCGGATCCACATGGGGACCCCGAGCCGGTTCAGGCGTGTGGCGAAGGAGAGTGTGGGGGCCAGCGCGCCGCCGGTGAGTCGGCGGTAGGTCCCGGCGTCGAAGGACTTGATGTCGAGCAGAACCAGGTCCGTGTCGGCGAGCAGGTCGTCCCCGGCCCGTGCGCCGAGGAGACCGGAGGTGTCCAGCGCGGTGTGCATGCCCAGCTCCTTGCACCGGCGCAGCACCTCACCGCTGAAGCGGGCCTGGAGCAGGGGCTCGCCTCCGCTGAGGGTCACTCCCCCGCCCGCGGCTGTGAGGAAGGCACGATGCTTACCGATCTCCGCCATCACCTCGTCGACCGTGGCCGGGCGGCCTTCGCGCAAGCGCCAGGTGTCAGGGTTCTGGCAGTACAGGCAGCGCAGCGGACAGCCGCTGGTGAACAGAACGAAGCGGGTTCCCGGGCCGTCCACGCCGGTGGACAGGTCCCATGAGTGGACCCGTCCCGTCAGCCCATCGGCGGCGGGACGGCCGCTCGCCGTCCCGCCTTCCGCGGGTGCTGTGTGTCCGGTGCTCATGTCGCGCCGTGGAACGTGCGGCTGATGACGTCGCGCTGCTGTTCGCTCGTGAGCCGTACGAAGTTGACGGCGTAGCCGGAGACGCGGATCGTCAGGTCCGGGTACTTCTCCGGGTGCTCCATGGCGTCTTCCAGGGTCGCCCGGTCCAGGACGTTCACGTTCATGTGGAAGCCGCCGCAGGCGATGTAGGCGTCCAGCAGTCCGACGAGGTTGCCGACGCGCTCGCCGGCGCTGCGGCCCAGGCCGTCCGGAGTGACCGTCGACGTGAGGGAGATGCCGTCGCGGGCCTCGTCGTAGGGGATCTTGGCGACCGAGAGGGCGGAGGCGGCCATGCCGTGACGATCCCGGCCGTTCATCGGGTTGGCGCCCGGTGCGAAGGGCTGTCCGGCGCGCCTGCCGTCGGGGGTGTTGCCGGTGTGCTTGCCGTAGACCACGTTGGAGGTGATGGTCAGCACCGACTGGGTGTGCTCGGCTTGCCGGTAGGTGGGGTGGCGGCGCACCTTGGCCATGAACGAGCGGACCAGTCTCACCGCGATGTCGTCGGCGCGGTCGTCGTTGTTGCCGTACGCCGGGTAGTCGCCCTCGACCTCGTAGTCCACGGCCAGCCCGGTGTCGTCCCGGATCACCTTCACCCGGGCGTACTTGACGGCCGAGAGGCTGTCGGCGGCGACGGACAGGCCGGCGATGCCGCAGGCCAGGGTCCGCTGCACCGGGTGGTCGTGCAGGGCCATCTCCAGGCGCTCGTAGGCATACTTGTCGTGCATGAAGTGGATGACGTTGAGGGCTCCCACGTAGGTCTCCGCCAGCCAGTCGAGCACGCGGTCGTAGGCGGCGGCCAGCTCGTCGTGGTCGAGATACTCGCCCATGAGCGGCGGCGACAGAGGGGCGACCTGCTCGCCCGTCATCTCGTCGCGCCCGCCGTTGATCGCGTACAGCAGCGCCTTGGCGAGGTTGACCCGTGCGCCGAAGAACTGCATCTGCCTGCCCACGGCCATGGCGGAGACGCAGCAGGCGATCGCCGTGTCGTCGCCGGTGCGCGGCCGCATCAGCTCGTCCGACTCGTACTGGATGGAGCTGGTGTCGATGGACACCTGGGCGCAGAACCGCTTGAACCCATCGGGCAGTTGGGGCGACCACAGCACCGTCAGGTTCGGTTCGGGGGCGGGGCCGAGGTTGTACAGGGTCTGCAGGAAACGGAAGGACGTCCGGGTGACCAGGGGCCGGCCGTCGGTGCCGATGCCGCCGATGGACTCGGTCACCCATGTGGGATCGCCCGAGAACAGCTCGTCGTACTCGGGCGTGCGCAGGAACCGCACGATGCGCAGCTTGATGACGAAGTCGTCGATCAGCTCCTGGGCACGGGTCTCGTCGATGCGTCCCGACGCGAGGTCGCGCTCCAGGTAGACGTCGAGGAAGGTGGAGACGCGGCCGAGTGACATGGCGGCGCCGTTCTGTTCCTTCACCGCGGCCAGGTACCCCAAGTAGAGCCACTGGACTGCCTCGTGGGCGGTCGTGGCGGGGCGTGAGACATCGCAGCCGTAACCGGCGGCCATCTGCTTGAGCTCGTCCAGGGCCCGTATCTGCTCGGCGATCTCCTCGCGGTCCCGGATGACCGGTTCCGTAGAGGGCAGAGCGTCGAGTCCGGTGCGTTCGGCATACTTGGCCTCGATCAGACGGTCCACGCCGTACAGCGCCACCCGCCGGTAGTCGCCGATGATCCGGCCGCGGCCGTACGCGTCGGGCAGGCCGGTGATGATGCCTGCCTTGCGGGCCGACCGCATCTGGGTCGTGTACGCGTCGAAGACGCCCTCGTTGTGGGTCTTGCGGTACGTACCGAAGACGCGCGTGACGAACGGATCCGGCTCGTAGCCGTAGGCACGCAGGCTGCTCTGCACCATCCGCAGGCCGCCGTTCGGCATGATCGCGCGCTTGAGCGGGGCGTCGGTCTGGAGGCCGACGATGAGCTCGTCGTCCTGGTCGATGTAGCCCGGGGCGTGCGAGGTGATGGTGGCCGGGGTGGCAGTGTCCACGTCCAGAACCCCCTTGCGACGCTCCTCCGGGAACAGCGCCGAGACCTTCCCCCACACTCGGTATGTTCGGTCGGTCGGGCCGGTGAGGAAGCCGCCGTCCCCCGGGAACGGGGTGTAGTTGGCCTGGATGAAGTCGCGTACGTCGATCCGCTCACGCCAGTGCTGCCCCTCGAAGCCGTGCCAGGCCCGTTCGAGCCCGGCGCCCTCGGCCTGTGCCACCACGGGCTGTGCCACCACGGTCATCGCTGCCTCCGAACATTCGGCGTGGCGCCCACGGCCGGATCCGGCGACGCCCTCCCGGTCGATGCTCGCCACTCCTGAAGTCACGGCACAGAGCCCTCCGGAGCCCGGCGCACTGCCGTCCGGCCCTGCCGGATCCGTGGAGACGGGGCCCTTGGTCCCGTCAGCCAGGGACCTGTGGCCGCCGCGTAATACTGCCGGAGCAAGTTGCCTGCCTGCCCACGCTTGATCCTTTGGAGCACCAGCACGCGTGGCGTCGCTGCCCAGAAGGCGGGCAGCGGCGCCGGTCGGACGCGTCGGTCAGTCGTGCGGCACCACAGCGACCGGGGCGGCGCAGTGATGCAGGACGGAATGCGTCACGGGCCCGGTGTGCGTACCGATCGAGGACGTGCGGTTGCGGCGTCCGACCACCACGAGACGGGCACCGCGCGCTGCGGCCAGCAGGTCGGAGGCGGGACGGCCCAGGCGGCATTCCTCGGTGACCCGCACTTCAGGGAACTTGTTCCGCCACGGCAGGAGCACCGCAGCCAGGGCGTCCGTCTTCGCCGCCTCCAGGTCGCCCTTGAGCACGACGGCCGCCGCTGCCGCATCCGAACCCCAAACCAGCGGGAAGTTCCAGCTGTGCACCACGCGCAACCCGGCCCTGTGCCGGTCGGCATGGGCGAAGGCGAACTCCAGCAGCTCATCACACGGATGGGAGATGTCGACTCCGAGGACGACGTCGCCGTTCACCGCCCCGGGCGCACCGGCCGACACCTGCGGCTCCTGGTCCCGGACCAGTACGACGGGGTGGCGGGTACGGGCGACGACGGCCAGGGACACCGACCCGACGACGAAGCCAGCGATCGCGCCGAGCCCTCGGGACCCGAGGACCAGCAGATCGGCCTCGTTCGCCGCCTCACAGAGAACCGCAGCCGGCTCCCCGCACCTCATCGCCGTCTCCACCTTGAGCCCGGGATGGTGCCTGTGTACCCACTCCGCGGCCTTGCGCGGTGTGCGCTCGGCCCAATGGCGGCGCGTGTCCGGACCGATGAGCGGCGTGTGCACGTCCGGCTCGAGGTCCCAGGCATGGACGAGTCGAAGCGGCAGGCCGCGCGCGAGCGCCTCCCGCGCGGCCCAGTCGACGGCCGCCATGCTTTCTCGGGAACCGTCGAGACCGACGGTGACGGTGCGGGACATCTGGGGACCTCCGAGTCCGAGAACGTCGTGATGCCGCCACAGTGGCGGGCGCCGACACGGAGCAGGAGGGGCCACAGGTCCTCGCAGAGGGCCCAAGGGACCCGCGCGAGCCGGAAGCACGGCGGAAGCAGCGGACCGGCGCCGTGGTCCGCGAGTGCCTGTCGGCGTGCTGGGGCGCTACTTCCGGAGCCCTACCACGGTTGCGCCGTGGCCCTCTTGGATGACGGCAGCAGCCCGCGACGGGTGGGTGGGTGCACTTACAACCTCGGTGTGACTCCTCCCCGTCCTGGAGGACGGGGCTTCTCGCTGTGCCTGGTTGGCGTTGCGACGGACCAGCCCGGCCCGTAGAACGTTGAGTGCCCCGACCTTGTCGGCATGCGCCTGGTGGCCGCAGCTGACGCAGTGGAACTTTTCCTGTATGGGCCGGTTCTCCTTCGCGGTGTGCCCGCATTCGGGGCAGGTGCGGGAGGTGTTGCGGGGGTCCACGGCCATCACTTCCCGCCCGGCACTCTCGGCCTTTGCTTTCAGGATCGCGAGGAACACCCCCCATCCGGCGTCAGCGATTGAACGGTTGAGTCCCGCTTTGGCCGCTGCCCCGTTGGGCAGGAAGCTGCCGGGCGTCTCGGGGTCGGGCTTCGGTGCGGGGGCCTTGCTCATGTTGCGGATCTTGAGGTCTTCGTGCGCGATGAAGTCGTGCTCACGGACCAGGCCGAGCGCGGTCTTGTGTGCGTGGTCGAGCCGTTGGCGTCGCACCTTGCCGTGCAGGGTCGCGACCTTCTCCACGGCCCGCTGGTGGTTGCGGGTGCGGTCCTTGGCCTTGCGGCGTGGGAACCGGAACAGTGCCTGCTGGGCTGCTTCGAGCTTGGCGGCGGCCTTGCGGGCGTGGTGCGGGTTGGGGACATGTACGCCGTTTGAATCGGTGAGGAACGAGGCTATGCCCAGGTCGATGCCGACCACGCTGCCGGTCTTGGGCAGCGGTTCGGGCTGGTTGTGCTCGGAGGTCAGCACGACGAACCACTTACGGCCCTCGCGCTTGACGCTGACGGTCTTGACCTTGCCGACCACCGTGCGGTGCTGATTGACCTTGACGTGCCCGACGCCCTGGAAACGCACTCGGGTGACTGAGTCGTGAGGGGTGGAGTCCCAGCGGCAGCCGTCGCCGTCCTTGGGAAAGTCCACCGTGTCGAACCAGTTCACGCCACGAAAGCGCGGGTATCCGGGCGTGTCCCCGGCCTTGATCCGCCGGAAGAACGCTGCGAACGACTTGTCCAGCCGGCGAAGCGTCGCCTGCTGCGAGCTCAACGACCAGCGGCCTTGGCGCTCGGGGTCGAACGCCCGGATGTCCTTCAGCTGCCCGGACTGCACGCCGCGGCGAGGACATCGCGTGAACGTGCCGTCGTTGAGTTCTTCGTCCGTTGCTTCGTGGGGTCCAGTTTGCGCACTGCGTGCACGTCGTGACGCGGGATGGACCGGGGGTCTTGCGGCCGGGTGGCCGTCCTGGGCCAGGGCGGGAGGTCGACAGACCGCAATGGAGTAAAGGGAGTCGGAGGCGGGATCGGAGCGACCACAGGGCCGGGTGTCCGACCCCTGGCAGCATCGGCCTCTGGGGTGCCCGGCCGACCAGCGCCGAGGCTGAAAGGCAGCAGCATCTGCGACTCGGGTCCCATTGCTGTTGGCCTGGACGGATCGCCCGAGAACTTGGCTGCCGCTGGCTGGGCAGCCAAGCTCAGCGCCGCCGGCTGCCGCTCCAGGTGGTGCACTCCTGGAGGAGCAGGCAGCCTGAGGTGCGTGAGTCACCAGCTTTGCTCTCCCAAGGGCTGTGAATCAGGAGTCGGCCGATGAAGATCTCCGATGCGATGAGCTCGCCGGCAGTGGCCGTCCCGACGCGGACGCCACTGGGAGAGGTGGCCCGGCAGATGGACGAGTACGGGGTGGGTTCCGTGGTGGTCACGGAGGGCGGGACGCTGCGCGGCATCGTCACCGACCGCGACCTCGCGGTGCGCGCCCTGGCCAGGGGCCTGGACCCAGACGAGCGGGTGGATACGGTGATGTCCTCGAATGTGGTCACGGTGGACGCGAGCGATGACATCCACAAGGCGTACCGGGCTTTCCGCAGGTCCGGGATACGCCGACTGCCCGTGTTGGACGGACACCGTGTCGTGGGCGTCCTGACGGTGGACGACCTGTTCCTGGATGTCTTCGAGCGGCTGGCCGACCTGCTGGGCCCGGTTGCGTGGAGCATTCTCGAGGAGCCGCCCGGGCCGCCCTCCACGCAGAGGCCCTTGGGCGAGGCCTGAGGCCGCAGGCCACATCAGGTGGGGCGGCGGGCCAATGCCGTGTGCCTGCCGCCCCTGGGGATCGTGCCGTGCCCTTTCAGACCTGGGCGGGGATGTCGCCGCTGGTGAGGAGATGGTGCCCAACATGAGGCCGTAAAGCTTGAGGGCGCCAAGGTAGTCGACCTGGCACAGTTCGATGCTGCGCACAACAGGGAGCAGCAGTTCGTCGACAGTGGCGCGGTTGAGTCCGTCGGGGCTGTATCTGTCGGGGCTGCTGCCCACGGTGACCGCGAGCAGGACCCGCTTTCCGCGCATCTCGGACGGCGAGCCGTCGAAGGTGAAGCCCATGGACAGGACGGTGTCCATCCACTGCTTCAGCAGCGGGGTGATCCCGTACCACTGGAAGGGGGGACTGCAGCACGACACGGTCGTGCTCGCGGATGAGCTGCCGGTCGCGCTCGGCGTCGAAGCGGAAATTCAGGTAGGCGGCTTAGAGGTCGTGGACGGTGACATTGTCCAGGTCCTTGACGGCTTCGATCATCGCGGCGTTGGCACGCGAACCGGCCAGGTTGGGGTGGGCCAGGACGATCAGGGTGCGCGGTGCACTCATGGCGCTTCTCACCGGGGACGTGATGGTGCGTGCTGTGCGTCGCGGCGACTCAATATCAAAACCAAGTGGATCGGTATTTGTAACTCCATGGCACCAGCGAGCCATTTCCCCCGATGGGCGTGGCGCGCGTCACAGTCCGCGAGGTAAGCCGTGATGGTGAGTCCGTGAGAACCGGATCCACGCCCATCCCTGCCCACACCTCGCGTACGGCCGGGCCGCCAGCGCGGCAGCTACGGGCATACAGGCAGGGCGAGTACGCCGGCCACGGTGCGTTCGGCCCAACCTTCGGCCGTGGTACGTCCGGCGAGGTGGTCGGCGTAGGAGGCGCCGAGCAGGGCGGAGGTCACCGCGTCCGGATCTGCGCCGGAGGCGAGCACACCCTGCACGCAAGCCCGGTCCAGGAGTCGACGCATCGCGTCGCGGCGGGGCTGAACAGCGCACTCACGGAAGAGCTGCAGCAGCTCAGGGGTGTGGGCCTCTTCAGCCAGGCAGGTGCCGATCAGGGCCATTCCAGGCGTTCGGGTGAGGGTGGCGGCGAAGTCGGCGAGCTGGGCGACGAGGTCGGCGCGCACATCCCCGGTCTCCGGCGGCGCGGAGGAGGGACGCAGGGTCTTCAGCGCGGCGGCGGCCAGCTCGGTCTTGGTCCTGAAACGCAGATGGATGGTGGCCTTGCTGACCCCGGCAGCCCGCGCGACGCCGTCCAGGGGCATGCGGGTGAAGCCTCGCTCGGACAGGAGCATCAGCGCCGCGTCCAGGATCACGGCCTCCTTGGCCGGGCAGCGCGGCCGCCCTGCGGCACCGTGGCAGCGATCCGCGTGTGTCTTCCCCATGCCAACAGCATAGGCGTTTGAAATACCGAGCCACTCGGTTTAGATTTAGGAAGACGCCAGACGGACTCCGTCGAGACGTCGAACTTCCCCCGAAAGGTCCCCCTCATGCGTTACGCAGTCCTCGGCACCGGCGTCGTCGGTCGGACGATCGCCGCCAAGCTGGCGTCTCTCGGTCACGAGGTCGTCATCGGCACCCGCGACCCCAAGGCCACCCTCGCCCGCACCGAGCCGGACGGCTACGGCAACCCGCCGTTCTCCAACTGGCTGGCGGGAAACGAGCAGGTCCGCCTGGAGACCTTCGCCGACGCGGCGGCCTGGGGCGAGAGCGTTGTGAACACCACCGCCGGTGTCGGCACCCTGCAGGCCCTGGACGCCGCGGGCGCCGCGAACCTGGCAAGCAAGATCCTCATCGATATCGCCAACCCGCTGGACTTCTCCCACGGTATGCCCCCGTCGCTGACCCCGGTCAACACCGACAGCCTCGGCGAGCAGATCCAGCGCGCCTTCCCCGAGGTGAAGGTCGTCAAGACGCTCAACACCATGAACTGCCAGATCATGGTCGAGCCGGCCCGGGTCGCCGGCGAGCACACCGTGTTCGTCTCCGGCGACGACACTGATGCGAAGAAGGCCGTCACCGGGCTGCTGGTCTCCTTCGGCTGGCCCGAGACTGCCGTCATCGACCTGGGCACCATCGAGACCGCCCGCAGCACCGAGATGCTGCTGCCGATCTGGCTGCGCCTGTGGGACACGCTCGGCCACGCCGACTTCAACTTCCACATCGCGGGCGCCCCCAGCGGCGCCTGACCCCCCGCCCACCCCGCCCCGTACGAACGACGAAAGCCCCCGCCTATGCGTGCCCGAGCACGCCGAACTTCATCCGCATGCACCACGAGGTCGCCGAGAACGCGCTGAACCAGGCGGGCGTGCCCGCCACGTTCCTGCGCCCGTCCGGCTTCGCGTACAACATCCTGCAGTGGACCGGTGCACTGCGCTCCGAGGGCGACGTGCGGGCCCCGTTCGCCGACACCGCGCTGCCGCTGATCCACACCCGCGACATCGCGGAGGCAGCCGCCGTCGTACTGACCGAGCCCAGCCACGAGGGCAAGGCGTACCTCCTCACCGGCCCTGAGGCGCTGACCCCTGCCCAGCAGACCGGCATCGTCGCCGACGCCCTCGGCCTGACAGCCACGTACGAGGAACTGAGCGTGGAGGAGGCGGGCGGAGCCCTGCGCGACCTGGGACACCTGCCGGAAATGCTCGTACCCTCCGTACTGGAGGTGCTCGGCCCGACGCCGCCGCGCTGCCCGTCTCGGCCGCCGTCGAGGAGCTGACCGGCCACCCGGCCCGCACCTTCCGTGAGTGGGTCCAGGACAACACCGACAAGTTCTGACCATTACCTCACCCTTCGTAGTCCAGGAATCCGCACCGAACCACTCGGTACGGATTTCTGCCTATCCTGTCCGGATGGGTGAAACGGAGACCAAGGGTGCAGGGCGGCCACGATCGGCCGAGAAGGACGCCGCCATCCTCCAGGCGGCCCTGGAACTGCTGGCCTCGCACGGCTACACCCGGATGAGCCTCAGCCAGGTCGCCGCCGCCGCACAGGTCAGCAAGTCCACCATCCACCTGCGCTGGAAGACCAAGGCCGACCTCCTCACCGCCGCGCTGGCGGCCCTGCGCATGGCCGAAGCCCCACCCGCGAGCAGAGACACCCGAGCCGACCTGATCACGATCCTCAAGGACTTCGCCGCCACCGTGGAGCGCGTACGCGGAATGGCACTCATCGGCACATGCCTCGCCGAGGAAGCCCATACCCCCGAACTCCTCGCCCTGCTGCGCGAACGCACCGTGCTCCCCCGGCGTACCCTGCTGCGCCAGGTCCTCGAACAGGCCCGCGACCGCGGCGAGATCCGCCCCGGCGCCGATCTCGAAGCGGCCGTTTCCGCACTCCTCGGCCCGTTCTACGCCGACTACATGGCCGGCCGCGGCGGCCGCATGGGCTGGGCCGAAGACGCCGTGGACCTCGCCCTGGCCGGCCTGCGCCCAACGGATACGTAGACGTCGGCAGCGCGGCCAAACCAATGGCCGGGAGCATGCTCCCACAAGAAGCCTGAAAACGGTCTGGGCGTGAGCACACCCTGCAGCCAGTGCTGTGAGGTGCGATCGAGTGAGAACCACGACTCGGGGCCGATGGGCGCGGGCTCGCCATCGCTTCCACCCGCTGTCCCTGGCCCGCGGGCCGCAGAGGCGGTCACAGACGCATTGTGCGGCGCAGAGCCCGGGTGAGTTCTCGCCCTTGGCCTCACCTTCGGCCTGGTCGGCGCGGAGTGCGTCTTGGACGCAGTGCCGCACGTGGTCGTCGAGCAGGGCTGAGCGCAACCCACCCCCGAGAGCGGCGCCGCGCTCTGCGTTACGCAGCCCGCAGCTGCTGCCCTGCTGTCGGCGGGCGCGGAGGCTGAGCTTCTGGCCCTGGGCAGCCAGGGGTTCAGCGGCGGCGCCCGCACCTTTTGCCCTCGTTCCGAGGAGCCCTGGCGATGAATCAGTTGCAGGTCGGGCACTCAGCGCGCGACCTGCTACACCTCCAGTTCCTTGGCGATGCTCGCGGCCTGCTTGAGGAGCGACCGGGCGATCCAGCCCCGCGCTCCCTCCTCCAGGCAACCGCCGAAGGTGAAGTGTCCGCGGGCATCCAGCCGGCCCGCGGCACGGGCCACCCCCTTCACTGGCGGGATGTCCCGCTCGCTCGCGGATGCGTCCAGCGGTCCGCTGCTGACCAACCGCACCGGGCGACCGGCCAGAGCCCGTTGATGCCGGCGGGCGAAGCGGAGGGCGCCTTGTGCCATCGGCCCGCATACAGCGCGCCGCCGAGCACCACGGCGTCGTACCCGGCCGGTTTGAGGACCTCCCGGGCGGGACGGACCTCGGCCTGCAGGCCCTGCTCGCGCAGGGCTTCGGCGATGATCTCGGCGATCCGGGCCGTAGACCCGCTCTTCGTGGCGTACGCGACGAGCACACTGGTTGTCACATCGTTCCCCTCCTCACAGCTTGCGCAGCCAGCCTTCGGTGACACCGTGCAGGGACTGCTCGGTAGGTTGCAGATGCGAGTCGTCGAGGCGGTAGGTCAGTTCGTCGACCACCGCGACCACACCGTCGATCCGACTCGTCAGATTCAACGCGATGGGCTTCTCGCTGGCGCGTTCCACCTCGCCCTTCAGGGTGACCACGCCCTCATGCACACTGACCGCGATGGTCTGGGGCACGAGCCACAGGGCGCCCATGACCACCTCGTCCATCACCTCGCGGCGAATGTCCCCGTCCCGGCGCAGGAAGACCTGCAGCAGGTCGCGGCGCGTGACGATGCCGACGAGACGGTCCTCTTCGTCGACCACGGGCAGCCGCTCGATGCGGTGCTGTGCCATAGTCCGGGCGGCGGCCGCGATCGACTCGTCGGCATGCACGGTGATGGCCGGAGCGGACATCAGCAGGCCTGCGGTGCGGGCCTGTGCCTTGGCGGCGGCACGGCGACCGGACCTGGTCAGCCGCGACAGCCAACGGCTGCGTTCACGGGCGCCCGGCTCCGCTGTTTCCGCCTGCCGGAGCATGAGGTCGGTCTCGGAGATGACGCCGATGACCTTCTCGTCGTCGTCGACGACCGGCAGCCCACTGATGCGGTTTGCGGCGAGCAGCCTCGCGATCTCCTTGAACCCGGTGCCGTACTGGGCGTTGACGACGCCGTCCGCCATCACGGTGCCGACCTTCGTGTGCTTCATTCTCGTTTCCTCCTTCTCTACTCCGCCTTGCGGACGGAGCACTCAGCGCAGCCGGCGCAGGTACGGGTCGGGGGCGCGCCGTGGCAGCAGCCGGACGCGGACGTCAAGGGCGCTGACGCCGCCGGGCCGGGCCACGACGGGGTTGAGGTCGGTCTCCGCCAGCTGCGGCAGATCACAGGCCATGCGGGACAACCTCAGCAGGAGCTGCTCCAGCCCCTCGATGTCGACGGGGCGGCCACTGCGGTAGCCGAAGAGCCTCGTCCCGGTCGTCCGGCCCTGCCCGCCGTATCCGCACGGTCGAACCGTCGGTCAGAAGCGCGTGCACCTGCGGCTGAGTCTCGGTCATGGCTGTGCCTCCTCGTAACCGATGCCGTGACCAGCGTCGGGTTCTGGCATCACGGCTCCCAGGGGCTACCCGGGGCAGCAAAGAGGGCCGACCGGCCTTCGGCCACCGTCCGGCCGGCCCGGCAGCGGCTCGCCCAGCCTCGCCCTCCGTGGCATCCCGCCTGCCGCATCGGTCGCACCAACGAGCGAGCGTTGGGCCACATGTCCCCCAGCAGGGCCGAACGCCCCTACGTGTGAAGGTGTCCGCTGTGCGACGGTGCTGTCAGGGAACTCGTATCGAGAAGGCCCTTGAAAGTGGTGGACACGATGGAGCTGCCCCTCGTCGTGGGCGTCGACGGATCGGAGTCCAGCCTCCGCGGCAGCGTTTCCGCAGTTCAGGCGCCTGGATGCCCCTTGGGAGTCAGCGAAAGGTCAGCATCGGACCTTGAAGGTTCCCTCGGATCCTCGTGTCACGCCACGCTTCCCCCGCTCGTCGGCCTCCGCCCCCCCGGTAGGGGCTGACCGGCCCAACAGCCCGGGACCAGTGGACTCTGCACCCACCGACCAACATCCGGCGACGATGGCAGTGACGCATGAGCCAAGCCGGACAGCGCGTCCGCACCCGCAGTCCGGGCGACCGAGGATGTGATCATGATGATGTTCTGGTTCAACCACGACGTCAGCGGCTGGGGCTGGTTCGCGATGTCGGCCAGCATGATCCTGTTCTGGGTACTGATCATCACCGTTGCCGTTCTGCTCTTCCGCGCCCTGGGCCAGACTCCCGAGCACACCCACAGCCCGAACGTGCCGTCACCGGAGCAGGTGCTTGCCGAGCGATTCGCCCGCGGCGAGATCGACGAGGAGGAGTACCGCCGGCGCCTGGCCACGCTGCACGCCTCCGGTCCACTCAACAAGCCTTGACCCTCTGCCCGCAGGCCGCAGCCCGCTTGGCAGGGGCCGATCGGGCGGGCCGAGGTCCGAACGGCTCTCCAGTCGTTCCCGGTCGGCCCTATGCGTCGTACGGCTCGTGACGGATACTCATGACAAAGAATCGCAAACCACTGCGAAAGGTCGGTCATGAAGCATCTGCGAACTGTTGGTGACGTGATGACCCACGCCGTGATCGCGGTTGGCCCCGATGCGCCGATCAGGGAAATGGTCGAGAGCATGCGGCAGTGGCGGATCAGCGCCCTGCCCGTTCTCATGGGCGACGGTCGCGTCGCGGGCGTGGTCTCCGAGGCCGATCTGCTGGTGAAGGCGCAGGGGGACGACACGTCAGGGGCGGTGACGGCACGTCAGCTGATGACCGCTCCGGCAATGACGGTGTCGGCTGACGCCACGGTCGCCGGAGCCGCTCGGCTGATGGCGCGCGGGCATCTCAAGCGGCTCCCCGTCGTCGACGGCGAGGGTCACCTCGTGGGTGTCGTCAGCCGTGGCGATCTGCTGAAGATCTATCTCCGTCCCGACGCCGACATCGCGGAGGAGGTACGGAGCGAGCTGGTCGCGCAGCTGGTCCCGGTCGCCTCAGGGACGGTACACGTGCATGTCGAGGACGGGCTCGTCACTCTGACCGGCACGGTTTCCGATACCTCACTTCCGGACGTGCTCGCCCGGGCCGCCCGGGCAGTGCCGGGCGTGGTGAACGTGGAGGCGGACATCGATGTGGATATGCCGGTGCACTGAGCGGAGCGCGGACCCGTTCGGGTCCGCACGGGCCGGCCAAAGGAGGCCCCGACCATGACGGGAACCGTCACCGCGGGCCTGGACGGCTCGCCGCAAAGCATCGCCGCGGCCCATTGGGCGGCACGTGAGGCCGCGTTGCGCCGAGACCGCCTGCACCTCGTCCATGCGGACGATTGGCCCACGACGGCTGTGGTCCGCCTGGTCAGCCCGGATGAGCAGCGCCGATGGTCCGACACCCTCCTGAGCCGCACCTCCGACGAACTGCGCAAGCGCCATCCGGGCCTGGAGGTCACCACAGGCCGGCTGCCGGGGCGGCCCGCAGCCTCCCTGCCCGCCGAGGCTTCGAAGGCGGAGATGCTGGTGATCGGTTCACGCCGGCTGACGGGTATGCCGGGCTCTCTCATCGGTTCCGTCAGTATGGCAACGATCAGTGCCACCGAACGGCCCGTGGTACTCGTCAGGGCCACCAGTTCGAAGGGCAAGGGGGAGACCGGTCCGGGCACCGGCGACGAGCCGGTCGAGGGCACGGGCCCGTACCGGGACGTGGTAGTCGGCGTGGACATCGATCACTCCTGCGACGGGCTCCTTGCCTTCGCCTTTGACGAGGCCGCACAGCGCGGGTGCACCCTGCAGGTCGTCCACGCCTGGAGCCTGCCTCTCGGCTTCAGCTACGCACCGGCCCTCGATCCGGGGATCCAATCGGACGTGGAACGGCGGGTGGCGCAGACGCTCAGCGACCTGCTGCTTCCATGGCGGGAGGAGTTCCCGTCGGTGAACGTCGTCGAGAAGGCCGTCGTCGGCCCGGTCGCGCAGCACGTGCTGTATGCGGCCGCCCTCGCGGATCTGGTGGTCGTCGGCCGCCGTATTCGGCGCAGTCCCGTGGGTGCGCACATCGGCCACGTAGCCCATGCGGTGATGCACCACGCCGACGCACCCGTCGCCGTCGTCGCCCATCGTTGACAGTGCGTGGCGGCACTCGTCGGCGCCCGGGCGCTCTCAAGCCTCTGGCTACGGTGCGAGGTCCCGACGCGCGAGCAGCACGAACGCCGCGGTCAGTCCGGCCAGACCGGCACCTGCCAGTACGCCGAACGAGACCCACGGGACCGTGCCGTCGGCAAGCGCGTCACCCGGTGTGTAGTAGTGGAACGGGCTGACGAAGCGCAATTGCGCTGCCCTGGACCAGGCCAGCGCGACGAAGTTCACGGCGAATCCCACGGATCCGAGGGCTATCGTCGCCCCGACCACCTGACCTCTCCTTCGACCCAATGCCGAGACGGCGAGCGCGAAACCGGTCAGGCAGAGGGCGAAACCGCAGCCGAGCAGCCCTGCGGAGAAGACACCAGTGATCGGCACCTCGCGGTGCAGGCGCGGTGAGAGCAGAACTCCGGCGGCCATGGTGCCCGTGGCCGCCGCGTTGAGCAGCACGGAGGCGATGACGAGGGCGGCCGTCCGCTCGGCCAGCAGCCGTGCCCGGGAGACGGGCCGGACCATCAGAAGTTCGATCGTCCCGGACTCCACGTCCGCAGCCACCGCGGCGGCTGCGAGCGAGCCGATCACCGTGAGCTGCATGGCAATCCAGAAAGGGTGGACCAGTCCGGCGCCCAGCAGTCCGGGGTAACTGGCGATCGACACATCGCCGGTGGAACCGCTGAAAGCCTTGAACGCACCCGGCGGCGTTCCTCCCTGCCCGCCGAACAGCTGCGTGGGCGGAATCGTGTTGGCGATCACCACGATGAGGGTTTCGAAGACGACCATCCCGAGGGCCAGCGCCGCCAGCATCCGACGGCGGCGGTGCAGCGCCAGCCACAACAGCGCAAAGCGGCTCCTCACGGCTGGTCCTCGGCATCAGGATGGCGGTAGAAGTCGAGGAAGGCCTCGTCCAGGCCCGCTTCCTCGACCGTCAGGTCTCCGACCGGCAGTGTGAGCAGGTCGCGAAGGGCGCCCACCACCTGATCGGGCGGTACGAGCAGTTCGACCTGTTCGCCCTCCCATTTCGGCGCCCACTCTTCGGCCGCACCGAGCGGGCGCCGCCCCTGGCCGTCGGTGAAGGTGAGCCGGACCTTTCTGGCGCGGGCATCGCGCAGGGCCGCCACTCTGCGTACGGTCACCAGGCGCCCGTCCCGGACAATCGCCACCCGCTCGCAGGTGCGCTGCACCTCGGGCAGCACATGGCTGGAGAGCAGAACGGTGCGTCCCGCCGCCACGGCCTCCGCCAACAGTTCGAAGAACGTCTCCTGAACCAACGGGTCCAGGCCTTCGGTCGGCTCGTCGAGCACCACCAGCTCGGGGTCGTGCTGCAAGGCCTGGACGAGTCCCAGCTTCTGCTTCATCCCACGCGAGTACTCCAGGACTCGGCGCCCGAGGACGGCGTCGGACAGCGCGAGCCGCTCGCACAGTTCCGCGCAGCGCGGGACCGCCGCCCCCTGCAGGTCGGCCAGCAGCTCAAGCGTTTGCCTGCCTGTCAACTCCGGGTACAGCCGCAGCTCACCGGGCAGATAACCAAGTGCCGGCGTCAGCCGGAGGTGGTCGGCTATGGGATCCAGGCCCAGCACACGGACCCGCCCGGAGGTCGGCCGCAGGAGCCCGACGAGGCAGCGGATGGTCGTCGTCTTGCCCGCCCCATTGGGGCCGAGAAATCCGAACACCTCGCCCCTGTTCACGGTGATGTCCAGCCGCTCGACGCCGATGGTCTTCCCGTACCGTTTCGTCAGGGCATTGAGTTCGATCGCCGGTGTCGCGCGCTGCACCGTCCCGCCTCCCTCTTGTCGGCGAAGGCGCCGTTCGCCGTCCCCCTGCCGAGCAGGACGCAGGCAACGTGGCTCAGGCGGCCTCGGTCGGGTCCACTCCGGCCTTGCTGTCCAGCCGGACGATGACCACCGGACACGTCGCGTGCAGAGCACATTGCTGGCTCACAGAACCCAGGAGTGCACGGACGAATCCACCCGGCCCCGGCTTCCAACCACCAGAACCTCAGCCCCCTCCGCCGCGGCCAGCAGCACCTCCGTCGGATTACCCCGCACGAAACGCTCCCGCACCTCCACGGACGGCGCGTCCCCGACCACGCTTCACAGCTCTCCGACGAACCGGGAATGCGCGACCTCCTCGTCGAGACCGGCGTCCACCACCGGAGCCGACCAGCCGTGCGTCCCCGGAAGCTCCCACGCACTACACCGCCTCCACAACGCCCCCGATGAGACCGGCGTGCCTCATCGCCCACCGCAGAGCCGACTGCGACGACGGCGAACCATCGACACCCACCACAACCCGGCCCGCCGATGCTTTGCTCTCCATGGCCTGTCGCCTCTCTCGCTGTGCCCCCGTAGTCCACGCTGCCCGCCCTCAGCGAAGCCCGCCACGCGAGGACCGGCCCCGGCACCCGCCCCGCAGACCCGCAGGGTGGCGTGCTCAGTCGAACACGCCGGAGGTGGCTCACGCCCTGGGCCGAACGTCCCCCGGTATGGGCCGACCGGGTCAGACGCTCAGGCCTGTTCCAGCCGCACTGCCGAGTCCTCGCCGAGCGGGACCGGGCATGCCGTGAGCTCGGACGGCGACTCGGGCACTGTGACCACCGGGCACTTGGCGCACCGGACACAATCCCGTGCCACCGAGCCGAGGGCGGGCAGGGTGATGTCCACACGCGGCCCGCGGCCCAGGGCCAGCAGCAGAGCGTGACGGGCGTGGCGCAGCAGTACCGGGACGGGCGACCCCTGGTCCAGCAGGGTGCGGACCTGTGCTTCCGGGTCCAGTTCGAGAAGGCGGGACACCATGCCGTGGAGCCTCTCTGCCGCACGCCGGCGGTCCTGCTCGGGCGTGGGCAGCTCGGCAGCAGGCGCGTACGGTGCGCGACGCGCGCCCGTCGGCAGCCAGGCGTGAACCGCGACCACATGAGTCCGCAACAACCTGGCCTGAGCGGCCGACCAGCGCAGCGCGGCGAGCGAGGCAGCCGAGCCGTCGACGCCCACAATCAGGCACTCGTACGTCGATTGATTCATGCCTGCACCCTCGTCCTGTCCTGTCGAGTGCGGCGGCGAGGCCAGGGGATCGATCGCCCCGCCCTGGACAGTTGTCCGGCCGACATCAACCGACACCCACGCTGACTTCGGGAGGGACACGCAGCGAGTTGTGCACCGTGCAGTGATCGACAACAGCAAGCAGGCTCCTGCGCCGCACCGTGCCGATCTCTTCGGGGAGTTCGATCCTCATGCGCACGGCCGAAACCCGCGCCGGGCGGTCATCGGCCATGTCGAACTCCGCCCGCACCCGCAGGCTCTCGTTCGGCAGGTGTTGGCGCTCCAGAAAACGTCCTGCGTAATAAGCGGCACACGAAGCGAGCGAGGAGACGAACAGCTCCACGGGGGTGGGCCCTTCGTCGGAGCCTCCCGCGTCGACCGGCTGGTCGACGGTCAGTTCGTGATCGCGCACAAACACTGCGTACGACTGGCCGGACACGTGCGTGACATCGATACGTCCCTGGGGTGCTGCCGCCCCCGAACGCAGAGCCGCACCGCCGCCGGCTCTGGCTTGGTCATCCATCACCGTGCCTCCCTTGCTTGGCAGTTGTGACTGGCCCTGAACGTGTCGCCGTCGTCAGCCACGAAACCGCGCGAGTGATGTCCGACAGAGCGACGATGCCGACGAGATGTCCGTCGTCCAGCACCAGGGCGCGCCGCTCGGCACTCGACTCGAGACGCGGCAGAAGGTCCATGACGGCTTCACCGGGCTCCGCCGTCGCCACATCGGTCAATGGGCACATGACGCCTGCCACGGCGGTGGCGCAGCGCGCCTCCACAGGCACGCGGTTGATCCTTGCGACCGTCATCAGACCGACCGGCGTCCCGTCGTGCGACACGACCGGAAGCGTCGAATGGCGATAGCGGCCGAACGGCGTGGTGCTCAAGAGATGTTCGACCGTGTCCGTGGCCGCGACGGTGACGGGGTCAGGTGTCATCACCTGCCGCACCGCCAACCCGGCCAGCGCGCCCCGCAGCTGTGCCTCCCGCACCTCCGCCGTCGCGGCGGCGATGAGGAACCAGCCGATGAGAGCCGACCACAGGCCACCGAGATCCCCGGTGACCAGGACCGATGCAAAGCCGGCGAACAGCATGAACCAGCCCAGCGCCCGCCCTGCGTTCGCGGCGCTGAGCGCTGCCCGCACCCGGTCGCCGCTGCGCCACCACAGGAACGCGCGCAGCACTCGACCGCCGTCCAGTGGCGCTGCGGGAACAGCGTTGAACACTGCCAGCACGAAATTGATGGCAGCCAGCCAGGCCATGGCCTCGACCACGAGCCCCGGCACGGCCAGGATCTCCAGCCAGACCGCGACTCCTGTGAACAGCACCCCTGCCGCAGCGCTGACGAGCGGTCCCACGCCCGCGATACGCAGTTCCGCACCCGGGTCCTTCGCCTCGCCGCGCAGCCGTGCGACTCCGCCCAGCATCCACAGCGTGATGCCTTCGACCTCGATACCGTTGCGACGCGCGACAACGGCGTGTGCGAGCTCATGTGCCAGCAGCGACACAAGGAAGACGATCGCCGTGACGATCCCAAGTCCCCAGTAGACCCAGGCCGATTCGCCCGCGTGCGCAGAGGGGAACCGCCCTCGTGCGAGAGTCAGCGCGACGAGGACGACGATGGCCAGCACACTCCAGTGGAGCCCGACGCGTATTCCCGCGATCCGGCCCAGCGGAAGCGTCTCCTTCACGATTCCCGCCTTCTGGCGCGCGATCGGGACCGGATTCCCCAACGGGGGTCACCGACCGAGCCCCTTGCTCCGTTGTCTTCGCCGCCATCCTGGTGCCCCGAGCAGCGGCGGGATCAGGGCCACACGGTCCACACCTGGGGACGGCAGGCCCTGATGTCGGTCCGCAGGCCTGGAGATGACGCGACGGAGTGGAGCCCCGCTACGGCTGCGGCTGCTCGGCGGCACTTCGACACGTCCTGTCGTGAGGCGGCACGCCATCACACCAGCTGCGGCACGACAGCCACGGGGCAGTCTGCGTGGTGCAGCACGGCATGCGCCACCCGGCCGAGCTGGAGACCGAAATGGCCCTGGCGCCGCTGTGCGCCGACGACGAGCAGATCCGCGGCGGCCGAGCGCTGCACCAGCACCGTGTGGGCCGGGCCCTCGACGGCGGTCCGGTGCACTTGCACGGCCGGATTGTCGCGTACGAGTTCTCCGAGCGCCTCCTCCAGCAGCGTCGCGGCCTGCTCCTCGTGATAGCGGGCAGGATCGCCGGCGAGCAGCGGATGGTCCGTCGTCTCGTGCGCGGGGCGGCGCCAGGCACGGACCGCATCGACGGTGCAGCCGCGGGTTTCGGCCTCGCGCAGGGCGAACGTGACCGCCGCCCGTCCCCCGGGGGTGTCGGCTACGCCGAGGAGGATCCGCCCGTGCGTGCTCCCGAGCGCCGCCTTGTCGCCGCGCACAACGATGACCGGGCAGTGCGCCCGGGCCGCCACGGCCAGACCGACCGAGCCCAGCAGCAGTCCCCTCAACTCCCCACGGCCGCGCGATCCCGTGACCACCGCCGAGGCATTACGGCTCTCGCGCAGCAGCACCGTCGCCGCGTCGTCGGTCAGTACCGCGGCCGAGACCTTCACATCCGGGTTGCGTCGGCCGGCACGTTCGGCGGCCGATCCGACGGTGTTCTCCGCGAGGACCCGCTCATCGGGACGGCCGAGGCTCCCGGCAAGTGCGACGCCTTCGTAGTGCTCCCATTTGGAGGCGTACACCAGCCGCAGTGGCACTCCATGACGCGCTGCCTCGTCCACCGACCAGTCGAGTGCCTGGAGGCTGGACTCCGATCCGTCAACTCCCACGACCAGGGGCAGCTCCATCGTGCCCACCGCCTTCCGTCCGGCTGAGGGGAGAGGTTCCCCTTGTCACCGTCGCACCCCGGGCGGAGCCCCCGGCAGGGGCGGTTCGGCCCTGGTACTGGCTCTTCGGCCCAACGCCGCCGCGCACCATCGCACCCCGGATGTCTCGGCACGGCCCGCCGGGCGAAGCGGCGCTGCCGAGGCGGGGCCGCCCGCCGCATCATCGCGTCAGCTCAGTCCGGTTCCATCGGATGAGCCGTCCGGCCCCCATTTGGTGCCGATCGGGCCGAGACCGGCCCGTACGGCCCCCCGGACTCGGACTTCTCGACCCATGCGCCAGGACACCGCGCGTGGCACGTTGGGGGTACAGCGACGCTTCGCAGGAGCGGTGATGATCATGCGAGCTCACCTTGGCGATCAACTCGTCGTCGAAAGCCCGAACACCGGCGCCACCAGGCGCAACGGTGAAATCGTCGGGCTCCACCACGCGGACGGAACGCCTCCGTACGACGTGCGCTGGTCGGACACGGACGAAGTGACGCTCGTGTTCCCCGGGCCGGACGCGCACATCCATCACATCGAGCACGGGCCCGGCGAAACACCGTCCCATGAAACGCAATACCCCAGCGACATCGGTCGGCGCATCGCCCACGAACGCGCGCGGCAAGGGCTGACCCGGACAGAAACAGCGCGGCGCGCCAGAATGGCGCCGCAGTACCTGGCGTACCTCGAAGAGCGCCCGGCAGACCCCAGCCTGGCGAGCCTTATCCGGCTGGCCGACGCGCTGGGGACCACCGCAGCCGCCCTGCGCGGCGGCGGCATCGATCTACCGCCCGGCCGGGGTCAGGCGCTCCCGCACCCTCGGCTTCGAGACCTCGAAGGCGATGAATGCCGCGCCCTGCTTTCCACGCATGGCGTGGGCCGCGTCGCCGTATCGACGCCCGATGGCCCGGCGGTCATCCCTGTGAACTACGAGGTCGTCGATGACGCGATCGTCTTCCGTGCCGCACCTGGATCCGCCCCGGCGGCCGCCATGGGAACGGACGTGGCATTCGGGGTCGACCACATGGACGAGGCGATGAGCCAGGGCTGGAGCGTGCTCGCAGTCGGCCCTGCGCGGGCTGTTACGGAGCCCGACGCGGTGCGACGGCTGGCCGATCGCGCGCACACCAGGCCGTGGGCAGGGGGCAAACGCGAGCAGTGGATCTCGATCCAGCCCAAGCGCCTCACGGGACGGAGTATCTGTCCGTCGGATCAGTGAGCGTCCTCGAGACTGCACCGGGGCAGCGAGGAGACGAGTCGAGCGACGGCGGCCCCGGATGCGGCCCCCCCCGGATTGCCATGTGGGCCGAAAGCATCACCGCCTACCTGACCGCGATACCAAAGCGGGGCGGAACTGGGCCTGTCGGGCCGCAGACTGGGCCGCCCGGCCCTTCCCCGGCGCCGGTCGGGTGACTGACGCTGAGCACAGATAGCGGCCCCGCGGGCGAACCGGCGAGTGCGGCCCGGACGGCTCACCCGTCATCACCGAGGAAAGCCGCGCGCTCGAAACGGAGGCCCAGCAATGAGTACCCCCTCCCCCATCCGTATGACCGCTGTTCTGGCCCCCGAGCACCGTGCCCGGCTGCTGGGCACCACCCGGGACGTCAAATTCCCTGAAGGAACCCGCATATTCGAGGAAGGCCGCCCCGCCGACCGGTTCTGGATCATCCAGTCCGGCACTGTCACTCTCGACATCCAGGTTCCGGGACGGAGCCCGGCGGTGATCGAGAACTTGGGCTTCGGTGAACTCGTGGGCTGGTCCTGGCTGTTCCCGCCGTATGTGTGGCAGTTCGGCGCCGAGGCCATGACGCCAGTACGCGCCCAGGAGTTCGACGCGTCAACGGTGCGGATGATGATGGATGCCGACCCTGCCTTCGGCTCCGCGATCGGAAACTGGGTCGGCCGGGTGCTTGCTCACCGGCTGCGTGCCGCCCGTATCCGCCTGCTCGATCTGTACGCGCCTCACGGCAGCGGCATGACTCTGTGACCAACGCCCGGGAGGCCCGCCATGCCCGATTCTCCGCACACAGTGAGCGATGTCATGACCCACACCGCAGTCGCGGTGGGGCGCCATGCCACCTATAAGGAGATCGTGGAGCTGATGGAGCAGTGGAAGGTCAGTGCCTTGCCGGTGCTGGAGGGCGAGGGCCGTGTGATCGGCGTGGTCTCGGAGGCCGATCTGCTCCCCAAGGAGGAGTACCGGTTCGACGACCCCGCACAGGCGGACCGGCCGCTGTCCGACGTGGCAAAAGCGAGGGCCGTTCCTCAGGCCCGACGAGGCCATCGCCGACGAGATCCGTCGTACCGTCATCAAACACCTGCCATCCGCGGCAGAGGTGGAGGTCTCCGTCACGGACGGCGTGGTCACCCTTCACGGCAACCTCCGGGACCGGGCGCTGGTCTCCCCGCTCGCCCGGGCCGCCCGTGCGGTCGAAGGCGTCGTGGACATCCGCCTGAGCCTCAACGACCAGGCACCGTCAGCGCCCTGAACAGCACGCAGCACCAGATCGGCCGACTGTCTTGCCACCTCGGTGCCTCGCCGCCCCATGGCGACGCCGATGTCCGCCTGTCGTAGTGCGGGTCCGTCGTTGACGCCGTCACCGGTCATCGCCGTCACGTCCCCGCGGTCGCGCCAGGCTTCGACGATGTCCAGTGAGACGGATCAGGTCATGGCGTGTGTCGCGGGCCGCCGTTCACAGCGCGGGAACCGTGATCACCGGGCAGCGCGCCCGGTGCAGCACGCCGTGGACGACCGATCCCAGCCGCATGCCGGTGTATCCGCCTCGGCCCCGGCGGCCGACCACGACGGCCAGTGCGTGCTCGGAGGCCCGCGCAAGCTCCTCGACCGGATGCCCGCGGACCACCTCGTGTGTCAAGGCCACATCCGGGTACTTCTCCGACCAGCCCGCCGTTGTTTCCGAGAGCAGCCGTCGGCGCTCCTGCACCGCCTCCGCCTCGTCCGTGAATGAGACCACCGGGGGCGGCCACACCCAGAGGGCACGCAGGCCGGCCCCCCGCAGGCTTGCTTCATCGAAGGCCTGGGCGACGGCGGCGCGCGAAGCCTGGCTGCCGTCGACGCCGACAACCAGGTAGGGCGGCTGTTGCGTCACATGTTCGGGCTCTCCCACGACGACGACCGGACAGTTCGCCTGTGCGCTGACAGGCACCACCACCGAACTCGCGCTGAAGAACTCTTCCGCCCGGCCGAGCCGACGCGAGCCGAGGACCACCATCCGGGCCTGCGCCGACTGCCGGCAGAGCGCCGGGGCGGGAACCCCGTCGAGCAAGTCCGTGATCACCTCAATCTTCCCGTGCCGCTCCCGTATCCAGGAGGCAGCGGACGTGAGCGCCTCGGCTCCTCGACGCCGCAACTCGATGTGGTGCGCGGCGACATCGGCGTGGCGTGTGTCGTGCGACGGCGGCACGGCCAGCAGCAGCCGAAGGGCAAGGTGCCGGCGATGGGCCTCGTCGGCGGCCCATGCAAGTGCGGGGCGGCACTGGTGCTGCGGGTCGACGCCGACGATCATCCCGCGGCGGTCTGCGAGGTCTGTCACTTCTCCTCCCGGTGTCGCTTGCTCTCGCGCGGAATGAGCTCCACGGGGCATTCGGCGTGGTGGAGAGCCGCATGCGTCACCCGTCCCAGCGTGGGGCCGAAGGCATCGGGCGGCCGTCGGCCGCCCATGACGAGCAGGTCGGCCTGGCGTGATGCCTCGACGAGAGCCCCGGCCACGGACGCGCCCTCTTCCACATCCGCGGTCACGGTGAGCTTGGGAAATTCGTCCCGGATCCGGTCGGCCACCGCCGAAACACCGTGCAGGTGCTGCTGGGCGATCTCGTCGACGTCGTCCAGCATGGTGGCCACCAGGCCCACGTACCGCAGCACCTGCCAGACGCTCAGCAGACGCAGCGATGCCTTGCGGAGTTCCGCGCCGCGCGCCGCGTGCCGGACGCAGTCGAGGTCGTCCTCGTCGCGGACGGCGGCCACCACCACACCGGTCTCCGCCCCTTGCGCTGCGCCCCTGACCACCACGACGGGGACCGTCGCGCCCGCCGCCACGCGGAGTCCGACGGAGCCGAGCAGCAACGCGGCGAACCCTCCGTAGCCGCGGTTCCCCACGACGATCGTGCCGTGGTTGCCGGCAGCGTCGTGCAGGCTGACGGTCGGCTCCCGTTGGCTCAATTCCTTGTTGATCTGCAGTTCGGGGTACTGCTCCCCCAGCCGGTCCGCCGTGTCCTTGAGCACGTCGCGCCCGCGCTGGCGCACGCGTTCAACGGTCTCGACCGAGGCGTACAGGGCCCTCCGGTAGGTGTCAGCGGCGTACAGGAGGCGCAGCGCTTTTCCTCGCCGGTCGGCCTCGGCCGCGGCCCACTCCGCAGCCGTCGCCGCATTCGCCGAACCGTCCACGCCCACGACCACCATTCCGAGTTCCGGGCCGCCCATAGTGCTGCTGCCCATGACTCCTCCTCGCCGAGTTCCATCGGGGATCACTTCTCACGGTGTCACCACGAGATCAGCATGGTGAGGGCCACAGGGGTCCGTGGCAGGGCCGAAGGTCCCTGTCCGGCCGAGGCTGATCCATTCGGTCCGCTCCGAGGACCTCTCGGCCCTGTGCACGCGGGCGGGATTCGTTCCATGCTTGCACTCAGGACTGCCTGATCCGGCACGTGATGGAAAGGACTGGCGCGCCATGAGACACCGCAGTGTCGCGGACCTGATGTCCCCCACGGCCGTGAGCGTGCAGCGGGGCACCCCATTCAAAGAGATCGCCCGCCTCCTCGACGAATTTGGCATCACCGCCGTACCGGTGATCGAAGATCACGAGCGGCCGGTCGGAGTCGTCTCCGAGGCCGACCTGCTGCGCAAACAGACATCGAGAGACACATCCAGCGTGGCCGAGGGACTGATGTCCAGTCCGGCGATCGTCGCGCAGCCGGGGTGGAGCGTGGTCCGGGCGGCCAGGGTCATGGAGAAGAACAGGATCAAACGGCTGCCCGTCGTCGACGAGTCGGGCCGTCTGGTCGGCGTGATCAGCCGCAGAGACCTCCTGCAACTGTTCCTGCGGCGGGACCGGGCGATCCAGGAGGAAATCCTTGAGGACGTCGTAACCCACACCCTTGGGCTGCCGCCCTCTGCGCTGACGGTCGAGGTCACCGACGGCAGAGTCACTCTCAGCGGCACCGTGGCGCGCAAGAGCCTCATCCCCATCACCCTGCGGCTGTGCGAGAGCGTCGACGGAGTGGTGGACGTGATCGACCGACTCGTCTACGACGTGGACGACTCGGCGGCAGCGAAGGCCGGCGACCGCCATGTCTGAGGTCACCACGACCGATCTGTACCAAGTGACGATGGCTCGTGCTACGCGAACGGAGCACTGGGCACCGACCGCTACCCGCCGTTCAGCCTCGGCGAGGAACCCGGCTATCCGGCGGGCTGGACAGCGCCTACCCGGAGCGTCTGTCACGGGGCCTGGTTCTGGTGAAGTGGTGGCTGCTCGCCATCCCGCACTACATCGTGATCGGCTTCTTCATGGGCGGCGTCCGCGCCGCATGGAACGTGGGTCTGATCTCCGTGTTCGCCGTCACCGCGGCCGTCGTCCTGGCCTTCACCGAGAAGTATCCGCGCGGCCTCTTCGACCTGATCATGGGGCTGAACCGGTGGGTACTGCGGGTCGTTGCGTACGCGGGTCCGATGAGGGACGAATACCCGCCGTTCCGGCTGGACACGGGTGGCGCGGATCCGGCCGGCCGGCCGTGATCGGGGGAGGTCCCGCGGGGCAGCAGGGCCGGTCGGTCCCAGCGGGGGCCCCTCGGCCCCTCCTGTCACGGCAGCCGGACCATGACGCTGGAGCTGTGGCCGCACGCGCGGCCCGGAGGAGGTCCGCACCATGACCCGCAATGTGACCGTCGGCCTGGACGGGTCGCCCGAGAGCCTGGCCGCCGCCGCATGGGCTGCCCGGGAGGCATTGCTGCGCGAAGTACCCCTGCACCTTGTTCACGCGGAAGAGTGGCCCACGACTGCGGCAGTACCCATGGCCGGCCCCGAAGTCCAGCAGCGATGGGCCGACAAGGTCCTGGCCGATGCCGCCGACGAGCTCCGGGAACGCCATCCCGGACTGGAGATGACTACACGACGGCTCTCCGGAAGGCCCGCCGCCGCCCTGCCCATCGAGGCGGCTGACGCGGAGATGCTGGTGCTCGGCTCCCGGGGGCTTGGCAGCATCATGGGCTTCCTCATCGGCTCGGTCGGTATGGCCACGGTCAGCGCCACCGAGCAGCCGGTCGTGCTCGTCCGGGCACCCAAACACCAGGGCAAGGAGCCCCGGACCGGATCCGGCGACGCCGAGCAGCCGGACACCGCGTCCGCGTACCGCGACGTGGTGGTCGGCTTGGACATTTCCCAGTCCTGCGACAAGCTCCTGGCCTTCGCCTTCGACGAGGCCGCACGGCGTGGCTGCACACTGCGCGCCGTACACGGCTGGACGCTCCCCCTCGTGTACAGCTACGCACCCATGCTGGAAGTGGGCCGGCAAGTCGAGCAGGCCCTCAGCGACATGCTGCTGCCATGGCGGCAGAAGTTCCCGTCGGTGCAGGTTGTCGAGCGGGCTCTCATCGGTTCGCCTGCGCAGCAGTTGGTGTACTCGGCGGCCGACGCCGATCTGGTGGTCGTCGGCCGGCGCCTGCGCCGGGCTCCCCTGGGGGCGCACATCGGTCCCGTCGCCCACGCGGTGATGCACCACAGCGCCGCACCTGTCGCCGTCGTCCCCCATGACTGACCCCTCCCGGCAGGAGGATCAAGTGCCCTCACCACCGCTCGACCCGACCACCGTGACAGCCCTTGTCGAGGACGCCACGGCAGCCCCGTCCATGCACAACGCACAGCCCTGGAAGTTCCGGTACCTGAGCGGCACCGGAAGCATGGAGCTGCGCGCCGATCCGGAGCGCACGATGCCCAAGTCGGACCCGACGCACCGTGCCGTCCATCTCGGGTGTGCCGCCGCGCTGTTCAATCTGCGGGTGGCCGCCGTGCACGCGGGCCGGGAACCGGTCACCACACTGCTCCCCGACCCCGCCGATCCGTGGCTGCTGGCCGAGGTGAACCTCGCCGAACCCGCGGGCCCTGAGCACGATCTCGCCGTGCTCCACCCCGCTGTCCGCAAACGGCACACCAGCCGCCACCCCTTCACCGACGAGGAGATCCCGGACGACATCCTGGACGGGCTGCGCGGCGCCGCCCTGCTCGAAGGCGCCCGGTTGTACGTTCCCGACGCATGGCACGTGAAGTCCGTGCTGAGCCTGGTGCATGACGCCGAGGGCCGTGAAGCGCTCCACCCAGAAGTGCGGGAAGAGATGGCACGCTGGACCGACACGGGTGCCAAGGGCGACGCTTCGCGGCGGGAAGGAATCCCCGCATATGCCTTCGGCCCCCGTCAGCACGATGTCACCGCTCCCATGCGGGACTTCGCCGGCTGGCATCCCGTTCCCGGCCGTGGCTCCGCCACCTTCGAGAAGCAGCCCCGCCTCGCTCTGCTCGGTACGGCCGGCGACCGGCCGGAGGACTGGCTGCGAGCAGGTCAGGCGATGGAGCGAGTTCTGCTCCAGGCCACGCTGGACGGGCTGGTCACGTCCCTGACGTCGCAGGCCCTCGAATGGCCGGAACTGCGGTGGGCCGTACGCGACCCGGGGTCGGCGATGGGTCACGTACAGATGGTGATCCGCCTCGGATACGGCCCCGAAGGTCCCGCGACCCCGCGCCGGTCGGTGGGCGATGTCCTCGACATCACGTGACCCGTACCGCTGCCCGGCCGGCCTTCCGGGTCGGCGCGCAGGGACGCGGTAGTGGCCATCCCGACGGATGTACTGACTCCTGGCGGCTCCGGCGGAGAAGTTCCGGCGGCGGATGCCGACGGCCCCGCCGTACGGACCCTGTCGCCCACCGGCGTGTACTCCGCTCTGGACACGTCGCCCCGGCCTGACGGCCGCGGCAGCCGACGCCAGGCTCCGGCGGTTCGGGTCCGATGAACTCCCGCGCGCAGCGCACCCGGCCATATGGCGGCAACTGGCGGCCCAGTTTCACGGACCTCTTCACGGTCGTCCTGCTCATCGCATCGGCGATCACATCCCTCGCGTACACACTCCAGGAGCCACGGGACCCCGGCACACTGCAACTCGCCGTGGCGATCCTCGGCGTGGTGGTCCTGAGCGCGTCCATCGGGTTCGCCCAGGAATACTCGGCCTAGCGGACGGCGGAGTCGCTGCAGGCGATGGTGCCGCACACCTGTCGGGTGCTGCGCGACGCCGTGCTCCAGGAACTGCCCGCGCGGGAGTTGGTGCGGGGGACGTGGTGATTCTCGAAGCCGGGGATGCGGTCTCCGCCGACTGCCGCCTGGTGGAGGCGCACGACATCACGGTGGCGGCCAGGCAGGCAGGGCCGCCCGGCCACCGTAGAGGAACGGCCGGTCCGGATCAGGTGGTCCTGCGCCGCCACGCCGGGCCGACCTCGTCCCACTCCTGCGCCCACTGGTCCATGCGGATGCGGTCAAGACGCCCGCGCGCGGCGCA